>NZ_JASHJX010000050.1 GCF_030732985.1 Nioella sp. MMSF_3534
GGAGCGGGCGATGAGATTCGAACTCACGACCCTAACCTTGGCAAGGTTATGCTCTACCCCTGAGCTACGCCCGCTCTGTGAGGGCGGTATTTAGGCCGACAGCCGCAGGGCTGCAAGAGGAAAATCGCGCCGCCTACGCATTTTCCGCCAGCCGCTTGCGCCGCGCCGCGCGCCACAGGTTCAGCATCTCGACGGCCCCGGCAAAGACCATCGCCGCATAGATGAAACCGCGTTCGACATGGAAGTGGAAGCCATCTGCGACCAGGGCCATGCCGACCATGACCAGGAAGGCCAGGGCCAGCATCTTGGTGGACGGGTGATCCTCCACGAATTTCGCGATCGGGGCTGCTGCGACCATCATCACCACGATGGCCACGATCACGGCGGCGATCATCACTTCGATATGGTCTGCGATGCCCACGGCGGTAATGACCGAGTCGAGCGAGAAGACCAGATCGAGCAGCATGATCTGGAAGATGACCGAGGCGAAAACCGCCTTCACCACGGTTTCCTCAGCCGTATGGATGCCGCCTTCAACCTCGTGGAAGATCTCGGTCGAAGCCTTGTAGAGCAGGAAGAGACCGCCCGCGATCAGGATGATATCGCGCCAGCTGATGTCGAGGCCCAGGACGGTCATGATCGGCTCGCTCAGCCCGATGATCCAGGCGATGGACAGCAGCAGCAGGATGCGCAGCACCAGCGCCCCCGTCAGCCCGATCACCCGCGCACGGCGGCGTTGCTCCGCGGGCAGTCTTGCGGCGGCGATGGATATGAAGATGACGTTATCAACGCCGAGCACGATCTCCAGAACGGTCAGGGTCAGGAAAGAGGCCCACACGGCGGGGTCGGAAAACAGCTCGATCATCTGGCAACTCCTTGGATCGGATCGCAGTCAGATAAGCTGTAGCAGGCCCGCTGCAAGTGGTCAGGAGGCGGCCAGCGAAATAATCCACAAAAGGCCCGAGATGGTCACGAAAGAGGCCGCTGTCGTGACCATCAGCGCGGTCGAGGCCAGCAATTCCCGCCCATAGGCCATGGCGATCAATGGGAAGATCGACAGCATCGGACAGGCCGCGTTGATCAGGCCGGCATGGCGGATCTCGTCGGGCAGGGCGGGCAGCAGCATCGTTGCGGCAAGAAAGAACAGCGGATGCAGAACCAGCTTGCCCACCAGGATCACCCCCATCGGCGCGGCCATGTCGCGGGCACTGGCAAGCGTTGCGGCGGCAACGGTGCCACCCACGGCAAAGAGCGCAACAGGCGAGGCGATCGGGCGCAGCATCTCGATGGGGCGCAGGATCGGCTCGGGCAGGGTCAGGCCGGACAGGGAATAGGCCAGAGCGACAATGATCGACAGGACCAGTGGATTCTTGATCAGCCCCTTGAGGCCCTTGAGAAACCCCTGCAACGGTGTGCTTGCGCTGCGCTCACCTGCATCTGCCACCGCCAAAGCCAGCGGAATCAGGATCACGTTTTCCAGCAGCATCACGGTGGCGAAGATCGTCACGGCAAGGTCAGGGTAGAGGATGGACAGCAACGGAAACCCCACGAAGGCCGAGTTGGAACCCACCATGCCAAGCCCCACCACCCCCAGCATCGACCAGCGCGCCCGGAAAACGAGGCGCCCCACAAGGATGCAGGTCGCGAACAGCGCCAGAGAAGCCGACAGGTAGACCGCGAACAGCCCCCAATGCAGTGTTTCCGACGGGGTCGCGGTGCCCACGGCCAGGAAGATCAGCGCGGGCAGGGCGAACCGCACCACGAACGTGCCGATGGCCCTGATATCGGACCCGGCGAAATAGCCGGTTCGAACGGACAGGAAGCCAAGCCCGATCAGCAGGTAGATGGGCAGGGTGATGGTCAGGATCGTCGCCAAGGGGTCGGTCTCTGCGGATAGTTGCCTTGTGCAGCATCGCAGATTGGCGGCGTGCCTGCCAGTGGCCTTTCGGACGCGCTCAGATCACCGCGCGGATGATATTGGACAGGCTCGCGATCAGGATCATGCCAAGCGTCAGCGCCATGCCCCAGATGCGTGCGGGCACGATCTGCGGTGTGGACCCGAAGCCGAACGCATGCAGCACCCGGCCCAGAAGCAACGTCACCCCAAGCCCGTGAACGGCCCAGGTGGGTGCGCCCTGAAGCTCTGCGCCGAACAGAAGGATCAGCCCGATCGAGGCATATTCCACGCAATTGGCCTGCACCCGCATGGCCTTTGACAGGGCCTTTTCCCCGCCATCCCCGACCGACACCTTGTGGTGACGCCTGAGGCTGATCACCCGGATGCTGAGGTGAAGAAACAGCAGGCCCAGAAGCCCTGCATAAAGCGGCGCAATCATATCCATATCCCGTCCCATCCGTCAGTAGTGGCTCACGTCCTGCGCAGGCAGGGTGAAGTCCTCGAAATGCACCACCACCCTGTCCCCGTTCGTCAGGATGATGCCATAGGCCCCCGGTTCGTCTACCGAATGGCCGCTGCCTTCCTGACCCAGAATCATGGGCATTTGATGGCAGGGGCTTTTGAAAACAGTGATCGGCAGGCCGTCGACGGAGGCGGTGATCGTGCGATGGATGTGCCCGGCGAAGACATGTTTGACCTGCGGATAGGCGGTCAACACCCCGCGCAATTCTGCCGCGTTCATGAGGCCGATGTGATCCATGCCCGAAAATCCGGTGTCGAAGGGCGGATGATGCAGGAAGACAAGGCAGGGTTTCGTGTCCGCCTCCAGTTCCCGGACAAGCCAGGCCAGCCGGGTAGGGCAGAGATGGCCCGCATGCTCCACCGCCGGGGCCGTTTCATGCGTGTCGAGGCAGATCAGCCTGATATCGCCCAGATCAATCGCGCTTTGGACAAATCCATCCGCATCGGTTGGCGCGTCCGGAAAGGCCGCGCGGAACTCCGTTCGCGTGTCATGATTGCCGATCATCAAGGTGACGGGCCAGAGCAGGTCCGCCAGCAGTGGTTTCAGCCGGGCATATTCCTGTGCAGAGCCGTGGTGGGTCAGGTCGCCCATCAGGACGATCCGCTCCGCATCCGGGTGAATCCGAGCAGCATGGGCCAGCCCCGCCGATAGCCGCGCACCGGGGTCGAGGCCAATGATGGTCTCGCCTTCCGGCGTGATGTGCAGGTCTGTCATGACGAGGATCTTGGCCATGGAATGCTCCGCGCGTCTTGGCGTCGATTGCAGCGTCCCCGGCAGCGTTGCGCAAGCCCAAATGCACCTGTCGCGGCGTCAGTCCGTCCCGGTTTCGACCTTGCGCACATGGGGGAAATCGCCGGTGGCGATATAGGCCTCTTCATCCGGCGTGGAGGGGCGTCTGAGGATCGGGTTGCGATGCGGGTGGCGGCCGAACCGTTCCAGCACGCCGCGCACCGTCCTGTTCTGGGTGCGGAACGCATCGCCCATCCCGGCAATCGGTTCCGGCAGCTTTAGGATGATCCGTTCGATCAACTCATCCAGCAGGTCCATGCGGTGCAGGTGGTCGGGGCCTTCGCAATGGGAAATGGAGATCACGAAAAACGCCTGCTCCCAGGGGGCGAGCCGGTCGAAATCACCGTTGGCGATGCCGTCCAGCGCCAGTCGCGCGGCCTTGATGTCCTGCGCATAAGCCGCGGGCGTATCGCGCCAGAGCGAGCGGGGAAACTGGTCCAGCGCGATGATCAGCGCCAGCCGCCCGCGCGCCGTGTCGGCCCAATGGTCCAGTTCGCCACGGGCGGCGGCAAGCGTCAGGTCGGCAAAGTCGCGGATGATGACCTCATCCATGCCGCCCTGCATCCGTTCGTTCCAGAAGGCGGAATGGGAGTCCGGGTTCGTCTCGTGGCCCGTTTCGGGGAACCAGAAGTCAAGGACTTGATCCGGTGTGAACAACAGCGCGCTCCTGCAATGTGACAGGGTCGAACTCTTGCATGCACGGGCTCGGCCACCAAGCTCAATTCACTCAGGATGTGGCCTTTTTGCAAAGCCCGCCAGCGGTTAGTCAGGCAGATGCGGTATCCGTGGGGGGCAGGTCCGGTCGCCCGATCAGAATCCGGGACCGCCGGTGGTGGTGGCGTCGAAATTGTCCAGCCCCCAGAATTCATCGCCGATGCCCTGGTTGGCATTGGACTGAAGCTCGAACTGGATATCCGATGTCGGTTCGTCCACGGTCACGCGCACGGATGCCACGGAATCGTTCCAGCCGCCATTGCCGCCAAGCGCGACCGACGCGACCTCTACCGTTGCCTCGACCGTCGTGCCGTCAAGCTGCGGGATGTCGAATGTCATGCTGTTGCCACTGGCCAGCGCCACGGCAACAGGCACGCCGTTGAGCGAGATCGTGGCGGTGTCGGTGCCCCATTGGGCGCTGTTGTCGAGGCTGTCGCCCGCAACCAGATCGAATTCCATGATCGCGTTCGTGGCCCCCTCGGCGACTTCCACGAGGAAACCCGTTGCCTCACCGGGGCCAAGGACCAGCAATTCGCCCAGTTCACCGCCCATATTTCGGACCGATCCGCCAAGCCAGCCGGGGGCATTGCCGCCAGAGAAATCGAAAGATCCGACCGAAACCCTGCCATTGCTGAACATGTTCCAGTTGTTGGAGGACAGTTCGGCGTTGATGTCGCCGGACAGGTCTTCGACGCCGCTGCTCACCACGGACATCGTTGCGATGCCAAGGCCGACAACGCCGGCAGCCAGAACGGTCATGTCGACTGTCACGGCACCGCTTTCGTCGTACCAGAATTCGGTTCTCAGGGTCATGTTTATCACCTCGTCACTGCGCGATTGACGGGCAACATAACAATAAAAAGTGATTAGAAATGGACGGAGAAAGGGCGCCGCAATGTCGGGCGCCCTTTTTTATTAGTCCAATTCGACCAGCAGATCCTTGGCGTCGATCTGGCCGCCGGGCGTCACATGGATGGCCTTGACCACGGCATCGCGGTCGGCATGGATGCCGGTTTCCATCTTCATCGCCTCGATGGTCAGCAGCATGTCGCCCTGCTTGACGGCCTGACCGGCCTGAACCGCAACCGTGGCCACGACGCCGGGCATAGGTGCACCCACGTGGTTGGGGTTGCCAAGCTCGGCCTTCGGGCGTTTGGCGGTCGAGGCCTGTGCCTTGCGGTTGGGTACGCGCACGGTGCGGGGCTGGCCGTTGAGCTCGAAGAAGACCTTGACCTCGCCATCCTCGTTGGTCTCGCCCACGGCCTGCAACTGCACCACCAGCGTCTTGCCGGGGTCGATCTCGGCCTCGATCTCTTCGCCGGGCTGCATGCCATAGAAGAAGGTCTTGGTCGGCAGGGTGCGCACCGGGCCATATTCCGCATGACGGGCCCGGTAGTCGGTGAAGACCTTGGGGTACATGAGGTAGCCGTTCAGGTCCTCATTATCGACGGGTTCGCCTACCTTCTCGATCAGCTCCTTGCGGGTGGCCTCCAGATCGACCGGCGGCAGGTGCTTGCCCGGGCGTTCGGTATTGGGCTTTTCGCCCTTCAGCGCCTTCTTGAGGATCGTGGCGGGGAAGCCGCCCGGTGGCTGGCCCAGATTACCGCGCATCATGTCGATGACGCTGTCGGGGAAGGCCACATCGGTTTTGGGGTCTTCCACCTGCGCGCGGGTCAGGCCTTGGCTGACCATCATCAGCGCCATATCGCCCACCACCTTGGAGGACGGCGTGACCTTCACGATATCGCCGAACATCTGGTTCACGTCGGCATACATCTGCGCCACTTCGTGCCAGCGTTCCTCCAGCCCGAGGCTGCGCGCCTGCGCCTTGAGGTTGGTGAACTGCCCACCCGGCATTTCGTGCAGATAGACCTCGGAGGCGGGGGCCTGTAGGCCGCTCTCGAAGGCCGCGTACTGGCCGCGCACCGCCTCGAAGTAGTCGGAGATCTCGCGGATCGCCTTGATGTCGAGCCCGGTGTCGCGCTCGGTATGGCGCAGCGCCTCGACCACCGTGCCAAGGGTCGCCTGGCTGGTGTTGCCGCTGAAGCTGTCCATCGCACAATCGACCGCATCCACGCCCGCATCAGAGGCCGCGAGAATGGTGGCCGAGGCAATCCCCGCCGTGTCATGGGTGTGGAAGTGGATGGGCAGGCCGACCTCTTCCTTCAGGGCCTTGATCAGGATTTTTGCGGAGGCCGGTTTCAGCAGTCCCGCCATGTCCTTGAGACCCAGAACATGCGCGCCCGCGTCCCGCAGGTCCTTGCCCATGGTGACGTAATACTCAAGATCGTACTTCGCCCGATCCGGGTTCAGGATGTCGCCGGTATAGCAGATCGTGCCCTCGCAAACCTTGCCGCTTTCGACGACCGCATCCATCGCCACGCGCATGTTCTCGACCCAGTTCAAACTGTCGAACACGCGGAAGACGTCGACGCCGGTTTCGGCGGCCTGCGCCACGAAGCTTTGCACCACGTTGTCAGGATAGTTTGTGTAGCCCACGCCATTGGAGGCGCGCAGCAGCATCTGCGTCATGATGTTGGGCATGGCCTTGCGCAGGTCGCGCAGGCGTTGCCACGGGCATTCCTGCAAGAAGCGGTAGGCCACGTCGAAGGTCGCGCCGCCCCAGCATTCCACGCTGAACAGCCCCGGCAGGTTCCCGGCATAGGCGGGCGCGGCCTTGATCATGTCGATGGACCGCATCCGGGTCGCCAGCAGCGACTGGTGCCCGTCGCGCATGGTGGTGTCGGTGATCAGAAGTTGTTTCTGCGCCGCCATCCAGTCGGCCACGGCCTGCGGGCCCTTTTCATCCAAGAGCGTCTTGGTGCCCGGCGCGGGCGCGGCCTTGGGGGCAGGGGCCTTGGCCGGTTTCAGGTCGGCCTTGGGCTTGGCGCGGCCCTCGGTCTCGGGGTGCCCGTTCACGGTGATATCGGCGATATAGGTCAGGATCCGCGTCGCGCGGTCGCGCTTGGGGCGGAAGTCGAACAGCTCCGGCGTCTCGTCGATGAACTTGGTCGTGTACTGGTAGTTCAGGAACGTGGGGTGCTTCAGCAGGTTTTCCACGAAGGCGATATTGGTGCTGACGCCGCGAATGCGGAACTCCCGCAGCGCCCGGTCCATCCGCGCGATCGCGGCCTCGGGCGTCGGGGCCCATGCCGTTACCTTTTCCAGCAGCGAGTCGTAATACCGCGTGATGACCGCGCCCGAATAGGCGGTGCCGCCATCCAGACGGATGCCCATGCCGGTGGCGCCGCGATAGGCGGTGATGCGGCCATAGTCGGGGATGAAGTTGTTGGTGGGGTCCTCGGTCGTCACCCGGCACTGGATCGCGTGACCGTCGAGCTTCACGTCATACTGGCTGGCCGTGCCCGTGGCCTCGACCAGCGATTTGCCCTCGGCAATCAGGATCTGCGCGCGCACGATGTCGATGCCGGTCACTTCCTCGGTGACGGTATGTTCCACCTGAACGCGGGGGTTCACCTCGATGAAGTAGAAACGCCCCGAGTCCATATCCATCAGGAACTCGACCGTGCCCGCGCATTCGTAATTCACATGCTCGCAGATCTTCTTGCCGAGCAAGCAGATTTCCTCGCGCTGCGTGGAAGACAGGTACGGCGCAGGGGCGCGTTCCACCACCTTCTGGTTGCGCCGCTGGACGGAACAATCGCGCTCATAAAGGTGGTAGATCGACCCGTGCTTGTCGCCGAGGATCTGCACCTCCACATGGCGGGCGCGGGTGATCATCTTTTCGAGATACCCTTCGCCGTTGCCAAAGGCGGCCTCGGCCTCGCGCCGACCCTCGCGGACCTTCTCTTCCAACTCGTCGGCGTTCAGGATGGGCCGCATCCCGCGCCCGCCGCCACCCCAGGAGGCTTTCAGCATCAGCGGATAGCCGATCTCTGCCGCTTCCGCGCGGATCGCGTCCATATCGTCGCCCAGAACCTCGGTCGCGGGGATCACCGGAACCCCCGCCTCGATGGCCACGCGCCGGGCGCTGGCCTTGTCGCCAAGCGCGCGCATGGTCTCGGCCTTGGGCCCGATGAAGGTGATCCCATTCGCCGCGCAAGCATCCACGAATTGAGGGTTTTCCGACAGCAGCCCATAGCCCGGATGGATGGCATCAGCGCCGCATTCCTTGGCGACACGGATGATCTCGTCGATGGACAGGTACGCCGCAACCGGCCCCAGACCTTCCCCGATCTTGTAAGCCTCATCAGCCTTGAACCGGTGCAAGGACAGCTTGTCCTCCTCGGCGTAGACCGCCACGGTGCGTTTGCCAAGCTCATTGGCGGCACGCATGACTCGGATCGCAATCTCACCCCGATTGGCAATCAGGATCTTCTTGAAGTCGGCCATGAACATTCCCCTCTGTTCTGGATGGCGCGGACGTTAGGCAGAAATTGCTGCGCTGCCAACATAATTGTTGCCGAAATGTTGCAAGAGCGGCGATAGCGCTAACAGTTCTATATTTTACAGTGGCTTGAAGACGTGTGTCATTCCGCTGCAAACCGTGGTTCGAGAGTGACCCTAGCAATGAAAATTGCGAATCCCACGCGGGAAACGACCTGTTGCGCCGCGTGATCGACCTGTTAGCGCTGAACAATCCTAGCCGGTCCGAGGCACCACCAGCCGCCCGGAAAGGTCCGACAGGCGCTGTGCTCCGATCTGCCCCATGCAGGAGATCATGTCCTTCACCAACAGCGCATGCAAATGCAGCGGACCGGCCTCTCCCAAAGCTGCCAAAGCATAATGCCAGGCCCGCCCCAGCATCACGAAATCCGCCCCAAGCGCCAGCGCCCGCATGATATCGAGCCCGCCCTCGATACCACTGTCGAAGATCAGCGGCAGGCAGGTGGCGGCGCGGATTTCCGGCAGCGCGTCGATGCTGGCCCGCGCCCCGTCAAACTGGCGGCCCGCATGGTTCGACACCCAGATCGCATCGACCCCCGCCGCCTCCAGCCGCTCCACCGTGGCAGCCTCCATCACGCCCTTGACCACCAGTTTCCCCTGCCACAGCTCGCGCAAACGGCCCAGGTAGTCCCAATCGGGCGAGGTCCGGATCAGATAGCCCACATGGGCGGTCTGCGGCAGGCTGGTCTTCTGCTCCGCATAGCGATCGAGCGTCCGCATCCGCGGCATGCCTGTTTTCAGCATCCCCATGGCCCAGGCCGGGCAGCGCATCACCTGCGCCAGCAAGCGGGGTGTCAGGCGCGGCGGATTGGTCAGCCCGCCGCGTGTCTGCCGTTCCCGGCGAGAGGCGACAGGCACATCCGCCGTCAGCACCAGCGTGTGAAACCCCGCCTCCCACGCCCGTGCCAGCATGTCCGCCAACACCTCGGGCGCGCGCGGCGGGTAGAGCTGGAACCACCCCATGCCGCCTGCCTCCGGCCCTACGGTTTCCGGCGTCTGACTGGCCACGGTGGAGAGCCCATAGGGAACCCCCACGGATCCGGCAAACCGCGCCAGCCGCTTTTCGGCATCGGGCCAGATCACCCCCGACATGCCCACAGGCGCGATGCCGAAGGGCACGGCATAGTCCCGGCCCATCAGCGTGCAGGACAGATCGGGCGTAAACTCCCCTGTCAGGATCGCGGGATGAAACAGGACCCGATCCAGCGCCGCCCGATTGCGCGGCAGGACCGACTCCGTGCCCGTGGCGGAATCGAAAAACTCCCAGACGAAATGCGGCACCCTGCGCCGTGCCTGCGCCTTGAGGTCGGAGATCGCCGGATATGTCTGGTCCAGATCCATGCCCAGACAAAACCCGGGCCAACGCCCCCTGTCCAGCCCGTTCCCCTTCATCTTGGCAAAAATACCTCGGGGGTTTGGGGGCTGGCCCCCAAGCGGGCGATGAGGCTGACCCGAATGGGGCGGGTGAAGAGCGCGCCCGCGCCGCGACGATGCCAATCGGCGCAAGACCCGCCATAAAACACTTGCGAACGGACCGTGAACAATACTTTAACTCAACCGTGGCTTGGTCTAGGCTCGTTCACATGGATATTTTCGACGATGAAGAGGCCTTCTCGGCCGCCTCCCTCTCGCAACGCGCCATGGCCGCGCGGCCCGCGCCCTATCTCGACGGGCTGAACCCGCCGCAGCGCGAGGCGGTGGAAACGCTGGATGGTCCGGTGTTGATGCTGGCGGGGGCCGGGACGGGCAAGACCCGCGCGCTGACGGCCCGCATCGCCCATCTTCTGTCCACCGGCAAGGCGCGCCCGAACGAGATCCTCGCCGTGACCTTCACCAACAAGGCCGCGCGCGAGATGAAGACGCGGGTGGGCGCGCTGCTCGGCCAGCCCGCCGAGGGGATGCCCTGGCTCGGCACCTTCCACGCGATCTGCGTCAAGCTTCTGCGCCGTCATGCGGAACTGGTGGGGCTGAAGTCGAACTTCACTATCCTCGACACGGACGACCAGGTCCGGCTGATGAAGCAGCTCATCATCGCCGAGAATATCGACGAAAAACGCTGGCCGGCCCGCGCGCTGGCCGCGATCATCGACAAGTGGAAGAACCGCGCCTGGACCCCGGAAAAGGTGCGCGCGGGCGAGGCCGGGGCCTTCAACAACCGCGGCGTGGAGCTTTATGCCGCCTATCAGCAACGCCTGAAATCCCTCAATGCCTGCGATTTCGGCGACCTGCTCTTGCACATGGTCACGATCTTCCAGACGCATGACGACATCCTCCAGCAATACCAGCGCTGGTTCCGCTACATCCTGGTGGACGAATACCAGGATACCAACGTTGCCCAGTATCTGTGGCTGCGGCTTCTGGCGCAGGCGCACAAGAATATCTGCTGCGTGGGCGATGACGACCAGTCAATCTATGGCTGGCGCGGGGCGGAAGTGGGCAACATCCTGAAATTCGACAAGGATTTCCCCGGCGCCAAGGTGATCCGGCTGGAACAGAATTACCGGTCGACCCCCCATATCCTCGCCGCCGCCTCGGGCGTGATCGCGGGCAACAAGGGGCGGCTTGGCAAGGAGCTGTGGACCGAGGCGGAGGAGGGCGAGAAGGTCCGCCTCATCGGCCATTGGGACGGCGACGAGGAGGCCCGGTGGGTCGGCGAGGAGATTGAGGCGATGCAACGCGGCACCCGCGGTCTGGCCCCGATCAGCCCCGACGGCATGGCGATCCTCGTGCGCGCCAGCCACCAGATGCGCGCCTTCGAGGACCGGTTCCTGACCATCGGTCTGCCTTATCGCGTCATTGGCGGCCCGCGCTTCTACGAGCGGATGGAGATCCGCGATGCCATGGCCTATTTCCGCCTCGTGGTCAGCCCCGAGGACGATCTGGCCTTTGAACGCGTGGTCAACACCCCCAAGCGCGGGCTTGGCGACAAGGCGCAGCAGAAGATCCAGATGGCGGCGCGAACCAATGGCGTCTCGCTGCTGGAAGGGGCGAAAGTGCTGCTCGCGGCCAAGGGGCTGACCGGCAAGGGCGCCAAGGAATTGCAGCGCTTTGTCGAGGGGATCGAGCGTTGGCGCACCCTGATGATGGGGCCGATGCGCGCAGTCGGGCCGGTGGATGACCTCATAGAAGAGGACGTCCCGCAGGGCACGCTCAACCATGTCGAGTTGGCCGAGATGATCCTGGAGGAATCGGGCTACACCGAGATGTGGCAGAACGACAAGACGCCCGAGGCACCGGGGCGGCTGGAAAACCTCAAGGAACTGGTGAAGGCGCTGGAGGGGTTCGAGAACCTGCAAGGCTTCCTCGAACATGTCAGCCTCATCATGGACAACGAAAGCGACGAGACCGAGGAAAAGGTCACACTGATGACGCTTCATGCCGCGAAGGGGCTGGAATTTCCCGCCGTCTTCCTGCCGGGGTGGGAGGATGGGCTGTTCCCAAGCCAACGTGCCATGGACGAGGAGGGACTGAAGGGCCTCGAAGAGGAACGGCGGCTGGCCTATGTGGGTATCACGCGGGCCGAGGAGATCTGCACGATTTCCTTCGCAGGCAATCGCCGGGTCTACGGGCAATGGCAGTCGCAACTGCCCTCCCGCTTCATCGACGAATTGCCCGAGAATCATGTGGAGGTTCTGACGCCGCCGGGGCTGCATGGCCACCAGCGCAGCACGCAGGACTATGGCCGTTCGGGGCTGGAGGAGCGGGCGATGCGGGCCGATGTCTATAATTCCCCCGGCTGGAAACGGCTCCACGCCAACACTGGCGCACGCGGCACCAGCCAGCCCCGCGAATCGCGCAATTTCACCATCGACGCGCAGGCCGAGGCAGCCTTCACCATCGGCGAGCGGGTTTTTCACCAGAAATTCGGCTATGGCCGGGTGGAGGGCGTGGAAGGCGACAAGCTGGTGATCGCCTTTGACAAAGCCGGCATCAAGCGCGTGGTGGGCCGGTTTCTGGTGGCCGCCGATCAGGCGGATGACGTGCCGTTCTGAGCGTCAGTGCATCAGAATCGGCACCAGCGACGCGACCAGCAGTAGCGCCATCACGATATTGAAGGCCCTCAGCCGCGCGCCGGTGCCGAGGAAGCGTTTGACCTGCACCCCCATCCAGGCCCAGACCCCGACCGAGGGCAGATTGATGCAGGCAAAGATGACAGCGACCATCAGCGCGCCGGTCCAGCCTGCGCCCTCGGGGGCATAGTTGGTCTGCGCGGTGATCGACATGAAGATCGCCTTGGGGTTCACCCACTGGAACGCTGCGGCCTGAAGGAAGGTCAGGGGCGTTCCCACGGGCTGGCCCTCTTTCGGCGGCGCGGCATTGGCGATCTTCCACGCCAGCCACAGCAGGTAGGCGGAGCAGAGCACCGTCAGCACGATCCTGACCACCGGGAAGCTTTCGAATACCTGAACCAGCCCAAGGCCCAGGATGAAGGTCATGAACCCGTGGCCCAGGCTGACACCCGCCATATGGGGCAGGGTGCGGCGCAGGCCGAAATTTGCGCCCGAGGCCATCAACATCAGGTTATTGGGCCCCGGCGTGATCGAGGTGGCAAGCGCATAGCCCATGAGGGCGAGGATCAGGTCTTGTGTCATGGCGCTGACGTTAGGCCGCCTGTGGCGAAATGTAATTGCAAAGTGACGCTTTCAGGCGCAAATTGTGCAAGGAATGACGAAGATTGACGACAAAGACCGCCAGATATTGCACGAATTGTCCCGCGACGGGCGGATCAGCAATCTGGAACTGGCCGCCCGCGTGGCCCTATCGCCCTCGGCCTGCCTGCGGCGGGTGCAGGCGCTGGAGGCGGCGGGCATCATCACCGGCTATCGCGCAGTGCTCGATCCGGTTAAGATGGGCGTGGGCTTCACCGCTTATCTGACCGTCGGTCTGGGAGAGCATTCCAAGCGCGCTCAGGAGGCGTTCGAACGCGCCATTTCCCGCAGCCCCGAGGTGCGCGAGTGCCACAACATCACCGGCAACGTGGAATATCTGCTGCGCGTCGAAGCGGCGGACCTTGTGGCCTACAAGCGCTTTCACACCGATGTTCTGGGCGACATCCCGCAGGTGGCGACGATCACGACTCATGTGGTCATGGCCTCGCCCAAGGACGATCGCGCCTGATTTAGCTTCCAGCTCTGAAAAACGAAAAAGGCGGTGACACCCAGGGAGGAGGAGGGGTGTCACCGCCAGATCTCAGCGTCCTGAAAGGGAGGAGGAGGGACGCCGAACTATGGGGCCGTTTGGTAAGGGAGGAGATCCGCCCGGCCCGTATTTTGTGAGGCGGCGGCGCCAGGGAGGAGGAGAGGCGCCGCCGCGTCATGACGGGCCCTGGGGGAGGAGTCGGACCCGTATGCGCTGCCCCGTCGGGGGCGGAATATCGGGCGGCGACACCGGGGAGGAGGAGAGGTGTCGCCGCCAATCTACGGACCTAAGGGAGGAGGACGGTCCGTAACTGGTGCCCCGTCAGGGGCGGTATGTCGGGCGATGACACCAAGGGAGGAGGAGGTGCCACCGCCAGTCTACGAACCCTCAAGGGAGGAGGAGAGGTTCCGTATCCTGTCTGCCCGCGAAGGGCCTTGTCTTTCGGCGGCGGCGCCAGGGAGGAGGAGAGGCGCCGCCGCGGGGCTGCCGGTAAAAGGGAGGAGGAAACCGGCAGTGTTCTATGTCGTGTCGGTCAGTCGGTCTGACCGTAGGCCGCCTCATGCGCAATGGCGCGGATGGAGGCTCGGGAAATACCCAGGTCGTTCAGGTCGCGGTCGCTCAGCTCGCGCAGTTCGGTCAGCGTGTTGCGATAGATGCGCCATGCGGCATATGCTTCTGCGGCTTGCTCGCGGATTTCTGCGAAACGGTCCAGCAGCGAGAGCGAGCCGGTGTGGGTTTGAGTTGCGTAGGCCATATGCCTTGATCCTTCAGTCGGTTGGTCCGGCGGTCAGCGTCGCGTCGTTCTGGCGGCGATCCGTGTCGGCCCGTGTTTGTTTCGATGATCAAAAAATATCGCAATGCTGCGCCTGCACAATCCCCGAGTTCATCAATGCTGCCATGCAGAAAGCGCATAACGTGGACGTAAGCTGCTCAAATTGCAGGCTTACCTTAGGTCAACCCTGCCTAAAACTATATGCTGACTGAATCTTTTAGGGGGGGTGCATGGATGGGCAAAGCGTCCTATCTGTTCGACAAGAAACGCGCTGCAACAGGAAAGGGCCAGATATGAGCCAGACTCGCGAAACGATCCTCGCCGCACTGGACAAGCTGTCGTTGCCCGATGGTGGTACGCTCGTCAGCCGCGATATGGTCCGGGCCTTGCAGATCACCGACGGCAAGGTCGCTTTCGTGATCGAGGCTCCGTCGCCGGAAGACGCGCGCCGTCTGGCTCCGGTGCGCGATGCGGCAGAGGCCCTGGTCAAGGGCCTGCCGGGGGTAGAGAGCGCGACAGTCGCCCTGACCGCACATGGCCCTTCTGCCAAGCCCGCGCCGGGGCAGGGGGAACCGCCGAGCCTGAAGATCGGCGGCCATCCGAAGCCGCAGCAGGGGTCCATGAAGCCCGCCACGGTGAAAAGCATCATCGCCGTGGGATCTGGCAAGGGGGGCGTGGGTAAATCCACCGTGTCCTCCAACCTCGCCGTGGCGCTGGCGCGGCAGGGGCGCAAGGTGGGGCTGCTCGATGCCGATATCTATGGTCCCTCGCAGCCGCGCATGATGGGGGTGAACAAGCGCCCCGCCTCGCCCGACGGCAAAACCATTCTGCCGCTGCACAATCACGGGGTCACGCTGATGTCGCTCGGCTTCATGCTGCCAGAGGATCAGGCGGTGGTCTGGCGTGGCCCGATGCTGATGGGGGCGTTGCAGCAGATGCTGACACAGGTGGAATGGGGCGATCTGGACGTTCTGATCGTCGACCTGCCGCCCGGCACCGGCGACGTGGCCATGACGCTGTGCCAGAAATCCGAGGTGACGGGCGCGATTGTCGTCTCCACCCCGCAGGACGTGGCGTTGCTGGATGCCAAGAAGGCGATCAACATGTTCCAGACGCTTAAAACCCCGATTCTGGGGCTGATCGAGAACATGTCGGTGTTCCATTGCCCCAATTGCGGGCACGAGGAACATATCTTTGGCCATGGCGGCGTGCGATCTGAGGCGGATCGGATGGGCGTACCCTTCCTTGGGGAGCTGCCGATATCGCTGGAAACCCGGCTGGCGGGCGATGGCGGCACCCCGATCGCGGCGGGTGAAGGGCCGATGGCGGAGGCCTATGCCAGCCTTGCCACCCGACTCGTCGAGGGCGGATTGGCCTGACAAGGGGGCTGCCCCCACGGACGGAAAAACATGGGAATTGCCCCCGGATCGCCCCGCGACCGGGGGTTTTTCGTGGAAATCTGGAAAAAAATCCCATGCCCTGTGGCGCAAGGGGCACAGCCATATCTTGTGGTTTGATCGTCAAACCCCACTCCATCTGCGCAAATTGGAGCGATCTCACCCCCAAGATGCTGTGTTTTGGGGTGGCTCTTGGCAAGATCTGGGGAATTTTCCCATAAAAAGGGATTGATTGGGAAAACATTCCATGAGACAACAATCACACAGCAAACGAGATGACCGGGACCAAGGCGACAGACCAAGGACCGGAAAACAAAAAACGGCAGTTTCATACAGGCAATCTCATTCGCTGACATAGAGAGATCCGGCGCGCGGGCAGAGCAGACATCCCCCCCCCAGGTAATGCGCGCGTAGTCGGACACCCCAGAAATGGGACGAGGGCGGCGGATTGAGCAGTGGCAGCTTGCTCGATCCGCCGTTGTCCTTTCGGGGACATGAACGAGGGACAGGTAAGGACGGGGACAGTGGAGCGCAGGTTTCAGGGCGAAAGCCTGAACAAGGTAGACGGAAAGGGCCGGGTGTCGATCCCGGTCAAGTTCCGTCGTGTGCTTCAGAATTCCGACAGCGAATACACCCCCGGCGGCGCGCCGCGCCTCTATATCGCTTATGGCGACCCCAAGAAGAATTACCTCGAATGCCTCTCCGGCGACGCGTTTGACGAGATCGACGCGATGATCAAATCCGTTCAGCGCGGCACGCCGCTGCGTGCGGTGCTGGAGCATTTCTACTACGCCAAATGCGAGGCGACGACGGTTGACGATACCGGCCGCCTCGTCCTGCCGCCCGCTGCGCGCGACAAGATCGACCTTGGGGCCGAAGCCTTGTTCCAGGGCAAGGGCGACCAGTTTCACATCCTCAACCCCGAGGCTGGCAAGGACGCCGAAGACAATATCGAGGCGCTTCTGGCCTCGCTCGGACAGGGCGATTTCTTCGATCCGCTCAGCCTTGTGGGCCAGTCCGCGGGTGATCCGGAATGACCGGCGGCGCGGCATCCGACACACCGGCAGCCGAGCCCCATATCCCCGTGCTTCTCGATGCAATCCTGAATGCGGTCGCGCCCGTCCGTGGCGTCTGGCTCGATGGCACGTTCGGCGCGGGCGGCTATTCCCGTGGGTTGCTGGCGGCGGGGGCCGACCGGGTGATCGGCGTGGACCGCGATCCGCTGGCCTTCCAGATGGCAGCCCCCTGGGCGGCGGAGTATGGCGACCGGCTGATCCTTGTGGAAGGCACGTTTTCGGACCTCGACCAGCACGCGGCCAAGGCCGGGTTCCCGCAGCTCGATGGCGTGGTGCTCGATCTTGGCGTCTCCTCGATGCAGCTCGACCTGGCCGAGCGCGGCTTTTCCTTCATGCGCGACGGGCCATTGGACATGCGCATGGGGCAGGCGGGACCGTCGGCGGAAGACCTGGTGAACGACGCGCCGGAAGGCTCCCTGGCAGACATCCTTTTCCACTATGGAGAAGAACGCGCCGCGCGCCGGATCGCCAAGGCGATTGTCAGGGAACGGGCGGAAACCCGCATCAACACCACCCTACAGCTGGCTGAAATCGTTGAAAAATGCCTGCCGCGCGCCAAACCGGGGCAAAGCCATCCCGCGACCCGCAGCTTCCAGGCGATCCGCATCGCGGTGAATGACGAATTCGGGCAGCTGGCCGATGGTCTGATGGCCGCCGAACGCGCCCTTGCGCCGGGTGGGCAACTGGCCGTGGTGACCTTCCACTCGCTGGAAGACCGCATCGCCAAGCGCTTCCTTCAGGACCGGGCCAGTTTCGGCGGAGGGGGCTCGCGCTATGCGCCCGAGGCCGCCGCCCGAGACCCCGGTTTCACCTTGACCCCGCGCCGGGCCATTGCGCCCGATGCCGAGGAGATTGCCCGCAATCCCCGCGCCCGATCCGCAAAGCTGCGCGTCGCGCGCCGCACCCATGCACCTGCAATGGCCCCGGATGGAGACATCCTCGGTCTGCCCCGCCTGTCGGAGATCCTGTAGCCATGCGCGGTTTCCTTACCTTCCTTGCCGCTGTCGCCGTGGTCGCGCTCGGATACTGGGCCTATCACCAGAATATCCAGACGCAGCAGGCCCTGCGCGAGGTGGAGCGTCTGCAACGCGCCATCGTGGTGGAACGCGAACGCCTTGGCGTTCTGCGCGCCGAATGGGCCTATCTCAATCGCCCCGACCGGCTTCGAGAGCTGGTGGACCTGAATTTCGAGCGCCTGAACCTTCTGCCCATGACCCCCGACCAGTTCGCGGTGATGGATGAGGTGATCTGGCGGCCGGAGACACCGGAGCCGCTAGAGGCGGAGGTCGAAGACATTCTCTTCAGCGCCTCGGAAGGGGAGGATACACCATGACCGACCCCCGCCGCATTGCCCTGCGCCCGCTGGCCCGCATTCTGGAGGCCCGCCAGAAAGGCGAGAACCCCGACGCGATCGAACGTGAAAACCTGCGCCTGAGGCACGAGCAGCAGCGCGACCGCCTGCGCCAGCGCGCCGAGAGCCGCCTTCTGGTGCTGGCAATCTGCTTTTTCGCGGCCTTTACCGCTGTCGGGGTGAAGATGACCGCGCTGGCCTCGTCCGAAGCGGCAGAGCCGCGCAGCGCCACCTCGGGCAGTTCGATCATTTCCACCCGCGCCGATATCGTGGACCGTCAGGGGCGGGTGCTGGCCACAAACCTTGTGACCAACGCGCTCTATGTGCATCCGCACGAGCTGATCGACCCGGAGGCCGCCGCCGCAGGCCTCGCCGCGATTTTCGACGATCTGGACGAGGCCACTTTGTTGCGCCGCTTCTCTTCCGGGTCGCGCTTCATGTGGATCAGGGGTTCGATCTCGCCGGAACAACAACAGCTTGTTCATGATCTGGGCGAACCCGGCCTGCTCTTCGGCCCGCGCGAGATGCGGCTTTATCCCAACGGGGCCGTGGCGTCCCATGTGCTTGGCGGGGCGCGGTTCGGCGAACAGGCCGTCAATGCCGCCGAGATCATCGGCGTGGCCGGTGTCGAGGCGCATTTCGACGAAGAATTGCGCGATCCGGCCCGTAACGGGGAGGCGCTGGAACTGTCGCTGGACCTGACCATTCAGGCGGCGGTCGAGGAGGTTCTGGCCGGCGGCATGACGATCATGAACGCGCAAGGTGCCTCTGCCGTCCTGATGGATGCCCATACCGGCGAGGTGATTTCACTGGCGAGCCTGCCCGATTTCGACCCGAATGCCCGGCCAAGGCCCCTGCTGGAAGGTGACCCGTCGCAAAGCCCGCTCTATAACCGGGCGGTGCAGGGCGTGTACGAACTGGGGTCCACCTACAAGCTTTTCACCGTCGCGCAGGCGTTGGAGGAGGGGCTGGTCAACACCGAAACCATGATCGACACACAAGGCCCGCTGCGGATGGCGGGCTTCTCGATCAACGATTTCCACGACTACGGCCCGCGCCTGTCGGTGCGCGATGTGCTGGTGCAGTCCTCCAATATCGGCACCGCGCGGCTGGCGCAGATGATCGGGGCAGAGCGACAGCAGCAGTTTCTCGGGCGGCTTGGCCTTCTGGAAGCGCTCGACTTCGAGATGATCGAGTCGCGGCAGGGACGCCCCCTTTACCCGTCGAACTGGGGGCAGCTTTCGACGATGACGATCTCCTACGGTCACGGCATTTCCGCCACGCAGCTGCATCTTGCGGCGGCCTATGCCACGATGGTCAATGGCGGCACATTGGTGCGCCCGACCCTGCAACGGCAGGCGGAACCGCAACTGGGTGAGAGGGTGATTTCCGAGGAAACCTCGATGGCGTTGCGCGAAATGCTGCGCGCCGTGGTGGCGGAGGAAGAGGGCACCGCCAACCTTGCCGAAATCGCGGGCTACGAGGTCGGCGGCAAGACCGGTTCGGCGGACAAGCCCAACCCCAATGGCGGCTATTACGAAGACCGGGTCATCGCCACCTTTGCCTCGGTCTTCCCGTCGAACGATCCGCAATATGTTCTGGTGGTCACGCTGGATGAACCCTCGATCTCGGTTCTGGGCGAAACCCGCCGCACCGCGGGTTGGACGGCCGTGCCCGTCGCGGCAGAGGTCATCCGCAGGGTGGCGCCGCTTTTGGGCCTGCGTCCGCAGACCGTTGATCCCGAGCTTGCCTATAGTCTATCCAGCGCATCACAATAACATGTGACTCGCGGGCGTGGACCCGGCAGATATTGGGGGGCAGATGGCGTCCGACACGAAACCGCTTTCGGCGCTAGGACTGACCGCGACGCGCGGCGGCGATGCTGTGGTGACCGGCGTGTCACTGGACAGCCGCGATGTGGAACCCGGCCATTTGTTCGCAGCCTTGCCCGGTACGCGGGTCCATGGGGGCGAGTTCATTCAGTATGCCCTGCGCCAGCGGGCGGGCGCGATCCTGACCGACCGAGCCGGGGCCGAGATTGCGGCAAAGGAACTGGCGGGCGCGGAGGTCGCCCTCGTGGTGGTCGAAGACCCCAAGGCCGCTTTCGCCAATGCCTGCGCGCTTTGGTTCGGGGCGCAGCCCGAAACCATGGTCGCGGTGACCGGCACCAATGGAAAGACCAGCGTGGCGAGCTTCACCCGGCAGATCTGGGCCGCGCTTGGCCATGAGGCCGCCAATATCGGCACCACCGGAGTCGAGGGCGCGTTTTCCGCCCCCGGTATCCACACCACTCCCGATCCGCTGACCCTGCACCGGCTGTTGGCGGATATGGCGGCGGCGGGGATTACCCATTGTTCAATGGAGGCGTCGTCCCACGGGCTCGACCAGCGGCGGATGGAGGCGGTGCATCTGGCGGCGGCGGCCTTCACCAATTTCACCCAGGATCACCTGGACTATCACGGCACGATGGAGGCCTATTTCGACGCCAAGGCGCGGCTCTTCACCGAACTGCTGCCCGAGGAATCCACCGCCGTCATCAATCTCGACGACCCCAAGGGCGCGCTTCTGGCCGATATTTGCGAGAGGCGAGAGATCGAGGTGATCACTGTCGGGCAATATGCAGAGGACGCGCGGCTGAAGATCACCGGGCGGCGGATGGATGAGACCGGGCAGGATGTGCTCTTCCGCTGGCAGGGCAGCAGCTATCAGGTGCGGCTCGACCTTATCGGTGCGTTTCAGGCGATGAATGTGCTGACGGCGGCGGGGCTGGTCATCGGCGCGGGCGAGGAACCGGCAGAGGTCTTTGCCGCGCTTCAACAGGTGCAGGGCGTCCGGGGCCGGATGCAACTGGCCGCGACCCGCGAAAATGGCGCACCGGTCTATGTGGATTATTCCCACACGCCCGACAGTATCGAAACGGCGCTGAAGGCGCTGCGCCCGCATGTGATGGGGCGGCTGGTGATCGTTTTCGGCGCGGGCGGCGACCGCGACCGGGGCAAGCGGCCCCTGATGGGCAGGGCGGCGGCGGAACATGCCGATGTGCTGATCGTGACCGACGACAATCCCCGCAGCGAGGACCCCGCCGCGATCCGGGCCGAGGTGATGGCGGGCTGTCCCGAGGCCACCAATGTGGGCGACCGGGCCGAGGCGATCCTGCGCGGCGTCGATGCGCTCGGTCCCGGTGACGCACTGCTGATTGCGGGCAAGGGGCATGAAACCGGGCAACAGGTGGGCGACGTGGTCTATCCCTTTGATGATGTTGAACAAGCCTCTGTTGCCGTGGCCGCGCTGGAGGGCCGGATATGACCGCGCTCTGGACCGCATCTGAGGCCGCCGCCGCCACGGGTGGATTGGCGCAGGGTGATTGGTCTGCAAGCGGCGTTTCCATCGACACGCGCACGATCCGGCCGGGCGATTTGTTCGTCGCGCTGAAGGCTGCCCGTGACGGGCACGAATTCGTGGCGCAGGCGTTGGAGAAGGGGGCAGGCGCGGCGCTGGTCAGCCATGTGCCCGAGGGCGTGGCCGGTGACGCGCCGCTCCTGATCGTGCCGGATGTGCTTGCGGCGTTGGAGGCGCTCGGCGCTGCGGCCCGCGACCGGACAAAGGCCAAGGTGATTGCCGTCACCGGGTCCGTCGGCAAGACCACCACCAAGGAAATGCTGCGCACTGCGCTCTCGGCCCTTGGCAGGACCCACGCCGCCGAGGCGAGCTACAACAACCACTGGGGCGTGCCCCTGACGCTGGCCCGTATGCCCGCCGATACCGAGTTCGCCGTGATCGAGATCGGCATGAACCACCCCGGCGAAATCGCCCCCCTGTCGCGTATGGCGCGGCCTCATGTGGGGGTGATCACCACGGTGGCTGCCGTTCATCTGGAGGCCTTCGAGTCCGTCGAGGGCATCGCCCATGAAAAGGCCGCGATCTTCGAGGGGCTGGAGCCGGGCGGCATCGCCGTGATCAACGCCGATCTCGACACGACGCCCATCCTGCGCGCCAAGGCCGACGCACAGGGCGCACAGGTGATCGACGTAGGTGAAACCGGTTCGGTGCGGCTGGCCGAAGTCACCCTGACCGACAGTGCCACCGTGGTGAAAGCCGCGCTTCACGGCACCGACCTGCTGTTCAAGCTCGACGCGCCGGGGCGGCATCTGGCACAGAACGCGCTGATGGTGCTGGCGGTTGTGAATGCGCTTGGCCGTGACATGACGCGGGCCATGCTGGCGCTCGGGTCCTGGCAGCCGGTGGACGGGCGCGGGCGGCGCGAACGGATCGTGCTGAATGATACCGACGAACAGGCGGTGGAGCTGATTGACGACGCCTTCAACGCCTCGCCCACGTCCATGGCCGCAAGCCTTGAGGTGCTGGCCGCCGCAACACCGCAGGGCAGGGGACGGCGCATCGCGGTCCTTGGCGACATGCTGGAACTGGGGCCGACCGGGCCCGATCTGCATGCCGGGCTGGCCACGCTGCCTGCGCTGGACAAGATCGACGTGGTCTGTACCTCCGGCCCGCTCATGGCGCATCTCGACGCGGCCCTGCCTGCCGCGAAACGCGGACCCCATACGGAAACCGCCGAGGAGATGGCCCGCCTTCTGCCCGGTCTGCTCTGGCCCGGCGATATCGTGCTGATCAAGAGCTCCAAGGGCTCCAAACTCTCGCTGGCGGTTGACGGCTTGCGAAAATTGGGCCAAGCGGCCCGTCAAAGCAAAGAGGACCCCCGCTAGATGCTGTATTGGCTGAACGAGCTGTCGGATGGCGGCGACTTTTTTAACCTGTTTCGGTATATCACCTTCCGGGCAGGCGGGGCCTTCTTCACCGCATTGGTCTTCGGCTTTGTCTTTGGGCGGCCGCTGATCAATCTTCTGCGCAAGAAATACCAGAACGGCCAGCCGATCCGAGAGGACGGCCCGGAAAGCCATCTGGAAACCAAGGCAGGCACGCCGACCATGGGGGGCTTGCTGATCCTGGCCGCGCTGACCCTGTCCACGCTGCTATGGGCACGGCTCGATAACCCCTATGTCTGGCTGGTGCTGCTGGTGACGGTCGCCTTCGGGGCCATCGGGTTCGTTGACGACTACGCCAAGGTCAGCCGCAATTCGACGGCTGGCGTGTCGGGCAAGGTGCGCTTTGGCCTGGGGCTGGTGATAGCCGCGATTGCGGGCGGGGTGGCGATGTATGTGCACCCGGCGGACCTGTCGGGGCAACTGGCCTTTCCGGTCTTCAAGGAATTGCTGCTGAACATGGGATATGTGTTCATTCCGTTCAGCATGATCGTGATCGTCGGCAGCGCCAATGCGGTGAACTTGACAGATGGTCTGGACGGGCTGGCCATCATGCCGGTGATGATTGCCGCCGCCACTTTGGGCGTCATCGCCTATGCCGTGGGCCGGGTCGACTTCACCGAATACCTTGACGTGCATTATGTGCCCGGCACTGGCGAGTTGCTGATCTTCACCGCCGGTCTCATCGGTGGCGGGCTCGGCTTTCTGTGGTATAACGCGCCGCCTGCCGCCGTCTTCATGGGCGATACCGGGTCGCTGGCCCTTGGCGGCGCGCTTGGCGCGATTGCGGTCTGCACCAAGCACGAGATCGTTCTGGCCATCGTCGGCGGGCTCTTCGTGGCCGAGGCTTTGTCGGTCATCATCCAGGTGCTCTACTTCAAACGCACCGGTAAGCGCGTCTTCCTGATGGCCCCCATTCACCATCATTTCGAGAAGCGCGGATGGGCCGAGCCGCAGATCGTGATCCGCTTCTGGATCATCTCGCTGATCCTGGCGCTGATCGGGTTGGCTACGCTGAAGCTGCGCTGATGGCACCGGTCAGGGACAGGGGCGCGATGATCCGGGGAATGGCGCCGGTTCTTGACCCTTCGACCTGGCATTTCGGGACCGTGACGGATGTGTCGGTTATCGCCGGGACCAGCCCTTTGGCGACATTCGTCGAAGAGGAGGGCCTGTCGCTGATCCTGTCGGAGGCAGACGCGACAGCGTCGGGATTGCCCACGGATATGCCCATGGCGCGGATCACCCTGACGGTTCATTCGGCCCTGGACGGGGTGGGGCTGACCGCCGCCGTGGCTACTGCGCTGGCGGATGCCGGCATCCCCTGCAACATGGTGGCCGCCTTCCACCACGACCACGCCTTCGTGCCGCTTGCAGACGCCCCCCGTGCGCTGGCAATACTGAAGGCGCTGGCGGATGCGGAGGGTGCGGCATGATCCCGGTTCAGGGTGTCGAGGGGCAGAAGGTTGCGGTTCTGGGGCTAGGGCGGTCGGGCCTGTCCGCCGCGCGGGCCTTGCGGGCTGGCGGGGCCGATGTGGTGGCTTGGGATGACGGCGCCAAGGGGCGCGAGGCGGCAGAGGCCGAGGGCTTCGCGGTTGCCGACCTGACCCGCCAAGGCGCGCTGGAGGGCTGTGCGATGCTGATCACCAGTCCCGGCATCCCGCATCTCTACCCCGCACCGCATAAGGCGATTGCGGCAGCCTATGAGGCGGGTGTTCCCGTCGACAACGATATCGGGCTCTTCTTCCGGTCGCTCGCCGCGTCGGGATGGGAGGAGTTGGACACGCCGCCCCGCGTCATCGCGGTGACGGGCTCGAACGGGAAATCCACCACCTCGGCGCTCATCGCCCATATCCTGCGGGAAAACGGCACGCCTGTGCAGCTTGCGGGCAATATCGGGCGCGGGGTTCTGGATATTGATCCGCCTGCGGATGGCGAGGTGATCGTGCTGGAGCTGTCGAGCTACCAGACCGAGCTGGCCCGCGCTTTGACCCCCGATGTGGCTGTTTTCACGAACCTTTCCCCCGATCACCTGGACCGGCACGGCGGCATGGGCGGCTATTTCGCGGCCAAGCGGCGGCTCTTTGCCGAGGGCGGGCCGGATCGGGCGGTGATCGGCGTCGACGAGCCAGAGGGCGCGTTTCTGGCGGGGCAGATGAGCGAGGGCAATGGCGACGGGCGGCTGATCCGCGTGTCTGCGTCGCGCAAGCTGAGCGGGCCGGGCTGGAATGTCTTTGCGCGCAAGGGGTTTCTGGCCGAATGGCGCAAGGGGCGGCAGGTGGGGTCGATTGATCTGCGCGGCGTTCCGGGATTGCCGGGGGCGCATAATCATCAGAATGCCTGTTGTGCCTATGCCGCCGTTCGGGCGCTTGGGGTGGCGCCCCGGATTGTCGAGAAATCTTTCCATTCTTTCAAAGGCTTGCCGCATCGTTCTCAGCTGATTGCGGAAATTGGGGGCGTGACATTCGTCAATGATTCCAAGGCCACGAATGTGGATGCGGCGGCCAAGGCGCTGGCGGCGTTCCCGCGCATCCGCTGGATCTGCGGCGGGTTGGAAAAAGATGGCGGGCTGGAGGCGTTGAGACCGGCTTTGGGATCGGTGGTGAAAGCCTATGTGATCGGCCGGGAGGCGGAGAAATTCGCCCTGCAACTGACTGATACGGAAGTGGAAATCTGCACCACCATGGAATTGGCGGTGACCCGCGCGGCGGCCGAGGCGGAGCCGGGCGAGGTGGTGTTGCTGGCCCCGGCTGCGGCCAGTTTCGACCAGTATGACAATTTCGAACAGCGCGGCGAGGACTTCGCCCGGCAGGTGGCGACCCTGGACGCCTGAGGGCCCGAAAAGAGGGGGGTGCCCCCCGTACACCCCCTGTACA
>NZ_JASHJX010000051.1 GCF_030732985.1 Nioella sp. MMSF_3534
GGATCGAGCTTTATGAACCCGGTGCGCTGACCATCGTGGCGAAGGCCGGCACGCCGCTGGCAGAGGTCGAGGCGGCCTTGGCGGCGGAAAACCAGCGGCTGCCGTTCGAGCCGATGGACATGCGCGGGGTGCTGGGGACAACCGGCGAGCCGACCATTGGGGGTGTGGTCGCGGCGAACGTGTCGGGGCCAAGGCGCATCCAGGCGGGGGCGTGCCGGGATTCGCTGATTGGCGTGCGCTTCGTCGACGGGCGCGGGACGGTGGTGAAGAACGGCGGGCGGGTGATGAAGAATGTCACCGGCTATGACCTGGTGAAGCTGATGGCGGGCAGCTACGGGACGCTCGGGGTGCTGAGCGAGGTGGCGTTCAAGGTGCTGCCGGGGGTGGAGACGCGGGCCTGCGTGCTGATCAATGGCTTGTCCAATTCGGATGCGGTGGCGGCGATGTCGAGGGCGCTTGGCTCGCCCTTCGAGGTCTCGGGCGCGGCGCATACGCCTGCGGGGGTGGACGGGCATCCGGTGACGATGCTGCGGCTGGAAGGCTTTGCCGACAGTGTCGCCTATCGGGCGGGCAGGCTGCGGGAGCTGCTGGCCGGGTACGGGGATATTTCGGTCGAGACGGACCCGGACCGGGTGCAGGCGGGCTGGCGCTGGGTGCGCGATGTGGAGCCGTTTCACGGGCGCGCGGGCGATGTCTGGCGGGTGTCGGTGAAGCCCTCGGACGGGCCCGGGATCGCGGCGCGCGCCGGGGGGGATGTGCTGTTCGACTGGGGCGGCGGGCTGATCTGGGCACTGGTGCCCGACGGCATGGACCTGCGGGCTGCGTTGGGCACGTTCACGGGCCATGCGACGCTGATCCGGGCCAGCGAGGAGACGCGGGCGCGCCTGCCGGTGTTTCAGCCTGAACCCGCGCCGGTGGCGGCCTTGACCCAAGGGTTGCGCCGCCAGTTCGACCCGAAGGGTATTCTCAATCCGGGGATCATGGGCTGATGCAGACGTTTTTCACCGAAGACCAGTTGCAGGACCCCGGGATCGCCCGGTCGAACGAGATCCTGCGCGCCTGCGTGCATTGCGGGTTTTGCACCGCGACCTGCCCGACCTATCAGGTTCTGGGCGATGAGCTGGATAGCCCGCGGGGGCGGATCTATCTTATAAAAGATATGCTCGAAAGCGGGCGGCCTGCGGATGAGAAGACCGTCAAGCATATCGACCGCTGCCTGTCCTGCCTGGCCTGCATGACGACCTGCCCGTCGGGTGTGCACTACATGCATCTGGTCGACCACGCGCGGGCGCATATCGAGGCAACCTACAAGCGGCCCCTGATGGACCGGCTGCTGCGCTGGACGCTGGCGAAGATCATCCCATACCCCGGGCGCTTCCGGCTGGCGCTGCTTGGTGCCAAGATCGGACGGCCCTTTGCGTTCCTGATGCCCGATGCGCGGCTGAAGGCGATGCTGGCGATGGCGCCGAAGCAGATCCCGCCGGTCAGCCGCAATGACGATCCGCAGGTGTTTGCCGCGATTGGCGAACGGAAAAAGCGGGTGGCGCTGATGACGGGGTGCGCGCAGAAGGCGCTGAATACCGATATCAACGACGCGACCATCCGGCTTTTGCGTCGCTTGGGCTGCGAGGTGGTGATCCCGCAAGGGCAGGGCTGCTGCGGGGCTCTGACCCATCACATGGGCAAGGAAAGCGAGAGCCATGCCTCGGCGGCGAAGAACATCCGCGCGTGGCGGGCCGAGATGGCGGGCGCGGGGCTCGACGCCATCGTGATCAACACGAGCGGTTGTGGCACGACGGTCAAGGATTACGGGCATATGTTCCGCAACGATCCGCTGGCAAAGGACGCGGCGGCGGTGGCGGGGATCGCGATGGATGTCTCGGAACTGCTGATGCAGCTCGACCTGCCCGAGGGGGCCGACAAGGGCCTGACCGTGGCCTATCACGCGGCCTGTTCGCTGCAGCATGGCCAGCAGATCAAGACCTTCCCCAAGGACCTGCTGAAGCGGGCGGGCTACAAGGTGGTGGAGCCTGCGGACCCGCATCTGTGCTGCGGTTCGGCGGGCACCTACAACCTGTTGCAGCCAGAGATTTCGGGCAAGCTGAAGGACCGTAAAATCCGCACGCTGGAGGCGAAATCCCCCGATATCATCGCGGCGGGCAATATCGGCTGCATGATGCAGATCGGATCGGGCACCGAGGTGCCGATTGTCCATACGGTCGAGCTGCTCGATTGGGCCACGGGAGGGCCGCGCCCGCCGGCGCTGGATGCGGAGGGCAAGCGCGAAATACCGGTGCCGATCCTACGCTGAGGGGTCAAAATTCTGCCCCAGTCGGGTGGCATCCTGCGCCGGATCATTCACCGGGGATTTGCCGATGCGCGCCATTCTGGCCTTTCTGCTGATGACCTGCGCGGCCACCGCGCAGAGCCTGCCGACCATCGCGCCGGACGGGCCGCCCTTGCAGGAGGTGACGGGCGACGGGCTGGACCGGCAATGGCTGGCCGTGGGCCGGTTCGACACCGGAACGGGGTTCTGCACCGGCACGCTGATTGCCGCCGATCTGGTGCTGACGGCGGCGCATTGCCTGTTTGATGCCTCCACGGGACAGCCGCTGCCCCAGGCCGGGTTCCGCTTTGGCGCCGGGTTGCGCAATGGCCAACCTGTGGCGCTGCGCGGGGTGCGTCGGGTGGTGATGCATCCCGGCTACGCCTTCGATCTGCCCGACGATCTGGACCGGGTGCGCACCGATATCGCGCTGCTGGAACTGGACCGGGCGATCCCCTCCAATCAGGTGGTGCCGATCCCGGCGCGCGGGCGGGCGACAGAGGGCGACCTGGTGCAGGTCGTGTCCTACGGGCGGGATCGAGAGGATCATGCGTCACTGGAAAACGGCTGTGCGGTGGAAACCGGCGATGGCCGGATGCAGGTGCTGAGCTGCCATGTGGTGCCCGGCTCGTCCGGGTCGCCGGTCTTCGTGTCGACCGGCGGACATCCCGGCGTTGTGTCGGTCGTGTCGGCGATGGCGCATTGGCGCGACGATCCTGTTGCTCTGGCGGCGGATCTGCAGGGCGGGCTGGCGCCGCTGCTGGACCTGATGGACCGCACCGATGACGTGTTCGCGCGCGAGGCCCCGCGTCTGCGCACCCTGACCATGGGCAATAACGGCCAGGATGAACTGGGCGCGCGTTTCATCCGCGTGACCCCTTGAAGCGCGGCGGATCGCATCCCAGATCGTAATGTGTCCGGTGCCCGCAACAGGGGCCGGATGTGTCACCCGGACGGGTCTTATCAGACCGTCCACAAAACCAGGTATCGCTCAAGAGAAGAGGATGACCCATATGAGAACCCAGGATTTTTCGCCGCTTTTCCGTGCCTCTGTCGGCTTTGACCGCGTTGCGGACATGCTCGACCGCGTAATGACGCAGGATGTCGGCTCCAATACCTATCCGCCCTACAATATCGAGAAGACGGGCGAGAATGCCTATCGCATCTCTGTCGCCGTTGCGGGCTTTACCGGCGAGGAGCTGAGCGTCGAGCAGCGTGAGAATGCGCTTGTCGTGTCGGCCCGCAAGGAAAAGGACGAGACCGCGCGCACCTACCTGCATCGCGGCATCGCCACCCGCGCCTTCGAGAAACGCTTTACGCTGGCCGATCACGTCAAGGTCACCGCCGCGACCCATGAAAACGGCATGCTGCATATCGACCTTGTGCGCGAAGTGCCCGAGGCGCTGAAACCGCGCCGCATCGAGATCACCTCTGACGCCGGGGTTCCGGCGCTGGAGGCTGAGACCGCCTGACCTGTCAGGCAATCCCTTCGTTGAACTTTGCGCGGTCCCTCGGGGCCGCGCTTTTTTATGGGATCACAGGAAAGGGCCGCTGCGCGTGTTTTTTGCGGGCGGGGGAGGGCGTTTCGGCACTGTCTCGGGGATGTCCTGTGTGCTGCCTGTAAGGACGGACATAAAGTGAGCGGCGCCGCCCGTTGCAGGGGCGCGTGAGGGAATTGGTCTGGCGAGCCTTGGGCCGTCCTTGCCTGCACCTTCGTCAGGTGGTCTTCGGGTTGGGCGGCTGACCGGGTCACGCGAGAGAATCGGTTAACCGGCGGTCAGAGTGGCAGATCGGGGTTAAGATCGGGTTAGCCGGGCAGGGCCTATCGCTGTGCCGGTCAGAACCACTGTCCCGGTTCCATCAGGCCCAGTTCCATCAACTGCCGCGACGACCAGTAGAACCGCGTAGACTTGTGCCAGCGGAAACTGTCCACGTCATGGCGCGATCCGGGGTTGCTGCGCAGGGCCTTGGCCACCCGGAAGGAACAGATCGCGGCGGACATGGAATGGTGCCAGGGGCAGGAATAGGTGTTCATTTCCTCGATGGACAGCGTGTTGTCCTCGCGCAGGGTCAGCCCCTCGACCGCCTGGAACAGCGCTGGCCGGTCGATGCGGCGCTTGGCTTCGGGCACATGTTCCTCGAACCGCCAGCGCAGACCCCCGTAGAAATTGAGCTGGCGGTCCAGCACATCGTCATCGGCGTTGCGGCGGGTTTCGGCGTAGTAGCCGGAACTGTCCAGATGGGCGCTTTCCAGCGACACCGCATTTGGGCAGTGGGTCAGATCCTCGGCATAGAGGTCGACCACATAGCCCAGAACCGAATTGCGCCGCTCCTCTGTCACGAAGGCCAAAGCCTCGCCCACGCGGCGCTGTTCGCAGAAGGGGAAGAACAGGTATTCGGCGTTGAAACAGTAGTGAATCCATTCCCCCGGCACCAGCCTGATCAGGGTGTTGACGGCGGCCTGCACGGTGCCCGGCTGGCGAGTGGGATGCCGGATCGTGTCGATGATGTCGGGATCGGCGAGGGAATCGGGCAGGTCCACATCCTTTGGCAGCAGCAGGAAAATGCGGCGAAACCCCAGATGCGTCAGGTGATCGAGTGTCGAGGCAAGCTCGGTCGCATCCTCTGCAATGACCATGGCGAAAGGCCCCTTGCCAAGAGGGGTCCGCGTCGCTTGGCTTCTGAAGTGGTCGAGGGACGGATGGTTCATCTGCCGGTTTCCGGTTCTTGCTGCCCGCGCATACTCTGCCCTCGGGGTTGCGATTTTGCAAACGCCTCTCGCCACCCGCATTGAAGCAGCGCGGCGCTTGCGCTACACGCGGCCTGAAACCCGACAGGAGCCCGCCCCATGTCCGCGCCCAAGAAGCTGTTCGTCAAGACCTATGGCTGCCAGATGAACGTCTACGATTCCGAACGGATGGCAGAGGCGCTCGGGTCGGAAGGCTATGTGCAGGTGGGCACGGCGGAAGAGGCGGACATGATCCTGCTGAACACCTGCCACATCCGCGAAAAGGCCGCTGAAAAGGTGTATTCCGAGCTTGGCCGGATGAAGCCCCTGCGCGAGGCCAATCCCGACCTCAAGATCGGCGTGGCGGGCTGCGTGGCGCAGGCCGAGGGCGAAGAGATCATGCGCCGCCAGCCGATGGTCGATCTGGTCGTCGGCCCGCAGACCTATCACCGGCTGCCCGCCATGGCCCGCGCGGTGGAAGGCGGCGAGAAGGCGCTCGACACCGATTTCCCGGAAGAGGACAAGTTCCTGCACCTGCCCAAGGCACGCAAGCCCAAGCGTGGGCCAACGGCGTTCCTGACCGTGCAGGAGGGTTGCGACAAGTTCTGCGCGTTCTGCGTGGTGCCCTACACGCGCGGGGCCGAGGTGAGCCGCCCGGCGGAGCGCCTGTTGCGCGAGGCCGGGGAACTGGTGGAGCGCGGGGTGCGCGAGATCACCCTTCTGGGTCAGAACGTGAACGCCTATCATGGGGAAGGCCCGGATGGTGAATGGGGGCTGGCGCGGTTGATCCGGGAAATGGCCAGGATCGACGGGTTGGACCGCATCCGCTTCACCACCTCCCATCCCAATGACATGGAAGACGATCTCATTGCCGCCCATGGCGATTGCGCCAAGCTGATGCCCTATCTGCATCTGCCGGTGCAATCGGGGTCTGACCGCATTCTGAAGGCGATGAACCGCAAGCACACGGCGGCGGAGTATGTGGCGCTGATAGAACGCATCCGCGCGGCGCGGCCCGATCTGCTGCTGTCAGGCGATTTCATCGTCGGTTTCCCCGGTGAGACCGAGGAGGATTTCGAGGCCACGATGGATCTGGTGCGGACCGTGGGATACGGGCAGGCCTATTCCTTCAAGTATTCCGCCCGTCCCGGCACGCCCGCCGCCGAGAAAGCGCCGGTCGAGGCGTCGGTCGCCGATGATCGTTTGCAGCGTCTTCAGGCCCTGCTGACCGAACAGCAACGCGCCGCGCAGGACAGCATGGTCGGGCGCGAGGTTTCCGTCCTGTTCGAGAAGGCGGGGCGGCTGGAGGGTCAGCTGGTCGGCAAGTCGGACTACCTGCATGCCGTGCATGTTCAGGCACCCGAGCACCTTATGGGCCAGATCGCGCGCGTGACAATCGTGGAAAGCGGTCCGAATTCGCTGAAGGGCGAGTTGATCGCCGGGTAAGGCGGCAGGGCGCTTTGCCCCGCCACCCGTTGCCCGATCAGTTCTGCATATGCCGGTGCGAGCTGTGCGGCGGCGTATCGCGGAAGATCTGCGCCAGCACCGCCCGGCTGTGGCCGGGGTCGTCCACCCCGTCGATATCGCGGCAGACCCGTTCCGAGATCGCATGCGCCTCGGGGAAGGTATAGCCAGCGGCAACAAGGCTATCGACAAAGACCGGTTCGGGCCGGTCCCAGATCACGTCCTGCCACGGGCCGCGGAAACAGCTGATGGTGACCGTGACCTGCTGTACCTGAACGTTCGAATGCGAATGGCCATCATTGCCATGCCAATGGCCGTGGCCATGTTCGTGATAGCCATCGGCCGACAAAGGCGCCGATGACAGCAGAAAAGCGGCAACAGCCGCAAGGGATTTGCGTGAAGCTTTCATTTCCCCCAATCCTTTTTACATGCCCTTTGACGGGCGGAACCAACACACTGCTCGGCCGGGAAATGGATCTGGACGCTCTCGTTCGGCCACCCGTTCCCACTCATGCGGCGGAGTTTAACGAAACGTTAAGGTCTGTGAAGAAGGCCGGAGAAAACCGGGTAAACGTCGAAACGGTGCCCCACATTCGGCAAGACTGTTTTCAGGAGCGCAACAGCGCAGCCTCTTTTCCGCATCGTTAACCCATTTTCGCCCTGATTTTGCCAGATTGACCCAACCCGCATCCGGGGTGATGATTCGGTCACGTTTCCGATGTTCGGGCGGCCAACAGGCAAATTTCGGACTTCCCAAACCCGGGCGGGCTGATAAACTGTTACAAATAAATGGGCTTTTCCCCGGTATGCGCTGCCACGCTGCGGGGATGTGTAAAAGTAACAAGGGGGTGTCGCGGTGATGCGCGTTTTAAATCCTGGTTTGAGATCCGTTATTCTGGCTGCTGCGGCGGCTCTTTCGTCGATGCTGGTGCTGCCCGGTGCGGCCCTCGCCCAAAGCGGCGGCGGTGTGACCGGCAGCATTGAGCCGGGCATCTGGATCGATCCCGATGGATGTATGCATTGGGTCGCCGATGGCGGGGTCGAGGGGTACATGACCGGCCGGGTGAACCCCGAAAACGGCATGCCGATCTGCATGGAAATGAACACCTGCGCGGTGGCCAATACCGATACGCTTTTCGCCACGGACAGCTCTCGGCTGACTTCGGCAGGCCGGGCGCATCTGGAACAGTTCTTCTCCTCCGCCGGGGCCTTTGCCTACGCGATCTACGGCCATACCGACAGCCGCGCGTCGGATGAATACAACATGGGCCTGTCGCAGCGTCGCGCCGCGTCGGTCGCTGCCGTGGCCCGCTCGGTCGGGGCACGCGTGGCCCGCGAAATCGGCTATGGCGAACGGCGCCCAAGGGTGCCGAACACCAGCGCTGCGAACATGCAGCAGAACCGCCGTGTTGAAATCGTGTGTTACAGGTGACCGAGATGACGAGTGTTTTGAAGCCGATGAAACCAATCGCCCTGCTGGCTTCGGCCCTGGTTCTTGCCGGGTGCGTCGAGTCGATCGAGGGCGTATCACCCACCAATGACCCTGCCCCCGTGCGCGCCATTGCCCAGGACCGCGGCCGCGACGCCGGCAGCCTGACCCAACTGGAAGCCGGGATCTGGGTGGACCCGGATGGGTGCCACCACTGGATCGTCGATGACGGGCTGGAAGGCTATATCGATGCGCGCCGTGATCCGGTGACAGGCCTGCCGGTCTGCACCCCGATCGCTCCTCCGGGTTCTATCGTGGGCGATTCCGGTGCCGGGGCTGCCGGGATCCGTGACTGGGTGCCGAACCGGCGCTGACCGATCTTTGAAAGCAATGGTCAGGGCGGTGCCGGATTGGTGCCGCCTGATCTCGTTCTGCCCGCCATTTCATCACGATATGGGGAAATTGAGGGGAATGGGACACAAGTGGTTGCGTTGGCCCGGCTCTGTTGCCACACTGGACCCACAACCTCGACGCGGGAGACCCCATTGGCGACCACCACGCTGCCTCCGCCACCCGAAGACGCCTCTCTGGAACGCGTTCTGGAATTCCCTGAAAACAGACTTTTGATAGAGCTTTGCGGCGAGTTTGACCGCAATCTCGCGCAGATCGAACATCTGATGGATGTGCAGATCGTTCGGCGCGGGAATGCGCTGGCCGTCCATGGCGGCGCGCGGGACGAGGCCGCTCAGGCGCTACAATCGCTCTATCAACGCGCCGAGTCGGGCCGGTCGATCGACCCCGGCGATATTGACGCGGTGGTCCGGCTCGGCAATTCCGGGGAAGACACAGGCGCCCGCGACGGCGACCAGATGGAGATGTTCCAGACCGGCGACCTGGAAATCAAGACCCGCAAGAAAACGGTCGAACCGCGCACCAAGGCGCAGCAGGATTATGTGCGCGCGCTCTATGGGCATGAGCTGGCCTTTGGCATCGGCCCGGCAGGCACCGGCAAGACCTATCTGGCCGTGGCCGTTGCGGTGAACCAGATGATCAACGGCCATGTGGACCGCATCATCCTGAGCCGCCCGGCGGTGGAGGCGGGCGAGAAGCTCGGCTATCTGCCCGGCGACATGAAGGACAAGGTCGATCCTTACATGCAGCCGCTTTACGATGCGCTGAACGACTTCCTGCCGGGCAAGCAACTGGCCAAGCTGATCGAGGAAAAGCGGATCGAGATCGCTCCGCTGGCCTTCATGCGCGGGCGGACTCTGTCGAATGCCTATGTGGTGCTCGATGAGGCGCAGAACGCCACGTCGATGCAGATGAAGATGTTCCTGACCCGTCTGGGGCAGGGCAGCCGCATGGTGATCACCGGCGACCGCAGCCAGGTCGACCTGCCGCGCGGCGTGACCAGCGGATTGCGGGAGGCGGAGCGCATTCTCGCAGACGTCAAAGGCATCAGCTTCAACTACTTCACCGCCAAGGATGTGGTGCGTCACCCGATGGTTGCGAAGATCATCGAAGCCTATGACGCCGATAATCCGGCGGAACGCGGATGAGGGAAAAATCTTCATGCAAGATTTTTCGAGGGCTGCAAAAATCTTCCTGAAGATTTTTGGGAGTTGGAAGAATTTTCTGGAAAATTCTTCTGTTCGGTGCGCGCTGTGACCGGGGCCGCTCTGGTGGATGTGATCATCGAGGCCCCGGAATGGGAGGCGGTGAATCTGGACGTCATGGCACAACAGGCCTGTACTGCTGCTCTGGCAGAGCTTGGCCTTGATTCAGGGCGTTTCGAAATCGCGATCCTGGCCTGCGATGATGCGCGGATTGCCGAATTGAACGGCGATTTCCGCGCCAAGCCAACTGCCACCAATGTCCTATCCTGGCCGTCTGAGGATATCGACCTGCCCATCGGGGCCAGCCCGGAGCTGCCCGATCCTGACCCTGACGGCCCACCCGTTGAACTGGGCGACATCGCCATCGCCTTTGAGACCTGTGCGCGCGAAGCCGAGGACCAGAGAAAGCCCTTTTCGGACCATGTCAGCCACCTGCTGGTCCACGCGACCCTGCATCTGTTGGGTTTTGATCACATAAAAGACCCCGATGCCGCCCATATGGAGGCAATCGAGACGCGTATCCTTGCAACCATGGGCATCCCTGACCCATATTAGGGCCAACGGGTTTTCAGGCCCGGCAATTGTCCTTGGAAAGGATCCATGAACGACTCCCCCGAGTCCTCCTCTAGCGCAGCGCAAGGCGCGCAGGAGACGGACGACAGTTCAGACCAGAGACCCGGCCTTCTGGCCCGGCTCTTTGGCAACACCCAATCCCCCGAACCCATTGAAACGAACGGGCAACCCGCGCACGCCGCCGGGTCTGCGGCGCATGCGGCGATCTCGGTGTACAATCTGCGCCGGATGCGACTGGATGACGTGGCGGTTCCACGTGCGGAAATCACCGCGGTACCGGTCGATATCGCGCTTGCCGATCTTGTCAAAGTGTTCCGCGACAGCGGGTATACCCGTCTGCCGGTCTATGAGGGTACGCTCGACACGCCGATCGGGCTGGTTCATCTCAAGGACCTGGCCCTGACCTACGGGTTCAATGGCGGTGGCAAGGTCATTGACCTCGGTTCGATGCTTCGACCGCTGCTCTATGCACCGCCATCCATGCCCATTGGAGTGATGCTGCAAAAGATGCAGACCGAGCGGATTCACATGGCCCTTGTGATCGACGAATATGGCGGTGTGGACGGTCTGGTGACACTGGAGGACCTGATCGAACAGGTTATCGGTGAGATCGAGGACGAACATGATGTCGAGGAAGACAAGCTCTGGTCGGAAGAAGCCCCCGGCTGCTGGCTTGTCAGGGCCAAGGCACCGCTGGACGAGTTCGAGGAGGCGGTTGGCGTCGATCTGACCGAAGGGCTTGACGACGAGGAGATCGACACGCTTGGCGGGTTGGTGTTTGTCCTGTCAGGGCGTGTGCCGGCCCGTGGCGAGGTCATTCCCCATCCGGCAGGTCCCGAGATCGAGATCGTCGATGCCGACCCGCGCCGGATCAAGCGTTTGCGAATTCGTCTTCCCAAGGGGCATGGCGGGTGACAGGGATTGCCCGCTGGCTGTCCGGCCGTGCTGCGCGCCAGCGGTTCGGGCTTGCCATTGTCGCGGGGGGGCTGGCTGCAACCGGGCTTGCGCCCTTCGATCTGCCGTTCTTGTCCCTGATCGGCTTTGCCGGGCTTGCCCTGACCCTGATGCCTGTTGGCGCAGCGCGGTCGGCATTCTGGACGGGCCTTGCAGGCGGAACGGGCTATTTCGCCGTGTCCCTGCACTGGATTGTCGAACCCTTTTTCGTCGACCCCTGGCGGCATGGCTGGATGGCGCCCTTCGCCCTGATCCTGATGTCCGCCGGTCTGGCCCTGTTCTGGGGGGCGGCTGCGGCGGTGGCGGTCCGCGTCACGCAACCGGGGGGGCTGCGTGCCCTGGCCTGGTCCTTGGCGCTTAGCGCGTCCGAAATTCTCCGCGCCTCGATCCTCACCGGTTTTCCCTGGGCGCATCCCGGACATATCTGGATCGGCAGCCCACTGATGGGGCTTGCGGCCTGGGTTGGGCCGCACGGATTGACCTTGCTGACCCTGTTGCTGGCGGCGGGGGTTGCGGCGGCGATCTGGTCACGACCGGTGCGTGTGGCGCTTCCCGGTGTCGCGGTTGCGGGGGTATTGGGGCTTGGCATGATGATCCCCCCTGCACCTCCGGCCGATGAAAACGCTGCCGTGATCCGCCTGATCCAGCCCAATGCCCCGCAGCATCTGAAATGGCTGCCCGAGATGATCCCGGTCTTCTTCCGCCGTTCGCTGGAACTGACCGCCGCCGATCCGCAGCTCGATGCGCCGCCCGATCTGGTGATCTGGCCGGAAACCTCGTTGCCTGCGTTGCTGCGCAATTCCGAGCCTTGGCGCGAGGCAATCGGACAGGCCTCGGGCGCGGCGCGGGTGATCGTGGGCGGGCAGAGATTGCAGGACGGAATGGTGCGCAATTCGCTGTTTCTGCTGGACGGGGACGGCGGGTTGGCGGCCACCTATGACAAGCATCACCTCGTGCCCTTCGGCGAGTATATCCCGCTGACCGGAATGGCCCGTGCCATGGGATTGCGCGGGCTGGCCGAGGTCGCAGGCGCCGGCTATACCCCCGGTGACGGCCCGGCTCTGCTGGATCTGGGCCCGCTTGGGCAGGCTTTTCCGATGATCTGCTACGAGACGATTTTCCCCGGCTATATCCGGCAGGTCGACCGCCCCGACTGGTTGCTGCAAATCACCAATGACGCGTGGTTCGGAGAGTTCTCCGGTCCCTTCCAGCATCTGGAGCTGGCGCAGCTGCGCGCGGCGGAACAGGGTCTGCCGTTGCTCCGGGCGGCCAATACCGGTGTCTCTGCGGTGATCGACGCGCGCGGGCAGGTTCTGGCGGCGCTTCCTTTGGGCGAACATGGCGCGCTCGACCTGCGGATGCCGCCGCCGCTGCCTGCCACGGTGTACGCCCGAACCGGGGACTGGCCCATCTGGGTGTTGCTGCTTGGCTTGTCTTGCGGCGTGATGCTGGCGAAACGGCGACAGCGCCATTGATCCCGCCACGCAAAGCGCGTAAGGCGCTTGCATAACCGCCCCACAACGGCTTCCTGGCGTGGTGGCGATAACAGGTAACGGAGCACTTCCCATGTCGCGCAACAACTACATTTTCACTTCCGAATCCGTTTCGGAAGGGCACCCCGACAAGGTCTGCGACCGCATTTCCGATGCGGTTCTCGACGCATTCATCGCCCAAGAGCCAGAGGCGCGGGTCGCCTGTGAAACCTTCGCCACCACAAATCGCGTCGTGATCGGCGGCGAGGTTGGCCTGTCGGATCAGTCCAAGCTGACAGAGTACATGGGGCGCATCGACGAGATCGCCCGCGACTGCATTCGCGACATCGGCTACGAGCAGGACAAGTTCCACTGGAAGACGGTGGAGATCACCAACCTGCTGCACGAACAATCCGCCCATATTGCACAGGGCGTCGATGCGGCGGCGGACAAGGACGAAGGTGCGGGCGATCAGGGCATCATGTTCGGCTTCGCCACCAATGAAACGCCCGATCTGATGCCAGCGCCGATCCAGTATTCCCACGCGATCCTGCGGCGTCTGGCCGAGGTGCGCAAATCGGGGCAGGAACCGGCCCTTGGCCCCGACGCCAAGTCGCAGCTTTCCGTGCGCTACGAGGAAGGCAAGCCGGTCGAGGTCACGTCCATCGTGTTGTCCACCCAGCATCTGGATGAAAGTCTCAGCTCGGATGACGTGCGCGCCATCGTGGAGCCTTACATCCGCGAAACCCTGCCCGCGGGCTGGCTGACCGCCGCAACCGAATGGCATGTGAACCCCACCGGCAAGTTCGTCATCGGCGGCCCCGATGGCGATGCGGGCCTGACCGGGCGCAAGATCATCGTCGACACCTATGGCGGCGCGGCCCCCCATGGCGGCGGCGCGTTTTCCGGCAAGGACCCGACCAAGGTGGACCGGTCCGCCGCCTATGCGGCGCGCTACCTCGCCAAGAACATCGTCGCTGCCGGTCTGGCCGATCGCTGTACGTTGCAGCTGTCTTATGCCATCGGCGTGGCCAAGCCGCTGTCGATCTACGCGGATACCCATGGCACCGGCAAAGTGCATGAATCGGCCATCGAGAAGGCCGTGGCGCAATGCATGGACCTGACCCCGCGCGGCATCCGCACCCATCTGGGGCTGAACAAGCCGATCTTCCAGCGCACGGCGGCCTATGGCCATTTCGGGCGCGCGCCCGAGGCCGATGGCGGGTTTTCCTGGGAAGCGACCGACCTGGTCGACGCCCTGAAAGCCGCCGTTTAACAGGCCGCGCGACTTGTGCTAAGGAATGGCGACGCCCCGGAACGGGCGTCGTTTTCTTTTTCTGGGAGTTTACAGGATGGGCAGCGCCACACATCCCTATACGCTGAATTTCATCAAGCACTACGCGATCTTTGCAGCAACGATCGCGATCATTTTTTACCTTCTGGTGCAGGTCGCAGGGCTTCGCCTTGACGGGGCGATCCTGCGTGGTGCCATGATCGGCGGGGCCATCGGGGCGATGATCGTACCCTTCCAGTGGTTCGCTCAAAGCTATCTGGACAACGAGGGCGGACGGGCAAGCGGCGGCACAGCCTGGAAGTTTGCCCTGGTCTGGGCGGCGCTGGCGATGCTGGTTCATATGGCCATTGCCATCGCGCTATATGTGATCGGCTGGCGGGTGCCGGGTATCCTGCCCCAGGAACAGGGACAGATGATCGGCGTGTTGATTGCCGTGGGGCTGTTCATGCAGGTGCCGATCTTCCGGCTGTTCATCTGGTCGGCCTTCAGTGGCATCGAAGCCCGCGAACGCCGCGCACGGGGCGGTTGAGCCCCCGGCGCTTTGCCGCTATGTCCCGCGGCTGATCCGGCAATCGAGGCAAAAGCGTGAGCGACCAGACCAAGCACCCCAAGGCCCCGTGGCGCAATTTCTATGGCCGCCGCAAGGGCAAGACCCTGCGCGACAGTCAGGAAACCTATCTGGAGGAGGATCTGGCCGGTCTCTCACCGGGCGCGGTCGACTGGGACGCGAACCCGGACCGGGTGCCGCTCGATCTGAACACACTTTTCGGTGGGCGCGACGTGTGGCTCGAGGTGGGCTTCGGCGGTGGCGAGCACATGGTGCATCAGGCCGCGCAGAACCCCGACGTGGGTATCATCGGCTGTGAACCCTTCATCAACGGCGTCGCCATGTTGCTCGGCAAGATCCGCGCGGCAGGCGTCTGCAATCTGCGCGTTCATCCCGGCGATGTGCGCGACATGTTCGACGTTCTGCCCGAGGCGAGCATCTCGCGCGCCTTCCTGCTCTACCCCGACCCCTGGCCGAAAAAGCGCCACCACCGCCGCCGCTTCGTAACACCCGAACATCTGGAACCGCTGGCCCGCGTGCTGAAACCCGGCGCGATCTTCCGGGTGGCGACGGATATTCCCGACTATGTGCGCCAGACGCTGGAACAGGTGCCGCGCCACGGGTTCGACTGGCTGGCAGAGGGGCCGGATGACTGGCGCACACCCTGGGGCGACTGGATCTCGACCCGCTATGAACAAAAGGCGCTGCGCGAAGGCCGAACACCGCACTACCTGACCTTCCGCAAGCGCTGATCCCTTTCAGCTTGGCAAAAATACCTCGGGGGAGTCCGCGAAGCGGCGGGGGCAGAGCCCCCCACGGGCGGGCGAATGCCCCCGCAGGGGGTGTGAGCATGCCCGTTCCCGGATCGACGCCGAAGGCGGCGAAACGGTCCCGGACCCATCAGCGACAGCGTGCAAAGAGGGGAGTGGACGCCTCCCCTGTCAGGCGCTATCACCCGGCCCGAACCCATTGCAGGAGACGCGCCCATGTCCGGCCACGGCAGCCCCGTTCCCATGACCTCGCACCCCTCGGGGCCGCTGTCCGGCACTGCCGATGTGCCCGGCGACAAGTCGATCTCTCACCGTAGCCTGATCCTTGGGGCCATGGCCGTGGGCGAGACCCGGATTACCGGCCTTCTGGAAGGTCAGGACGTGCTCGACACCGCCAAGGCGATGAAGGCTTTTGGCGCGGATGTGGAACGGTTGGGCGAGGGCGAATGGCGCGTCCATGGCGTGGGTGTCGGCGGCTTTGCGGAACCCGACACTGTCATCGATTGCGGCAACTCGGGCACCGGTGTGCGCCTGATCATGGGGTCGATGGCGACCTGCCCGATCACCGTGACCTTTACCGGCGACGCGAGCCTCAACAAGCGTCCCATGGCGCGGGTCACGGACCCGCTGGCGCTCTTCGGGTGCCAGTCGGTCGGGCGTGACGGCGGACGGCTGCCGATGACGCTGGTGGGTGCGGCAGAGCCGGTTCCGGTGCGCTACACGGTGCCGGTGCCAAGCGCCCAGGTGAAATCCGCCGTGCTGCTGGCGGGTCTGAACGCCCCCGGCCAGACCGTGGTGATCGAGAAGGAAGCCACCCGCGATCACACCGAACGGATGCTGGCGGGGTTCGGGGCCGAGATCACGGTGGAGGATACCGATGAAGGCCGGGTCATCACGCTGACCGGCCAGCCGGAACTGAAACCCCAGACCATCACCGTCCCGCGTGACCCGTCCTCGGCGGCCTTTCCGGTCTGCGCGGCGCTCATCGTGCCGGGGTCGGATGTGCTGGTGCCCAATATCGGCCTCAACCCCACCCGCGCCGGGCTGTTCTACACCTTGCAGGAGATGGGTGCGGACCTGACCTTTGAAAACATGCGCGAGGAGGGGGGGGAACCGGTGGCCGACCTGCGCGCGAAATACTCGCCCGATATGTCAGGTATCGAGGTGCCGCCCGAGCGGGCCGCCAGCATGATCGACGAATACCCGATCCTCTCCGTGGTCGCGGCCAATGCCACCGGCCAGACAATCATGCGCGGTGTGAAGGAACTGCGGGTCAAGGAAAGTGACCGGATCGACGCGATGGCCACCGGGCTGCGCGCCAATGGCGTCGAGGTCGAGGACGGCCCAGACTGGTGGATCGTCACCGGCAAGGGCGCGGGCAATGTGCCGGGCGGCGGGCTGACCGAAAGCCATCTCGACCACCGCATTGCCATGTCCTTCCTCTGCCTCGGTATGTCCACGCAAAGCCCGGTGCGGGTGGATGACGCCAGCCCCATCGTCACCAGCTTCCCGATCTTCGAGCCGTTGATGGCATCGCTCGGCGCGTCGCTGGAACGAACCGGCGCGTGAAACGTCGCTTTCCGGCGTGACATCGGGGCAGGGGCCGTGCTGTCCTTGCCCTGAAACCGCCGGAAGGGACGTATATGATCACCGGAAGCTGCCTGTGCGGGGCGATCCACTATCGCATCGAGGTGCCGCTTGGCCCCGTCACCCCCTGTCATTGCACCCAATGCCGGAAGTCCACGGGCCATTTCAGCGCCGCGACCCCGGTGAAATGGGAAGACCTTGCGCTTGAGGGCGAGCTGAGCTGGTACGACTCCACCCCCGGCAAGGCGCGGCGCGGCTTCTGCGGCACCTGCGGCAGCTACATGATCTGGGAGGAGTTCGACGGGCTGGCCTATGTCTCTGCCGGAACCATGGACAATCCCACCGGGCTGAGCATCGACGCGCATATCTTCTATGCCGACAAGGGCGACTATTACCGCTGCGATGATGGCGTGCCCTGTTATGCGCAGGGCCGGTCGAGCGAGGAGATGGCACCATGACCAGCGGCTCTTGCCTGTGCGGTGCGGTTGGCTTTGTGGTTACCGGCCCGATGCGGCCCGTGATCGCCTGCCATTGCACGCAGTGTCGCAAAAGCTCCGGCCACCATGTCGCGGCGACATCCGCGCATCGGGACCAGATCGCGGTGACGGGCGAGGTGACGTGGTTCCAGTCCTCCGACACAGCGCGGCGCGGGTTCTGCGGGACATGCGGCAGCAATCTCTTCTGGGACGGCGAGGGCGAGAACCTGTCGATCTTCGCGGGCGCGATTGACGGGCCGACGGGGTTGAAGATCGCAGGCCATATCTTCTGCGCGGACAAGGGAGATTACTACGATCTCCCCGAGGATCTGCCCCGGTCCGCCGGATATGACCCGGCGCTGACCACGCGGGTTGTCGGCTGATCGGACTTGCGCCGGGGCGCGGGCGGGGCTAGCCCTAGGCCATGGCATTTACAGTAGCAATCGACGGACCCGCAGCGGCGGGCAAGGGGACCATCGCGCGGGCGGTGGCGGATCATTTCGGCTTTGCCTATCTGGATACCGGGTTGCTCTATCGCGCCGTAGGCCAGCGGATGCTGGATGGCGAGGACCCGGTTTCGGCGGCAGAGGCCTTGCGCGCCGAGGATCTGGACCATCCCGACCTGCGCGGGGCCGAGGCGGCGCAGGCGGCCAGCAAAGTCGCCGCGATCCCCGAGGTGCGCGCGGCGCTGCTGGATTTCCAGCGCGCCTTTTCCCGGCGCTTGGGCGGCGCGGTTCTGGACGGGCGCGATATCGGCACGGTGATCTGCCCCGAGGCGGAGGCGAAGCTTTATATCACCGCGTCGGATGAAACCCGCGCGGCGCGGCGGCACAAGGAATTGGTGGCGAATGGGCGCGAGATCGGTTTTGACGAGGTGCTGGCCGAATTGCGCGAACGAGATGCACGCGACAGCGCGCGGGCGACGGCCCCGCTGAAGCCCGCCGAGGATGCGGTGATGATCGACACATCTGACATGAACATCGAGCAGGCATTCGTGGCGGCCATCGCGGCAATTTCCCAAAGGATGCCCTGATGAAACAGATCAAGATCGGCCAGTCCGGCCCCATGGTGTCCTGCCTTGGCTATGGCGCGATGTCCTTTTCCGATTTCTACGGGGCCACGACGGACGAGAACTCCTTCGCCATTCTTGATGAGGCGATGGAAGCAGGCGTGACGCACCTCGATTCCGCCAATGTCTATGGGATGGGGCGGTCGGAACGGGTGATCGGTGATTACCTGAGGGCACGGCCCGAGGCACGCGACCATTTCCATATTGCCACCAAGGCCACGATCACGCGGGACGCGGACGGAAACCGCATCTTCCGCAACGATCCGGAGCATCTGGAGGCGGAGCTGGACGCGAGCCTGAAGCGGCTTGGCGTCGAGGCGGTCGACCTCTTCTATGCACATCGCCGGGACAAGGGCATTCCCATCGAGGAAACCGCCGAGGCGCTCGGGTCCATGGTGAAGAAGGGCAAGGCGAAGGCCATTGGCTTGTCAGAGGTCTCTCCGGTTTCTGTCGCGCGTGCCCATGCTGTGCATCCGATTGCGGCGGTGCAGTCGGAATACTCGCTGTCCACCCGGTCGCCCGAACTGGGGCTGGTGCAGATGTGCGACCGGATCGGCGCGACGATGGTGGCTTTCTCACCTGTCGGTCGGTCGTATCTGACGGATAATCCACTAAGCTGGGATGCCGTTCAGGCGCAGCCCTTTCTGGCCACGAACCCGCGCTTCACGCCGGAAACCTATGCCGCGAATCTGGCCGCAACGGACGGGTTCCGGGCCCTGGCCGCTGACATGGGCCTGGCTGCGTCGGGTCTGGCCATCGCCTGGCTTCTGGCGCAGGGCGACCATGTGCTGCCGATTCCGGGCACGCGCTCGGTCGCGCATTTCCGCGAGATGGTGGAAGGCGCCAATCGGGTGCTGACGGAAGAGGAGCTGGCAGCGGTTGAAAAGGTGCTGCCCGCCGGTTGGGCGCATGGAGACCGCTATTCGGACGTACAATGGATCGGACCAGAGCGCTTCTGCTGATCCCGGCCCTTGATTTACAGGCGCTTCGGGCTTGCTCTTTCCCCCTCCAGTGGCTATAGAGCGCCCGTCAAGCAGGCGGTCAACGTCTCATACGGGCAGGGTCGGGTCATTCCCCGGCCCTCATTCGTTTGAGAAATGACCGTAAGACCAACCTCAAAGACCGGCGGAGACAACCGCGCGGCCAGTAACACCACTAAAGGAAAATGACGCCACATGGCTAACGCAACCATGGAGGAATTCGAAGCCCTCCTTAACGAAAGCTTCGAAATCGACACGCCCGAAGAAGGGTCTGTTGTCAAAGGCAAGGTGATCGCGATTGAAGCGGGCCAGGCCATCATCGACGTCGGCTACAAGATGGAAGGCCGCGTTGATCTGAAAGAATTCGCAAATCCCGGCGAAGCCCCCGAAATCGCTGTCGGCGATGAGGTCGAGGTCTTCCTGCGCACGGTCGAGAACGCCCGTGGCGAGGCTGTCATCAGCCGTGAAATGGCCCGCCGCGAGGCCGCCTGGGATCGTCTGGAAAAAGCATATGCAGACGAAGAGCGCGTCGAAGGCGCCATCTTCGGCCGCGTCAAGGGCGGCTTCACTGTCGACCTCGGCGGCGCCGTGGCCTTCCTGCCCGGGTCCCAGGTTGACGTGCGCCCCGTGCGCGACGCCGGCCCGCTGATGAACCTCAAGCAGCCGTTCCAGATCCTGAAAATGGACCGTCGCCGTGGCAACATCGTTGTCTCGCGCCGCGCGATCCTCGAAGAATCCCGCGCCGAGCAGCGCGCCGAGGTCATCGGCAAGCTGTCTGAAGGCGACGTGGTGGACGGTGTCGTCAAGAACATCACCGAGTACGGCGCCTTCGTCGACCTGGGTGGCGTTGACGGCCTGCTCCATGTCACCGACATGGCATGGCGCCGTGTGAACGACCCCAAAGAGGTTCTGTCCATTGGCGAAACCGTCAAGGTTCAGGTCATCAAGGTCAACAAGGACACCCACCGTATCAGCCTGGGCATGAAGCAGCTGCAGGAAGATCCGTGGAACCTGGTCGAAGGCAAGTACCCGCTGGAATCGACCCATACCGGCCGCGTCACCAACATCACCGATTACGGTGCGTTCGTGGAGCTGGAGCCCGGCGTCGAAGGTCTGGTTCACGTGTCCGAAATGTCCTGGACCAAGAAGAACGTTCATCCCGGCAAGATCGTTTCGACCTCTCAGGAAGTCGAAGTCATGGTTCTGGAAATCGACACCGCCAAGCGCCGTGTTTCGCTCGGTCTCAAGCAGACCATGCGCAACCCCTGGGAAGTGTTCGAAGAGCAGTACCCGGTCGGCACCGTTGTCGAAGGCGAAGTCAAGAACATCACCGAGTTCGGTCTGTTCGTGGGTCTCGACAACGACATCGACGGCATGGTTCACCTCTCCGACCTGACCTGGGAAGGCCGCGGCGAAGACGTGATCGGCAACTACCGCAAGGGCGATGTCGTTCAGGCCGTGGTTTCCGAAGTCGACACCGACAAGGAACGCATTTCGCTGTCCATCAAGGCCGTTGAAGGCGACCCCTTCGCCGATGCCGTCGATGGTGTGAAGCGTGGCTCGATCATCACCGTGGCCGTCACCGCGATCGAAGATGGCGGGATCGAAGTGGAATACGAAGGCATGAAGTCCTTCATCCGCCGCTCCGACCTCAGCCGCGACCGTGCCGAACAGCGCCCCGAGCGCTTCCAGATCGGCGACAAGATCGACGTCCGCGTCACCAATGTGGATGGCCGGTCCCGTCGTCTGGGTCTGTCGATCAAGGCCCGCGAAATCGCGGAAGAGAAGGAAGCCGTGGAACAGTACGGGTCTTCCGATTCCGGTGCATCGCTCGGCGATATCCTTGGCGCAGCGCTCAAGGGCAACGACGACTGATTCCGGTGAAAGCCAAGTCATCGGGCCTCGCGGAAACGCGGGGCCCTTTTTCTGTTCTGGTGCCCCGAATCAGGCCCAAGGGTGGCCCGTTGGGAAAGGGGATGATCGGCAGATGACCGCGAAACTTGGGCAATATGCTGCGCGTTGCCCCGAAGTTCCGCCGAATTCCCCCGGATTTTCAACGGCTTTTCAATTCCCCCAAGGCTTCTTTACGCTTATAGTCCGGTATCAGGAAACCGCGGCCAGGGGGTTTGGATGATACGTTCGGAACTGATCCAAAAGCTGGCTGACGAAAATCCGTCGCTCACCCTGCGTGAGGTCGAGATGATCGTCAGTGCAATTTTCGAAGAGATCATCGGGGCACTGTCGCGTGGCGACCGCGTGGAACTGCGCGGTTTCGGCGCGTTTTCCGTGAAGAAGCGGGATGCGAGGATTGGACGAAATCCGCGCACCGGTGAAAGTGTCCAGGTGGAAGAGAAACACGTTCCCTTCTTCAAGGCCGGCAAGCTGTTGCGCGACAGGTTGAACGGCTTGGAAGGTTCCTGAACGGTGAAATACATCAAGTACCTGTTTTTGGCTGTCATCGGCGTGGCGCTGGTGCTGGTTTCGCTCGCCAATGTCGAGCCGGTGACGCTGACCGTGCTGCCTCATAATCTGGCGGAATGGGTGAACTGGAACTACGCGATCACCCTGCCGCTGTTTCTGGTGATTCTCGGGGGCATTCTGGCCGGATTGCTGATCGGCTTCGTCTGGGAATGGTTCCGCGAGCACAAGCAGCGGGCCGAGGCCAAGGCGCAGCGTAAGGAGCGCGATCAGCTGGCCCGCGAGGTGCAGAACCTGCGGGGTGAGGCAAACCGGGGCAAGGACGAGGTTCTCGCCCTTCTGGAAGACTGACGCGCGCCCATGGCCATTGCCGTCAAGTTCTGCGGGCTGACCCGGCCCGAGGATGTCACCGCCGCTCATGCAGCGGGCGCGCGCTATGTGGGCTTCGTGCATTTCGCCAAATCGCCCCGGCATCTGGAGATCGACCCGATGGCAGCCCTTGCCGTCGAGGTGCCTCCCGGATTGGCCAAGGTCTTGCTGACGGTGAATGCGGATAACGCCACGCTCGATGCCATCACCGCCCGCGTGCCGCTGGACATGTTGCAGCTTCACGGGCGCGAGAGCCCCGAGCGGGTGGCCGAGGTCAAGGCGCGCTACGGGTTGCCGGTGATGAAGGCGATAGGGGTGGCAGAGGCCAGCGATCTGGTGGCGATTGACGTCTATTCGACGGTTGCCGACCAGGTGCTGATCGACGCGAAACCGCCGAAGGGGGCCGATCTGCCGGGCGGAAACGGGTTGGCCTTCGACTGGCGCCTTCTGGCGGATCGGAAATACTGGACCCGTCCCTGGATGCTGGCGGGCGGGCTGACGCCGGACAATGTGGCCGAGGCCGTGCGCCTGACGGGGGCAAAACAGGTCGATGTGTCGTCTGGCGTCGAAAGCGCACCGGGGTTGAAGGATGCCGGGTTGATGAAACGCTTTGCGCAGCCACTGGAGGACTGATGGGGTTCCTTGGAAAACTGGTCATCTATGGCCTGATCGCCGCCGCAGGCGCTGCCTATGCGACCCGCCCTTCGGTGGAAGAGGTGCGTGAGCTTTACCGTGACATGGTTGCCGCCGAAATCGCCGATGGCTCGATCATATCGGCCGATAATGGCGCGGCGCAGACGGCCCTTGCCGCCTGCCAGGTGACGCCTGCAAACTGTGCCCGGCTGCTCGAGGGGGTGATCTCTTTCGATTATGAGAACCGCTATCTGTTTGCGACGGTGGCTACCCGGTCCCCGTTCTTCGAGCCACGCAGCTGTGTCGCTGTGTTTGAACGGCTGCTTTGCCGGTAGGAGCCGTTTACCCCGTCTTAACCACGCAGGGCTAGGCTGCCTGGCATGGCTGAACTTCCTGAATACCTGACCCCTGACTTGTGGCTCGATCAGATCTTTTCCTCGAAAGAGGCGCAGCGCGGAGGTGTCGTAAAACGCCAGATCCGCGATGTGGAACGGCTGGTGGGGCGTCAGGCCTTCGCCCGCGCGCTGGAGCGGAAAGGCTTCCAGGCGGTGGAGAATGGGCGCCACTTCGTCGTGTTCTGCAATGGTGCCCCGATCAGGCGGGTGCGGTGAAAAGGGCCTTCGAAGGCCCTTGGATCAAGCCGCTTCGAAGCGGCTTCAAACGCGGTTTCGAAACCGCGTGTTCCAAGGCGTTTCGAAACGCCTTTTACCCGCCCGCTCTTGTCCCCGCCCTTTCGCTCGAATAGGACAGGTCAGACACCTCAGCTAGGATGACCGCCATGGCCGAAGACCTGATCAACTCCTTCATGACCGGCCCCGACGAAAACGGTCGCTTCGGCGATTTCGGCGGGCGTTTCGTGTCGGAAACGCTGATGCCGCTGATCCTCGAACTGGAGAAGCAATACGAACACGCCAAGACCGATGACAGCTTCTGGGCCGAGATGAACGATCTCTGGACGCATTATGTCGGTCGCCCCAGCCCGCTCTATTTCGCCAGCCGCCTGACCGAGCATCTGGGCGGGGCCAAGATCTACATGAAGCGTGACGAGCTCAACCACACCGGCGCGCATAAGATCAACAACGTGCTTGGCCAGATCATCCTGGCCCGCCGCATGGGCAAAACCCGGATCATCGCCGAAACCGGCGCCGGGCAGCACGGGGTGGCCACCGCCACGGTCTGCGCCAAGTTCGGGTTGAAATGCGTGGTCTACATGGGCGCGCATGATGTGGAGCGGCAGAAACCCAACGTCTTCCGCATGCGCCTGCTTGGGGCCGAAGTGGTGCCGGTGACCTCGGGTCGCGGCACGCTCAAGGACGCCATGAACGATGCCCTGCGCGATTGGGTGACCAATGTGCGCGATACGTTCTACTGCATCGGCACCGTGGCCGGTCCGCACCCGTACCCCGCCATGGTCCGCGATTTCCAGCAGATCATCGGCAAGGAAGCCAAGGCCCAGATGCAGGAGGCCGAGGGCCGTCTGCCCGATACGATCATCGCCGCGATCGGTGGCGGATCGAACGCCATGGGCCTGTTCTTCCCCTTCCTCGATGACAAATCTGTTGAAATCATCGGCGTGGAGGCAGGCGGCAAGGGCGTGAACGCCGACATGGAACACTGCGCCTCTCTGACCGGCGGGCGTCCCGGCGTTCTGCATGGCAACCGCACCTATCTGTTGCAGGACGATGACGGGCAGATCCTGGAAGGTTATTCGATCTCGGCTGGCCTCGATTACCCCGGTATCGGGCCGGAACACAGCTGGCTGCATGAAATCGGCCGCGCCAAATATGTCTCGATCACCGACAAGGAGGCGCTCGCGGCCTTCCAGCTGTGCTGTGAGCAGGAGGGGATCATCCCGGCGCTGGAGCCGTCCCACGCGCTGGCCCATGTGATCAAGATCGCGCCGGAGCTGCCGAAAGACCACATCATCTGCATGAACATGTGCGGGCGCGGCGACAAGGATATCTTCACGGTGGCGAAACATCTCGGCTTCGAGATGGCTGAAGCGGATTGAAACATCTCGAAAGCCTGACCCCGGTCAGACCTCTGCGAAAGGGCGTTCCAAAGCGGGCGCCCTTTTCATTTGTTGCGCAGGTCCGCAATATTGTTGCGTACCCGCAACGGTGTGTTTGTTACACGAAATCACATGTTGAGCGACTCGGGGGCGTTCCCTTATCACCCGCCCTCACCAGCCGACGGGCTGGCCCTAGCGGCAGGGGGTGATCACCCCTCCGGTGCGGGCGGCGCTGCCGATCCCCGTATGCCAGGGCCTGAAACCGGGGCAGGTGCCAACGTGACATCCAAACGTCACGCGAAAATAGCTCAGATGGTAGAGCATCGGATTGTAACTCCGAGTGGCGCAGGTTCAACTCCTGCTTTTCGCTCCAAAAGCCCGGATGAGGGCACTGGTTCGCTAAACCAGCCACGTGAGTGGTTCGACATAAAGGGGGCCGGGGTCGCTTCGCGAGGGGTGGCCTGATCCTCTGGTGTGCCAGAGGGGACGGATGCCGTTCGCCCTGGCCTCGGGCCGGGAGGGACGTGATGCAGACCCGCCTGCTGTTGCCAGGTTTCGTCTTCAATGACGGGAACCCCGCGCAACCGGCGGCCTGCCGCTCCGCCTCTCTCCGCCCGGGGGCATGGCAGGACCGGCCTTGGACCCCACCCCATTCCCGCGAGGGGCAATCCCGCCTTTCGCCCACACCTGTCGCGGGTCACCCCCCCGT
>NZ_JASHJX010000052.1 GCF_030732985.1 Nioella sp. MMSF_3534
GGGGTGGGGTGCGGTTGTGGCATCCAGGTGCTCCGCTTGTTTGTTGCTGCCTGAAACCAAGGATGCCAGTGAAATGAGGCAGATTTGGGGCGCATATGGCAAGCGCGGTGCCAGCATCTGTGGCGGAACTGGGGCGGCGCGGGCGTCGGATCACGGTTTCCTTAATCGAACACTTTAGGCGGTCATCGGCCTTGAAAGGATTGAGTATTCCGATGCGAAGAAAGTGATTCGCATTGAATTGGTTCCGCATTGGAACCAAAGCCGGGGTTTGACGCGGGATTGGAAATGTGTCAGCCGGAGCGCAATGCTGCCCAAATTCCGCCATGGTTAACACTGCGTTTCCATCTTTGCGCCAATGCACTGTTTATGAAATAGAAACGTTGTAGGCTTGAGGGGTAGCGATTGTGGCCGCCAGCCATCCGACAGAGGCCCTGCATGACTCCGTCGAAATCCAATAACAACAACTGCTTCTATCAGGTTCGCCAAAATTGGGAGATGTCAGTGGCTGTTTCCACCCCGGCGACAAACGGCCCAGTTCGGAGAGCCGCGTTAACCACGAAATTGCCCTATTTCGATCAAAGCCGACGCTCTCTTGCCATGTTTCAAACAATTTTCGCTTTCTTGGATCGGCCCGCTCGGGCTATGACTGGGTCAGCCCAACTGGGGGGCGATGTCTGAAGGCCACGGGGGCGGCCGCACGATACCAGCCGGTTCAAACAGATCGGCAGGTGGCATGTGAGCCGCAACGTTTTGCGGAACAGTATGAGGGAACTGCCCTGCCAGGCAGGCCCCTGCCGCGCGCCCCTTGGCCGTCGGCCCATCTGCTTCGGTCCCGGCCTTCGTGCGCCCGCCCACACATTCTTCATACATCGCAAACCGGTTGGAACGTGTTCGACACCGATCGTCAGGGGATGTGCGATGTTCTTGGTTTCCTTGGTCTTTAACCTGACCGTCCATGCGCTGAAGCAGCAGTCTTCGTCTTTCGTTGTCATTGAAAATTCAGTGGTTCGCCGCGAGGCCGCGCAAGTTGCGCGTTCGGGCAGGGCGTAAAGGAGACGACAATGGCTGGTGAAATAGTGAATCCGAATAGTGTAGACGGCGTCGTCGACGGCACTCCGGGGGATGACAACATCAACCTGGCTTACACTGGCGATCCCGAAGGCGACATGATCGACGCCGGGGATGCCATTCTCGATGGGGCTGCGCCCGATGACGATGTTGTGCTCGCCGGTGAAGGCAATGACACCGTCCATGCCGGTGTCGGGGACGACATCATCTGGGGCAATGATGGCGACGATTACCTCGATGGCGAAGGCGGAGACGACACCATCAAGGGCGAAGGCGGCAATGACACGCTCATCGGTGGCGACGGCAACGACCACCTGATCGGTGGCGATGGAAACGCGTCCGTCGATGGGGGTGATGGCGACGATCTGATCGACACCCGACTGGATAGCAACCTGCCGCTGCCCGACCGCGGCTATCCTGGCCTGTTCCCAGGCGATGGCGACCCCTTTGATGCGAGAGATACCATCGACGGTGGTGCGGGCAATGACACGATCTTTGCCGGTGACGATGCCGACAGCATCACCGGCGGCGCTGGCCATGACCAGATCGACGGCGGCTTTGACGATGACACCATCGACGCGGGCGAAGGCGATGACCTGATCGTCGGCGGTGAAGGCTCTGACACGATCCTGGGCGATGGTGGCAATGACACGATCTATGGCGGGCTTGGCCCCGGCTTCCCGGATGAGCTCAACATCACCGATGACGGCTCGGACGGCAATCCGATCGGCCCCGACGCGGTGACCGACAATGGCCGCGATTACATCGAAGCCGGTGACGGCAACGACGTGGTCTATGGCCAGGACGATGACGACACGATCTATGGCGGTGCCGGCAACGACACGCTGGATGGCGGCATCGACGAAGACGAAATCTACGGCGGTGCCGACCGGGACGTGATCCTTGGCGGCAATGCTGGCGACTACGTGGACGGTGGGGGCACCGGCGACGATTACGACACGCTCGACCTGACGGGTTCCGGCCCGCTGCGCGTCGTGCTCGACGCCGACAATTCTGAAAACGGCACGGTGACCTTTTACGATGGCAACGGCTTCGCGCCCGAGAACATCACCGGCACCATGCGCTTCGAGGAGATTGAGAACGTCGTGCCCTGCTTTACCCCCGGATCCCGCATTGCAACCCCCCGTGGCGAGGTGGCCGTCGAGGCCCTGAAGCCCGGGGACAAGATCATCACCCGCGACAACGGCATTCAGGAAATCCGCTGGATCGGATCGCGTACCCTGAACCATGCCGAACTGCGCCGTGCGCCCAACCTGCGCCCGGTTCTGATCAAGGCCGGGTCGCTTGGCAACGGTCTGCCGGAACGCGATATGCTGGTCAGCCCGCAGCACCGCATGCTGGTCGGCAATGACCGCACGCAGCTCTATTTCGAGGAAAGCGAAGTGCTGGTCGCGGCCAAGCATCTGATCGACCACAAGGGCATTCGCTACATGGATACGATCCGCACCACCTATATCCACTTCATGTTCGACCGGCACGAGGTGGTTCTGGCAGACGGCGCCTGGACCGAAAGCTTCCAGCCCGGCGACCAGACCCTTGGTGGCATGGGCGCGGAGCAGCGGGACGAGATCTACACGCTCTTCCCCGAACTTCAGCAGCCCGCCGGGATCGACAGCTATGCCGCCGCCCGCAAGGTTCTGAAAGGCCACGAGGCGCGCCTGATCACTCGTTAACGACAGAATGCAGCAGGGACACAGGGGGAGAGGGGGCAGATCCTCTCCCCGGACCCGGACTGGGGCGGTGCAGCTTTGCGCCGCCCCTTTTTCTATTGGGCTTTGCGCCACGCTGCCCAGTCCTCGGGCGTGTCCAGGTCGATCAGCGCGCGTTGGCCTTGCAGGGGCACCAGATGCACCCGTGCCGCATGCTGTTTCAGCAGCCCACGCGCGCCCTTGTCGCCTTTGATCTTCTGAAGCTCCGGCAGCAGGCTGGCGGGGAAGAGCACCGGGTTTCCGGGCGTTCCATTCTCATCGGCTGCACGCAGGATGGCATTGGGGGCCTGCGCTGAAAGCGTCAGCAGCAGATGCAGGTCATGGGCGGTGACTTCGGGCATGTCGGCCAGCATCACGAGCACCGGGCCGGACAGCCCCGCAACCCCGGCCGCCAGCGACTGCGACTGGTCGCAGCCCGCGGGCAGGGTCACGATTTCGCAGTCGATCCCGGCAAGTGCCTCTGCCCGCGCGGCGTTCCCTTCGGGCAAGGTCACGCGCAACGCCCCGGCCTTGGCCGCGCGCCGCGCCATGACGGTCAGAAGCGGTTCGCCCCCCACCTCCTCCAGCAGCTTGTCGGCCCCCCGCATGCGCGACGATGCCCCGGCTGCCAGCAGCAGGATCACCGCATCGCTCATCCCCGCATCCGCGCGCCGTCGGCGTCGAAGAGCATCTCCGTCACCAGCCGCGCCTTGTGCATGTTGCCGAGGATCTCGATCTCGACCTCCAGCCCCTCGACGGCGCGTTCGGTCGGGACGAAGCCGAAGGCCACGGATTTGCCCGCGTAATGCGAATAGCCGCCCGAGGTGCAGAACCCCTGCACGCTGCCATCTAGCCAGATCGGTTCATAGGCGACCACATCGGCATCCCCGGCCTCGACAATGAAGGTGCAAAGCCTGCGCGCAGGGCCCTCCGCGCGCTCCGTCTCGGCGGCTTCCTTGCCGATGAAATCCTTGTCCCACTTGATGAACCGGTCCATCCCGGTTTCGCCGGGCATGTAATCGGGCGAAAACTCCCGCATCCAGGACCCGAAGAACCGGTCGAGCCGGAGGCTCATCATCGCCCGCATCCCGAAGGGCTTGAGGCCGAAATCCTGTCCTGCGTTCCACAAGAGCTGCCACAGGGCCCGCTGTTCCATGGCATCGACATAGATTTCATAACCCAGATCGCCGGTGTAGCTGACCCGCTGAACCGTGGCCTCCATCATGCCGACCGACAGCCGCTTCACGTCGAGAAAGCGGAAGGCGGCGTTCGACACATCCGCCCGCGTCACCTTCGCCAGCAGGTCGCGCGCGCGTGGCCCCGCGATCTGGAAGCCGGTGGAGCGGTCCGAGATATTCTCAACCCGCACATCGCCCGCAAGCTGCCCCTCGAACCAGCGCATATGGAAATCCTGCGCGCCATAGCTCGCCGTCAGGCGGAACTCCGTCTCCGACAGGCAGGCCACGGTGAAATCCCCGATGAGCCGCCCGGACGGGGCCAGCATCGGCGTCAGGCTGATCCGCCCCGGTTTCGGAATGCGCCCCGCCATGACCCGGTCGAGCCAGCCGCGCGCATCCGCCCCCGTCACGCGGTACTTGCCGAAATTCTGCACCTCGTTGATACCCACGGCCCCACGCACGGCCTGCACCTCGCGCGCCGTCGCTTCGAACGCGTTCGAGCGGCGGAACGAGGGCGTCTCGTAACGCGGCTCATCGCCTTCGGCGAAGTAATTGGGCACCTCCAGCCCGTATTGTTGCCCCCAGACCGCGCCCATCTGGTCGAAGATGTCGTACATTGGCGTCGTGCGGAAGGGGCGCGCGGCGGGCAGTTCCTCGTTCGGGTAGCTTACGGAAAAGCGGTTCTGATAGTTCTCGATGACCTTGGGCAGGGTGTAACCGGGCGTGATCCAGCGCCCGAAGCGGGCCACGTCCATGGCGAAGACATCGCGCTCCGGCTCGCCCTCGACCATCCATTGCGCCAGCGTCAGGCCGACCCCGCCGCCTTGGGAAAAGCCCGCCATCACACCGCAGGCCGACCAGTAGTTGCGCAACCCCGGCACCGGACCCACCAGCGGGTTGCCATCGGGCGCGAAGGTGAAGGGCCCGTGAATGACCGTCTTCACCCCGGCGCGTTCAAGGATCGGATAGCGGCGATAGGCGAAGGCAATCGAGTCCTCGATCTTGTCATAGTCATCGGGCAGCAACTCGTGCCCGAACTCCCATGGCGTGCCGCCCACGGCCCAGGGCTTGCAGGGCTGTTCGTAGAACCCGATGCAAAGCCCGCGCCCTTCCTGTCGCAGATAGCTTTCGCCGCCCGGATCCATCACATGCGGATGCTCCACCTCGCGCTCGTAGATCTCGGGCAGGTCGTCCGTCACCAGGTACTGATGCTCCATCGGATGAAGCGGCAGGTAGCATCCCGCCATCGCGCCCACCTCCCGCGCCCAAAGCCCGCCGGCATTGACCACGTGTTCGGCATGGATTGTGCCCTTGTCGGTCACCACATCCCACGTGCCATCGGCCCGCTGGTTCGTCTCGCGCACCATGCAATGGGTTTCGATTACCGCGCCCCCCATGCGCGCGGCCTTGGCGTAGGCGTGGGTGGTGCCGGACGGGTCCAGATGCCCGTCGAGCGGATCGTAAAGCCCGCCCAACACGCCCTCGACATTGGTGATCGGCGCGATCGCCTTGATCTCCTCGGGGCCGAGGATCTCCGTCTCCAGCCCCATGAAGCGGTGCTTGGCGCGTTCGGCCTTCAGCATGTCGAAGCGTTCGGGCGTGTCGGCCAGCGTCACGCCCCCCACATGGTGCAGACCGCAGGACATGCCGGTCAGGGCCTCCAGCTCGCGGTAAAGCCGGATCGTGTAGCCCTGCAGCGCGGCCATGTTCGTGTCGCCGTTCAGCGTATGAAACCCGCCCGCCGCGTGCCAGGTGGAGCCGCTCGTCAGTTCCGAGCGCTCCACCAGCATCACGTCCGACCAGCCGAGCTTGGTCAGGTGATAGAGCACCGAACAGCCCACAACCCCGCCCCCGATCACGCATACCCTGGTGCTTGTTTTCATCGTTGTCGCTCCCTGCAATTCTGGTGGAAGTCAGCCTTCTGCCGCCACCGCCCGCAAGTCCAAAAGCGACAGGCTTCTTCATCTTGGCAAAAATACCTAGGAGGGTGCCATTGGATACGCCATTGGTGCAAGCCCAATGACGACGGGGCAGCGCCCCCCGGCCGGTAGACGCGTGGTACGCGCGGTGCCCCCTAAAGCAACTTGCGTACCCGCAGCTGCGTCAGCCGGTTCTGCTGGCGCTCGGCCACTTCGAAGCGGAAGCCGTGAAAGCTGAAAACCTGCCCCTCTTCCGGGATCATCTGCGCCTCGTGGATGACCAGACCTGCTACGGTGTTGGCCTCTTCATCCGGCAGATTCCAGTCGGTCGCCCGGTTCAGGTCGCGGATCGTCATGCCGCCTTCGATCAGGTAGCTGCCATCCGGGCCGGGCGTCAGGTTCACCACTTCTTCCACGTCGAACTCGTCGGTGATCTCGCCGACGATCTCTTCCAGAATATCCTCCAGCGTGATCAGTCCCTGTAGCGCGCCATATTCATCCACGACGAGCGCAAAATGGGTGTGGCGCCGCAGGAACTGGCGCATCTGGTCATCCAGCGTGGTGGTTTCCGGTACGAAATAGGGCTTCATCGCCACGTCGGTGACGGAAAACGCCGCCAGCCCCGCCTCGGAGGCATCCGGCCCGCGCACCAGCCGGTCCATGGCCCGCAGCACGTCTTTTGCGTGGACAAGGCCGATGATGTTTTCGGGGTCGCCGCGATAGACGGGCAGGCGGGTATAGGGGGAATGCAGAAGCTGGCTGAGGATGGTTTCCCCATCCGCGTCGGCGTCGATCATCTCGATATTGGAGCGATGCAGCATGATCTCCTCGACCGTGCGGTCGCCCAGGTCGAGCGCGCCAAGCAGCCGGTCGCGATGTTCCTTTTCCACCACGCCCTCGGAATGGCCAAGCGTGATCGCGCCTGCGATTTCCTCATGGGCGGACAGCACCTTGCTGTCGGGGTCGGCCTGCACGCCGAACATCCGCAGCATCCCGCGCACCAGCACCTGAACCGTCGCGACCACGGGCGAGAAGACAAGGATCACGACCTTGATGACCGGGCTGACCGCCGAGGCGGCTTTTTCGGCATTGGTGATGGCATAGGTCTTGGGCAGAACCTCGGCGAAGACCAGCACCAGCAAGGTCATCACCAGCGTCGCCAGCGCCACGCCGCTTTCCCCGAAGGCACGAGTGAACAGCGAGGTGGCCAGCGAAGCAGCCAGGATGTTGACCAGGTTGTTGCCAAGCAGGACCGATCCGATCAGCCGTTCGCTGTCTTCGGTGAGATGCAGCGCGCGTTCCGCCGCCTTTGACCCGCGATCGGCCTGCGAGCGCAGCTTGCCGCGGGATGCCGCGGTCAGAGCGGTTTCCGAGCCGGAGAAGAAGGCGGATAGCAGAAGAAGAGCGAGGATGGCGCCTGCCGTCAGATAGAAGGATGCGTCAAGAGTGGGCTCAAGCTCGGGCATGATGTCTCCGGTTCAGGGTGTCTGTGGCAGGTTATGGGCATGGTCGCCGCCCGTATCAAGGACAAGGCGGAAATCGTGGCGGGAATGAGGCGCGGCGGCAGCGGCATACGACCCGGCGGAAAGCTGGGGTTTTTGACGGAAATCCCGAGGAAAAGCCGGGTTTTCCGGTGCGCTAGCGTTCGACCCGCGAATCAGATTGTGGCGAAATACGGCGTAATCAGGGACAAAGAGGCGCGGATTGCGCCATTGTTTCGCCACATTGTGCAACCTTAAGGAGAGTTGCGTTAACCATGAAAACTATTTGTCCTGCTTTCAGCGTCTTGATGCCGGAAACAAGCCATGGTTTTGCCACCTATTGACGCTTTCGAGCGGAAGATCCCCGGCGCTCGATACTTGAATGCGTCTGTTTCCGCTCCGAAAGACAAACCTGACCAAATGGACAGGGCAACTTGCGAAATACAACCTATAAGTGTTCAATCACTCGATCACTGTTTCCAGAGCTGGGACAATGATGGCGCGGCGGCATTGGGAATCCTGATGCGATCACTGATATTGAAGGATTTTTTCCCCAGGCCGTTGCCACAATTATGCCCAATTTGGCCATGCACGCATAGGTAGAAATGGGCAAAATGAAATTGACGAAATTATGCCACAAATGCCAATTTACGGCTGTGCGAAAGCGCTGGTCGGCCATGACTTGACGGTGCTGCATCGCCGGACTGCCACCCGGTTTGCAGCATCAAAAGGTGGGGATGGACTGATCGCGACCCGGGGGGGGCCGGTTACTCATCTGCGCCTTTCCGCACCCAAAACCTGAATGACTTTCTAAACCGCGCCAGAAGTCGCTGGCGGGGCAGGGAAGCGCTGTCTGTCGCGATCGGAAACGGTCGCCCCCCTTTAGGAGGGTGTTGTCGATGTATGAGCGTTTCGGCCTTTACAGCCAGGATGAGGCACCGCATGCGGTGGCGCCGATCCGGTTTATCCAAACCCGGTCAGTCTATCGGCAGCACGCCAAGCGCGTTCTGGACATCGCCATCGTTCTGCTTGCAGCCCTGCCTGCGGCCCTGATCGTTCTGGTCTCGGCCCTGGTTCTCATCCTGCGTGAGGGCGGCTCGCCGTTCTATCGGCAGGAACGCATCGGCATGAATGGCCGCGTCTTCGGCATGTGGAAACTGCGGACCATGGTCATGGGCGCGGATCAGGTGCTGGAAGGCTACCTGTCGGAAAATCCCGAGGCCCGCGCCGAATGGGACCGCCACCAGAAGCTGAAGAACGACCCCCGGATCACCCGGTTTGGCCAGTTCCTGCGCCGCACGTCGCTGGATGAGCTGCCGCAGCTGTGGAACGTGCTGACCGGTGACATGTCGATCGTTGGCCCGCGTCCGATGATGCGCAACCAACGCGCGCTGTATCCGGGTACGGAATACTATGTCATGCGCCCCGGCATCACCGGCTACTGGCAAACTTCCAGCCGCAATGAAAGCAGCTTTCACGAGCGTGCGGGCTATGATCAGGCCTATTACCGCACCCTGTCGCTGCGGACCGATCTGGCGATCATTGGCCGGACATTCGGGGTGGTGCTGCGCGGGACCGGGCACTGACCGCATCCCGCAGCAGACCCGCCACGGCGCGGCCCCAGCTATCCCAGTTCAGCCTCTCCTCGTAGACCTGCCTTGCGCTGACACGCAGGGCAGCATGACGCTCGGGGGTGTCCATGTAGCCCTGGATAACCTGCGCGAAATCCTCGGGTCCGGCAGCGGGCGGCAGGGCATCGCCGTTTAAACCATTCCAGACAGGAATGCCCCCGACATCGAGGCAGAGCGACGGCAGGCCGTAGGCCGATGCCTCGCAGAAGGCGAAGCCATAGGATTCCATCGACGGCATCAACAGGAAATGGGCGCGGCGAAAGCAATCATGAAAGATCCGAAGATCCTCCGGTTTGGACTTGTCCAGGTAGGGGTGGACGGTCAGCCCGTCCCGGCCGATCTCGGGCGGCGGCGTGCAGCCGATCACGGTCAGCCGGGCATCGACGCCCCGGTCGCGCAAGGCTGCGACAGTTGCCGCCGTTGTCCAGCCTCCCTTCGCGGTCCAGTCGCGCCCGACAAGAAGGATATCGACCGGCCCGCCCTGCGTCAGGGCGGCGGTGCTGGCCGTGCCGGGATCGGGCACATTGGCCCCCCAGGACACGGTCAGCGAACGGTCGGGGGGCAGGCCATAGCGCGCATTCACGGCACCTGTCAGCCAGTCCGACGGCCAAAGCGCAAGGTCGAGCCCGCGAAACGTGCGCCGCTCGGCGGCTTCGATCAGAGGGTCCATCACGCGCGCCGGGGAAAACCACGATCCGAAGCTCTGCCCCACAGCGGATTGCTTGTAGGTCGTCGGCGTCGCGTCCGAGCTGTAGGCCGTGACCATCGGGTAGGGCGGGCGCAGGCGGTGCAGCGAGTGGAAGGAATAGGCGCCGAACAGCACGTCGAAGCGATCTGTCGCCAGAACCTTGCGCACCCGCCGGGAAATGAGGCGGGACAGCATCAGGTGCAGCCGCCACCGGGCGCGGATGCTGAAGGCCTCGGGCGCGGCCAGAACGGCGCGGCGCAGGGGCTCTGCCAACCCCCAGTCCTGCGGCAGAACGGTGACCTCGCCAGCATGGGTTTCAAGGGCCGCAAGCATACGCGCATTGCCGCCCGAATAGAGCGTCGGATCGCGGGGATCGAAATCGCACAGATAGGCGATTTTCAGCCGTCTGTCGCTGCCCGAACTCATTCCAATGCCCTTTGCCCTCAATCTGCCAGCGGGGCATATTTCTGCCCCAAGTTCCGGGTATACCCCGTGTTGAACCCCCATCTAGAGGGGAATCCGGGCATTAACATGACGATGAGCTACAAAGGTTAACAGAATACAGGCATGCCGAACGCGCTCGCATCTCTTGCGCTGGTGATCTACCCAGTGGTCGTGGTCTGGCTGTTCGTCAGGCTGCCCAGAGGGCGTGCGCTGCTGGCCTCGCTGATCCTGGGCTACCTGTTCCTGCCCCCCGAACCGGCAGGGTTCGACTTTCCGCTGATGCCGCCCTTGACCAAGCAGACCATTCCGGGGCTGGCGGCGCTGTTTACCTGTCTGGTCATGTTCCGGGGCGAGCTGCGCTTCCTGCCGGAAAACAACACCGCCCGTGCCCTGGTGCTGCTGTTCATCTTCAGCCCCTTCGGCACTGTTCTGACCAATATGGACCCGGTCTATTTCGACAGTTTCACCCTGCCGCCCCTGCGCATCCGCGAGGCCGTGGCCCAATGCATCAACCAGGCGCTGCTGATCTCGCCCCTGCTTTTGGCGCGCGATTTCCTGCGCAGCGATGAAGACATCCGCGATCTGCTCTGGGCGATGCTGCTGGCGGGGCTGGTCTATTCGCTGCCGATGCTGCTGGAGGTGCGGCTCAGCCCGCAGCTCAATATCTGGATCTACGGCTATTTCCAGCATTCCTTCGAACAGATGATCCGGGGCGATGGCTTCCGTCCCATCGTGTTCCTCTACCATGGGCTTTGGGCGGCTTTCCTTGCGCTGACGGCGCTCTTGTCGGCCATCACCATCGCGCGCAGCGACCGCAGCCGCCGGGCGCTGCTATGGTGGGCGGCGGCGGCCTATCTGGGCCTCGTGCTGATCCTGTGCAAATCCATGGCCTCGATCCTCTATGCCGCGGCCTTCGCCCCGGTTCTGCTGTTCCTTGGCAGCCGGATGCAGTTTCGCGTGGCCATGTTGCTGGCCTGTCTCGTGTTGGCATATCCCGCCCTCAAGAGCTTTCATCTCATCCCCGAGGCCGACATTCTGGAACTGGCCGAAAGCGTCGACGAGGACCGCGCCAATTCCCTGCGCTTCCGGCTGGACAATGAAAACATCCTGATCGACAGGGCCATGGAGAGACCCGTCTTCGGCTGGGGCACATGGGGGCGCAACCAGATCTACGATGGCGCGACAGGTGAAATCCTGACCACCACCGATGGCCGCTGGATCATCACCATCGGGGTCTATGGATGGGCCGGGTTCCTTGCCGAATTCGGGTTGCTGACCCTGCCGATCTTCCTCGTCTGGTGGCGCGTGGCCGCGATCGGCCGCGAGGTTCCGCCATGGGTGGGCGGCGCGGTGCTGATCCTGGCGATCAACGTGATCGACATGATCCCCAATGCGACGCTGACCCCGATGAGCTTTCTCTTTGCCGGGGCCTTGCTGGGATATTCCGAACAGGTGCAGACCGCTCGGCGGCGCAAGGTCCTGACGCCCTTGCGAACGGTATTGTAGGTGCGCCCATGACCCAGCATCCCCCCCGCATCCTGATCATTGCCGAGGCCGCCAATCCCGAATGGGTCAGCGTGCCGCTGATCGGCTGGTCGCTATCGCGTGCCTTGGCGGATGTGGCCGATGTGCATCTGGTCACGCAGGTCAGAAACCGCGAGGCGATCCTGCGGGCGGGTCTGGTGGAGGGCCGGGACTTCACCGCCATCGATTCCGAGGCCTTCGCGCGCCCGCTCTGGGCCATCGGCGAGAAGCTGAGGGGCGGCGGCGGCAAGGGCTGGACGACGCTGCAACTGATCAACGCACTGTCCTATCCGCATTTCGAACGGCTTGTATGGCGTCAGTTCGAGGCGGATATACGGGCGGGGCGCTATGATATCGTCCACCGGATCACGCCGCTCTCGCCCACCATCTCCAGCCCGCTGGCCGCGAAATGCGCCCGCGCGGGCGTGCCTTTCGTGCTGGGGCCCCTGAATGGCGGTGTGCCATGGCCGAAGGAATTCGATGCCGAACGGCGGCAGGAAAAGGAATGGCTGAGCTACGTTCGCGGGGCCTACAAGGCGCTGCCGGGGCGCAGGCGGGCGTTGAAACATGCGGCGGCGATCATCGCAGGATCGCGCCATACCGAAGGCGAGATCCCTTCCGCGATGCGGAAAAAGACCTTCTACATCCCCGAAAACGCCATCGACCCCGCGCGCTTTGCCAAGCGGGCTGACCCCGGTAAGGACGGGCCGCTTCGCGCCTGTTTCATCGGGCGGATGGTGCCCTACAAGGGCCCCGATATGCTGTTGGAGGCCGCAAGCCCGCTGTTGCGCGATGGACGGTTGCGGCTCGACATGGTGGGTGATGGCCCGATGCTGCCGGGGCTGAAGGCTCAGGCAGAGGCGCTTGGCGTGTCGGACGCGGTGACCTTCCATGGCTGGATGGAACACGGCGCGGTTCAGGACGTTCTGTCAGGCTCCGACCTCATGGCCTTCCCCTCGATCCGAGAATTCGGCGGCGGCGTGGTGCTGGAGGCGATGGCCCTTGGCGTGCCGTCCCTGATCGTGGACTATGCGGGACCGGCGGAACTGCTGACGGAGGGCACCGGATGGAAGGTGCCCTTGGGGGCGCGCGCCACGATTGTCGCGGGCTTCCGGGCGGAACTGGAGCGGCTGGAACAGGATCGCCCCGCTTTGGCCAAGGCTGGTCGCGCAGGGTTGGGTCGGGTAGCGTCCCGGTTTACATGGGACAGGAAAGCCGACCAGATTTCAGAGGTTTACAAATGGATATTGGGGGAACGGAATGACCGGCCGGAACCGATGGCGGACAGGCAGAACCATGCGGCTGAATAGGTTGACCGCTGCGCTGGCCCTGTGCCTGCTGGCGGCGCTGCCCGCCCATGCGCAGCAACAGGATATCCGCGCCTTCATCTACGGCAACTCGCTGATCAACCATGTCTCGGGCAGCGATGAGACGACAATGCCCCATTGGCTGTCGGTGCTGGCGCAGGCGGGCGGGCACGGGTTTGCCGCAGACGGGGCCTTTGGCGCGCCCTTGCAGTTCGCCGACCAATTGCCGCCAGAGCCCAACTGGTCCTTCCAGAACGTACCCTCGATTTGGGATTCCGAGCGCTTCGCCTTCCGGCGTGCGAATTTCAACACGATCATCCTCAGCAATGCCAATTTCATTCAGGCCAACCCGCCCGATGCCCCCTATGAATGGGACAATCCACAAGGCTACAGCCCGCTTTCGGCCACGTTGCGCGTCTTCGACTGGACCGAGTTTCAGGCGCGCGGTGCGCGGTTCTTCATCTACGAAGGCTGGTCCGATCTCGCCCTGATCTCCAACCGCTTCCCGCCACGCCCGCGCGCCCTGCGGCGGTATCATGCGTATAACCGGGGGGAGTATCACGACTGGTATGTCGACTATGTGGACATGATCCGCGAGGCGCGCCCGGAACTGGATGTGACGCTGATCCCCGTCGCGTCGATCCTTGCAGAGATGTTCAGCGAAGGGCCGCTCGATGATCTGGAGGCCACCGATCTCTATCTCGATGACGCACCGCATGGCACTCCAACACTGTATTTCCTAGCAGCCCTGGTAACTTACGCGGCGATCTTCAACGAAGAACCACCGGTTCTGAGCGACTTGCCCGACAGCATCCATGCGCAGGTCCGGGATGGCTACACCGATATCGCGGGCTTCATCTGGGCGCGTGCACAAGGCAGCGCGTTGGAAGACCATGCGGGGCTGACGCCGGAAACCGGCCTGACCGATCCGGCGCTTGCCATGGGGCTGACAGGGCTGTCGGATTGGTCAACGCAACTGCCCTTCATCAATCTGATGCATTCGGCCCGGCCCTGGGTCGGGCATCTGGAGGGGCAATGGGGCGGGATCGACGCAAGCGAGCTGGAGCTGTCGAACCATCTGACGCCTGAAGGCTGGCCGCTTGGTCTGCCAGAGGGCGTGGTTGCGCTGGAAAGCTTCATCCTGACCGATCTGTCGCCGGAGGCCACCAGCGCCGCCGGGCGCTACCGTGTGACATGGGCCGGGCGCGGAACCTTCCGGCTTGGCGGGCGGGTGGAAAATGTGGAGATGGGCGATCACGAGGCGTGGTTCGACTTCACCCCCGGCGAAGGGCCTGTTGCCCTGCGCATCGAGGCCACCAATGCCGCCGACCCGATCCGCGATATCGTGGTGCTGCGCGAGGATCACATCCCTCTGCATGAACTGGGGGAGCTGTTCAATCCCGACTGGATCAGCCGCATCCGTGACCTGCGCAGCATCCGGTTCATGGACTGGATGGACACCAACGCCTCGCCACAGGTGATCTGGACCGACCGCCCGCGCCTGTCCGATTACACCTGGGTGCGCCGGGGCGTGCCGGTCGAGGTGATGGTGAGGCTGGCCAACCAGATCGGTGCCGACCCGTGGTTCACGCTACCCCATATGGCCGACGACCGCTACGTGCGCGCCTTTGCCTCTTATGTGGAGGAACGGCTGGCCCCCGATCTGCGCGTCTACGCGGAATGGTCGAACGAGGTCTGGAACTTCCTGTTCTCGCAGGCCCATTGGGCGGCGGATATGGCGGCACTCAGGTGGGACGGGGCCGAGGGCGATGCCTGGATGCAGTTCGCCGGGCTGCGCGCCGCTGAGGTGGCCGATATCTGGGCCGAGGTGTTCGACGGGCAGGAAGATCGGCTGATCCGTGTGATCGCCACGCAGACCTCGCGGCCGGGATTGGAGGTGCCCCTGCTGGAGGCCCCGCTGGCACAGGAAGAGGGCCGGGCCGCACCCCATGAAAGCTTCGACGCCTATGCGGTTGCGGGTTATTTCGGCACCGAGCTTGGCAGCGATGAGCGTGTCGAAGAGGTGCTGAGCTGGATCGAACGCGAAGATGGCTTCGATCTTGCGGCAGAGGCCCTGCGGGATGGCAGCCTTGGGGAGCTGGTCGATACCTGGTTGCCCTATCATGCCGAGGTGGCCGCCGATCACGGGCTGTCCATGGTCATGTATGAGGGCGGAACCCATGTAGTTGGGTTAGGTGAAAATGTCTGGAACGAGGATCTTACCGGCTTCCTGATCGACTTTAACTATTCGCCGCAAATGGCTGAACTCTATGCGGAACTTCTGATAGGCTGGCGGGATAGCGGCGGTACATTGTTCAACGCCTTCGTCGATGTCAGTGCGGCCAGCCAATGGGGAAGCTGGGGCGCGCTGCGGCATCTGGATGACAGTACGGCCCGGTGGGCCACACTGATGGCCTATAACGCTACGGCGGGCGGATGGGAGCCTCGCAGCGACAGGGCTTTTGCCCATGGGGTGTACCGATGGGGCAGCGCCGGGGGCGACGATCTGCATGGCACGGAAGAACGCGATGTGTTCTTGGCGGGCGATGGCAATGACCGTCTGTACCTTGGTCCCGGTGATCGCGCCCATGGCGGTGGCGGGCACGATCTGGCGATACTGCCCGGTCTGGCCGCCGACTATGCGCTGGTCGAAGAGGAGGGCCGCGTCATCCTGAACGGTCCCGATGGCCCGGTGTGGCTGGTGGATGTGGAGGTCGCGGAATTCACCGAGGAACCGGGCCTGTTCTACGCGGTGGAGGGCAGCTGAGCCGTGACCAGCCTAGCCCCAGACCCCCTCGATCAGCATTTCGGCCCCACGACCGGAGTGGAAGCCTTCCACGATCCGTGCGCGCCCGGCCACGGAAAGCTGCGCGCAGCGGTCCGGGTCATCGGCAAGCGCGGCAATGGCCGCCGCCAGCGCCTCGGGGCTTTTGGGCGGCACCAGCACCGCGTCCACCCCGTCGCGGATCAGTTCCGGCACGCCGCCCGCATTGGTGCCGATGGTGGGGGTGCCGCAGCTCATCGCCTCCATCAGCGCCACGCCAAGCGGTTCGTGCCAGCTTGCCAGCACGAAAAGATGCGCCGCGCGGATTTCGTCGCGCACCCGGCCCGCATCGACCGCGCCAAGCAGGCGGACATGCTCAGCCAAACCAAGTTCCGCAATCCGCGCCTCCAGCACCTTGCGATAGCCCGAGCCGCCATCATCGTCCTGCCCGGCGATATGGAGCTGCACGTCACGCCCCCGATCGCGCAGCAGCCGCACCGCCGCCATCAGATCCTGATGGCCCTTCACGATATTGAGCCGCCCGCAGGAAAACAGCCGCAGCGGTTCCCCATCGGAGACGGGCCTGTAGGGGCCGGTCGGAGCCAGCACATCGGTATCCACGCCCATGGGCTGGATGAAGAGCCTTTCGGGAAGGTCCTCGGGCATCTCCGCCAGCATTTCGGCCTTCAGCTTCTCGGTGATGATCGAGGCGAAATCGGCGTGCCGCCACTTGAAGCGCTGGCCGGGGCCGTAGTCGCTGAGCGGCCCATGCAGCGACAGCGAATAGCGCGGCCCGACCATGCGGCGCGCAATCGCGGCGATCAATGCCGCGCGCCCGCAGGAATGCACATGGACATGGGCAATGCCACGCGCCCGACAATGGCGTATCAGGCGCTGTGCGGCAGGGATCGAGACGGCGATATCCTTGACCATCGCCTTGCCTTCGGCGCGGGCCTCCGTCAGCAGCTCGCCATAAGGCAGGCGGGGCAGGGCAGAGAGCCCCGCAAGAACATCCGCCTTGCCCAGATAGGTCGTGCGCGCCATGGCCTGTTCGGACCAGTCATGCGCCACCAGACCGGCAGGCGGCAGGCGGGTGGACAGGAGATCCACGATGACGCCACGCTTTTCCAGCTCCGCGATTTCGCGCCAGAAGAAGATATGCGTCTGGCCCGGAAATTGCGGAACCAGATAGCCGATGTGTCGCGTTTCGGTCATGACCTGTCTTGCCCGTCTCTGCCCGCGCCCAACCTGCGGAAAAACGGCTGGAAGGTCAAAGGCAAAAGGGGGTGGTCATGATCTCGGTCATCATCCCGGCCCATAACGAGGCATCCTTGATCGGCGACTGCCTGCGGGCGCTTTTGGCGTCCGACCCGCTGGCGGTGCCGGTGGATGTGATCGTGGTGGCCAATGGCTGCACCGATGACACCGTCAGGATTGCAGAAGGCTTTGCCGACCAGGCCCGCGCGAAAGGTTGGGGGTTCGAGGTGCTGGACCTGCCGGGCCTTGGCAAGCCGAGGGCGCTGAACGCCGGGGATGCGGCCGCCGCCTATCCGGCGCGGGCCTATCTGGATGCGGATGTGACGGTCAGTCCCGGTTTGATGGCCACGCTTTGGCGCACGCTGGACCGGGCTGCACCGGCCTATGCCTCCGGCCGCGTGCGGATCACCGGGCAGGGTGCCACGGCGCGGCGCTACGCGCGCTTCTGGTCGAGCGTTCCCTTCATGGCACGCGGGGTGCCCGGTTGCGGACTCTTTGCCGTGAACGGGCCGGGGCGGGCGAGGTGGGGGGTGTTTCCGCCGATCATCTCGGATGACACCTATGTGCGCCTGCTCTTCGCGCCCGAAGAGAGGCATCTTGCGGATGCGCCCTATGATTGGCCGATTGCCGAGGGGTTCCGGGCTTTGATCAAGGTTCGCAAACGGCAGGATGTGGGCGTGCAAGAAATCGCACGGCTCTATCCCGAAAGCCTTGCCAATGACGACAAGCAGACGCTCGGCTTGCGGGGCAAGATGGTGCTTGCACTTCGCGATCCGTTAGGGTTCCTGACCTATGCAGGTGTTGCGCTGGCGGTGAGGTTGTCTCCCGCCCCAAGGGACTGGAGCCGGGGCAGATGATCGGGGCGATCCGGAGTTTCTATCAGGGACAGGGGCTGATGCAGCGCGCCATGCGCAGCGCCGGGCTGAACCTCTTTGGCTTTGGTTTCTCCCAGTTTCTCAGGCTGGCGTCCAACCTTATCCTGACGCGGCTGCTGTTTCCCGAGGCGTTCGGGGTCATGGCCATGGTGTCGGTCTTCCTGATGGGGCTGGCGATGTTTTCCGATGTCGGTGTCGGCCCGGCGATCATGCAGTCGAAACGCGGCGACGACCGGGATTTCCTGAACACCGCCTGGACGATCCAGATCATCCGGGGCGTCAGCCTGTGGCTGGTGGCCTGCGCGCTGACCTGGCCCATGGCGGTCTATTTCGGGGAGCCCGACCTGATCTACTACCTGCCCGTGGCCGCGCTGACCCAGCTGGTTCTGGGCTTCACCCCGACCCGGCACGAGACCGCGAACCGGCATCTGCGGGCCGGGCGGGTGACGGTGCTGGACATGGGCACGCAGGTGATCGGCGTGCTTGTGGCAATCGGGCTGGCCTGGGCGATGCAATCGGTCTGGGCACTGGTCATCTCCGGCGTGATCTCGGCCATCGCGCAGGTGCTGCTCTTTGACCTGTTCCTGCCCGGCGAGCGCAACCGCCTGAGATGGGAAAGCGCCGCCGCGCAGGAGCTGATCCATTTCGGCAAATGGGTGTTTCTGAGCACCATCGCGGGCTTTGCCATCGGGCAGGCCGACAAGGTGGTGATCGGTGGCTGGCTGTCGACCCATGATTTCGGGATCTACAATATCGGCTTCTTCTGGGCCTCTTTCCCGTTCCTCATGGGCTCGGTCGTGGTGCGCAAGGTGATGATCCCCATCTACCGTGAAAGCCCTCCAGGCGAGAGCCGCGAGAACTTCCTGCGCCTGCGCCGGATGCGAATGCTGGCGACGGCAGGCATGATCGCGATGGTCATGGTGCCTGCCTTCCTGGGGCACTGGCTGATCGGGTTCCTCTACGACCCGCGTTATATCGCGGCGGGGGGCATGGTGGTGCTGATCTCGGTCATCCAGATCCCCGCCATCATTGGCGTGACCTATGATCAGGCGGCCCTGGCGGCGGGGGATTCGAAGCGGTTCTTCGTGCTGGCGGCGACGCGGGCGGTCTTCGTGATCGTCGGCATGGTCGCGGGGATCACGCTTTATGGCCTGCCCGGAGCATTGGCGGGGCAGGGGCTGGCGATGCTGGCGGCACATCCGGTGGTGGGCTGGCTCGCATCGCGCAGCCGCGCCTGGGATCCGCTGCATGACGCGATCTACTATGTGATCGGGTTCGGGCTCGGGGGGGTGGCCCTGTGGTGGAACTGGCCGCTGATCGAGACCTTGGGCGCAATGCAACCGGGCTGAGGCCTGGCGGGGGAAGCGGTTTCGAAACCGCTTATAACGGGCTTTCGAAAGCCCGTTCGGTCGCTCCGATCACACCGGGTGCAGCCGCGGGCATGGGCTGGCACGTCGCCGCAACGTCTTGAGCGGTCCGCCTTCAACAGGCGCTGCAACGCGGTTTCGAAACCGCGTCCCACGGGCTTTCGAAAGCCCGTTTTGCCGGTCGCCTTGATAGAGAGGAAAGTGCAGGCTTCTGTTGCCAGGTGCCTGCGGACCCCGCCTTACGCGGCTAGGCGCAAGGGCTTAGTTTCGGCGACCCGAACTGCTTACGCAGCCAGAGCCATTGCCGGAGCACGATTGTCGTTTGCAATTGTACTGTTTTCGCCGGTAACGGTGGCAGACAGCCGAGACAAAGCAAAACCCCTTTAGACGTTCGTCGATCCTGTTTCGGCCCCATGATCCCCAAACGAAGGATATTGGTGGAGCCGCCGGGTACCGCCCCCGGGTCCGATCCGCTTATTACGAGCGCGTTTATGTCCATAGTCCCCGAGGGGACGCCCCCAAGATAGGTCTTCCGGGCAAGCGGTTCAACGGCAATCGTCACCAAAACGCTTGATCGGTGCCGAAAGCTGGAGAAGACTGGATCGCATTCAGACGACCATTTCTCAGGGAGGAAAGCCATATGACAATCACATCTCGAAAGGCGGGCCTCGCGGCTGCTGCCGCTGCGGGCCTTTTGGCCATGGCAGGCACCGCATCCGCGCAAAACGCCCCGTGCCCCACCAATGCCATGGGCATCAACAGCCCCACCACATGTTCCTGCGCCTCTGGCGGTGGAACCGGGGCGGTCTGGGGCACCAATGTCTACACCGCCGACAGCAATGTCTGTGTCGCCGCTGCCCATGCGGGTGTGATCGGCGCGAATGGCGGGCAGATACTGGTGACGCCCGGTGGCGGATATCAAAGCTATCCCGGCTCCACCCAGAACGGCATCACCACGAGTACCTGGGGCTCCTACGACCGCAGCTTCACCATCACGCTGGTGTCGATGGAGATGCCCGCCTGCGGGGCCATGCCGGCAGGGGCGGAGATCCATGAATGCAGCTGCCCCGCAGCGCCCTATACCGGGTCGGCCTGGGGCTCTGGTCCGTACACCAATGACAGCAACATCTGTGTTGCCGCGCTCCACTCTGGCGTGATCAGCGCTGCGGGCGGCACCGTCACCGTGCTCGCATCCCCGGGGCTGCAAAGCTATCGCGGCTCGGAATGGAACGGGGCCACGACCATGGATTACGGCCCCTGGAGCGGCTCGATCAGCTTCGACCGGAACTAAACGGTCTCCCGGTTTGCCCGCTTGGCCATGACCGAGCGGGCAAGCTCGACCGTATAGCGTTCCAGCTGGCTGAGGCCTTCGCAGGCCTCAGACCCTTCGCCCGCCTCAATCGCGTCAGCAATGCGCGTATGCAACGCGACAATCGCCTCGCGAGAGCGCGCGGTGAAGGTGATCATGTTCATCAGGGGCTGCATCGCCTCGACTGCGCCGGCCAGCTGATAGGACAGCACCGGGTTATCGGCCCCATCCACAAGCGCCCGGTGAAAGGCCACGTCAGAGGCGCAGAAGGCCTCATCCGTCAGGCCCGGCTGCTGCTGGCGGAAGATCTCGGCGCGCATGGTGGCGAGGTGATCGGCGGTGCGGCGCTCTGCCGACAGCGGCGCACAAGAGCGTTCCAGCGCATAGCGCGCCTCGCAGGCGGTATCGAAACTGACGCTGTTCATCGACAGAAGAAGGGTCGAGGTCGTGATCTGCTGGCCATAGGCATCGAGGTAGGAGAGCCGGTTCACGAAGGCCCCGCCGAAGGCCCCGCGCTGCGTGCGAATGAGCGATTGCGCGGCCAGACGTTTCAGCGCCTCTCGCACGGTCGAGCGCGAGACATCGAACTGCTCGGCCAGTTCGGCCTCTGACGGCAGGCGTTCATCGACGATCAGGTCGCCCGCAATGATGGAATCGCGGATGGCCTTGGCGATCTGCGCTGACAGGTCGGCGCTGCTCTTGGGGTCGATTTTCACGTAGCGTCACTTTCGAGAATTCATTTGTCAGACATTTAAAAGTCTGACATTTAAAACGCAAGACCTGAGTCGGGGAGGACCAGCCTTGTTTGCAACACGGATCAGAGCGATGCGGGGGCCGCACTGGCTGGCGCTCTTTGCCTTGATCCTTGCGGCATGGGCGGCGCTTTATGCCATGTCGATCCCGGCAGAGCTGCGCGCGGCGGGACGGGCCTATGGCACGGGCTTCTGGGCCGATCTGTGCAACCTGACCCCCGACGCGGCGGGATTCGCGCGGATGGCGCTGATGTGGGCGCTGATGTCGGCGGCAATGATGGCGCCCACGGCGCTGCCCGCCTTCGCCACCTATGAGGATCTGTCCCACAGCGGCGCCGAGACCCGGTTTTCGGCGCTTGTGGGCGGGTACCTCGTCATCTGGCTGGGGTTTTCGGTCATGGCTGCCGCAACACAGCTTGTGCTGTTCAGGGCTGGCCTGCTGGACCCGTTCGGCTCCAGCGCCTCGGCGACGCTGTCTGCGGGTATCCTTGCCATGGCCGGGGCCTACCAGTTCACGCCCCTGAAGGACGCCTGCCTGTCCAAATGCCGGGCGCCGATGACCTTCTTCATGCAGCATTATGACGAAGGGCCGTTTCGCAACGGTTTGCGTCTCGGGGCGGTCTGCCTTGGCTGCTGTTGGGCGCTGATGATGCTCGCCTTCGTGGGCGGCGTCATGAACATCGCCTTCATGGGGCTCGCGACCCTGCTGATGGCACTGGAAAAACTGCCCGATATCGGGCGCTGGCTGACACGGCCCCTTGGGGTCGCGCTGCTGGCGGGCGCGGTTTTCGTCGCGCTGAATGGAATCTGAAAGAGGAGTAAGTCACATGGCACTCGACGGCGACATCGGCACCGTCCCCTGGGCAATCAAGGGCGAGCTGATCCTGAACTGCAACTGTACGGTCTTTTGTCCTTGCGTGATTTCGCTGGGCAAACATCCCCCGACCGAAGGCCATTGCCAGACCTGGGGCGGTGTGCGGATCGACAGCGGCAGCTATGGCGATATCGACCTGAGCGGTCTCAATATCGGCCTGATGATCGAGATCCCCGGCATGATGGGGCGCGGCAACTGGAAGGTGGCCCTGTTCATCGACGACCGGTCCACCGAGGATCAGTATGACGCGCTGGTCGCGATCTTCTCGGGTGCAGCCAAGGGCACCACGGGCCTGTTCCAGATCCTCGTGGGCGAGATCCTCGGCCACGAGCGTCAGCCGGTCACGTATGAGACCGAGGGCAAGACACGCCACATCACGGTTGGCCGCAAGATCCAGGGTGTCGTGACCCCTGTTTCCGGCAATGACCCCGACAGCGATCTGGTCGTCACCAACACCCAGTACTGGATGGGTCCCGACATCACCGTGGCCTCTGCCTCCAAGGGCAAACTGCGCGCCTATGGCCGGGTCTGGGATTTCGACGGGCGTTCGGCCGAGATCTGCCAGATCGACTGGAAAGGTCCGCGCTAAGACGCTGATCTGAATGACGTTCCTTGGGGGCTTCCTGCAGGAGGCCCCCGTAGGGCTTTCCCCACCCACCCTTGTTGGAGTCTGCCGTCATGGCTCTGATTTCCCTATCCCGCCGCCTGCGCCGCACCCCCTTTTCCGAGGGAGTCGAAGCCGCTGGCGTCAAAGGTTACACGGTTTATAACCGCATGCTGTTGCCCACGGTCTTCCGCTCGGTGGTTGAAGACTATCACCATCTGAAACAGGCCGTTCAGGTCTGGGACGTGGCCTGCGAACGCCAGGTGGAACTGCGCGGCCCCGATGCGGGCCGCCTGATGCAGATGCTGACCCCGCGCGACCTGCGGGGCATGCTGCCCGGCCAGTGCTACTACGTGCCGATCGTCGATGAGACGGGCGGCATGCTGAACGACCCCGTCGCGGTGAAGCTGGCCGAGGACCGCTGGTGGATCTCCATCGCCGACAGCGACCTGCTGCTGTGGGTCAAGGGCATCGCCTATGGCTACCGGCTGGATGTGCTGGTCGATGAACCCGATGTCTCACCGCTCGCGGTGCAGGGGCCCAAGGCCGATGAGCTGATGGCGCGGGTCTTCGGCGACGCGGTCCGCGATATCCGTTTCTTCCGCTTCGGGCATTTCGACTTCCAGGGGCGCAACCTCGTGATCGCGCGCTCGGGCTATTCCAAGCAGGGCGGGTTCGAGATCTATGTGGAAGGCTCGGATATCGGCATGCCGCTTTGGAACGCGCTGATGGAGGCGGGCAAGGATCTGGATGTGCATGCGGGCTGTCCCAACCTGATCGAGCGGATCGAGAGCGGGTTGCTGTCCTACGGCAATGACATGACCGACGACAACACCCCCCATGAATGCGGGCTTGGCCGCTTCTGCAACACCGCGACGGCCATTGGCTGCGTCGGGCGTGACGCGCTGTTGCGGGTGTCCAAGGAAGGCCCGGTTCAGCAGATCCGCCCTGTCGAGATCCACGGGGACGCGGTGCCGCCCTGCGACCGGCAGTGGCCCGTGGTGGTCGGCGACAAGCATGTGGGCAATATCAGCTCGGCGGTCTGGTCGCCCGATTTCAACACCAACGTGTCGATCGGCATGATCCGCATGACCCATTGGGACGCCTTTACCGAGGTCGATGTCGTCACCCCCGAGGGCGTGCGCGCGGCAACCGTGTACGAGGCGTTCTGGAACTGATAGTCACGTGGTCGCCTTTCCGGGCGGCCCTTCGCAAAGAAAAGGAATCGAGATGTTCAACGCATTGGTCGTGAGAAAAGACGAAGAGAGCGGCAAGACCTCGGCCGCGGTGGAGCAGATCGGTCTGGACGATCTGCCCGAGGGCAATGTCACCGTGGCCGTGGATTATTCCACCGTGAACTACAAGGACGGGCTGTGCATCGGGCCGGGCGGCGGTCTTGTCCGCAAGTATCCGCATGTTCCGGGGATCGACTTCGCCGGCACCGTCGAGGCATCGGATGATGCGCGCTATGCGCCCGGCGACAAGGTCGTGCTGACCGGCTGGCGCGTCGGCGAGGCGCATTGGGGCGGATACAGCCAGAAGGCGCGGGTCAATGCCGACTGGCTTGTGCCGCTGCCCGAGGGGATGACATCGCGTCAGGCGATGGCTGTCGGCACCGCCGGGTTCACCGCGATGCTGGCGGTCATGGCGCTGGAAGATCACGGGCTGACCCCGGACAAGGGCGAAGTGCTGGTCACGGGTGCCGCCGGTGGCGTCGGGTCCGTCGCGACCGCGATCCTGGCCAATCTGGGCTATGACGTGGCCGGTGTCACCGGTCGGCCCGAGCAGGAGGACTACCTCAAGGGACTCGGCGCCAAGCGCATCGTGGCACGTGAAGAGATCAACGAAACCGTCAAGCGCCCGCTGGAATCGGAAACCTGGGCAGGCTGCGTCGACGCCGTGGGCGGGCCAATGCTGGCACGGGTTCTGGGCCAGATGAAATACGGCGGCTCGGTGTCCGCCGTGGGTCTGGCTGGCGGGGCCGGGCTGCCCGCGACGGTCATCCCGTTCCTGCTGCGCGGTGTGAACCTGCTGGGGATCGACAGTGTCATGCAGCCCTATGACAACCGGCTTCGCGCATGGAAGCGGATCGCGAGCGATCTGCCGATGGACAAGCTGGAGGCCATGGTGCACCCGGCGGTGCTGGCCGATCTGCCCGATCTGGGCCGTGCGATCCTCAAGGGTGGCGTGCGTGGGCGTGTGGTCGTCGACGTGAACGCCTGAATGACCGGGTTTCGCCGCCTGCCGGCGTCGACCCGGGGGGGGGGGGGGGGGGGGGGGGGGGGGGGGGGGGGGGGGGGGGGGGGGGGGGGGGGGGGGGGG
>NZ_JASHJX010000053.1 GCF_030732985.1 Nioella sp. MMSF_3534
GCCGCCTCCGGCGTCGACCCGCGCGGCCCGTGTCCGGGCCGCGAAAAATGCTCTTCGAAGAGCATTTCCCCTGTAGGTATTTTTACCAAGATGAAAGAGGGCGGGTCCACTCGTGGAGGATGTCGGCGCCAATCCTGCTGGTTGTCCGCAGCTGAAAGCGCGGGGCCTCGGCAAGGTCCGCCAGCCCCATCGCACCGATCCCCGGTTGCCCCTCGGCACCGATCACCATCCCGGCGGTAAAGCCGACAAGGTCGTCCACGAGGTCGGCGGACAGCAGCGACGCGGCCAGCGCCCCGCCGCCTTCACAGAAGACCGACGTAAGCCCCTCGCGGCCAAGCGCCTCCAGTGCCGCTGTCGGGTCGACCTGCCCGCCCGGCCCCGTCGCGACCGTCAATACCCGCGCCCCGAGGGTTTCCCAGGCAGCCCGCAGGTCCGCATCAGCGCTGTCGCCGCAGATCACCCAGACCGGCACCTCGCGCGCGCTGCGGGCCAGCATCCCGTCCAGGGGCAGGTCGAGACGGCGCGAGATCACCACGCGCACCGGTTGGCGCACCGCCCCCATGCCGCGCACGGTCAGCGACGGGTCATCGGCCCGCACCGTTCCCGCCCCCACCATCACCGCATCGTGACGCATCCGCATGGCATGGACCGCGCGGCGCGCCTCGGGCCCGGTGATCCACTGGCTTTCGCCCGTGGCCGTGGCGATGCGCCCATCGAAGGAACTGGCCAGTTTCAGGGTCAGGCGCGGGCGGCCTCGCAGCACACGGCTCAGAAACCCGCGATGCGCGCGGCGGGCCTCCTCCTCCAGCACCGGGCCGGTCACGGCGACCCCTGCGGCGCGCAACCGGTCGATGCCGCCGCCATCGGTGCGCGGATCGGGATCGCGCAGGCCCACGACCACGCGCGCCACCGAGGCGCGGATCAGCGCATCGGCGCAAGGCGGGGTCTGGCCCCAATGGGCGCAGGGTTCCAGCGTGACATAGGCGGTTGCCCCCACGGCCTCATCCCCGGCCTGATCCAGCGCCTGCGGTTCCGCATGCGGACGCCCGCCCGGCGCGGTCCAGCCACGGCCCACCACACGGCCATGCTTGACGATGACGCAGCCCACGGCCGGATTGGGCCAGACCTGCCCCGCCCCGCGCGCCCCAAGGCTCAGCGCGTGGCGCATCCAGCGGGCATCGTCATGGGTCATGGTTCAGCCTTCGGGACTCGGGGGCCTCAGCTCGGCCACGAAATCCTCGAAATCGTCGGCAGCCTGGAAGTTCTTGTAGACACTGGCAAACCGCACATAGGCCACGGTGTCGATCCGCGCGAGTGCCTCCATCACGATCTCGCCGATCTGTTTCGAGGGAATGTCGGTTTCGCCCATGCTTTCCAGCCGCCGCACGATGCCGGAAATCATCTGGTCGATGCGTTCCGGGTCCACGGGCCGTTTCTGCATCGAGATGCGGATAGACCGTTCCAGCTTGTCGCGGTCGAAATCCTCTCGCTTGCCATTGGTCTTGATCACCACAAGGTCGCGCAGCTGCACGCGCTCATAGGTGGTGAAACGCCCGCCACAGGCCGGACAGAAGCGCCGCCGCCGGATCGCGACGTGATCCTCCGCCGGGCGTGAATCCTTCACCTGGGTATCGACATTTCCGCAAAACGGGCACCGCATGGGCCTGATCCCCTCTTCCACTCTGCTCTGCCACTGGGGTCTGATGCCCCAGTTATCCACAGGCACTATAGGTCAGCCGCGAGACCTTGGGTAGGGGGGATTTGTCACCCCCAAGATAAGGGGTCAGCCGGGCAACAGCTTGGCCACCACCTGCCGCCTGTGCGGGCGGGTCCGGTGTTCCACCACATAGACCCCCTGCCATGTGCCAAGCTGCATCCGCCCGTCACTGACCGGGATACTCAGCGACACCGGCATCATCGCCGCCTTGATATGGGCGGGCATGTCGTCGGGGCCTTCATAGATGTGGGTCAGGTAAGCCATCGACGGGTCGGTCGTGGGCGGCACCAGCCGGTGAAAGAACGCGGTCAGGTCGGTCTGCACCTCGGGGTCGGCATTTTCCTGCACCAGAAGGGACGCCGATGTGTGCTGGATGAACAGCGTCAGCAGCCCCTCCGACACGGACAACCCCGCCAGCCATCGGGCCAGCGGGGCCGTGAATTCGTACAGGCCGGGGCCTTGGGTGGGGATCTCGAACCGGGTCAGCATGGGGGCAGACTGGTCCAAACCGGACCCGGCGTCGAGATGCGATGTCAGTCGAAACTGGAATGGTTGCCGATCACGTCCGAGGACAGCGTGGCGTTCAGCCCGTTGGTCGGCTCCTGTGCCCCTGCGCTGAGCAGACCGATCACGGACAGGGCAAGGCCGCAAACGAAAGCGGTCATGATGGTCCAGTCGACGGTCACGGCACCGGACTCGGCGGTAAGAAATTCGGCAAACATCTTGCGTTTCCTCTCGGAAGCGCCCCCAGATTGCCTGAATGCCGTCACATTGTGCCCGCATTCAGGCGCAAATGTGGCGAAATCATGGAATTGCACCCGTCCACGCCCGCTGGACTTCCCCCCGTGCCCGCAGGATACTCCGACCCATGAGTCTGCCCCCCGGTTTCCTGGATGAACTTCGCACCCGAATCTCCCTGACGCAGGTCGTGGGGCGCAAGGTCACGTGGGATCAGCGCAAGTCGAACCAGGGCAAGGGCGACATGTGGGCGCCGTGCCCGTTCCATCAGGAAAAAACCGCCAGCTTCCATGTCGATGACCGCAAGGGGTTCTATTACTGCTTCGGCTGCCACGAAAAGGGCGATGCGCTGAGCTTTGTGCAATCGACCGAAAATGTCGGCTTCATGGAGGCGGTGGAAATCCTGGCGCGCGAGGCCGGGATGACCATGCCCGCCCGCGACCCCCGCGCGCAGGAAAAGGCCGACCGCCGCACGCAGCTGGCCGAGGTGACCGAAGCCGCCGTGGCGTGGTATCGGCTGCAATTGCGGGCCTCGGCGGGGGCGCATGCGCGGGCTTATATCGACCGGCGGGGGCTGGATCAGGCGGCCGAGGACCGGTTCGAACTGGGCTATGCGCCGGGATCGCGGCAAGGGGCGTTTCAGGCCCTGAAGGAAAAGGGCCACGACCCAGATCTGATCATCGCCGCCGGGATCGCCACGAAACCCGATGACGGCGGCACACCCTATGACGCCTTCCGCGACCGGATCATGTTCCCGATCCGCGACCCACGCGGGCGTTGCATCGGTTTTGGCGGCAGGGCGATGGACCCCAATGCGCGGGCGAAATACCTGAATTCGCGCGAGACGGAGCTCTTCGACAAGGGCCGCGCGCTCTACAACCATGGACCGGCGAGAGAGGCGGCGGGCAAAGGCCAGCCCTTGATCGTGGCCGAAGGCTATATGGACGTGATTGCGCTCGACCGGGCGGGGTTCGGGGCCGCCGTCGCCCCCCTTGGCACCGCGATCACGGAACACCAGCTGGCCCTGTTATGGCGCATTTCCGATGAACCCATCGTGGCGCTTGATGGCGACCGGGCCGGGTTGCAGGCCGCGATGCGCCTGATCGACCTTGCGCTTCCGCTGCTGGAGGCCGGCAAATCCCTGCGCTTCGTTCTGCTGCCGCAGGGCAAGGACCCCGATGACCTGATCAAGGAAAAGGGCGCGGGCGCGATGCAGGATTTGCTGGATCACGCCGAGCCGATGGTCAAACTGCTGTGGCAGCGTGAAACCGAGGGCAAGGTCTTCGACAGCCCCGAACGCCGCGCCGCGCTGGACAAATCCCTGCGCCAGGCGATTGGCCAGATCAAGGACCCGTCGCTGCGTCACCATTACGGGCAGGTGTTGAAGGATATGCGGTTTGAGCTGTTCCGTGCCCCTCGACCAACCCGCGGCGCATGGCAGCCGGGCCGGTTCCCGCAAAAGGGTATCGCCACACCCATGGCCGAAACGCGGATGACGCCGCTTGCCGCCGGGGCAATGTCCGATCTCGACATGCGCGCCGCGCTGATCCTTGCGACGCTCTGCCTGACACCGTCCCTGATCGACGAGTTCGAACACGCGCTCGACCGGCTGGACCCGACCGACCCCGATCAGGCGCGGCTGACCGGGTTTCTTCTGGGCACCCCGGAACGCGACAAGGACAATCTGCGCGCGGCGCTCGACCAGGCAAATTTGTCTGCAACCCTTGAAAAACTGCTGTCTCTGGGCCACGTGCGTATCGCACCCTGTGTGCGCGCGCCCGGCGATACGGAAAAAGCGGCCCTCTGTCTGGCCGAGGAATTTGCAAAGCTCGCGGCGCGGCGCGGCATACAGAACGAAATGGCAGAGGCGCTGGAGGATCTCGACGGGGGCGACGAATCACGACTTGGCTGGCGCCTGAACAGTGCTCTTCACGCCCGTCAGCAGGCGGACGCACCGAAATCCAGTAGCAGTTCGGCATCGCCGGAAGATGAAAGCGCCCTGTCCAAACGCTTGCGGGACTTGATAGAAACCCGCCCGTGGGAGAAGAAAACCCGCTAGCGCGGGTGTGCGAATCAGTGATTCGCGCTTAGAACAACATGTGACGCATGGGGCGAATCACCTCGCCCGCGAAGGGGATACCGTATGGCAAAAGATACCGACGATCGTAAATCCGACGGTGAAGAGGCCGATGTCAGCCTCGACATGAGCCAGACCGCGGTCAAGAAGATGATCGCCGAGGCCCGGACGCGGGGCTACATCACCTATGATCAGCTGAACACGGTCCTGCCGCCCGAGCAGGTCAGTTCCGAGCAGATCGAGGACGTGATGTCGATGCTGTCCGAGATGGGCATCAACGTGATCGAGGATGACGAGGTCGAGGAGGAGTCCGAGGCACAGGGCTCGACCGCCGTGGTCGAAACCTCGTCGTCGCGTGACGTGGCCGTGTCCACCGCCGAAACTGAAAAGCTCGACCGCACCGATGACCCCGTCCGCATGTATCTGCGCGAGATGGGCAGTGTCGAACTGCTGTCCCGCGAAGGCGAGATCGCCATCGCCAAGCGCATCGAGGCCGGCCGCAACACCATGATTGCCGGGCTCTGCGAAAGCCCGCTGACCTTCCAGGCGATCACCATCTGGCGCGACGAACTTCTCGACGAAGAAATCCTGTTGCGCGACGTGATCGACCTCGACGCCACCTTCGGCAGCTCCATGGAAGGCGAGGACGCGGATGAAACCCCCGTCGCCCAGGGCCTGACCACCGACGCCCCCGCCGAGGACAAGAAGGAAAAGCAGCAGGAATTCGACGCCGACGGCAACCCGATTTCCTCCGATGACGACGACGAGGAAGACGAACAGGCCAACATGAGCCTCGCGGCCATGGAAGCGGCACTGAAGCCCCGCGTTCTGGAGGCGCTGGACCGGATCGCCTCCGACTACGAACAGCTTTCGGCCATGCAGGATCTGCGGATCTCGGCCACGCTGAACGAGGATTCCAGCTTCTCCGCCAAAGAGGAAACCGTCTACCAGCAGCTGCGTTCGGAAATCGTTGAACTGGTGAATGAACTGCACCTGCACAACAACCGGATCGAGGCGCTGATCGACCAGCTTTACGGCATCAACCGCCGCGTCATGTCGATCGACAGCGGCATGGTGAAACTGGCCGATCAGGCCCGCATCAACCGCCGCGAATTCATCGAGAGCTATCGCGGGTATGAGCTGGACCCGACCTGGGTCGACCGTATGGCCGACAAGCCCGGCCGGGGCTGGCAGGCGCTGATGGAACGCTCCCGCGACAAGGTCGAGGAACTGCGCGCCGACATGGCGCAGGTCGGCACCTATGTGGGCCTCGACATCAGCGAATTCCGCCGCATCGTGCAGCAGGTCCAGAAGGGCGAGAAAGAGGCCCGCCAGGCCAAGAAGGAAATGGTCGAGGCCAACCTGCGCCTCGTGATCTCCATCGCCAAGAAATACACCAACCGGGGCCTGCAATTCCTCGACCTCATTCAGGAAGGCAATATCGGCCTGATGAAAGCGGTCGACAAATTCGAATACCGCCGCGGCTACAAGTTCTCCACCTATGCGACATGGTGGATCAGGCAGGCGATCACCCGGTCCATCGCGGATCAGGCCCGCACCATCCGCATCCCGGTCCATATGATCGAGACGATCAACAAGCTGGTCCGCACCGGCCGCCAGATGCTGCACGAAATCGGCCGCGAACCGACGCCGGAGGAACTGGCCGAGAAGCTGCAGATGCCGCTGGAAAAGGTCCGCAAGGTGATGAAGATCGCCAAGGAACCGATTTCGCTGGAAACCCCGATTGGCGACGAGGAAGACAGCCAGCTTGGCGATTTCATCGAGGACAAGAACGCCGTTCTGCCGCTGGATTCCGCCATTCAGGAAAACCTGAAGGAAACCACGACCCGCGTTCTGTCCTCGCTCACCCCGCGCGAGGAACGCGTCCTGCGCATGCGCTTCGGCATCGGCATGAACACCGACCACACGCTGGAGGAAGTGGGCCAGCAGTTCAGCGTCACCCGCGAACGCATCCGCCAGATCGAGGCGAAGGCGCTCAGGAAGCTGAAACATCCCTCGCGGAGCAGGAAGCTGCGGAGTTTCCTGGATCAGTGATCGACGATGGGGCAATAGCAAGGCTTTCCGAACAGGTTGGCGTAATAGAAGCCAATGGTGTTCGTGAAGCATACTTGCGTTTTGCACTCAGCCTCAGCGACCTAATCGATGCACGTTTGGTTCCGTCTGGACACGGCTATATTGAGAGAGAGCTGCGTTTCTATGTATCTGATGATTGGTATTTCGCGGCTGTTCTAAGCAAGAATTGGGTGCTGTTCTACTTTCGTTGGCCCGCCTTGCGGGACGGCTTTGTCGATGCTGCACAGATATGTGCTCGGTTCAGCGAAGCAGAGACAACACCTGCAAAGGATGTGAAGCTTCGCGTGACCGACCTACGTTCAGCAACGCGAGCGTGCAACTTTCTGGCGGAAGCGCACGGCAAGCGCAGGGTTGATAATACCGCTTAGAGTGTTCCAGAGCGCCATCTCCAACGCGCACGGGGGCGATCCGAACCTTGGCTTTTGGCACCTTATCTCTCCGCAAGTAGGGTGGGCAATTCTGCCCACCGTCCCAAGCGGCTGCGCCTTGTCTCCGCGTGGGGCGTTCCCCCATGGACATTCCCCTACCCCGCCTGCTTCACTCCACCAAGCCACGCAGGAAGCCGCCCATGTCCGCCCTCAAACGCCGCCTCGACGCGATCCCGGTGATCTACCTGATCCTCGCCTGCCTTACCCTCGGCCTCGCCCCCTTCACGCCCGAACCGCATGTCTGGGATAAGCTCAGGATGCTGGCGGGCGGCACCCTGACCCGCCCCATCGACATCTTCGACCTTGCCCTGCACGGCCTGCCCTGGCTGCTGCTGGCCCTCAGGCAGATCCCCTCGCGACCGGCACGCGGCTGAACCCGCCCCATGGACATCGCCGCCTGCCTTTGCTTCACTCCGCCCCGAACAGGTCAGGAGCATGCGCATGTCCCTTTTCAAGAAACTCTTCGGCGGGTCAGAGCCCCCCAAGGGCCCCGAGCCCACCCTCTATAACGGCTACACCATCTTCCCCGAGCCGATGAAGGAACCCGACGGCTACCGCATTGCCGCCCGGATCGAGAAAGAGATCGGCGGAGAGATCAAGTCCCACCACCTGATCCGCGCCGACATGCTGCACGGGGCCGATCAGGCCGCAGAAGCCTCGATCGAGAAAGCCAAGTCGATGATCGACCAGATGGGCGACAGGATTTTCTGATCGGACGGGGGAACCGCCATGCAGCTGCCCGCGCCCCTGTCTGACCGGATCGGCCCCGCGCCGGTGGTGGTGTTCGACGGGGAATGCGTGCTCTGCGCCCATAGTTTCCGGTTTCTGCTGAAACATGACCGAGAGAGGCGCCTGCGCTTCGTCACCGCGCAATCGCCGCTCGGGCAGGAGATCTACGAGGCGCTCGGCCTGTCCACCGAAAGCTATGAAACCACGCTGGTGCTTGTGGCGGGCGACTGTCATGCCAAGACCCGCGCGGTTGCCGCCGCCCTGCGGGCAATCGGCGGGGGGTGGCGGTGGATGTCCTGCATCGGCTGGCTGCCCCGCTGGCTGTCCGACCCGGTCTATTCCCTGATCGCGCGCAACCGCTATCGCTGGTTCGGACGCCATGACACCTGCATGATCCCCGACGCCGATATCCGCGCCCGGTTCCTGCCCGGCGGATGGGGCTGATGGACCCGGTCGCGCGGGTGGCCCGCGCCACTGGGTTGACCCTGCCCCCCGCCGTGGCTGCCCTGCATGAGGCAGACGGTCAGGCCAGTTTTTCGGGCCGCTGTGCGGTGACGCGGGGCGCGTCTCCTGTCGCTCGCCTGGCGCTCTGGCTTGGCGGGTTTCCGCAGGCCGCCCCCGATCTGCCGGTCACCTTGCTGATCCAGCCGGGCCCGGATGGCGGATGCACCTGGCGGCGCGACTTTGGCGGCCATGTCACGCAATCCCGCCTGAGCGTCTCAGACGATGGCCGCGCGATCATCGAACGCTTTGGCCCGGTGCGCCTGCGCATGTCCTTGTGGATGCAGGATCGGCGGCTGCATTACGGCATCGACCGGATGCATGTTCTGGGCCTGCCGATGCCCCGTTGGCTGACCCCGCGCAGCGAGACGAGCGAATGCCAGACAGAGGCGGGCGATTTCGGCTTTGACGTGTCGGCGTCGCTGCCCCTGGTCGGGCTGCTCATCCGCTATCGCGGGCAGCTACGGCCGGACTGACTCCGCCATTTTGTCTGCACAGGGGGTGTACGGGGGGTGTACAGGGGGTGTACGCATGGCACCCCCTGTTTTCGGCAGGTCAGGACAGCGCGGCGCGGGCGGCGACGGCCTTCATCGCGATCTCGAATTCATGCACCGCCGTGCGCGCCATGGAGCGGAAGATCATGATCTCGAACGCATCCGCCGCGACCTTCAGGAAGACCGCGTTCATATGGCCCAACTGGCTGCGCGCCGCATGGCCTGTCTTGAACACGCCGGGGTTCAGATCGAGCGGCGTAAGACGCGCGAGCACCTCCTCAACCCCCTGACCTTGCAGCTTGAACGTGACCCAGGCGTCGCTTTGATCGGTCAGGGCTGCGTGTTGCGCAAGCGACGGATCGACCACAGGGCCGATCACCATCGCCTGCCCTGCCCCCGTCCAGATCACCCGCGCGCCGTCCCGTCCCGTGGACCGGTTGGGGGCTGGTATCCCGGCCCCGATCAGCGCCGTCAGCGCCTCGGATGCCGCGCTTTCCTGACCGGCATAGGGCGCCACCGATGTAACCTGCTCCGGCACGATCTCCGTCAGGCTTAACCCGTTGATTTTCAAGGGAACAAGCCCGTCCACAGGCGATTTCGAAACCAGATTAACCACGCAGTTTCTCCCCTTCCGGATCGAGGAAGACGGGGCTGCATACCTCGACCGTCGTCTCCACGTTCCGCACATGATCGACCATCTTCACGACCTCACCCATTCGGTTCGGGCCGTCCTTCAGGAACCCCAGTCCGATGAAGTGGCCAAGCGAGGGCGAGAACCCGACCGAGGTCGTGTAACCCTCCACATTCACCCGCGTCGCGTCGGCCCCGGCAGAGAACAGCCGCGCACCTGCGGTCAGCTGCTTCACCGCGCCCACGGGCTTCAGCCCCACAAGCTGCGGGCGGTCGGTTTCCTTCAGCCCCTCGCGCAGGGTCGCGGGTTTGCCAACGCACATCTTCTTGGCCGACACCATCCGGTCCATCCCGATATCGAAGGGCACCACGCGCCCGTCAATCTCGGAATGGGTGATGAAGCCCTTCTCGCTCCGCATGACATTGAGCGCCTCCATCCCGTAAGCGCCGCCGCCAAGCGTCTCGGCCTGCGTCACCAACTGCCGGTAAAGAGCGTCGCCATAGCGCGAGGGAACCGCGATTTCATAGGCATGTTCGCCCGAGAAGGAGATGCGGAAGAGCCGCCCCTTCACGCCCATCACACTGACCTCGCCACAGCCCATATAGGGGAAACTGTCATTGTCGATCGGGGCGTCGAGCAACCCGTTCAGCAGATCGCGCGATTTGGGGCCGACAACGCTGAACTGCGCCCATTGTTCGGTGACCGAAATGAAGCGGACACTCAGGTCAGGCCGCAGGCATTGCTGAACGAAATCAAGGTGTTTCATCACCTCGCCTGCCGCCGCCGTTGTGGTGGTCATGACATAATGGGTCTCACCCAACCGCGCCGTGGTTCCGTCGTCCATCACATGCCCGTCCTCGCGCAGCATGAGCCCGTAGCGCACGCGGCCCACCTTCAGGGTGGAGAACATGTTGGTGTAGACGAAATCCAGAAACGCGCCCGCGTCGGGGCCCTGGATGTCGATCTTGCCAAGGGTGGAGACGTCGCAAATGCCAACCGCATTGCGGGTCATCGTGACCTCGCGGTCGCAGGACTGGCGCCATGTCGTTTCGCCCGGACGCGGGAAGTAGCTGGGGCGATACCACAGCCCCGCCGTGATCATCGGCGCGCCGCGTTCGATGCTGGCGTCATGGCTGGTGGTGAAGCGTTCCGGCGCGAAGCCCTTACCCTGCGCCCCGGCCCCAAGCGCGGCGATCGAGGTCGGCACGAAGGGCGGGCGGTAGGTCGTCGTCCCGGTTTCGGGGATCGCCCGGCCCGTTGCATCCGCCAGAATGGCCAGCGCCCCGATATTGGAGTTCTTGCCCTGGTCCGGCGCCATGCCCTGCGTGGTATAGCGCTTCATGTGCTCGACCGAGGTAAACGCCTCCTGCGCGGCCAGCTTGATGTCCTTGGAGGTCACGTCATTGGCGAAGTCGAGCCAGGCCCGGCCCTTGCCATTGACCAACCAGAGCGGTTTCGACGCGCCCACGGCGTCGCTCGCCTGCGGAATGTCCACCTCGGGCAGCTTGCCGCCAAGCGCGGACAGTGCCTTTTTCGCGGCCTCCACACCCTCGGCCAGACAGCCCGCCGTCGAATAGGTACCCTTGCAGGCCCCTGCCGGGATCAGCCCCGGAACGGCGTCATCTGCAGGGACGAAGCCCGCGATCTCCTCGTTCCAGACCGGGCGGCTGTTCATGTGGCAGGTCATGTGCAGCGTCGGGTTCCAGCCGCCAGACATGGCCAGACAGTCGGTGGCGATCTTCTGTTCGCTGCCATTGTGTCGGATGATGATCTCGGTCAGCGCCTTGCGGCCCTTGGTGGTGATCACCTCGGCCCCGGCGTAGAGCGGGTAGTCGCCTTGCGCCTTCGCGCCGGGGCGGCTGTCGATCACGCCCGCGATCTCTACCCCGTTGGCCATCAGGTCGAGCGCGGTGCGGTGCGCGTCATCATTAGTGGTGAAGAGCGTCACCTTGCGCCCTGCCGCCACGCCGTAGCGGTGCAGATAGCTGCGCACGGCACTGGCCATCATGATGCCGGGCCGGTCGTTCATCGGGAAGGCCAAGGGGCGTTCAAGCGCACCCGCCGCCAGAACCGCCTGCCGCGCGTTGATCCGCCAGAAGCATTCCTTGGGCAGCTCTGCCGGGCCGTTCACATGCAGACCCACCCGTTCCAGCGCGCCATAGGTGCCCTGATCGTAGGCGCCGGTGACGGTGGTGCGGGACATGAGCCGCACCCGGCCCGTGTCGCGCAGCGCGTCGAGCATGCTCGCCACCCACTCGGCCCCCGGCTGGCCGTCAATCTCCTCATCTTCAGACAAAAGCCGACCGCCAAACTCATTGCTTTCTTCGCAAAGGATCACGTCCGCCCCGCCAAGCGCCGCCGTCAGCGCCGCCATCAGCCCGGTGGGGCCGGACCCGATGACAAGGATATCGCAATGGGCGAAGGCCTTCTCGTAGTGGTCGGGGTTATGCTGACCCGAGAGCGAGCCAAGCCCCGCCGCACGGCGAATGACCGGTTCATAGAGCTTTTCCCAGAAGGCGCGCGGCCACATGAAGGTTTTGTAGTAGAAGCCCGCGCTGAGGAAATTCGGGAAGAGATCGTTGACCGACAGCAGATCCCAGGCCAGCGGCCCCATGCGGTTCTGGCTGTGGGCATCAAGCCCGTCGTAGATTTCCTGCACCGTGGCGCGCACGTTCGGCACCTGCGCCGCGCCGCGCCCGATTTCCACCATGGCATTGGGTTCTTCCGAGCCCGCCGTCAGCACCCCGCGCGGGCGGTGATACTTGAACGACCGGCCCACCAGCTTGACGCCGGACGCCAGAAGCGCCGAGGCCAGCGTATCGCCCTTGAAGCCGGTATAGCCCTGCCCGTCGAAGCTGAATTTCACCGGGGTCGACACATCGACCCGGCCCTTGCCCTCGATCCGCATCAGGAATTCCCCCGCTTCACATCCGCGGCAAGCTCCACGCGCAGGATGTCATGGGTGACGGTGTCGCGTTCCACGCGCAGCCAGCTGGTGCAGCCCGCGCCGTGATACCACATTTCGCGCGTGATCCCGGCCGGGTTGTCGCGCAGGTGCAGGTAGTTGTCCCAGGCGGGGCTCCAGCCCTCGTCGTCTGGCCGGTTCATATAGGTCTCGTGTCCCATGGGTGTGAATTCCCGGCTGTCCCGGTCCCCACAGAGAGGGCATTTGATACGCATCAGAACTCCGAACAGGCTTCAGGTTGGGCGGCAAAAAGCCGGTAGGTTGTGTATTCGTTGTAGGTCTCGCCAAGCGAGGAATAGACCCCCTCGCCGTCGATCCCACCATTCATGCCCACGCGCAGGTGCGAGGTGCGGATTTCGAGCACCCCGTCCGCCAAGCGCGTGATCTCGAACGTGCCGCCATCGGCTTCGACACCGCAGCCCGACGGGCGATTGCAAAACCCGGTTTCGGTCATGACCTCCCCGCCAAGCCCGTCGTGGGCGGCATGACCCTGATTGGCCATCAGGGCGGACACATCGAAATAGAGCAGGCTGTCAGGCGCGCTGCCGTCCAGCCGGTAGAAGTTCAGCCGCAGCCGCTCTGCCACCTGCGCCGGATGCGCGGTCAGATGCTCTGCCGAATAATCGCGCGCGTAGCACCCCATGGGGAACGTGTCGTTCGCCAAGGCCGGGACCGCCGCCATCATGCTAATGCAGATTATGCTGAGAGCCCTTGGATTCCTCATCCATGATCCTCCCTGTGTTGAAGCGGTCCAGACGGTGGCGGGTGGCGGCCTCATGCGGGCGGTCGGTTGCGATCAGGTGGGCATAGCAATGGCCCGAGGCGGGGGTTGCCTTGAAGCCGCCATAACACCAGCCCGCATTGACGTAGAGCCCATCGATATGGGTCTTGTCGATGATGGGCGAACCGTCCGAGGACATATCCATGATCCCGCCCCAAGAGCGCAGCAGCTTGGCCTTGCCGATCATCGGCATCAGGGTCATGCCCGCCTCCATCACATGTTCCATCATCGGCAGGTTCCCGCGAGACGCATAGGAGGCGTAGAAGTCGATATCGCCGCCGAAGACCAGCCCGCCCTTGTCGGACTGGCTGATGTAGAAATGGCCCATGCCATAGGTGATCACGTTGTCGATGACGGGCTTCAGCCCCTCGGTGACGAAGGCCTGCAACACGGTGCTTTCAATCGGCAGGCGCATCCCCGCCATCGCCGCAACCTGGCCGGACCGGCCCGCCGCGCACATGGCAACCTTCTTGGCGCGGATCGCGCCGCGGCTGGTCTGGACGCCCACGACCTTGCCGTTTTCGACGTCGATTCCCGTCACTTCGCATTTCTGGATCAGGTCCACGCCCCGCTGGTCCGCGCCACGGGCATAGCCCCAGGCCACGGCGTCATGGCGGGCGGTGCCGCCGCGCTTGTGGTAGAGACCGCCGAAAATCGGGAAACGGGTCTGGTCATAGTCGAGGAAGGGCATCAACTTGCGGCAACCCTCGCGGTCCAGCAGGATCGCATCGTCGCCTTGGGCCATCATCATGTTGCCACGCCGGGCGTAGGCGTCGCGCTGGCCGTCGGAATGGAACAGGTTCACGATTCCGCGCTGGCTGTGCATGACGTTGTAGTTGAGGTCCTGTTCCAGCCCTTCCCACAGCTTGAGCGAATGGGAATAGAACTGCGAATTGCCCTCCAGCCCGTAATTGGCGCGCACGATGGTGGTGTTGCGGCCGACATTGCCGCCGCCGAGATAGCCCTTCTCCAGCACGGCGATATTGGTCAGCCCGTGTTCCTTGGCGAGGTAATAGGCCGTGGCGAGCCCATGCCCCCCGCCGCCGATGATCACCACATCGTATTCCGCCTTGGGCGCGGGATCGCGCCAGGCCGGTTTCCAGCCCCGGTTGCCCGACAGACCCTGCTTGATGACCTGCCAACCCGAATAGCGCATGACCTCTCCTTGCCCGGTCGGTGGTATAGACGGGGAGAGTGTAGTCAGACGGATTGCGAAAGGAAACTCAAGCTCACGACACCGGAAGGTCAGTTATCGACGCCAAAACCGATCAGGACGGATCGACATCCCAATCCGGGTCATGCGCCGGATCCGCGCCGCCTTCTTCATTGATGTAGTAGAAGCCGTCCAGACCCGTCGGATAGCCGTTGTTGGTGTAGACGTATGAGTTTTCCAGATCGGCCTCGAAGGCCACCTGACCGGCAAAACGGGGACGGGTGACGGTGAAATTCACGAATTCCTGATCGGCAAGGCCCGCGCTGAAAGCCGGGCGATGCGGCAGGAAGGTTTCGATCAGCAGCATCCGGTCGCCATAGGCCATGATCGGAATGCGGTCGATGAAATCGGGGAAGTCGCTGGCGCGAATATAGGTCGTCCCGTCGGTGCCGTGCGACCAGTCGATCCGGTAGCCGCCCTGCTGTCGGGTGATCTGCGATACACGCAGGGCCGATCCGGCGGTGTTCCGGGTCAGGAACTGGAACACATCCGCAAGCCCCTCGATATCCGAGCTGGCAATCTCGTTTGTGCGGCGTGACAGGACGTCGGCCACCGCATAGGTCGCCTTGATCGAGGTGTTGTAGACCCGGAATGCGTCGAAGAAGACAAAGCTGGCCACGAAAACCCAGGCCAGGATCGGGATGACGATCACCGCTTCCAGCGCGACCGAGGCGCCTTCGTCCTTCCAGAATGTCCTGATCATCCGTTTCATGGCTGTCTCACTCCGGCTCGTTCACGAAGACGGTGGCGGCGGTGATGTGGATGGCACCGGTATCGTCGCGCGTCAGGTCCAGCCCGAGCCCGGAAATCGGCAGGATCCGGTCCACAAGGGCGCAGGTGCGGATCAGCATCAACTGGTTGTCCGCGCCGGGATGGAACTGGTTGGCCGGGGTCACGGTGCCGGAGCGGTCCACGCAAAGCGTGTGATAATCCGGAAGGTTGTAGGTATCCTGATCAATCACCCGCAAGTCCAGCAACAGCGATTCCTGGCAGTTGATAAGGATCGGCGTGTTGTCGCAGATATTGTCCCGGATCGCGTCATGGGTGACCGTCACGTCAGAGGTCAGGCGCAGGTAGCGCACGGCGCTGTCCAGCGACCGTTCCATCATCACTTGCCGGGTCAGCAGCATGGCGGTTTCGAAGGCCGCCACAAAGATCATCACGATCAGCGGGAACACGATCACGAATTCCACCGTCGCGTTGGCCTCTTCTTTGCGGAAGAACCGGGATATCTTGGTCAGGCCCCACATGTCATGCCCTACTGGATCAGCTTCAGCTGGTTGATCGACGCCGCGATGGAGGCGAAGGCCTCGGAGATCTCGATCCCTTCGGCGTCGTAGTAATGGGCAGGCGTCGTGGCACAGTGCTGCATCACGCTTTCGCCGCGGGCGGGCGCCTCGAACGCAATGGTGAACACGATGATCCCGGCGTCATTTGCCGCGTCGCAGATATTGCGCAGGTTGGCATCTGCCTCGCTCGCACCCGCGTAGGTTTCGATCGAGTAGTAACGCAGCTGGCGATAGTAGTCCCAGTCACCGGCGTAGTAGTAGTATTCGCCGGCCAGCATCCGAGCGGAATAGGTGGCCCAGAGTTCGGCCCACGGAATGGCCTCGGCATCGCTGCCGCCATAGGGCTGCGAATTGTAGCTGTCATTGTGGTGCCAGTAGTACAGGTCGTAACGCGGCAGATAGGCCGAGGTGCGGCCGGTGTCGGGGTCGCGGAACACGGTCGAAGGCCCGCGCTTGAATTCCTGAACCACGTCGACCTGGCTTGTATTCTCGCCATCGGTCATCAGGATGATGATCTTCAGAACCTCGTCTTCCTCGTAGGAATAGGGGCGGCCTTCGAAATCTGCGTCCACCTCTCCCGCGGCGATCAGTTCCGTCACAGCGGGCTGTGCCGCCGGATCCAGCAGGCCCACGGCCCATCTCATGCCCAGGTCGATCGCGGTGTTGCCGTTTGCGCTCAGGCTGTTGACCAGCGCGTGCAACTCATCCGCGTCATTCGACCAGGGCAGAATGGCGGCGTAGTCACTGGTGGTGCAATGCGGCGTGCGGAAGGTGCGATAGCTGCTGCGGTACCGATAGTCGAAATGCGCGATCCGTTCGATGGCCTCATCGGGGTCAATCGCGGTCACGTTATAATCGGCCGGATCGAAACGGGTGCAGTTCGATTCATTGTGCTCGTCAGACAGGGTGAAGACGCTGGCCAGCGTCGTGCCCGCGTTCACCTGGCTGTGATAGGGAATGATCGAGATCGACACCTGGTCTTCTTCCGCATTCGCGGCAAGCACGGTGTCGATGAACTCATTGGCCGCGTCGCGCATGTTGCGGATCTTGTTGTTCCAGCCCATGGAACCCGAGATGTCGAGCACCATGGAAATCTCAATATCCATGATCCGCTCTTCCGCGGCCCCGCGCGCGGGGGATGTCAGGGCGTTCACCCCGAACATGTTCATGAAGTAGGACCGCAGATCCATCTCGGCATAGGCGGAGACCCGGCGGAAATTCAGCCCCTGGTCCACGTCCACTTCCAGCCGGTAGTGATCCAGCCCCGAGGTCGCGAAGTAGTCGATCACGACCGCCTCCGGGTCTTCAGTCTGGTTCAGCGCGGCCGCGGCCAGAACGGCGCGGTCCAGCGTGTATTGCAACTGCGTGCGCTGTGTTTCGTAGCGCATCACGTCGATGGCGATCCCGCCGGCGGCCAGCATCAGGACGAACATCATCAAGGCGAAGATCGTGACGGTTCCGCGTTCGTCGCGCAGAAATCCGGCCCGGCGCCGAATTGGCGCGTGGGGTCGCGTTTGGCGGATCGGATCTGTCGCTCGGGTCATCCCGGAAGCCTCATGCAAAATGACGAGTCGTGGATCGACGCAGTTCGACCCATGCTCTTCCTCGTTCACAAGAACGGCAGAAATGGGGCGGAAGCAGGAAGGAAACGGGGAGTTTTATGAATGACAACAATCAACTTGCGCGCATTTTTCAACGCTTAACGATGAAACTGGCTGTTTCAACGACAGGTTGTCTTGCATGGATGGGCCAGCTGTGGTCCGCTCAAAAAATGGGCGGTTTGCAAACACAGCAGGGGCCGCACACGGAACACGCCAAGGAGGTATACGCGATGTCCCCGAAGGGAGAACCGAGTTTCCGTCAGTCAGTTGACCTGATGTTCAACCGCGCTGCATCCATGATGGATCTGCCCCCTGGGCTGGAAGAAAAGATCCGCGTCTGCAACGCCACCTATACGGTTCGCTTCGGGGTGCGTCTGCGGGGCGAGATTCGGACCTTCACCGGCTATCGCTCGGTCCATTCCGAACATTTCGAACCGGCCAAGGGCGGCATCCGCTACGCCCCCAATGTGAACCAGGACGAGGTCGAGGCGCTGGCCGCGCTGATGACCTACAAATGTGCCCTTGTCGAAGCACCCTTCGGCGGATCGAAAGGCGGGCTTTGCATCGACCCGCGCGACTATGAAGAGCATGAGCTGGAACAGATCACCCGGCGCTTCGCCTATGAGCTGATCAAGCGCGACATGATCAACCCGGCGCAGAACGTGCCCGCCCCCGACATGGGCACCGGCGAAAAGGAAATGGCGATCATCGCCGACCAGTATGCCCGGATGAACACCACCGATATCAACGGCAAGGCCTGCGTGACCGGCAAACCCCCGCATGCGGGCGGTATCCGGGGCCGGGTCGAGGCGACGGGCCGGGGCGTGCAATACGCGCTTCAGGAATTCTTTCGCCACCCCGAAGACGTCGCTGCGGCGGGGCTTGGCGGGTCTCTCGATGGCAAGCGGATCATCGTGCAGGGGCTTGGCAATGTGGGCTACCACGCCGCCAAGTTCCTGTCGGAGGAGGATGGCGCCAAGATCGTCGGGATCATCGAACGTGATGGCGCGCTGCTCGATCCTGATGGTCTGGACGTGGAAGCTGTCAAGAACCACATCGCCCGTACCGGCGGCGTCGACATGTTCCCGGGGCCTCGCTACATCAAGGACGGCGTCAAGGCGCTGGAGGAGGAGTGCGATATCCTGATCCCGGCGGCTCTGGAGGGCGTGATCAACCTGCAGAACGCGGCGAATATCAAGGCCCCGCTGATCATCGAGGCCGCGAATGGCCCTGTAACGGCAGGCGCGGATGAAATCCTGCGCAAGAAGGGCACCGTGATCATCCCCGACCTTTATGCCAATGCGGGCGGTGTGACCGTGTCCTATTTCGAGTGGGTCAAGAACCTCAGCCATATCCGCTTTGGCCGGATGCAGCGCCGCCAGGAAGAGGCACGCCACCAGTTGATCGTCGATGAACTGGAGCGGCTCGACCGGCACCTTGGCAGCGCATGGTCCCTGACCCCGGCCTTCAAGGAAAAATATCTGCGCGGTGCCGATGAACTGGAACTGGTGCGCTCGGGCCTCGATGACACGATGCGCGCGGCTTACCAGTCGATGCGCGAGGTCTGGCACAGCCGCAACGACGTGACCGACCTGCGGACTGCGGGCTTCATGGTCTCGATCGGGCGCGTGGCGGCCAGCTACCGGGCCAAGGGCCTGTAAGTCGGCAGGGCGCGGGGGGCTGTCACAGCTCTCCGCGCTGTTGCGCGATGCGGACCGAGATCAGATCCGCCACCGCCTTGGACTGCGCGTTCGAGGTAACCCCGCCCACCATCACCATCCGCCCGCGCCGCCACCACAGGCCCGGCGCATAGGCATTCTGCATCCGGTCGCGCAGCGACAGGCGGAACCCGGCGGCGGGCTTGAAGGCAAAGAAGCCGCGGTCGACCTTTTCGATATTGTCGATCCGGGCAATCAGCCGCCCGCCCTGCTCTCGCAGTTCCTCCCGCGTGAGTTCCAGCGTCACGCTGGAGGCCTGCCAAAGCGCCCAGGACAGCCACAGGCTGCCCGCGCCGATCCCCAGCAAGAGCAGCGTGAACCCGAAATCAGCGGGCGGATGGCTTGCCGCGACCCAGACCAGAAGCAGGCCGAGCAGACCGAGCGATCCCGTCGCAAACACCCTGCGCGGGCCCTTCGGAGTGATGCGTTCAAGGATTTCGTCGCTGTCGGTCATGCAGCTTCTCCGCTTGATTTTCCGGGTTAGAGCATGGCGCGGAAGAAATGACCAGAAGGAGAGTCATGGGAGTCAACTCACCGCGCGACCCTCTGGGCCGCGCAGGAATTTTGTTGCGTGAAAATTGTCCGGAGGGAGCGCCCCGGATCAGGGCTCGCGTCGCACCTCGTATCCGGGCTCTTCCGGTTCGTCATCGGTCATCTCTGCCGGGAAGCCCGGATAGGTGATGTCGAGGCCGGTCGCCTCTTCCAGCCGCTTGATGATATTGGGCGACAGTTCCCGCTCTCCGTAGCGCGCGATGCCGTCCTTGAAGATCTGGATCATCAGCGGGTTCATCTCCAGCGGCACGTTTGCCCGGTCCGCAACCTCCTGGAACAGGCCGATATCCTTCAGCACCAGATCCATGGTGAACGAAATATCGCGCGATCCGTTCAGGATGACCTGACTTTCGGTTTCATGCACGAAGCTGGTGCCCGAGGAAATCCGGATCGCCTCATAGGCCACGCCCAGATCCATGTCGGCCGCCTTGGCCACGGTCAGCGCCTCGGCACAGCTGATCAGGTTTGCGGTGGCCAGATAGTTGGTGATCACCTTCAGGATCGAGGCCGACCCGATCGGGCCGGTATGCAGCACACGGCGGCCCATGGTGGTCAGAAGCGGCAGAATGCGTTCGAAGGTTGCGCGGTCACAGCCCGCGAAGATCGAGATATTGCCGGTATCGGCCCGGTGGCAACCGCCCGATACCGGGCAATCCACCGCCGCACCGCCTGCTGCGATGACCATGGCCCCAAGGCGCTTCACCTCGGCCTCGTCCGTGGTGCTCATCTCCATCCAGATCTTGCCCTGCCCCATGGCCTCCAAAAGGCCGTCCGGGCCTTCCACCACCTTGGCCGAAATACTGGGATGCGGCAGGCAGGTGATCACCGCGTCGCAGTCGCGCAACATCTGGGCGGGGCTTTCCCCCACCTTGGCACCCTTGGCCGCGAACTCGGCCACCTTGGCCTCATCCAGATCGCGAACCGTGATGTCGACCCCATTGCGCAACAGCGATCCGGCCAGCTTGTGGCCGACATTGCCAAGTCCGATAAACCCTACTTTCATTCCGAGTCTCCCTGAAGGTTTTCGCGAAAATTTCACGGGCTGTCCGGCCTGTCTTGCCCGAAACCGACCCTTGCAGGACTGCACAATGGTCGTTTGTGGACCGCCAATTGTCGATGCCCCTGCCTCGCCCTACATTCGTTGTCAATCAGGACCCGAGGAGGTTTCCATGTCCATCAGACCCGTTACCGAAGCCAGACGCGCCCAACCCACAATGGAGGGCGCCGGCGTCAAGCTGCACCGCGCCTTCGGCTTTCAGGACCCAAGCGAACTGGACCCGTTTCTGTTGTTCGACGATTTCCGGGGGGAAACCCCATCGGACTACATGCGCGGCTTTCCCTGGCACCCGCATCGCGGGATCGAGACAATCACCTATGTGCTGGCAGGCACCGTGGAACACGGGGACAGCCTGGGCAACACAGGCAAGCTTCGCGCAGGCGATGTGCAGTGGATGACCGCCGGTTCCGGCATCCTTCACCAGGAAATGCCCTTTGGGAACGCGAAGGGGCAAATGCACGGTTTTCAGCTTTGGGGAAACCTGCCCTCGTCGCTGAAGATGACTGCGCCGCGTTATCAGGACGTGCAAGGCAAGGAAATCCCCGAGATCATCGACGATGACGGCACGCGGGTGAAGGTGATCGTGGGCGAATTCTGGGGCAAGCGCGGCCCCGTGGACGGCATCGCCGCCGATCCGCAATACCTCGATGTGCATGTGCCTGCCGGGGTGAAGAAGACCTTCAAAATCGACACCTATCGCCGCGCCTTCGCCTATGTTTTCGACGGGGCGGCAGCCTTTGCCGATGCCTCGCAGCCAGAGGGCGTGCTGCTGGAAAAAGAGGTTATGGGGCAAGAGGTCAACATGCGTGACCTGTCGGGCAACCGCACCCTCATCCGCTTCGGCACCGGCGACGAGGTGACCGTACAGGCCGGGCCGGAGGGCGTGCGGTTCCTGCTGATCTCGGGGGCCCCGATCGAGGAGCCGGTCGCCTGGCACGGTCCGATCGTGATGAACACACAGGCGGAGATCCAGCAGGCCATGCGCGATCTGAGAAACGGAACGTTCCTGAAGCCGCAGCACTGACCATCCTGAAACGAGGAAAGGCCCCGATCTGACCGGGGCCTTTCTTGTCAGACGATGGCCATCAGCAGTGCCGGTGCCGCCACCATTCCACCGATGATCAGCGCCAGAGACAGCCCCAAACCCTTGAACATGTGTGTTTCCTTTCCGGTCCTTTCAGGTTCACGCACAGGGGCAAATAGGCGGGGAGTCACGGCTTTCGATGCGGCAGCCGGACGCAGGCGAACCGGTTCCTCCGACACCCCGGCGCAGTCCCATATCCAAGGACATGCGGGCTGAGGAGGGCCTCTTCTTCGGGGCGAGGCTCGGCGAGGCGGGTCCTGCCGCGATGGCCGCATCTGGCAGGCCAGCGCAATCGTTCAGACGTAGCCACGCCAGGCCAGCACGCCGATCACCAATGCGATCACAACTGCCAGACGAAAGGCCAGGTCGGCGAACAGATAGGCCCGGGCGCGGGCGCGGGCTGTGGCGGGGTCTAGGCCGCTTAGATAGGCCTCTATCCGCCTTGCCGCGCGTTCCGGCCCGTCGCCATCAGTGACCCGCGCCAACCGCGGGTTCTGGGACCGCTCGATCGCTGCGAGAATAAGCGCGCCATCCTGCCGCAACCGGCGCGGCAGCTTGCGCCCCGCCCGGCGCAGGGCCACGGGCAGGGTATCGGCGCGCACCCCCAGCTTTTCGCGCATGAGCGCGGTCAGGCGGTCTGAGAGGCGGTCAAGCTGCAGCGGATCGGCGGCCATGAGATTCCCTTTCGACACCGTATCCTAGCGTCCCCTGGCCACCCGCTCAACGGCTCTGGTCGAGCCGCGTCGGATGGGATATTCCGGGGCCATGCTCGCGACCTATCTCACCGGTGATCCCACCGACCGCCCGCCGCTTCTGATCGTGCATGGCCTCTTCGGCTCTGCCCGCAACTGGAACGTCATCGCCAAGCGCCTGTCGGATGAGCGGCAGGTGATCGGCGTTGACATGCGAAATCATGGGGATAGCGCGTTTCAGCCTACGCATACTTATCCTGATATGGCGGCTGATCTGGCTCAGGTGATTACTGCCCATGGCGGGCGGGCGGATGTGCTGGGGCATTCGATGGGGGGCAAGGCCGCGATGATGCTGGCGCTGACGCGGCCCGAGATGGTGAACCGGCTGGTCGTGGCCGATATCGCGCCGGTGGCTTACGGGCACAGCCAAAGCCACCTGATTGACGCGATGCGCGCGGTGGACCTGTCGCGGGTCGAGACGCGGCGCGATGCGGACGACCAGCTGAGCGCCGCCGTTCCCGAAGCGGGCGTCCGCGCTTTTCTGCTGCAATCTCTGGATGTTAAGGGCAAGCGCTGGCGGCTCAACCATGATGTTCTGGACCGCGACATGGGCAAGGCGACGGGCTGGCCGGAGGGCGTTGAGGGCCGGTTTGACGGGCCGGTCTTCATGCTGTCGGGGGCGGAATCCGACTATGTGCGGCCCGAATATCGGGATGCGATCAAGGGCTATTTCCCGAAGGCGCGCTTTGCGAAAATTCCCGGCGCGGGGCATTGGCTGCATGCCGACAAACCCCGCGAATTCGAGGCGGCGGTGCGGGCGTTCCTGAACGCCTGAGACCCGAAAAACAGGGGGGCGCCATGCGTACACCCCCTGTACACCCCCCGTACACCCCCTGTG
>NZ_JASHJX010000054.1 GCF_030732985.1 Nioella sp. MMSF_3534
GCTTCACCGCCCGTCCGATGCGGCGCTGGATGCGGCGGCCGCGGCTTTGAAAGCCGATGGTGCGGCCCTGCTTCTGGGCGGTCAGGCCACCCATGGCCCGCTGTTGCATCTGGGCGCGCAGATCGCGCAGGCGGCGGGGTGCCGGATCATGACGCCCCTGCACAGCCCGAGGCTGGAACGCGGCGCCGGAACGCCCCCGGTCGAGCAGCTGCTCTACCCCGTCGATGCCAATGCCGCACTGCTCAAGGACGTGCGAAGCCTCGTCGTCTGCGGCACCCATGCGCCAGTGAATTTTTTCGCCTATCCCGGCAAGCCCTCACTGCCTACACGCGCTGATATCCATGTGCAGGAACTGGCGGATGCCACCATGGATTTAGGCTATGTTCTGAACGGTTTGGCCGACAGGCTCGGGGCACTGACCGAGACTGTGGCACCGGTCGACCTGGCCCTTCCCGACCGTCCCGACGGCCCCCTGACCGCGGCCAGCGCGGGGGCCCTGATCGCGCGCGCCATGCCCGAAAACACCATCGTCGTGAACGAGGCCGTGACCTCGGGCGCGCCCATTGCCGAGGCGACTCGAACCGCGCGGCGCCATGACTGGCTGATCACCATGGGCGGCGCGATCGGGCAATGCCTGCCCTGCGCCACCGGCGCGGCGGTGGCCTGCCCGGATCGCAAGGTCCTCGCGCTGACAGGCGACGGATCGGCCATGTACACGCTGCAATCGCTGTGGACCATGGCGCGGGAACGGCTGGATGTGACGGTGATCGTCTTCGCCAACCGGGGCTATCAGATCCTGCGCGGGGAACTGGCGGCCATGGGGGTCACGCAAGTGGGCCGCAACGCGCAGGCAATGTTCGACGCGGACAATCCGTTGCTGGACTGGGTGGCGCTGGCCAAGGGCCATGGCGTCGAGGGCACCCGCGCGACCACGGTGGACGAGATGGAGGCTGCGCTGGAAGAGGCCATGGCGGCCAATGGACCGCGCCTGATAGAGGTGGTGATCTGAGCGGCTATTCCACCGGCGGCATCACCGTCAGGAAGGTCTCGCCGTTCCAGTTGAGCGCCTCGAAGCAATAGCCCGCGCTGCTGACCCCGCACCATCCGCCGTCCCGGCCGATCAGCAACACCGGCTCGCCGTCCCAGTCGATGACGCGCCAGCCAAGCGCCTGCCATTCGAACACATGGTCCTCCACGAAGGCGAAAAGCGAACAGCCACCCGACCCGCAATAGGGTGACAGCGGCGTGGCCGAGCATTCGAGATGGCTTGTATCGACGAGCGTCTCTGGCGATCCGTCGCCGGTTAGATCCATCTCGACCACGGCGCGTTCCCCGATATGCAGGCTGCCCTCTTCCCATAGGGCGCAATCCCGAATGGATGCGGTCAGCAAGGCGTCGGCCGTTGTTTGCGCCATCGTGGCAGAGGTGGAGAGAGCTACGAAAAACAAGGCAAAACAGATTCTCAAGGGCAAGTCCTCCAACTCGGAGATGCCCGCAGGATAAACCTTGAATGAGAGCCGGGCAAATGTGCGGATCAGGCCAGTTCCGGCAGCCCCATGACCACACCCTCCTGCACCACTTCCGGGTCATAGGCCTTGCGGGCGAAGACCTCTCGCACCATGGGTTCGAACACCTCGAGCGGTTCGTAAGCGTAGTCGGGATCGAACGAAGATTGATCCCATCTCTCGCAGAAATCGGCGCAGCTTTGCCAGCAGGGATGGTCCTTGAACCGGTCGCGCGCGTCCTTGTCCCATCCGTAATGGTGGCCGTAGTAGAACATCTGGAAGATGCCGTGATGTTCCACCACCCAGGCAACCTCATCGCGCACGAAGGGGCGGATCACTTCGGCGGAAAAGCGGTCGTGGTTCTGCGGGGCAAGCCCATCACCGATGTCATGCAAAAGCGCGCCCACAACCCAGTCGATATCGGCCCCTTCGCGCAGGGCGCGGGTGCCCGATTGCAGCCCGTGTTCCAGCCGCGTGATCCGGTAGCCTTCCAGCGAGACTTCACCCTGACGGCGCAGCTCGTCCATGATGCGATCAGCGGTCAGCGCGAGATAGGGTTTCTCAAGCTTCTCCAGCAGCTCGTAATCCTCTTTCGTGCCGTCCTTCATCTGGGTGAAGCTGACTTTCTGGTCAGTGGTCATCTGCCGGTCCTCCTACTGCATCTTCTGGGCGTACAGCCCGACCTGGCCTTCCGCCCCGGCGGTCAGCGCCGCCGACTGCGCCGCCAGAACCTCGTCATACAAGGCAAGCGACGCGGGATCGAACAGCCGCGCGGGCGGGGCCACGTTGATCCAACCCTGCATCTCATCCTTGCCGCGCACAAGCATCGCATAGTCGCGGGTCAGATCGGGCTGCCGTACCTCGGGCGTGACATAGCGGATGGCCATACCGATGCGCCGGTCGTCCGACATGTTGGGGCCGGACGCATGGAAGGTGCGGCCATGGTGAAACGACATCTCGCCGGGTTTCAACGCGCCGAAGACGGCCTCATCCTCGTTGATGCCTTCGATCTGCTGGCCACGGGACAGGAGGTTATCGGCGTCGAACGTATCCGCATGGGGCACGATGGCGTTCTTGTGGCTGCCGGGGATGAAGCGCATGCACCCTGCCTGAACCGACACATCCGACAGCGCCAGCCAGGCGGTCAGCTCCTCGTCTGTTTCGCCCATGCCCCAATAGGTAATGTCCTGGTGCCAGGACACGACCTTGGTTGTGCCGGGTTCCTTGATGAAGAGCTCCACCGACCAGACCAGCAGGTTAGGGCCGAGGATCGAACTGACCGGGTCGAGGATGCCGGGATCGGTCGCGATCCGGTGCAGCAGGGGGATGACCAGCTGACCATTGACGCGGAAGAACTGGTTCAGGTCATGCCCGCCTGCACCACCTGCATGATCGCGCTCCAGCGCCTCCACCTCGGCGCGCAGGGTAGCGGTTGTCCCGGTGTCAAAGGCGCGGATCGGGTGCAGGAACCCGTCGCGCGCGTAGCGGGCGGTTTGGTCTGGGGTCAGAAACTCGGCCATGTGTCCTCCTCACAACGCGGGATCTGAGGTCAGGCTGCCGTGAGGGAAGCGGCCCTGTCCGCTTCGTTTCCGACGCCACGATGGTCGCCTTTGGGTCGCAAAGCTGTGGATTGCCCAAGTTTTTCATTGTCAGAACGGGGTTCACCGGGTTTCATACGCCCCGTACTGGATGGGAATAGTCCAAAGCGGAATCAAAAACGGGGAGACGGAAATGGGCAAACGCGATGAACTGATCGCCAAATATGCAGATGATCTGCGCAACAAATGCGGGATGGAACCCGACATGGACCTGCTGACCAAGGTCACGATCGGCTGCGGCCCCGCGATTTACGACGCGGACGCATCGACGGTTGCCGGGTCTCAGCCCAGTGAACTGGAAACCGTGAAGAAGAACTTCCTGATGAAGAAGCTCGGTCTTGCGGACAGCGACGACCTGATGGCCGCCATCGACTCGGTGATCGAGACCTATGGCAAGTCCGAACGCAACAAGTACCGCGCCGTCATCTACTACATGCTGACCAAGCATTTCGGCAAGGAAAGCGTCTACGGCTAAGCCGGAGCGATTGCGAACCCATTAAGGCCTGCCCGTATCGGGGTGGGCCTTTTTCATGATCCAGTGGCCGGGGTTTGAATAGAATTGTCCGGGCAATTCAGTTGATCGCACGGCACGCAGCGGGCTAGGGTCAACCCTGTCCCGACCAGGATGGCGGACCCTCATAGAACACGTGCGGAGCGAGTAATTGCGCGTGGGTAAAGGAGGGTCCCGGGGGGTCGGGGCCCTCCTTCTTGTCTCAAAACAGCATCAGCACCACGGCGATGATGGTGCATCCGATCACCGGATAACCGCCGTCGATCCAGATCAGCGATTTGTCGCGGAAGCTGTAAAGCACGTTGTTCACCATCCATGGCAGAGCCACGAAGAGGCCCAACCCCGCGCCCACCATCACGCCGCCGCCGACCGTGGTGATCCCGGAGCTTTGCAGGATATGCCGGGTCATGCCCGCCACAAGCACCGACATCACGAAGCTGACGACATAGGGCAGCGGGCTGGCAGAGGCCCTGATCTGGTCCTCGGTCAATCCGTTTGCAGCCATCCAGGGTTTGGACAGGGCCATGTACCAGATTGCTCCGAAAACCCACGCTGCGGCCCCGGCCGCCAAGACATTCAGAAATTCCATGTGATCTCTCCCGTTGATCTGGAGAAATCATGCCACGGGCCGCGCGCAACCTTAAGCAGAAAAGCCGCCCATCTCGCAGATGATCCGCCATTCCTCTTCGGTCACGGGCTGCACCGACAGGCGCGAATTATTGGCCAGAACCATCCCCGACAGGCGCGGGTCGCCCTTTACATCGGCCAGTGTCACCGGCGTCTTGAACGGACCCACGGCCTTGATATCCACGCATTCCCAACGGGGGTCATCTGTGGTGCTGTCGGGATGGGCCAGCGCGCAAACCTCGACCACGCCGACAATCGCCTTTTCCTTCAGCGAATGGTAGAAAAAGCCCCGGTCGCCCAAAGCCATTTCGCGCATGTTGTTGCGGGCCTGATAGTTGCGGACACCATCCCATTCCTCGCCCGCATCGCCCCTGGCCACCTGCTGATCCCAGGACCAGGTGTTCGGTTCGGATTTGAACAGCCAGTAGCGCATCAGCCGATCACCTTGTTCCACGCCTCGATCCGCACCTTCTCGAACAAACCCGCCTTGGCATAGGGGTCATTCGCGGCCCAGTCTTCGGCTCCCGCGCGGTCCTCTGCCTCGATCACCACGAGCGAGCCGATCATCTCTCCGCCTTCGTTCAGGAACGGCCCGGCATGGATGACAGGCGTCGATTTCAGATAGGCGATATGGGCGTCTCGGTTGGCTTTACGAACCTCCAGATGGCCGGGCTTGTCAGTGCAGATCAGCGCGTAGAGCATGGGCTATTCCTGTTTCAAAGGGCGATTGAGAAGCTCTGCCATCACATCCTGCACAGAGACGCGCCCCTGACACAAGGCTGCAACGGCGTCGGCAATGGGGGTGTCGAGCTCGGAATGGGCAGAGAGTTCCTGCGCCGTGGCGGCCCCTTCAACAGTGGCGGAAGGGTCCAACGGTCGCGCGCCCGCCAATGCCTGCCCGTGGCGGTAGTTGCGCGACTTGTCTGACGTACAGGTCAGCACCAGATCGCCAAAGCCCGAAAGCCCCGCAAGCGTGTCGTCCCGCGCGCCGCGAAAGGCCGCAACCCGGCGCATCTCGGCAAAGCCGCGCGCCATCAGGGCCGCCCGCGCGCTTTCGCCAAGCCCCGCGCCCATGACCGCGCCTGCCGCAATGGCGATGACGTTCTTCAACGCGCCGCCCAGTTCCGCGCCGGTCACATCCGTGCTGCGGTAAAGCCTCAGCGCGGGGGAGGAGAGCCTGTCTTGCAACGCCGCGCCTTGGGTGTCGTCCGGCAGGGCCAGCGTCAGGGCCGTGGGCAGACCGGCGGCGATATCGACGGCAAAGCTGGGGCCTGTCAGCACACCCGCCGCCACACCCGGCAGGTCGCGGGTGATCAGCTGGCATGGCGACAGACCGGTTGTCAGGTGAATGCCCTTGGCACAGGAAATCACGGTGCCCGCGTGACCGGGCAGAATGGGCAGAACCTCGTGCAGTTTCTGGGTGGGGACAGCGATCAGTAGCACATCGGCGGTCAATTCGGAAATGTCGCCGGTCACGCGCAGGCCATCGGGGAAGCGGTGGCCCGGCAGACGGCGGGTGTTTTCGCGCGCGGCCTGCATGTCCTCGGCCCCGGCGCGCGCCCACAGCGTCACCTCGGCCCCGGCGCGGGCCAGCGTGATGGCAAGCGCCGTGCCAAAGGCCCCTGCCCCGGCAATATCGACCCGATTCATGCCTTGGCCCCCTTCTTGCCCGATCCAATGAGCGCCGGGCTTGTGCGGTCCAGCGGCCAGCGCGGGCGTGCCGACAGGTCCATCCCGTCGCGTTGGCCGTCACGGTAGGCTTCCCATCCAGCCCAGGCAATCATCGCGGCATTGTCGGTGCAGAGCGTCAGCGGCGGCGCGAGGAAAGGCACGCCATGGGCGCGTGCCACATCCTCCAGTGCCGCGCGCAGGGTCTGGTTCGCCGCAACGCCCCCGGCGACAGCGAAACAGGTCAGATCGGATTGGCCCGCCAAGGCGCGGCGGGATTTCTCGGCCAGAACATCCCTGACAGCCGCCTGAAACGAGGCACAGAGGTCAGCACGGTCCTGTTCGTGCAACCCGCCCTGATCCGCGACCAGCCCGTCACGGGTGCGCAGAACGGCGGTCTTCAGGCCAGAGAAAGACATGTCGCAGCCGTCGCGGTCCAGAAGCGGACGCGGCAGGGGGAAGCGTTTGGGATCGCCCTGTTTCGCCGCCTGCTCCACCACTGGCCCGCCCGGTTGCGGCAGGCCAAGCAGCTTGGCAACTTTGTCGAAGGCTTCGCCCGGGGCGTCATCAATCGTGCCGCCAAGCCGGGTGAAATCGTCAGGCCCATCCACGCGCAGGAACTGGCAATGCCCGCCAGAGACCAGAAGCATCAGATAGGGGAAACTCACTCCATCCGTCAGGCGCGGGGTCAGCGCGTGGCCCGCAAGGTGATTGACCCCCACAAGCGGCACGCCAAGCCCCATGGCCAGCCCCTTGGCGCACATCACGCCCGACAGCACCCCGCCAATCAGCCCCGGCCCGGCGGTAACGGCAATGACGTCGATGTCATTAAGGCTGACGCCCGCCTGCTGCACCGCCTGCTCCACCATCAGGTCGAGCCGTTCCGCATGGGCGCGCGCCGCGATCTCCGGCACCACGCCACCATAGGCTTCGTGCAGGTCGGTCTGGCCGCTGACCACGGAGGACATCAGCTCTGCCCCATCCTCCACGCGCAGCACCGCCGCAGCCGTATCATCGCAGCTGCTTTCAATGCCAAGGATGGTCAGGCGGTCGGTCATGGCGGGTGTCGTTGCACAAGGGGTGCCCCGCAGGTAACACTCCCCCCGATGCCTGACAATGCCACCCCCCTGATCCTTCTGACGCGGCCCGCTGCACAGGCAGAGCGCTTTGCCGATCAATGCCGAGCAGAGTTCGGGGACAAGGCGGACATCCTCATCGCCCCGATGCAGGAGATCGTGCTGCTGGATCTGCCTGCAATCCCGCCAGAGGCGAGCCTGATCTTCACCTCGGAAAACGGGGTGAGGGCCTTTGCGGCGGGCGGTGGCGGCGCGGGGCACATCGCTTATTGCGTCGGGGACCGCACGGCGCGGGTGGCGGCGGAGGCCGGATTGAGGGCGCTTTCAGCCGGGGGCGCGGCAGGTGATCTGGTGGAACTGATCCGCCGTGATGCCCCCGATGGCCCGCTGATACACCTGCACGGAACCCATGTGCGCGGCGGAATCGTCGACCGGCTTGCCGCAGAGGGGTTCAGCATTGTGGGCCATGCCGTTTACGATCAACGCAATCTCCCCTTGAGCGCAGGCGCGCTCGCGGCGCTCGCAGGCCCTCGCCGCGTGATCGTGCCGCTCTTCTCACCCCGCAGCGCGGTGCTGTTCGCGGCAGACCTGCCAGCCGACGCCAATCCCGACTTGGTCTGCATCAGTGATGCGACACAGGCGGCCCTGCCCGAACCCCTGCGCCTTATAGCCATCGTCTCCGATGCCCCGACCGGCGCGGCGATGCTCAAAGCACTGGCGAGACAACTTAGCCCCTAGCCCTCGCAGGTGTGCCCATGCGAACCTATCTGTGACTCGGCGCTGCACCGGACGGGATTCTGTGGCGCGTATTGAATAAATTGAAGGAAATAGACGGTGGCCGACCCGAACACGACCCCCCAGGAGACCGACGAAACCCAGGACGACGCCGCACTGGCCGAGGCCACCCCTGACACCGATGAAACGGTGACGGACGCCGAGATCGTGGAAGACCCCGCCCCCGTCGAAGAGCCTTCCGTCGCGGAACCCGCCCCGCAGCCACCCGCAGCCGAACCGCGCCGCGGACCCGGCTTCCTGCCGCTGGTTCTGGGCGGTGTCGTGGCCGCCGGGTTGGGCTATGGCGCGGCTTTCATGGGCTTTGCGCCCGCCGCGCAGGACAATAGCGCGACCGAGGCGGCGCTGGCCGCAATTCAAACCTCGCTGGATGAACAGGCCGGGGCGCTCTCGACCCTGACCACCCGCGCCGCTGCGCTGGAAGGCCAGATCGAGGCCATCCCGCCCGCGCCAGAGGCGGTGGATCTTAGCCCGCTTTCCGAACAGATCGCCGCGCTTGGCACCCGGATCGACGCAACCGGTAGCCAGATCACCGGCCTCACGGACCGGATCGCCTATCTCGAAACCCTGCCGCTTGGCGAAGGCGGTGAAGGCGCGGACAATTCCGCCGCCGTGGCCGCCGCCGTGGCGCAGCTTCAGGCCGCGTTGCAGGAACAATCGGCGAGCCTTGCCGAACAGCAGGCCGCGAATGCTGCGATGGCCGAGCAACTCGCCGCCGCCGCCACCGCCGCAGAGGAACGCATCGCCGCCGCCGAAGCGCGTGCCGAGGCCCGCGTGGGCAGTGCCACGGCGCAGGCGGCGCTTGGCCAGCTGCGCATCGCCGTGGCCACCGGCGCGCCCTTCGCGGGCGCTCTGGCGGATGTCGCGGATGGGGCTGGCGTGGACATGCCAGAGGCGCTGACCGCCGCCGCCGAAACCGGCGTGCCGACCTTGGAAGAGCTGCAATCCAGCTTCCCCGCCGCCGCCCGCGCCGCGCTGCCCATTGCCATTCGGGAAACCGCTGGCGAGGGCGCCATGAACCGCGTTACCGCCTTCCTGCAAAGCCAGGTCGGAGGCCGGTCGCTGGAACCACAAGAGGGCGACAGCGCCGATGCGGTCCTGTCCCGTGCCGAAGCCGCTTTGCGCGCCGGAGATCTTGCTGGCACCGTTGCCGAACTGTCGGCCCTACCCGCCGACGCACAAGCGGTCATGGCGGACTGGACGGCGTCCGCCCAGATGCGCATCGACGCGATGGAGGCGATGGACAGCTTCGCCGCCGCGCTTGATGCCGCGAATTGAGGGGGACCGATATGCTTCTCTGGTCCGTCCTGAAAATCATCATCTTCCTGACCGTCGTGGTCGCGGCGGCCTTCGGCGTCGGTTACCTGCTGGAAACCGAGTCCATGCTGCTGATCACCGTGGCAGGCCGCGAATTCGCGTTGACCCCTCTGTCGGGGGTGGTTGCCGCCGTGCTTCTTCTGCTGCTGGTCTATGTGGCGCTCAAGCTGCTTGGTCTTCTTGTCGCCACCATCCGCTTCCTCAACGGCGATGAGACCGCGATTTCCCGCTATTTCAACCGGCGCGCCGAGCGGAAGGGCTATCAGGCGCTGTCCGAAGGCATGCTGGCGCTGGCATCCGGCGAGGGGCGACTGGCCATTCGCAAGGCGGAACGCGCCGAGGGCTACCTGAAACGGCCCGAACTGACCAATCTGCTGGTGGCCCAGGCCGCCGAGATGGCGGGCGATACCGCCAAGGCAACCGAGACCTACAAGCGGCTGCTGGCCGATGACACGACCCGTTTCGTGGGCATTCGCGGGCTGATGAAGCAAAAGCTGGATGCCGGGGATACCGATACGGCGCTGAAATTGGCCGAGAAGGCGTTTGCCCTGCGCCCTCAGCATCACGAAGTTCAGGACACGCTGCTGACCCTGCAGGCCGGGCACGAGGATTGGGCCGGGGCCCGCAAGACGCTTGCCGCCAAGCTGAAGGCCGGCGCCCTGCCCCGCGACGTCCACAAACGCCGCGACGCGGTTCTGGCCCTTGCCGATGCCCGCGATGCACTGGCCGAGGGCAAGATCGACACCGCCAGCAAAGAGGCCACCGAGGCCAACCGCCTGTCCCCCGACCTGGTGCCCGCCGCCGTCATGGCCGCGCGCATGGCAATCCAGGAGAGCAAGCCGAAAGTGGCCACCCGCGTGATCCGCAAGGCCTGGGACGCCGCACCGCATCCCGACCTGGCCGCCGCCTTCGCCAGCATCGAACCAGAGGAAACCCCCGCTGCCCGCATCAAACGCTTCCGCGTGCTGCTGGCCAAGCACCCCGCCGATGCAGAGGTCAAACTGCTGGAGGCGGAATTGCAGATCGCAGCAGAAGACTACGCCGCCGCCCGCAAGGCGCTTGGCGATCTGCCCGAAACCGCCCCCACGGCCCGGTCGCTGACCATCATGGCGGCGATTGAACGTGGCGAGGGCAGCGAAGACCGCGTGGTGCGCGGCTGGCTGGCCAAGGCGGTGACCGCCTCTCGCGGCCCGCAATGGACCTGCGAAAACTGCGGCCATGTCCACGCCACCTGGCAGCCGGTCTGTGAACATTGCGACAGCTTCGATACGCTGGCATGGGCCGAGGCCCCGCAAAGCGAGTCGGCCTTCGCCGGAACCGCCCAGATGCTGCCTCTGATCGTGGGCGCGCTGGAAGACCGCCGGGACGATCCCGAAATCGAAGACCCGGAACCGGAGGTTGTCGATGCCGCCCCGGTCGAAGAAACCCCCGCCGAGGTCACGGAAGACATGGCGGAAGAAAACGACCCGCATGCCCCCGGCCATGTATTGCCCGACATGGGCGAAGTTTCCAACGACGCGGAAACCTCCGAACCGGCGCGTACAGCCGCAAATTAGGACTGTTCAAGCGCGGGCAGGCTTGCTAAGAGCCAGCCCGCGTGCCGATGTAGCTCAGCTGGCAGAGCAACGCATTCGTAGGTAGCGGGTCCCCGCTGGAATGGTGCTCAAAACCAGTCGCTTACAGGCGGCGTAACGTAACTAGTAGGGCCATAGTAGGGCCGCGACGAGAGAGGAATGCCGCTGTAGCTCAGCTGGTAGAGCACGTCATTCGTAATGATGGGGTCGGGGGTTCGAGTCCCTTCAGCGGCACCATTCCTCCCAAACTAATCATTTAACTCCAGAAGCTTAGACGGCTCTAAGCCCGGCGCATCGGCCAGCTTTGCGACGATGAGGACCGTGGCGTTCCGTATTCCGCGCGCGACGCCGCTGACATAGGTGCGGTGAAGGTCAGCTTCGAAACCGGGCTGTGCAGCGTCGCCGCCCCGATCTACGACATGTCCGGAGACATCGTAGCTGCAATAAGCGCGACGAAGCAGACAGATGCCGTGCCCGCCTCGGTGGAGCAGGACATCCTGAAAGCGGCCAGAATGATCAGCCGCGCCATGGGGTGGAAAGCGCCAGAGGCCTGAACATGTCCACCATGGACGGCGCGGCCCGGGACAGCCCCGATTGGCTCCGGTTGCTTTGTGGCGCGCTCTGACAGAGATTGGACCCATGGGACATCGACCCGCCCCACCCAACACAGCCCGGACACATGCCTTCCCTCTGCCGCGACTGCCTGACCCCATTTGACACCGGCGCCCGATGCCCCGCCTGCCGGCGACCAAGGATCGTATCGCATCCGGAGCTTTTTGACCTGTCCATCGCGCATATGGATTGCGATGCCTTTTATGCCTCGGTCGAAAAGCGCGACAATCCCGAGCTGCGCGACAAGCCCGTGATCATTGGTGGCGGCAAGCGGGGCGTGGTCTCCACCGCCTGCTATATTGCGCGAATCAAGGGGGTGCGCTCGGCCATGCCCATGTTCAAGGCGCTGGAGCTTTGCCCCGAGGCGGTCGTGGTGCGCGGGCGGATGGAGGTCTATGCCGCCGTTTCCAAACAGATCCGCGCGATGATGGAGGAGATGACCCCCTCCATCGAACCGCTGTCGCTGGACGAGGCGTTCATGGACCTGACCGGCACCGCGCGGCTGCATGGCCGCCCGCCCGCCGTGATGCTGGCGCGGCTGGTGAAGCGGATGAAGGACGAGATCGGAATCACCGGGTCGATCGGCCTATCCCACAACAAGTTCCTCGCGAAGATCGCCTCCGACCTCGACAAGCCGCGCGGGTTTTCGGTGATCGGGCAGGCCGAGACGATGGATTTTCTGGAACAGAAACCGGTGCGCATGATCTGGGGTATCGGCGAGGCCGGTCAGGCCTCTCTCGACAAGGTGGGCATTCGCACCTTCGCCGATCTGCGCCGGTGGGACCGCGATGATCTGGTGGCGCGGTTCGGGTCGATGGGGGACCGGCTATGGCACCTGGCGCGCGGGCAGGACAGGCGACGGGTCAGCCGCGATGCGCCGATGAAAAGCATCTCGTCCGAGACGACCTTCTTCGAAGACATCTCGGACCCCGACCTGCTGGATGGGCACCTGTGGCGGCTGGCCGAGAAGGTGTCGGACCGGCTGAAGGCCAAGCGGTTGGCGGGGCGCGTGGTGGTGCTGAAGCTGAAGCGGTCGGACTTCCAGCTGATCACACGGCGGCGCAGCTTGACCGACCCCACCCAGATCGCCGACCGCATCTACCGCGCGGCGCGCGACCTGTTCAATCACGCGCCCCATACCAAGCCCTACCGGCTGATCGGGGTGGGGCTGGCGGATCTGCTGCCCGAGGATATGGCCGACCGGTCCGGCAACCTTCTGGATCCGCAGGAGGCCGCCAGAATCAAGGCCGAGCGCGCGGCAGACGAGATTCGGAAAAGGTTCGGCGGTGACGCGATCCTGAAAGGGCGGTCCCTGCGCTGACGGTGCCTCCAGAGGCCAGAACGCGGTTTCGAAACCGCGTTTCCCGCGCCCGTGGCACTGGTTGCGGTTTCACAGTCCACATCGACGATGTCACCGAATGAACGCGTGACAGTCAGACTTGGCGCAATCACGCGGTTTCGAAACCGCGTCCGCCCTACTCCGCCGCCATCGGCAGGGAATCCTCGCCGCGGATCATCTGCCGCAACACCCCGGTCACCAGTTTCTTGACGCTCTGGAAATTGCCATTCGGGCGGATCAGTTGTTCGTTCATGTAAAGCGACCGGTCAATCTCGATCTGCACCGCGTGGCGCCCGCGTGATGGCCGCCCGTAATTCTGCGCGATATAGGCCCCGGCAAAGGGGCTGTTGCGGCTGACCACCAGCCCGGCGGCAGAAAAGCCCGCCTCCAGCCGATCCACGAATGCCACCGCCGCCGATGCGCCGAACCGGTCGCCCAGAACCACGTCAGGCCGCGCCTGTCCGGGGCCGCGCGACATCGCATCCAGCGCTTCATGTGGCATAGAATGAAAATCCAGCAGCACCGACTCGCCGCAATCCTCCAGCGACTCCCGAACCAGTCCCTCAAGGCAGCTGTGATAGGGCTGCCAGACCTTCTCGATCCGCTCCTCTGCCTCCTCGCGGCTCAGCTTGCCGCGATAGATCACCCGTCCCCCGGCCACCACCCGGGGAATCACCCCAAGGCCAGAGCTGATCCGCGGATTGACCGCGCTGCGCCGCACGCCCTCGATCACCGCCGGATCGAGCTCGTCATTCGACCGGTTCAGATCAACGAAGGCGCGGGGGTATTCGGCGGCCAGCAGCGGCGCGCCAAGAGCGGGGGCCTCGGCCACCAGCATATCGACAAAGGCGTCCTCGGACGACCGGATCGCGCGCTCGTCCAGCACAGTCCGCCGGATGAAGCTCCACGGGTAATGGCGCCCCGAATGCGGCGAGGCGACAATCACGGATCCGACCCGGCTTTCGGGCCTTTCCAGCCGGTAAGCGGCGCGGTATTCGCTGGACTCGGTCATGGGAATTATCATTACCCGAATTTTGTGGCCTCAAAAGCCCTTGAACACCATCCCGACTCCTTTTATAGACCGCCTACCCAACGTGGCAGGGGCTGCGGCTGGCATGTATGTGTCGGCTTGGCCTTTGCAAATCAGGGGGCGATTAGCTCAGCGGTAGAGCACTTCGTTGACATCGAAGGGGTCACTGGTTCGATCCCAGTATCGCCCACCATCTTCCCTTGGTAACAAGGGGTTAACCCAAAGGCGCATCGCCGCGCCGCGACGAAGGAGAGGCCAGATGAAGGTCAAGAACTCGCTCCGCTCGCTCAAGCAGCGTCACCGCGATTGCCGCGTCGTGCGCCGCAAGGGCCGCGTCTACGTCATCAACAAGACGCAGCGCCGGTTCAAAGCCCGCCAGGGCTGAGCCACAGCATATTTCGCATGTAAAAGCGCCGCAGGTTCTGCCTGCGGCGCTTTTCTGTATCCGGCCCGGGGCTGCCCATGATGCGCAGCCCCGGCCAGGTATCGCTCAGTTATTGGCCATGCCTTCGACCAGCAGCGCCGCCGCAGTCACCGCATCCACAACCCCGGTAACCGGCAGACCACGGGCCTGCTGATAGGCGCGCAGGGCGGCATGGGTCTGGGCGGTGAACGTGCCGTCCGCAGGCCCAGGATCGAAGCCCAGATTGGACAACGCCCGTTCCGTCGCAACCCGCTGACCAAGGTTCAGCGGAATACCTCCCTGGGGCGGCTGCGGCGGCGCCAGCGCGTCGATCCGTTGCTGTGCCTCGGTCGCGTGGCGGCCATTGGGGAAACGGTTGAGATAGCTGCGATAGGCCTGCACCGTGTCTGCCGCCTGCGCCTGCTGCCACGCCTGCTCGTCCGCCTGGATCTGGGAAATCCGGTCCAGCGCTTCCTGCCGATGGCGCGGAGTGGGGAAGGCATTGAGGTAGTTGCGATAGCCCTGGATCGTGTCCGTCGATTCCGCAAGGTTCCACGCACGATTGTCATCGCGGATCGCGCGCATCAGCGCGCGCGCCTCGGCGGCATGGGCACCGTTCGGGTAGGCATCCAGATAGGCCTGATAGCTGTTCAGCGTGTCGCGCGACTGCGCCTGCTGCCACGCTGCGGGTTCGCCCGCGGCCTGTTCCAGCTGCGCAAGCCGTTGACGGGCCTGAGCCGCGTGGGGGCCATTGGGGTAATCGTTCAGATAGGCCCGATAGCCCTGGATCGTATCCCGCGCCTGCGCCAGTTGCCAGGCTTGCGATTCCTGCTGAGCGAGGATGGTGTTCAGGCGTTGGCGCGCAAGCTGTGAAAACTCGCCATTGGGATAGCGGCCCAGATAGGCCCGCAGACCCGCCTCGTCCTGACCGCGCCCGGTCTGGTTCCAATAGGCGATATCGGCCTGCCGTTCCTGCTCTGCCTCGATGGCATCCAGCCGCTGCCGGGCGAGCTGTGCGAACTGACCGTTCGGATAGCGGTTCAGATAGGCCCGAAGCCCCGCCTCGTCATTGCCCTGCCCGGTCTGGTTCCAATAGGCCAGATCCTGCGCGCGAATCTCTTCTCGCCGCACATCGCCCTGATCGCTCAGCCTTGTGACCTGCGCCGCATCCAGATAGCCGGTGACCTGCAATCCGTTGGCCTGCTGCCACTGACGGATGCCGCCGCGCGTACCGGGGCCAAACAGCCCGTCGATACCGCTGTTGTAATAGCCCAGAACCGCCAGATCGCGCTGGATGTTGCGCTTGTCTTCGCGCGACAGGCCAAGGGCGTTCTCCGCCTCTTCCGGGGTCAGCTGCGGTGCGGGCGGTTCAAGTGCTGCAATCCGCGCCTGTGCCTGTGCGGCGTAGTAGCCGCCGGGATAACGGTTCAGATAGGCCCGATAGGCAAAGACATTGTCCAGCGTCGACATCGCGTCCCAATAGGCCTGTTCATCGGCGGGCACCACGGGCGTGACCACCGGGGCCGGAACGAAGGGCGCGAAGGGATCTGCCAGCGCCACCACGGTCAGATCGGGGGACGCCGCCAGCACATCGCGCAAGGGGCGGCCCGGCTCCAGCAGGCCACTGCGCAGGAAGCGCGCGACCGAGGCCGGGTGGCCGGTGGCCAGTGTCACACCCTCTGGCACCTCCAGCGGACCAAGCCCGTTGTCCAGCCCGGCACCAAGGGCAATCCCCTGATCCTCCGGGGCCAGCAGGATAACCGCCCGCGCGGGCGTCGCCCCTGCGATATCCATCAGAAGCTGCACGGGGATGCCCGCGCCCGACACGCTGCCCAGATCCTGCTGACCGGCATCGCGGCCAAGGAACCAGCTCAAACCTCCATGGGTGACGAAGCGGCCCGACAGGGCGATAACCAACGCCTCCTGCTCGTCCGCCGTGACCAGCCGGGTGACCAGCTGGCGCAGGGTGGCCGCATCCGCATCGAGGGCGGAAATCAGCTCAAACCCCGCCTGATCCAGCGGAGTGAGCGCTGTTCCAAGGTAACGCGGCGCGCCGTAGCTTGTGGTCGACGCCGCATCGACGGTGCCCACGACAAGGGCCGTATCGGCCCCTGCCGGCATGGCAACACCCATCAACAACAGGGCTTTTACAAATGATTTCATGGCTCAAACCTCCTTCAAATAAGGCGGGCCGAGATCATTCGTAGCTGCGCCGGTCCTCGATGACCTTACCGTCATTGGGCAGGCTGCCTGCGGGAACGAGCTCGATTCGCCCCCTCAACTTTAGCGTATCCAGAACCGTTTGTTCATAAACGCTTCCGTCAGTGCCCGCTGTTTCCAGCTGAACCAGCATCACGTCCATCTCGCCTTCGCGCTCGGCGATGACGCGGGCCCGGCCCACATCGCTGTGACGGGCAACCAGATCGGCCACCTGTTCGGGGCGCACGAACATGCCCTTGATCTTGGTGGTCTGATCGGCCCGGCCCATCCAGCCCTTGATCCGCATATTGGTGCGGCCACAGGGGCTTTCGCCCTCCATCACGGCAGAAAGGTCGCCGGTGGCAAAACGGATCAGCGGGTAATCGGGGTTCAGTGTCGTCACCACAACCTCGCCCACCTCACCCGGCGCAACTGGGTCGCCGGTGCCGGGGCGGACGATCTCCACGATCACGCCCTCATCGACGATCATGCCCTCCTGCGCCGCGCTTTCATGGGCGATGTTGCCCAGGTCGGCAGTGGCGTAGTTCTGAAGGCACAGAATGCCGCGATCGGCATATTCCTGGCGCAGAGACGGGAACAGCGCCCCGCCCCCAACAGCGGCCTTGGTGATCTTCAGCGACAGCCCCATCTGGTCGGCCTTGTCGAGGATCACCTTCAGGAAATCGGGCGTGCCCGCATAGGCGGTCGTGCCGATGTCATGGGCGGCGCGCACCTGCAATTCCGTCTGGCCGGTGCCCGCAGGGACCACGGTGGCTCCAACGGCCCGCGCCCCGCTTTCAAAGATCATGCCCGCAGGCGTCAGGTGGTAGCCAAAGCAGTTCTGCACAATGTCATCCGACCCGATGCCAACCGCATTCAGGAACCGTCCGATACGCCACCAGTCATGGCTGATTCCGCCCGGTTCATAGATCGGGCCGGGACTTTGGAAGATATGCGCCACGTTCTGCACGGCGATATTGCCGAAGGGCGGATTCTGCTGCTGCCAGCCCGACAGAGTGGACTTGCGCAGAACCGGCAGTTTGCTGAGATCGGACAGATCGGTCAACGACCCGACATCCATCGCGCAGGAGCCTGCCGCCGCCACGCGGGCGATCTGCGCATTCACGGCGGCCAGCTGGTCGCTGGCACGCTGGTCGGCGCTGCGGGTTTCCAGATCGTCGAAATAGGTACTCACGGCAGTGTCCCTCATCACGCCAGCCACCGCTTGCGGCGGCGATAGGACCGCACGTCGCGGAAGCTCTTGCGCCCTTCATCGGACATGCCGAGGTAGAACTCCTTCACATCCGGGTTTTCGCGCAGCTCCTTGGCGGGGCCGTCCATCACCACGCGGCCCGACTCCAGGATGTAGCCGTAATGGGCAAAGCGCAGCGCCACGTTGGTGTTCTGTTCGGCCAACAGGAAGGTATAGCCCTCGCCCTCGTTCAGCGATTTCACGATGCCGAAAATCTGTTCCACCAGCTGCGGGGCGAGACCCATCGAGGGTTCATCCAGCAAGATGGTTTCCGGCCGGCTCATCAGCGCGCGACCAATGGCGCACATCTGCTGTTCCCCGCCCGACGTATAGCCAGCCTGCGATTTGCGGCGCTCTTTCAGCCGGGGGAAATAATCATAGACCATCTCGAGATCGGCGCTCACCGCGCCCTTCCCGTCCTTGCGCGTATAGGCGCCGGTCATCAGGTTTTCCTCGATGGTCAGGTGTTCGAAGCAATGGCGGCCTTCCATCACCTGGATCACGCCGCGATCCACCAGATCGGAGGGCGACAGGTCCTGTACCCGCTCACCGCGATAGTTGATGCTGCCCTTGGTCACCTCGCCGCGTTCGGAATGCAGCAGGTTGGAAATGGCCTTCAGCGTCGTGGTCTTGCCCGCGCCGTTGCCGCCAAGCAGCGCCGTGATGCCGCCCTTGGGCACCTTGAGGCTCACGCCTTTCAGCACGAGGATCACGTGGTTGTAGATCACCTCGATATTGTTGACCTCCAGCAGCGTTTCCGCGCCAGCGTCTTCCGGGGCAAACCCGTCTCCGTGCACTTCGTGAACCTGGTCCAGCATGTTCTTCAACCTTTGTTCTCGGGGTCCGGCGGCAGCGAAGGGCCGCCGCCGGAGATGTCATGAGATCAGCTCAGGATCACTCGGCGCAGCCGCGCGACTCGATGCCGTTCTCGGCGGCAAACGCGGCCGAGTCTTCCTCGATCAGCGGCTGAGTGACGGAGTCGTCAGGTGCAATGAAGTCGGTCAGGGTAACCCACTCCTGCGCGGACGCGTCCCACTGCTGGATCCGGCCCATGCCGGGGCCACCATGGTTGCCACAGGTCACGTCGAAGGCCGGGCCGACACCGGGCATGCCCAGTTCCGCCATACGCTCTTCGGTGATCGACAGCGCTTCCATGCCGTCGCGCATCATCGCCGGGGTGATGTCTGCCACGCCATGAATCTCCTGCGCGGTGCGGGCGGCTTCGGCGGCCAGCATCGCGGCATACATGCCACGGGTGTACAGCACCGAACCGAGGTTCGACCCGTCACCGGCAGCCAGACCAGCGTCGATCACGTGCTCCTGGATTTCCGCGAAGACCGGCAGATCGCCCAGAACGTTCATGTTCAGCGCCAGGTAGCCGTCGGCACCGTCACCGGCGGGCATCACGTCATGCTCCGCACCGGCCCACCAGTTGCCGATGAAGTGATCCATCGGGAAACGGATGTTGGCCGCTTCCTGCACGGCGACCTGGTTCATCACGCCCCAGCCCCACATGATCACGTAATCGGGGCGCTCGCGGCGGATGGTCAGCCACTGGTTGCCCTGTTCCTGACCGGGGTGGTCGACGGCCAGCTGGACCAGTTCGAAGCCAAGCTGTTCAGACAGGATTTCCAGCGTGCGGATCGGCTCACGACCATAGGCCGAGTTGTGGTACAGCAGCACGATCTTCTGACCGTCCAGCGACCCTTCGTTCTGGTCCAGCAGGTAGTTGATGATCACGCTGGCGCCATCCCAGTAGTTCGCCGGGTAGTTGAACACCCACTCGAACACGTCGCCATTGGCAGCCGAGGTCCGGCCATAGCCCATGGTGTGAAGCGGAATGCCATCCGCGGTCACGCGGGGGATCAGCTGGTAGGTGATGCCGGTGGACAGCGGCTGATAGACCAGCGCGCCTTCGCCGCGGGTCGCTTCGTAGCATTCCACGCCGCGCTCGGTGTTATAGGCGGTTTCGCATTCCGGGACGCTCGTCATCACGCCACCGATGCCACCGTCACGCTGGTTGAGCAGCGTGAAATAGTCGGCATAGCCGTCCGCGAAGGGGATGCCGCCCGCTGCATAGGGGCCGGTCCGGTAGGACAGCGAGGGGAATACGAGATCCGCCATCGCGGGCCCTGCGGCCATAAGGCCAGCCAGTGCCAGTGTTGCCAGTTTCTTCATCGGTAAGGTCCTCCCTTGGATTTGTCCGATAAGCCATTGTTGCCGTTGCCTTCCTCTTGACACCGGCGGATTTGGCTGGCCCCGCCTCAGTGCGGGAACGGCCAGAGTCTCAGTTTTTCTTTCGCCAGGCGCCACAGTTGCGCCAGCCCGTGCGGTTCCACGATCAGGAAGAACACGATCAGGCCGCCCACGATAATCAACTGGATATGCGCCACGATATCCGTGGGCCATCCCAGCAGGTCCACGCCGATGATTTTCAGCAGAACTGGCAAGAGCACCATGAAGGCCGCGCCCGCGAAGCTGCCGAAGATCGACCCAAGGCCGCCAATGATGATCATGAACAGCACCAGGAACGATTTCTGGATGCCGAAGGCCTCGCCCACCTCAACCGCGCCAAGGTAGACCGAGAACAGCAGCGCGCCCGACACGCCCACGAAGAAGGACGAAATCGCAAAGGCGGTCAGCTTCGATTTCAGCGGGTTCACCCCGATGATCTCTGCCGCGATATCCATATCCCGGATCGCCATCCACTGACGCCCCACCGACCCGCGTGTCAGGTTGCGCGCGATCCAGGCCAGCACGATCACGAAGAACAGGCAGAACAGGTACTTGACCCAGACTTCCGCATTGGGGCCGGTCACCGCCATGCCGAACATGGTCCGCTCGGGCGCGTTGATCTGGCCGGAAGCCGAATAGTTGTAGAACCACGGCACCCGGTTGAACAGCCACACGAGGAAGAACTGCGCGGCCAATGTCGCCACGGCCAGGTAGAACCCCTTGATGCGCAAGGATGGCAGGCCGAACAAAACGCCCACGATGGCCGTCACAAGCCCCGACAGGATGGTCACGCTGACCATATCCATCCACGGGAAAGCCGTCATCAGCTTGTAGGTGGCATAGGCCCCCACGGCCATGAACCCGCCGGTGCCAAGGCTGACCTGCCCGCAATAGCCGGTCAGGATGTTCAGACCAAGCGCCGCGATCACGTAGATCAGGAAGGGCAGCAGCAGAGAGTTCGCCCAGTAATCCGAGATCGTCAGCGGAATGACCACGATCGCGACGAACAGCACCAGATAGTAGCGCCAGCGGTCGAACGCGATCGGAAAGGTCTGGTTGTCTTGGGAGTAGCTGGTTTTGAAATCGCCGGCTTCACGGTAGAACATGGATCAGACCTCCGACCGGGTATGCTTGGGGTGATGGGGCAAAGGTTGTCCCTTCGAAAGTTTCAGGTAGGCCCAGACACCGGCCAGCATTCCCGCAGCGGCAAGAAGTAGGGCAATCAGTGTCTGCTGGCTGTCGGGCTGTTCCGAGGTCAGGGCAAGGTACCCGAAGGCCCAGAACCCCGACCACGAGATCACGTTGATGATGGCGATCAGCTTTCGCATCTGGCTACACCCTCTCGATGATCTTCTCGCCGAACAGGCCCTGCGGCCGGAACACGAGGAAGACGAGGGCCAGCACATAGGCGAACCAGTTCTCGGTCGCGCCACCGATCATCGGACCGATGGTGAATTCGAACAGGGCCTCGCCCACGCCGATGATCAGCCCGCCGACGATGGCACCGGGGATCGAGGTGAACCCGCCCAGCATCAGAACCGGCAGCGCCTTCAGAGCGATCAGCGACAGGGAGAACTGCACGCCCGATTTGCTGCCCCACATGATGCCCGCGACCAGAGCCACAAAGCCCGCCAGCGACCACACGAGGATCCACACGAAGTTCAGCGAGATGCCGACCGACAGCGCCGCCTGATGGTCATCGGCCACCGCGCGCATGGCCCGGCCCTGCTTGGTGTACTGTGCGAAGGCCACAAGACCGGCCACCAGCACAGCAGCCACGATGGCAGCCACGATGTCGAGATTATCAATGAAGAAGCCGTAGCCGAACCAGTTGAAGGTGGTTTCGTCGATGGCAAGGTTGATCCCCTGCGGCAGACCCACATCCAGCGTGCGGATCTCGGACCCCCACATCAGGTCGGCCACGCCTTCCAGGAAATAGGCCAGCCCGATGGTGGCCATGAACAGGATGATCGGCTCCTGCCCGACAAGGTGCTTGAACACGACCTTCTGCACCAGCCACGCAAAGGCGATCATCACACCCACGGTCAGCAGAATGGCAAAGAGCGCGGGAACCGAATGCCAGGGCAGATGATGCACCTCGGTGCCGAAAATGGCGTTGATCAGGTGACTGAAGGGCACCCTGCCCTCCTGAATGCCCACCAGCGTCATCGCGGCAAACAGCGCCATCACGCCCTGCGCATAGTTGAAGATGCCGGAGGCCTTGTAGATCAGCACGAAGCCCAGCGCGACGAGGGCATACATCACCCCCGTCATCAGGCCGTTGAGAGAGACCTCCATGGCAAAGACGAGTTGTTCAGGCATGGTGGCCTCCGCTGGTCAAAGGGGCGTTTTGTCTGCACAGGGGGTGTACGGGG
>NZ_JASHJX010000055.1 GCF_030732985.1 Nioella sp. MMSF_3534
GGTCGCGCGCGGATCGACGCCGAAGGCGGCGAAACCCTCATCAGGACAACGCGCATGAAACTCACCCGCATCTCCCTTTGGCATGTGCCGCTGACCAGCCATGAGACCTACTACATGGCCGACGGCAAGACCTGCGACACGGTCGAAACCGTGGTTCTGGCGCTCGACACCGATACCGGCCTCACTGGCTGGGGCGAGGTCTGCCCGATCCCTCATTACCTGCCCGCCTATGCGCGCGGCGTGGCCCCGGCCCTGACCGAGCTTGCCCCCGTTCTTCTCGGCGCCGACCCCATCGGGCCGGAAGCGCTGATGAGCAAGGCAAACGATTGGCTGATCGGTCACCGATACGCCAAATCCGCCCTCGACATCGCGCTGTGGGATCTCACTGGCAAAGTGGCCGGGCTGCCGCTCTACACGCTTCTGGGGGGCAGGCGCGACAAGGACATGCCGCTTTATCACTCCATCACCTGCATCGCGCCCGAGGACATGGCCCGCATCGCGCGCGAGGTGCAGGCCAGCGGCATCACCCAGTTTCAGGTCAAGCTCGGGGCAGACAGCAACTGGCAGGCTGATGTGGCGCGGCTCAGACTGGTGCGCGAGGCCGTGGGCGACGGCCCCCTCGTCTATGGCGACTGGAACTGCGGCGCGACCTCGCTCGATGCCACCCGCGTGGGCCGCGCCGTGGCGGATCTCGATATCATGCTGGAACAGCCCTGCGCGACGATCGAGGATTGCGCGCGGGTGAAGACCGCGACCGGCCTGCCGATGAAGCTGGATGAACTGGCCCATGACACGGAAAGCCTGCTCAAGGCCCACGCTCATGGCTGCATGGATGCGGTGGCGCTGAAGCTGTCGAAATTCGGCGGGCTGTCCGCCACCCGTGCCGCGCGCGACCTGTGCTATCATCTGGGGGCGAAGATGTGCATCGAGGATACCTGGGGCAGCGATATCACCACCGCCGCGCTGTCCCATCTGGCGGCGTCCACGGATCCGCGCCGCCTGCTCAATACCTGTGACCTTTCCGGCTATGTCGCCCCGCGCCTTGCCCCCGAAGCGCCGGTTCGCAAGGCCGGCCGCCTTTCGCCCCCCGATGGCCCCGGCCTCGGGATCCTGCCTGATCGTCAGGCGCTTGGACACCCCGACCTGATACTGGACTGACCTCATGAACATTCTGCACAGCCAAGCCGACTGGATCGCCCGCGCCCGCGAGGTGCTGCCCGCCGCGGGGTTCGGCAATTTCGACGCCTCCATCGTGATTGCACGGGGGCAGGGCAGCCATGTTTGGGACGAGGATGGCACCGCGTATATCGACTACCTGATCGGGTCCGGTCCGATGCTTCTGGGCCACGGGGACCCGGAAGTGATGGAGGCCGTGCTGGAACAGTTGCCGCAGGGCATGACGTTCTTTGCCAATAACGCCAGGGGCATCGAACTGGCGGAGGCCATCGTCGAGGCCGTTCCCTGCTGCGAACAGGTGCGCTTCGTCACCTCGGGCGGCGAGGCGGATATGTACGCCATCCGCTTGGCCCGCGCCTATACAGGCAAGCCGAAGATCCTCAAATTCGAGGGCGGCTATCACGGCATGTCCGCAGAGGCCCAGATGAGCCTTGCCCCCGCCCGCGAGGTCAATTTCCCCACGGCCGTGCCCGACAGCGCCGGCATCCCCGACAGCGTGGCCGAGGAGATGCTGATCGCGCCCTTCAACGATCTCGCGGCGGTGGCGTCGCTTCTGGATGAACATGACGACATTGCCGCCATCATCGCAGAGCCCCTGCAGCGCATCATTCCGGCGCAGCCCGGATTTCTTCAGGGTCTGCGCGATCTGTGTGACGCGCATGGGGTGCTGCTGATCTTCGACGAGATCGTCACCGGCTTCCGCCTTTCCTATGGCGGCGCGCAGGAACGCTATGGCGTGACACCGGATATCTGCACCCTGGGCAAGATCATCGGCGGGGGCTTCCCGCTTGCCGCGCTCGGGGCGCGGGCCGGGATCATGGCGCATTTCGACAAGTCGGCCGTGGGGTCCGGGAAATGGCTGATGCAGTTGGGCACGCTGTCGGGCAATCCCGTCGCGGCGGCAGCGGGCCTCAAGACGATGGAGATCCTGCGCCGTCCGGGCCAGTATGATCGGCTGCGCGATCTTGGTCAGCGCTTGATGGACATGCAGTCCGCAGCGCTGTCAGATCACGGTATCGCGCACCGCCTTTGCGGAGACGCGACCCTGTTCGATGTCTATTTCACCGACGCCGACCCGGTCGATTATCGCAGCGCAAAGCACAGGGACCCGATGCTGAATGATGTCTGGAACCGCAGCTTGCGCAGTCAGGGGATCTTCAAATCCCCCGGAAAGCTCTACCCGTCGCTGGCCCTGGGATCGGAAGATCTGGAAGTGACCAACAGGGCCTTCCGGAACGCGGCCAAGGCTGTTGCGGATCATCTTGGGGTGTGAAGAATGGTCTCTAATCCATTGAAAGGATGTGGACATGCCATCCACGAGATATCCCGTCTCAGCCTTTCGCCCCCAACAGGATAGATCGCGCGCGCTGGTCCAGTTTCGCCGAATTTATGTCGTAGCGTCCGACCTGACGCATGGCGTCGCGAAGTGAGGTGAGATTTTCGAGATAGCGCCAGACGACGGGGGACATGAACGGGGCCCGCTGGCGGCTGGTGATGCCGAAAGTGGTGCCGCGCAGATATTGGAGCTGGCCCCGCCCGACGGGGTGCAGAACCGTCTCGACCAGCGCGTCCCGTGCGAGCACTTGGTATTCCATCACGAATATGCGGTTACCCAGGATCGCGACGCGGCCATCGTATTTGGACAGGAACAGGCTGCCATCATCGGGGTCGATGGATCGTTCCAGAGACCGGCAGCGGACCATGCCGTCATATTCATCCAGCCGGACAATCGCGCAGATGATGGAGTTCTCCCAACTCTGGGTCAGGAAGTAGCTAAGATAGTAGCCCAGGTAGCGGCGCAGCGGGATCGTCTGCCCGCGAAAGGCGGATTCGAACTCGGGACGCTCGGGATGCGGGTTCTGGGGGCCTGCCAGTTTCGCGGCAACGGAGGGGTGCGTTTCGAATTCATTCGCGGGCAAGAGGAATTCTGCCGGCCTGACGCCGAAATGGACTGCGATCTTGCGCATATTGGCGGGCGAGGGCCGCGCCGCGCCGCTGAGGTACTTGTTGAACTGCTGCCGGTTGAGGCCAATCTGACGGCAGATGGCCGAGACCGACGATTCGGTGGAGCACAGAAGCCGGAGGTTGATCGCAAAATCTTCGGGATCCATGAAGTCAGCCCTTTGCAAGGGTTTTATCTGAATGATTTTCAGCTTTGTGACGTGATAGTAGCTTAAAAAAGCTTAATCAAGCGCAAGCTCGCATAATTGCGAGCCGGGGCGGTTTGACGTGATCTTCAGGGCAATACTCGCGTCCGGAAAGGCGCTTTGTCAGTCAGGGAGACATCCGATGAACAACCCCAATATTTCTTGGACCAAGGTCGGCCTGCCACGCCGGGCTTTCTTGCAGGGGGCAACGGCGCTTGGGGGTATGGCCGCGGCGGGCATGATGTTCCCCCGCGCAGCCCATGCCACCGAGGGCACGTTGCGCACCCGCACCTATGCCGATATCCGCTCGATGGACCCGGCCTTCAGCCAGGGTGTGGTCGACGAGGAGATCCAGGGCGCGATCTACAACAAGCTGATCCAGTACACGCCGGGCCGCGACTGGGGCTGGCAGCTGGACGCCGCCGCGATGATCGAACAGGTGGACGACACCCATATCAACTTCGCCCTGCGCGACGATATCGGGTTCACCAACGGCTTCGGCGCGATGACTGCCGAGGACGTGAAATTCTCGTTCGAGCGGATCATCGACGACGCGCTTGAATCCACCAACCGGCCCGACTGGGGCCCGCTCAGCCATGTCGAGGTGACGGGCGAGCGCACCGGCACCATCGTGCTGAACAACGCCTTCCAGCCGCTCTGGTCGATCACGCTGCCCTATATCGCGGGCAATATCGTGTCGAAGAACGCCTTCGAAAGCGTCGGCGGACGGATCGAGACCGAGGTGGTGGCAAGCTCCGGCCCCTACATGCATGCAGGTTGGGAACCGGGCCAGCGCACCACGCTGCGCCGCAACCCCGACTGGCGCGGCACCCCCGCCGCCTACGAGGAAATCCAGATCTTCCACATCGACGACGAGCGCTCGGCCGAGATCGCCTTCGAGGCGGGCGAGCTCGACTTCACCCGCGTCAGCCTCGACAGTGTCGGGCGGCTTCGCTCGAACCCGATCGACGGCGCAACGCTGGAGGAATTCCCCTCGCTCTACTACGTCTGGGTCGGCATGAACCTCGACAACCCGGCGCTGCAAAGCCTCGAACTGCGGCAGGCGATCCAGTATGCGATCGACGTGCCCTCGATCATGGAAGGCGCCTATTACGGCGTGGCGCAGCCCTCGACGGGCATCATCGCGCCGGGGCTTTCGGGCCACCGCGAGGCTTCGCTGACCGGCGTGTCGGCCAACATGGAACGGGCGATGGAGCTGATGGCCGCCTCGGGTGAACGCAACGTGTCGCTGACCATCGACGTGCTGAACAAGTCGACCAACGTGACCACGGCGCAGATCATCCAGGCCAACCTTGCCGCCATCGGCATTTCGCTGGACATCCGCCTGCACGAGGCCGCGGCCTTCTGGGAACTGGGATCGGACGAAAGCATGCAGCTTGTCCTCAACCGCTACTCGATGACCCCCGATCCCTATTACGCGACCTCGTGGTTCATCACCGAGCAGGCGGGCATCTGGAACTGGGAACGCTTCCGCAGCGAGGAGTTTGACGCGCTGCACCTGGCCGCGCAGTCCGAAGGCGATGCCGAGGCACGGGCCGAAATGTATCGCCGCGCGCAGGACCTGATGGAAGAAAGCGGGGCCTACAAGTTCCTGACCCACGAGGCGACACCGGTGATCTACCGCAACAGCGTGGCTCCGGCGCTGCGCCCCGACGGGTTGCCCATCTACCGCTACTTCGGAACGGCCTGATCCCCGCAAGGGAACAGGGGGAGGATCGCGACCCGGCGGGTCGCGGTCCTCCCGCCCTACCGACGGACCGAAGGGGAGACGGTTATGCTCAGCTACATTCTGCGCCGCATCGGGCTGGCGCTTGTGATCACCGTTTTGGCGGTGACGACCCTGTTCGTCATCATCCACGCCATTCCGGGCGATCCGGTGTCGACCATGCTGGGGCCGCGCGCCTCCGAGGACATGCGCGCCGCGCTGGAACAGCGGATGGGGCTGGATCGTCCGCTGCCGGTTCAGATTGCGCTGTTCTTCGGCAACATGCTGCGCGGCGATCTTGGCACAGACGTCTTTTCCAACAGGGCGGTGACCGAGATCGTATTGGGTCAGATCCCCTATACGCTGGTCCTGATCCTCGCCTCCATCGCGTGGTCGGCGGTTCTGGGCATCGCGCTTGGCTGCTATTCGGCGGTGCGGCGCAATTCGCTTGGCGACCGGTTGACGGGTATCCTGTCGGTTTCGGTCATCGCGGTGCCGGCCTTCGTCGTGTCACTCTATTCGCTGCTGATCTTCGCGGTGCGCCTGCAATGGTTTCCTGCCATCGGTGCGGGCGACACGGGCGACATCCTCGACCAGTTGCACCACCTTGTCCTGCCGAGCCTTGCCATCGGGCTGAGCTGGGTGGGCTATATCGCGCGGCTCGTGCGTGCCTCGATGCTGGAGGTTCTGGGTGAAGGCCATATTCGCACCGCGCGCGCCTTTGGCCTGCCGGAACGGCGCGTGATCCTGGGCTATGCCCTCAGGCTGGCCATCCTGCCCACGGTCACGGTGATTGGCGTCGGCATGGGGTTCCTGCTGTCGGCGGCGGTCTTCATCGAGATCGTCTTCTCGCGCCCCGGCCTCGGGTCGCTGGTGATCGACAGCATCATGCAGCGCAACTACCCGGTGGTGATGGGCTCCGTTCTGTTCTCCACCCTCATCTTCGTGGCCTCCACCACGCTTGCCGACATTGTCAACGCCATCCTTGACCCGCGCATCCGGTCCGGAAAGTAGGAGCCCGCACATGTCCGATACATCGCTGCCGAAACCCCGCTCCGAGATGGGTGAAACCATGCACCACCTGCTGCGCGACCCGCTCGGGCTGGTCGGGCTGGTCATCGTGACGCTGATCGTGGGCTCCGCCCTGCTGGCCCCTTGGATCGCGCCCTATGATCCGATTGCCATGAACATCCCCGACCGGCTGCAGGGGCCAAGCGCCGCGCATCTGCTTGGCACCGACCAGATCGGGCGCGACACGTTTTCGCGCGTGATCTGGGGCGGGCGCGTGGCGTTGCAGGTGGCGCTGCCCACCATCGGCGGGGCGGTGGCGATCGGGCTGATCCTGGGCATGGCGGCGGGCTATGGGCCGAAATGGCTCGACACGCTGATCGTGCTCTTCTTCGACACGCTGCGATCCTTTCCCACGGTGATGTTCGCGCTGGCCGTGGTGGCGCTGGTGGGGCCGAGCCTGAACACCGTGATCCTCGTCATCATGGCGACCTCGATCCCCACCTATGGCCGCGTCGTGCGCACCCTGACGCAGAGCCTGAAGGAGGCCGAATTCATCACCGCCGAACGCGCGCTTGGCGCCTCGACCCTGCGGATCATGGGCGTGCATCTGCTGCCCAATGTGCTGGGGCCGCTGGCGGTGCTTGCGGCGATGGACATTCCCACCGTGGTCGGGCTAGAGGCGGGGTTGAGCTTCCTCGGCATGGGGGTGCGCCCGCCGACGCCCTCCTGGGGCTCGCTTCTGAATGACGGCTACAGCCTGATCCGCAACACGCCCTGGCTGATCATCGCGGGGGGCATCCCGCTGATCCTGACGACGATCGGTTTCACTTTCCTGGGCGAAGCATTGCGCGACGTGGTCGATCCGAAACTGCGCGGCAAGGGGGGCAAGTGATGACCGTTCTCGACATTCAGGGCCTGTCGGTCAGCTATGGGACTCCGCGTGGAGAATTGCGGGCGCTGCGAGATGTGTCGCTGTCCGTGCCGGAGCGCAAGATCGTCGGCATCGTGGGCGAATCCGGCTGTGGCAAGTCCACGCTGATTTCCGCGATCATCCGGCTGATGGCCCCCAATGCGCGGGTGCGGTCCGGTACGGTGCGCTTCAACGGGCAGGACCTGCTGGCGCTGCCCGAGGCGCGGATGCGCGGCTTGCGGGGGACAGAGATCTCGATGGTCTTTCAGGACCCGATGCAGACCCACAACCCTGTTTTGACCGTCGGCCGGCAAATGATCGACATCCAGTATCGTGACAAGCGATCAAAGGCGGACAAGCTGAAACGCGCGGCCGAGATGCTGGCGCTGGTCGGCATCCCCGACGCCAGGGCGCGGCTGAACCAGTACCCGTTCGAGTTTTCCGGCGGCATGCGTCAGCGGATCGCCATTGCCATGGCGCTGATGGCCAGACCGTCGCTGCTGATCGCGGACGAGCCGACGACAGCATTGGATGCAACGCTTGAGGTGCAGATCATCAAGCGCCTGCGCGAGTTGCAGGACGAGATCGGCTGTTCGATCCTGTTCATCTCTCATCACCTTGGGGTCATTGCCGAACTGTGTGACGAGGTCGTGGTGATGTATGCGGGCGAGGTGGTCGAGGCCGGATCGGTGCGCGACGTCTTTCACCACCCGGCCCATCCCTATACCCGCGCGCTGCTGGAATGCGATCCGGGGCACATCAAGGAAAAGACCCGAAACCTGCCGACCATTCCGGGCAATATCCCCGATCTGGTCAGCCTGCCGGGTGGCTGCATCTTTGCCGACCGCTGCCCGCAGCGCCATGACGCCTGCACCGAACACCCCGTCATGTCCGAGGCATCCGCCGGACACAGGGCGGCCTGTCATCTGATCAAGGCGGGGGCCCCGGCATGAGCGCGCTTCTGGATATCAAGGATGTCGTGGTGCGCTTTGCAGTACGCGGCGGGGTTTTCAGCAGCGCCGGCAGCATCGACGCGGTCTCTGGCGTCAGCCTGTCCATCGAGGAGGGCAAGACCTACGGCATTGTCGGGGAAAGCGGGTCGGGCAAGACCACGCTGGCGCGCGCGGTAGCGGGGCTGCATCATGCCTCCGAAGGGTCGATCCTCTATCGGGGACAGGAACTGCGCGACCTGCCGGAGGCACAGTTCCGCAAGCTGCGCCGCGAAATCGTGATGATGTTTCAGGATCCGATCGGGTCACTGTCGCCGCGCTTGTCAGTCAAGTCGCTGATCACCGAACCGTTCCGCATTCAGGGCATGAAGGGCCGCGACCTCGACGCCGAGGCAAGGCGGCTTCTGGCCATGGTCGGCCTGCCACCCGAATTCGCCACCCGCTACCCCTACCAGATCTCGGGCGGGCAGGCGCGGCGGGTGGGGGTGGCGCGGGCGCTGGCGCTCGATCCGAAGCTTCTGATCGCGGATGAACCGACGGCAGGGCTCGACGTGTCCATTCAGGGCGAGATGCTGAACCTTCTGGCGCGGCTTCAGGACGAGCTTGGGCTCGCGATCATGATCATCACCCATAACCTCAACGTGGTGCGCCACATCACCGACCGGGTGGGCATCATGTATCTGGGCAAGCTGGTCGAGGAGGGCGAGACCGACACGGTTTTCTCTGCGCCCCGGCACCCATATACGCTGGCCCTGCTGGCCGCGAACCCGGAACCGGACCCGGACGCGCAGCTGATGCGGATCGAGTTGCAGGGGGAACCTCCCAGCATTCTGAACCGCCCCAAGGGATGCGAGTTTCACACCCGATGCCCCTTCGCGCAGGCGCGCTGTTCCACGGAAGTGCCGTTGTGGCAGATTGCCGGTCGCGCAGCGCATCGGTGCCATTTTCCGGCGTCGTGGGAGCAGGACAAGGCTTGTCCCGCATGACCGGCCTTGTCTTCACTGGCGGGCCGATCCTGAGCATGGATGCGGATGACAGCCGCCCCGAGGCCATCGGCATCGAGGGGGATCGGATCGTGGCGGTCGGCGCGCTGTCGGATGTCCGGCGTGTTCTGCCCGATGCTCCGCTGCACGATCTTGACGGGCACACGCTGATCCCGGCCTTCATCGACCCGCATGGGCATTTTCCCGACAGCGCGATTGTCTCGCTGCTGCGGGCCGATCTGTCGGCCCGGTCCGGCTGCCGCAATCTGGCGGATGTGTTTGAAACGCTGGCCGCGAAAGCCGCCGAAACCCCGCATGGCAACTGGGTGATGGGCGCGGCGCTCGACGAATGCCAGTTGGCTGAACGGCGCCTTCCAACGCGCGACGAACTGGACGCGGTGTCCAGCGATCATCCGATCTGGGTCATTCACTCCTCGGGGCATTGCGGGGTTGCCAATTCGCGGGCCTTGACGCGGCAGGGCATCACCGAGGACAGTGCCGATCCCGAGGGAGGGCGCTATCTGCGCGACGGCGGCGGGCGTCTGACCGGCGGGATCAAGGGGCTGTCCGCCATGGGCGAGTTGGGCGATACCCATTTCCTGCTGGATGATGTCTCTTTCGCACGCTGCTTTGCGGCGGCGCGCAGCGAATACCTTGCCCAAGGGGTGACGCTGGCGCAGAATTCCTGGACGGCGCAACCGCTGCTCGACCTGTTTCAGGGGATCGCGGCGCAGGGCGATCCGGGCATTGACCTGATCCTGTTGCCCGTGGCCGAGATCGAGCCTGCGTTTTCGCAAACCGGGTCGGGGCGCGACTGGCCGAACGGCGCGATTGCCCTGGGGCCGCGCAAACTGCTGACCGATGGCTCTTTCCTGATGCGCACCGCCTTTCTGACCGCGCCTTATCTTGGCTCGGACGACCTGGGGCTGGCCTATATGGCGCGCGACACCCTGTTTTCCGAGGTCCGGAAACTGCATCGCCTCGGGTTCCAGATCCATTGTCATTGCAATGGCGACGCGGCGTCGGACATGTTCCTCGACGCGGTTGAAGGCGCGCAGGAGCACCACCCGCGCGCCGACCATCGGCATACGATCATTCATGGGCAGGTCATGCGCCGCGACCAGGTAAGTCGCTGCGCCGATCTGGGGGTGACCATCAGCTTCTTTCCGGCCCATATCTGGTATTGGGGCGATCTGCACCATGACGAGATCCTCGGTCCCGACCGCGCGCGAGATATCTCGCCCACGGGATGGGCCGAGGCTGAGGGATTGCGCTTCACCATCCATAACGACGCTTCGGTCACGCCGACGCGGCCATTGCAGCTGATTCAGACAACCGTCACACGCCGCACCCAAAGCGGGCGCGTGCTTGGCCCGGATCAGTGCCTTTCGCCGCTATCGGCCTTGCGGGCGCATACGATCGACGCCGCGTGGCAGGTCTTCCGGGAAACGGAACGCGGGTCGCTGGAACCCGGCAAGCTTGCGGATCTGGCGATCCTCGACGACAATCCGCTGACGCGGCCTGAAACCATCGACACGATCAAGGTCAGCGAAACCTGGCGGCATGGTCGTCAGGTCTACGCCCGAAACACAAAAAGGGTCGGTGAACCGGCATGAGCTACGCAATCTATGTCGGCAGGAACCACAGCCGCACCGGTCATGCCTGGCTGGCCGGATATGGCGATGAGCCGTCCTCGCACTGGCTGGAAATCCTGCCCGCTGCCGACCACCCGGAGGGGGCGGTGATCGACATGGGCGTCGGCCCCGAGGCCGACATGCCCGGACAGCGGATCGCCGTGCCGCAGGTTGCGCATACGCTGCGCCATATGCGGGTCAGCTATTCCTATTACCTTGGCGTTCCCGCGCCGATCACCAATGGCGGCGTGAACGAGGCCGGCGTTGCCGTGCGCGATGTCTGGTCGACCTCGCGGCCCGAGTTGCGAGAGATGACGCCGAAGGACCAGCGGGGGGTCAACTACAGCGATCTGGCCCGCGCGGTGTTGGAACGGGCCACGAGTGCCCGAGACGCGGTAGAGCTGTGCGCCAGCCTGATCGCGGACCATGGCGAGGCGAGCTATGGCGGCAACTCCCATCTCTTTGCCGATGCGGATGAAGCCTGGGTGATGATCCAGTTCGCGGGCGGGCAGGGGCTTTGGGTGGCTGAACGGCTTGGCCCGAACAGCATCCGCGCCTCGCGTCCCGGCTATGTGCAGGAGGTGCCGGTGCATGACCCGGATCACCCCGATTTCCTGTGGTCCCCGAATTTCGTCACCTTCGCGCAAGATCAGGGCTGGTACGGGTCAGGGCCTTTCGATGCCAATGCCATCTATGGTGACGGCAAGGGCCGTTGGGACGGCATCCAATGGATCGAGGCCGAGATGCAGGCCCGTGCCGCGCGCCCGGAAAAGATCGGGCTGGAGGACATGATCTGGGCGGTGCGCACCGAGAAACTGACCGGAGATACGGCGGGTTACGGACAGGTCGTTCCACTGGTCCGCAGCCCTGATCCGGCCCTTCAGATGATGTGGCATGCGGCCTGCGGCGCGCTGGCCGCGCCCTTTTCGCCGGTGTTTCTGGGGCAAGACTCGGTGTCGCCGGAATACGGGATGCACCGCTACCTGACCTCCGGGGAATCCCACAGGTTTCAGGACAGGCGCAAGGCGGTCAGCGGGGGCGGTGATACGGTTTCACTCGTGCCGCAGGTCAATGAAACCACGGTTGGGGCCTTTCAGGACAGCAAACGCCTGATGTACCTGATGCAATTGCTGGGGGAGCAGACCCTTGCCCCGGTGCACGCGGCGTTTTCCGCACGCGAAGCGCGGCTGTCGGATCTGACCGATGCCCATCTTCGCGTGGCAGAGGCGGCCATTCGCTCGGGACACAAGGCCGAAGCTGTCGCGGTTCTGTCGGCGTTCTCGAATGCCGAGCTGACCTCCGCGCTCGGCCTTGTGCGCGACCTCGCCAGCGGGCTGTCCGCCCAGGCATCCGCGATCTCGGTCCCGGACCCGTCGGACCTGCCGAAAGGGTTTCAGCAGCTTTGGTAGGCTTGTTTCGGCCCCAGATGATTGCGCCCTAAAGCCGACAGAGTTCAGAACCGCCACCACCGCCCAGAAAGCTGCGAAGACGACGCCCACATGTCGCCCGGACCCAGACGAACGCTCTGCTGTCCGGTGGTTGCCTCTGGCCACGTGCCCGCCGCGCCGGGGCCAGAGGTCGGCCCCGGTCACAGCGAACATGCAGGCCGCTAGGTGCCGATCTGGTTGACCGCCACCGCGACAGAGCTGCCATAGCCGACCTCGATCAGAAGCACCTCGACCAGGATTGGGATCCCGTAGAGCGGCTCTTGCATATCGGGCGTGGCAAGAAAGCGGCAAAGCTGGCCCGGGACGATGTTGAACAGCGACCGCATCAGGTTTTCGGGGTTCCTGTCCGCGGAATCTGTCGCAACATAGTTCCAGATGACCATTGTCGCGTTTACGGCCCCCCAGACAGAAACCGTGACCTCTGCCGTGTAGACCTTGGCCTTTCCGGCGCTGGCGGGCATGGCATAGGCAATCAACAGACCCCGGGTTGGTCCGAAGACCAGCTGAGAGAACCAGATATTGGCGGAAAACCCCTTGGTGCCCGCGCCACAGGTCGGGGGCCCCATATTCACATTGAGCAGCCAGGGCGTGGTTGCCGCCGTGGTGATGTAGCGCAAGACGATGCTGGCATAGCTGAGCTGCTTGATGGGCGTGTTGAGCGCGCTGGCCGTGGCGGTGATCGGGTCGACAATCATGCGTCCGTACATGCCCGCAGAATAGATGCTGAGCGAGATTCCCCTGATCCAGACCTCGGCCGATGCGTCGATCCTGACCTCGGTGGATGGTGTCCCGATGCCGGACTGGGCCTTGAGCCAGTCGACCGTGTAATAGGCCCTGTAATCGTCCAGCGCGGCCTGATCCGGAAACGGGGCCTTGCCGGTCGCCAGCTTGTAGATCAGCGTTGTCGGCACCGCGATGATGTAGGCCGGGATGTCGATCAGCCGGATACCCAGCTTCTTGCCGGTAAAGAACTTGTAAAGCTGCGAGAAGATCGGGATTTCCCACTCGTTGAACAGGAAGTCGCGGAAGGACTGGATGACCTCGGCGATCAGGTCCATCAGCGTCGCAATGACCCCTCGGGCGAAGTCGAGCGCGAAGAGGGCGACACTCTCCATCACCTTCACCACACCCGAGAGCAGCAGGTTCATCGCGTTGGCCGGGTCGTCTCCGATTGCGGTGAAGTAGTTCACCGCCTCGTCGAAGGCTTCCTTGCCATCACCGAACTGGAAGTTGTCGGCAAGATTCGACAGCATCTCGACCAGGCTGTCGAGCGAGCTGGACAATGCCGTGGACGAGGCCATGCTGACAACACTCTGGCCTTGCTCCTGCGCGTTTTCATAGTTTTCGGTATAGGTGTTGATGAAGGGGTTGTGCTCCATCTGGTGGCTGTCTTCGTCGCTCAGCTCATTCTCATCGGCTGCCGTTCGATAGCTGGGATCTCCCTTTTCATTGAGGTCGTCCACGAAACTGTCGATCGTGTCCTTTAGACTGTCCTTCATCGTGTCAATGCCCGCCAGAATGGTCTGTTTCACGGACTCCACCCCGTCGACGGTAAAGGCCAGCGTCACGTCGATGGAATGGCGAATGGCCTCTGCCGTGCGCACGATATCGGGCAGGTCGAACAGGAAGGCGAGCCATTGGTAGAGCTCATCGAGCTTGACCTTCAGCCAGTTCCAGATGCCCTGCACGAAATCGAACGCCTGTTGGGCGAACTCGATCACCGCTTCGAACACTTTTTCGCCGATGTGGAACAGGACCCGTCCGATGCCGTCGACCACCTCCACGACGATCTTCTTGATGCCGTCGACGATCCACTCCGCCCCTTCCTTGATGCCGTTCCAGAACGTGCCCCAGGCAGATTTGAGCCACCCGTCACCGAGCCCGGCAGCGGCCATGTCAGCCCGCCGGCCGGACTTCCATTCGGCAAGGCTGTCGGCTGTCATGACCTCGTAGGTCGGGAATCCGCTGGTGAAGTCGATTGCCCATGTCTGTCCCTCCATCGCGGCAAGGTTCAGCGCCGGACGGAAGCCCCGGCCCGCTGCCCGGAGGGATGCAAAGTGATAATTGACCTTGCCGCTGCCGTTTTCATCCGCATCGGCAATGCTCATCGAGGCCTGGGTTATGGCCTGGAGATTGGCGGCATATTCATCCGTGCGGTATTCTGCGGGCAGCAGGAAATTACCCTCCGCATCCTTCGCATCCTTGATTTCGTCGACGGTCAGCCCGGTCAGTTTTTCCTGAAGTTGCAGGTTTGGCTGCACCACGATCGGAGAGCCCGGCGTTGTCTGCGGGGTTTCGATATAAAGCGTCGCCGCCGCAAGCGCGTTGGCCTGCTGCTGAATGATCACCTTGCCATCGGGACCGGCCTTCATGCTGACCCAATCCGCCTGGCTGGCCCGGTAGGACAGACCGTTCACGAACAGCGTCACAAGCGACGATGCCTTGATCCCGATCTGTGCGTTTGGCAGGGGCAGGCCCGATCCGTCCAGCACGGTCAGTTCCAGCGAATGGGTCGGAACCTGGGTCATGTCATCATCGGTGCGTTCCAGCTCGATATGCTGCTGGAACCATTGTTGCGTCGTGGGTGACTGCCAGAACCGCGTGACATTGCCAGCGGCCGATACCGTGAAGGCCTCGCTATATCGGTTGCTGTCGCGGCCAACGGCGAAGATCGAGGCGGAATCCGCCGGATTGGACGGAATCTCGTTCCCAAGCGCCAGGATCGGTTGCCATTCAGGTGTGCCGCTGCGGCCTTCACCCGGCAATTGGCCGGTCCAGTACAGGCGCCCATCATCACCGATCCCGAATACCTGAAGCAGGTTGTCATATTGCTGAGCGGCAAAGATGCTGGTCAGGCGCACGCCCTGACCGGGATCGACAACAATCCAATCGTCCCATTGGGTCGTCGATCCGGTCTGGTACTTCTTTTCTTTCTTGAGCAGCAGCTTGCCCGTGTCCCGCTCGATAGCGAAGACGTTCAGCCGGTCGGAATTGTTCTGCCCCGACGGGTCGGTGACCACCGACATATGCGAGACCTTGTAGGTTCCGAGCGAGACCAGCCTGGCCGTCCGGTCGCTGCTTTTCGCGTAGAGCGGGTCATCATCTTCCCCAATGGCAAACAGGGCCGACTGGATAGGGTTGTTCGCGGTGCTGACGACCGATTTTGCACGCACAGGATTCCCGTTCGCATCCTCATGCGCAACCCAGACCGGCCCGGCCCAACTGTCTTCGCCCGGCAGGTAAAAGTTGTTTGCCAGAATGCCGGGGCGGGTGCTGTTGTCTTCGAGAATGACATTGAAATAGATGTTGCCCGTCAAGCCTCTGGCCCCGGTGAACTGCCGAATTGTCTCGGTCGCGTCGGCGGGCTTGGTCTCTCTCTGGAAATAGGTGTCGGTCTGGGATCGGAAGGTTGCAAGATGCAGCTGCCCGTTGGCGCCGAGGGTCATCAGGTTGGGCGTGTTCGATGAGACGCCGTCATTTGTATAGGCAAAGATCTGTCGCCCGGTGATGGCCAGGTTCTTCTGCTCGTAGGGGGCAAGGCTGCCTTCGCCCTGGCGCAGGCGGTAGATCTGGTTGTCGGTTCCGACCGTGTAGAGATCCAACGAGCCGGCGGCATTCGGAAAGGTCTTGATATCCGTGCCGCCAAGCGCCGGGCGTGTCGGCTGGAACATTTCCATATACTTGGTGCTTGCGCGGGCGACCGGCGTGTCATCGGTGGCTGCGGCCTCAAGAACAGATTGCGGCATCCGGGGCATTGGCTATCTCCTTGGATTGAATGAGGGCACGCTGCAAGTGACGCGCGCGGTGCAGGGCCGGGGCTCTCCAGAACGGGCGGCCATGGCTGTTGCAATAAAGGGGCTGGTCTTCGGATTCGGCTTGCGGCGGTGGCGACCAGGATAGACCGCCGACTGCACCGGCCTGTTCGGCCCGGGCCAAGGCAAAGCCGATCTCATCGGGATGCGCATAATAGGGTGCAAGCCTCCGCAAGCTCGATGGCGAGACCTGCCACCGCTGCAGTGCGGATGACAGGGTTTCGGAAAGCGCCGGGTCGGAAGGCAACCCCGCCATCGCGCGGCAGGCAAGGATATTGGCATTGACGCAGATATCTGCCGGGTTGATCGCAAGGGACGTATCAAGCCAGGTCCGGTAGACCCCGGCGCGAACCCACGGCGCATCGCCCCTTGCCCGCGCCTTGACCCGGACCCCGTCGAACAGCGAGGCGAGGACCGCGGCGGCATCCGATTGCGGTCTGGCACCGGAGCTGACCAGGGCCATCCAGGCCAATGCCGTATCGTCTGCATCGGGCGGCAAGTCTCGTTGAACCCGATAGGTTTCGGCATCCTGCGGGTAGAAACGGAACGCTCCCGCAAGATCGGGGTCGGCACAGCGCTCGATAAAGGCCACGCCCCGCTCGATGGCCCGCACAAGGCACGGGTTTGCATCGCTCAGCCGGTGCATTTCCGTCAACAGCAAGACGACGCTTGCCGTGACAAAACAGGTTTCATCCACCTGCCGCCCGTCGCGCGTGTCCACGGTCGAGGGGAAGGCCCCCGAGGGCGTCTGCATCGAAACAAGCTGGTCCATCAGATGCGAGATCTTCATTCCCGGCCTCCCGCGTCAGCCGCCCAAAGCAGCAATGCCGCTGGCGTGGTGGCGAGTGTCGCGGTGACTGCGGGCGGTCGCTGGACCGCCTGCGCAGCGCCAATCAGCACATGGCGGGGCGGCTGGCCCGATGTCAGATCGCGGTAGACGGACATGTCCCATCCGCGCGTGGCACCGGCGGATAACAGCGCCGCGCGCGCCCTGTCGTCGGGGCCAAGCAAACCGACCGTTGTCGAATACCAGGTGAAACCCGTGCCAGGGCCATCGTCAGCAAAGGCATTGCTGAAACCCATGTCAAAGGATGGCAGCGCAAAGCGCACGCTGCGTCGGGTCAGATCCTGAACAAGTGACGGCACAACCGTGGCAGACAGGTTGATGCCAATGCGGCGGGCCAGCGCGGGGAGGTCGGCAGGATGGAGCCTGCCCGCGCTGAAATAGACTTCTGTCCCGCCGGTCAGCGGGTCCAGACCGACCATGGTCGCAACCGCCCCCCGCGACGACCTGATCTGCGGCGTTCCCGCAAGCCTCGCTTCCCATGCGGCCCATGGGGCGTGCTCGGGGACGTCGAGGTAGAGCTTGTGCGCCACGCCCCCCCGGCGCAGGCGAAGACCCAACCACGCGCCAAAGCGTGCACCATAAGTCTGCTGCCACTCGGATATCTTCGCCAATGTGGCCAGCTGCGCCGAAGACAGGGCAGGGGCCACGGTGCGCGCAGAAAGGGCCAAGCGCGTTTCCGGCGACGCACCCGGACACGGATCGAGCGAAATCCTGTAATCCGCATCGGGCCAAAGAAAGGCCAGTTCGGCCGGCTGTCCTGACGGGGTAAGCCGGCTTTGCGCGTCGCCCGCCCGTGGACCCATCAGCGCCTGCGCTGCGCTGGCCAATTGCCGGATTGCGGCGCGGTGATCGCAATCCGGTCTGCGGGCCTTTTCTGGTGCGAAAGTGGACATGGCCGGAACCGCCCCTGACAGGCCCTTCTCAGCCATCCTCTTTTTCGAGGGCCTTCAGCGTATCGGCGTCGACGGTGTGGCGGACAAATCCCGGTTCGTTGCTGCCTGCAGGCGGCACATCGGGCAAGGTTACGGTCAGCACACCCTCGACATGTTGATCCTTGAGCCAGCGGCGTTCGGAATCTGCTGCCATGATGTATTCGGCAGTGTAGTAGAATTCCACATTGGGCTGATCATGGGGGCGTTTGAGCGCATAGAAACGGTCGAGAGTGTCCACCGGCTGACCCTCGGTCGCCTTCATCAGGGAATAGGCATAGAGGTCGGCCTGAGAGCCTTCTGCAATGGCCAGTTGTTCCGTGGTCATGCTTACCCGTGGCATCGCGAAGAAGGCGGGCGGCTTGCCGGCCAGTTGGTCCGCGCCGGTCCCTTCTAGGCGGAAGAAGGTCAGATTGACACCGGCCACTTGATCCCAGTCGATTTCGCTGGTGATGATCCGAACGCCATAGGGCTGACTGTCGGTGCGGATGAGGAAGGTGCGATTGCCGCTTGGCTGCTGGTAACTGGTGCCGAGATTCACCTCCGTGCCGTCGCTGAAATAGATATTCCCGGCCAGCTTGAAATATGCCGAATTGGTATTGTCCACCGCCGCGAACGTCCAGGGATCGGCAGAGACAATCGCAGGCGACGTGCCCGGTTCCCAATTGGGCCAGGCATTATGGAACAGCGCGCGGCCCGGACTGTTTTCCTGATCGAAATACTGGGCAGAAATGTCGGCCAGCAGAACGCTCGGGGCGTTGCTTACGTTGAAAACACGAAGGTTGAACTGAGTGGTGAAATTGGCCGGGTCGATGACATAAACAATATCGGCATTGCCGGAATTGGTGTTTTCCGGTGCCGAACTGATTGTGATCGGTGTGCCCGAACTGATGACCGACCCGTCATTCATCATATAGCGAAGCGTGTAGTGATACGTGCCGCCGATTGGCTGTTTGTAGTAGCTGTTGAATTGAACCGGATCGCCTTCGGCATCGCCATTCGCGGTCAGATCCTTTGTTTGCACAATGGCGGTCTGACCGAAGGGGGGCGTAAAGAAGAGGTCGATGACGACACGATCCACATCTTTCTGATCGTCGCCGAACGGCACGCCCTGACCGACAAAAGTGACCTGCCGCGTTCCAAAGTCGCTTGGGGCAATATTCACCACCGTATCTCTGGTGCTGATCTTCGCCGAGGTGTATTCCGTGCCATCGGAATAACGGATCACGAAGCTGAACTTGAAGTCCGGCACGAACTCTCCGGTTGGCGTGAATTCGCCCGGCGCCTCATAGGTCAATGTCGACTTGTCGCCATCGGCGGGAATGAGTTCAAACGTATTGTCGGTCTGTCGGGTCGGATAATCGACCGTGACAGTCACCCGTTCCGCAATCGCCAGCCCGGTTTCCGATGATGTCAATTGGCCGACCAGCGAGAAGATGACCGACAATTTGCGATTGTCGACCTTTTGCAGAACCTTGTTCTCCCACGTTTCCGAGGTGAAGACCGGCACCGCGCTGGACACGGGTGTCGACCAGTCGACGACGGTGTCCTCCGTATAGCTTTTGGTAAACGAGGTCGTCGCCGACACCGGGTTGTTCCCGGGTGCTGTCGCCATGGTTGCGGCTGCGGCGACGGTGCTGGCGACCTGATCTTCCAGCGTGGTCCACGCCCAGTCCCGGACGCGCTGTTCCAGTTCGGGGGTGCCGCCTGCGCCGATCTCGACATGCACATCGCCGGCGCCCGACTGTTGCAGCACCTGCTTGACCTCTTCCAGAACCCGCTTTTGCCGACCCCAGGTGTCTTTCTCCGTGCGATACCTTTCCTCGTAGGTGATTGCCGCCTGCGAATTATAGGAAACAGTCGCCTTCGCCCCGAGCAGCTTGGTCAGGACCTGCATGTCATATTCGATGCTGAACGGGGAATTGCCGCCGCCCTGAGAGAGCGCGGTCTTGAACTCGTTCAACTGTTCCGCCGTTTCCAGTTCGACCTGAAAAGACACCACGTTGGTTCCATAAAGCGAAGGTTCCGCAACCAGAATCTCCGGCGCGCCGTCCCGTAGAAAGTGAAAATAGGCATTCCCGCCAACCCATGTGAACCCGCCCCAGGTGACGGTTTTTCCAAGCTCCGCCTCCAGCGCCGCCTTTGCCACCTCTGGCTGCACAAGATCCGCCTCGAAGGTGCAGGCACCGGAAACGCCACCGCCGTTTTCGGTATATTCGATGACAGAGAAAACCGGATCTCCGCCCATGGTCCGAATTCGAGGTGATGGCACGAGATACCAAGTATTCGGATCATCATGGTCCTGGTAAGCGTAGGTGACTTGCCCATCCCCATACACAACTTCGCGCGCAGTAGTGATATCGAACATGACCGTGCCTTTCAAAAGTTTGAATTTGGAATCAGATGGCGTTTTCCATTTGTATTACATAGTCCAGTGAGGTCGAAATATTGCAACCGATATGTTGCCTGTCCTTTCATATAAATTTCTTGATGGGGGCAGGCTATTTTGGTAATTATGAGGGAATCAATTATTAATAGATATCGCCAACAGTTGCGGTCATATTGCGCCGGTATTTGGCTGCCACTGCCGACTGTTTTGGTATTTGATTTCTTAAGGCGGTGGGTGATTTTTGCATGGAGATGCAGGGTTATATTATGGAAAAATCATCCTGGACCTGCAACTCCTTGTGTCACCAAGAATGCTTGTTTAAGCTACTTTTCATGCGAAGGCCTCCGGGCCATTCGCTGAATGCTGAACAAATGTCGATCTTTCGAGATGAATGACGGATGAGCATCATCCGGCGATGGAATGCGACCGAACCGAGGCTCGACCTGGGAAGCTGTCTGACCAATCGTTTGCCGATTGCCTGACTTCGCCGGGGCAGGGTGGCGCAGCGCATGCCGTGTGCGTATGGTCCGCACAGTGAGGCCGTTCCGAGGCGGGATGGCTCCGAGGAGATCGCCGAATGCCCCTGAACGCAGCTACCAAAGCCGCACGCCTGTCCGTTGCTCCGATGATGGGTGATGGCGATTTGTTAATTAAAACAGTTGCATACAAGGTGTCATGTGCAACGCAAGTTCAATTATTGATCGTGTGATTTCGCACTTCTGCAAACCTATTTCGGAGCGCTGGTAAAGCATGGGCAACGCTCAGGAAAGCATGGCCCTAAGCTGCTCGAAAGAAGGGGAGTTTTCGTCTGCCAGCTCATCCAAGACATCAAAATGATCACGGCCATGGGCGTTGAGATTGCTTAACCGGGAGAGGTGTGGCCTCCAGTGCAGGGCCAGCGCATCAGATTGGCCGCGAAAGGCATCGGATTCGTCCGAGCCTACCAGCACATGCACGGGTACATCTGATTTTGGCGGAGACTCCAAAACCGAGAGATGCATGATCTCTTCGCGATCCATTCCGACCAAATCATTGACATACGAGGCGGCAATCGGCGCAAGATCGAACACGCCGGAAACCAGGACGGCACCGGACACCATACGAGCGACTTCCGGCCCGGCTTTGCCGGCGATCATCGCGGCAGCAAGATGTCCGCCCGCCGAGTGACCCACCAGCACAAGCTTTGTCGAATCCAGGGAAAGCGACTCCGATTGTTCCATCAGGAAACTCAGGGCATTCCCTACTTCGTGTACGATCTCGGTCAGGGAGGCGTCCGGGGCGAGTGTGTAGCCGATCAACGCGGTGGCCCAGCCCTTGTTTGCAAATGCATCAACCGCGAAACCTGCAACGGCCTTGGAACCCTCCTGCCAAAAGCCACCATGAATGACGGCGACACAGGGGAATGGCCCGTCACCTGGTGGCGCGATCACGTCGAGCCGCTGGCGCGGTGCGCTGCCATAGGCGAGATCACGGCGTACCCGGTATCCGGGATTGTTCAGTGCAGCTGTCGTGCGCGCTGTATGGGCACGCAGGGTCGCCAGGGCGTCCTTGGCGATTTTGCTGGGTGAGAGCTGAAAATCCAGCTCATCCTTGTTGATCTCCACCGCCACGTTTCCTTTCGAGCTTGGGCCTTCGGACAGCACCGCATCTCGACAACCTAGGTGCCGTCGACATCCCCTTACATCGTACAGGAGAATTAGGTTGCAACAATAAGATTAGGTCTGCTATATCATATTATATACAATTTAATAGATCGTATGGAATGCCATGTTGACATCAGCTACCACACTCGCGACCTTCACCGCTGCCGCCGTGCAGGCGAGTCCGGTCTTTCTGGATGCGCGCAAGACGGCGCAGAAGGCGGTTGACCTGAT
>NZ_JASHJX010000056.1 GCF_030732985.1 Nioella sp. MMSF_3534
CCCCCCGGACCCCCCGAGGTATTTTTGCCAAGATGAAAGCAGGTGCGAGGGAGCCTATGGGACGTGATCTGAACCGGTTGCTGCGGCCCGCGAGCATCGCGGTGATCGGTGGCGGGGCGTGGTGTGCGAATGTGCTGCGCGAATGCCTCAAGATCGGGTTTTCGGGTGATCTGTGGCCCGTGCATCCGCGCAGGAGCGAAATGGCGGGCCTGCCAGTGTTCGCGCGGGTTGAAGACCTGCCGGGGGTGCCGGATGCGGTTTTCATCGGCGTGAACCGGCATGTAACGGTGGAAACCGTGGCGCTGCTGTCGAAGATGGGCGCGGGCGGCGCGGTATGCTTTGCCAGCGGCTTTGCGGAAGCGGAGGCGGAACTGGCGGACGGGCCGGAGTTGCAGCGTGCCTTGGTTGCTGCGGCCGGGGATATGCCGGTTCTGGGGCCCAATTGTTATGGGTTTCTCAATGCTTTGGACGGGGCGCTTCTGTGGCCCGACCAGCATGGGCTGGTGCCGGTGGAGAGCGGTGTGGCGATTGTCACGCAAAGCTCCAACATTGCCTGCAACCTGTCGATGCAGGCCCGCGGGCTGCCGATTGCCTATATCATGACAGCGGGAAACCAGGCGCAGACCGACCTGGCGATGATGGGGCGCGGGTTGCTGGCCGATCCCCGCGTCACCGCGCTCGGGCTGCATATCGAGGGGATATCCGACCTGCGCGGGTTCGAGGCGCTGGCGGCCACCGCGCGCGAGTTAGGCAAGCCCATTGTGGCGGTGCGGATCGGGGCCTCGGAACAGGCGCGGGCGGCGACGGTGTCACACACCGCCTCGGTCGCGGGCAGCGATGCGGGCGGGCGGGCGCTGCTGGCGCGGCTCGGGATCGCACAGGCGCGGACGCTGGCCGAGATGCTGGAGACGCTGAAACTGCTGCATGTGGGCGGGCCGCTCGTGTCGAACCGGATCGGGTCTCTGTCCTGTTCCGGCGGTGAGGCGAGCCTGATGGCGGATCTGGCGGTTGAGACGGGGCTGGTCTTTCCGCCGCTGGAACCGGGCCAGAGGGTGGCGCTGGCGGAGGCTTTGGGGCCGAAGGTGGCGTTGGCCAACCCGTTGGATTATCACACCTATATCTGGGGCGATCAGCCCGCCACCACCCGCTGTTTCAGCGCCATGATGCAGGGTGATCTGGCCATGGGCTGCGCGGTGCTGGACTTCCCCCGCGAGGACCGCTGCGATGCCAGTGACTGGCACAAGGTGGTGGAGGCCATCGCCGATACACAGGCCGCGACCGGCAAACGCATGTGCATTCTGGCAAGCCTGCCGGAAACCCTGCCCGAGGCGGTGGCGGATCGGGCCGTGGCGCGCGGGATCGTGCCGTTTTCGGGGATGGGCGAGGCGCTGGCGGCGCTCGATCTGGGGGCGTGGCTGGGGCAGGTGCGGGAGGTGCCGGAGCCGGTGCTGTTGCCGGGCGATCCGGTCGGCGCAAGGACGCTGACGGAGGCACAGGCCAAGGCGGCGCTGGCCGCTCACGGCGTGCGGGTGCCGGGATCGGGCCGGGCCATGGGGGCCTCTGAGGCGGCAGAGATCGCGGCGGGCCTCGGCTTTCCGGTGGTGCTGAAAGGCGAGGGCGTGGCCCACAAGACCGAGGCGGGCGCGGTGGTGCTGAACCTCGCGGATGCGGCTGATGTCGAGGCGTCGGCTGCGGGGATGCAGGCATCGTCTTTCCTGGTGGAAGAGATGGTGACAGGCATGGTGGCGGAGCTGCTGGTCGGCGTCGTCCGCGACCCGGCGCATGGCTTTGTCCTGACCCTCGGGGCAGGGGGGACGCTGACCGAGATCCTGCGCGATACGATGTCCATGTTGGTGCCCTCGACCCGCGACGACATTCGCGGCGCTTTGAAAAAACTGAAGATTTCACCGCTTCTGGCTGGATATCGCGGGGCGGCTGCGGCTAACCTGGAGGCGGTGCTGGATGCCGTGATGGCCGTTCAAAGCTTCGTTGAGGCGGAGGCTGCGCGGCTGGAAGAGATCGAGATCAACCCGCTCATATGCACCCCGTCGGAGGCCGTTGCCGCCGATGCGCTGATCACAATCGGAGAGGACAGATGACAGACACCCCCGTCCGCACGGAACGCCGTGGCCATGTGCTGGAGGTCACGCTGGACCGGCCCAAGGCCAACGCGATCGACATGAGAACCAGCCAGATCATGGGCGAGGTCTTTACCGAGTTCCGGGACGATCCCGACCTGCGCGTGGCGATTGTCACGGGCGGCGGCGAGAAGTTCTTTTGCGCTGGGTGGGATCTGAAGGCGGCTGCCGAGGGCGACCCGGTCGACGCCTATTACGGCAAGGGTGGTTTCGGCGGGCTTCAAGAATTGCGCGGGCTGAATAAGCCAGTGATTTCAGCGGTTAACGGGATCTGCTGCGGTGGCGGGCTGGAACTGGCGCTGTCGGCTGACATCATCCTGGCCGCAGATCACGCCAGCTTTGCGCTGCCCGAGATCCGATCCGGCACCGTGGCCGATGCCGCGAGCGTCAAGCTGCCCAAGCGCATCCCCTATCACATCGCCATGGAGATGCTGTTCACGGGCCGCTGGCTGGATGCGGAGGAAGCCGCACGGTGGGGCTTCGTGAACCATATCTACCCGGCAGATCAATTGCTTGCCAAAGCGCGCGAGATGGCGGACCTGCTGGCTTCCGGGCCGCCGCTGGTCTATGCGGCGATCAAGGAGATCGTGCGCGAGGCGGAGGACATGAAGTTCCAGGACGCCATGAACAAGATCACCAGGAGCCAGTTCGAGACGGTGGAAACGCTCTATCGGTCAGAGGATCAGCTGGAGGGATCGAAGGCCTTTGCCGAGGGGCGAGATCCGGTCTGGAAGGGGCGCTAGGCGCCGCGACAAGAGGGGGGTGCCATGCGTACACCCCCTGTACACCCCCCGTGCACCATGCGTGCAGACGAAACTCTGATTTCCGAGTTGACCCGATCGGGCGCGAAACCTTGCCGTTTGCGGGGGGAAGAGGTTTCGAAACCTCTTTACAAGGGCCTTCGAAGGCCCTTCCCCGCGCGGGAGGAGAACGGTGCGCGCCGGGTCGGACGGGAGCGCGTGTGTCAGGGGCGTCGCGCGGGGTCCGTGTGCCATCACGGGCGGCTGGATCGGTGGTGAGGGCGGGATGCCTCCGGCGGAGGTATTTTTGCCAAGATGAAAGCTGCGGGGTGATGATGCCGGTTGAGCGCGAGGTGGGCGGCGTTTTCGCCAGTGCCATCGTCGGAGGCCGGGGAGCCTCGCAATTATCTTCAGGAACAGTTTCGTGCCGCCGAGCGGGTCAGCCTACCACCCTGTGACCACGCCCGCGCAGGCATTCCACGACGATGGATTCGCGCCGGTCGCTGGCGTCGCCCGCGCCTGCGGCGGCCCCGACCAATGCGCCGACGACCAGACCGGCGGCGATGCCTTCGGACTCGCTGACGTCGTCATCGGCGACACCGGCCAGCGCCCCAACGCCCGCGCCAAGCGCGGCACTGCCGGCGGTCTGGCGGTCGAACTGGCGCTGGTTGGCGGCCAGTGCCTGGCAGGCGCGCAGGTCGTGCGCATAGGCGGCGGTCGGTTCGCCATCGAGAACCGGTGCGTAGTTGGCACCGCTTTCGGCGCAGGCCGAGACCAGCGCGGCGATCATCAGGGGGGTGAGGAACATAACGGGTTTCATGGAGGCAGGTCTTTCAGAGTTTCATGAGGGGCGTGAGGAAGAAAAAGGGCCGCGCGGGCAGTTGTGCGGGACGATCGGGCAGGCCCATATCGGCGCGCAACCGGTCGGGCAGGGCGGAGAGCGGGCTGGACCAGAGGCCAAGGCGCCGCCGGGACAGGCGGGTGATCAGGCAGGATTTCATGGGGGTCGTCCTTGGGGTGTTTCGATGAACGCGATCTAGGCCGTGCTTCGTGTCATCGCCATGACCCCGCGTTTCAACCTGTTGGCAATTCGTGCCAGCGCGGCTAGGTCTGGGACATAGCGATTGGAATGACGGTATGATTGCAGCGACAGGCCCGACGGCGGCGGCGGGGATCGTGAAGGGATTTCTGGACTACGCAGTGGCCGGGGGCGCGGACCGGGCGGGGTTGCTCGCGGCCTCGGGTCTGGCGGGCATGGACCTGTCCGATCAGGATGCGCGAGTGCCTTTGGGGGCCTACAAGGCGCTGATCGAGGCCGCCTGTGCGGCCACCGGGGACGGGGCCTTGCCCATCCGCTACAGCCTTGGCACCAAGCTGGAGGAGGTCTCGATCGTCGGGTTGATCGTGCATTCCTCTGCCTCGATGGCGGAGTCCATGGTGCAGCTCAACCGCTATGCCAAGCTGATGGTGGAGCTCGACATCATGAACGGGGCGGAACGCTATAGCGTCAGCCCGGAAAACGGGCAGATCTGGATCGTGGACAACCGGCCCGATCCCAACAGCTTTCCGGCGCTGACCGAAACTGCCTTCGCCCGCTTCATCGGAGAATTCCGGCGCAGCTTTCCACAGGCGGATTTCGCGCTGGAGATGGAGGTGAGTTACCCCGCCCCGCCGCATGCCGCCGCCTATGAGGCGCTCTACCGCGTGCCCGTCCGTTTCGGCGCGGCGCGCAATGCGATCCGGATCGACCCCAGATGGCTGGAGGTCGAGTGGGAGGAGACCAGCCGATATGTCTTTGGCATCTTCGCCAGCCGCGCCGATCAGCTGCTGGAACAGTTGTCACGAGACGGGTCGGTCAGGGCGCAGGTGGAAGCGCGGCTGATGGCCATTCTGCACGAGGGCGATATTTCGATGGACAGGATGGCGGCGGACCTGGGGATGAGCCGCCAGACGCTGTATCGGCGACTGAAAGAGGAAGGCGCGACCTTTGGCGGGGTGCATGACGCGCTGCGCCGGCGGATGGCCTGCGATTACCTGTCGGCGCGCAAGGTGTCGGTCAACCAGACCGCCTATCTGGTGGGGTTTTCCGAACCCTCGTCCTTCGTGCGGGCCTTTCGCCGCTGGACCGGCCGGACCCCGAGCGATTTCCGCGCCGCCTGAGGGAAAATGAAAAACGGCACCCCGGAAGATGCCGTTTTCATGTCTCTGCTCGCGCCTCGCGGTGGCGCGTGGCTGTCATCAGACTTATGCCACGGCGTCCGCGATGTCGCCCTTGTCTTCACGACGGGAAACGATGAATTTGTAAAGCGCGTTGGCGCCCATGGTGCAGCATACGACAGTGGCAATACAGGCCAGGTAGAGGGTCATTCTAAGTCTCCTTGCAATAACGGGTTCGCAGAATGTGGCCCGGCTTTGTGGCAGGTTCGCGGCGCGGGCGGGGAAATTGGGGAACATTTTTTCAGTCAGGAAGGGGCGGGTCCGGAGGCGGGCAAATCTGGCGACCGCTTTCGCCTGGGAAGTCTGATAGGCTTGCCCGGACAATCCGGGGACAGACAAGGATCGGAGATTTCGCATGCTGACGGCGTATATGTGTGCAGGCCGTGCCTTGCAGGTGGCAGAGCCGGGACAGGCGCTTTGGGTCGACCTGTTTCAGCCCACGCCTGAAGAGGTCGCACTTATGGCCAAGCTGGGGATTGACGTGCCGAGCCTTGCCGAGATGGAAGAGATCGAGCTGTCCAACCGGCTGTATCGCGACGAGGGGGCCGAGGTGCTGACGGTGGTGCTGACCGGTGAGAATGGCGAGGGAAACCAGGTCGCCGCGCCGGTGGCGTTCATCCTGACGGCCGACCGTCTGGTCAGCGTGCGCCATCACCAGCCCCGCCCGTTCCTCACCTATCCGGGGCGGGCCGGGCAGTCCTCGGCCGGGATCGACGCGCCGGAACGGGTGTTTCTGGGGCTGGCGCAAGAGATCGTGGCGCGGCTGGCCGATCTGCTGGAAGGCGTTGGCCGGGTGCTGGACGACACCACGCGGCAGGTCTTCGCGGGCGATGCCGGGCGCGACCCCGATGCGTTGCAGGCGACGCTGAGACAGGTGGGCTTGCAGGGCGAGGCGATTGGCCGGATCCGCCTGGCGCTGTTGACGCTGGAACGCGCCCTCAGCTTCTTCGAGTCCGGCGAGCGGGGCGCGGCGGTGGCCGGGCTGGTCGCGGGGCTGCAGCGCGATATCGAGGCGCTGTCGGAACATAGCGACTACCTGTCGTCGCGCATCGGCCTGAGCGTGGATGCGACGCTCGGGATGATCACCCTGGTACAGAATTCCACGGTCCGCATCTTCTCGGTTCTGGCGGTGCTGTTCCTGCCGCCCACTTTGGTCGCGTCGATCTACGGGATGAATTTCGCCGTGATGCCGGAATTGGCGCAGCCCTGGGGCTACCCGGCGGCGCTGGCGCTGATGCTGGCCTCGGCGGTTGGCTGCTATCTGGTGTTCAAGTGGAAGAAGTGGCTCTGATCAGCTCAGCATCCGGCGGAAGAGGCGGATGGGCAGGACGGAGCCAAGCCGGAAGAAGGCAGCCATCGGCCACGGAAAGGACGTGGCGAAGCGGCGGGATTTCATGGCCCTGAGGGTCTTTGCGGCGGCCTCCTCGGGCGACAGGATGAAGGGCATGTCGAAGCTGTTCTTCTCGGTCAGCCGGGTCTTGATGAAGCCGGGGTTGATCTGCTGGACTGTCACCCCGCTGCCGCGCAGGTCCATGAACAGGTTCTCGGCCAGTTGCATCAGCGCGCCCTTGCTGGCGCTGTAACCGATGGCACCGGGCAGCCCCCGGAACCCGGCAAGCGACCCTATAAGGACGATATGGCCGCTGCCGCGGTCTGCCATTCGGGGCACCACATGGCCGAGGCTGCGCAGGGCGCCGGTGAAGTTGACTTCCGAGACTTTCAGCGCCTCTTCCACGTTCCACGCCTGTGCGGTCATCGGCTCATAGGCCCCGGCGCAGTAGATCACTCCGTCGATCTCGCCCAGATCCGCGACCGTTGCCTGTACTGATCCGCTGTCGGTCACGTCCATCGGCAGGGCGCGGGCGTGGGGCAGGGTGGCGGCAAGCGCCTCCAGCCGCTCGGCATTCCGGGCGGACAGGATCATATGCGCGCCTTCAGCCGCCATGAGTCCGGCCAAAGCACGCCCAAGCCCCTCGGACGCGCCGATCAGCCAATAGGTCTTGCCCCGGAACATATCAGGCGGCGGGGCGCATGGTGGCGACCAGTTCGGCCACGCGCAGCCCGTATTTGCGCATCTCGGACCGGTTCATGATCACGCCATTGTCCATCAGGTACATCCAGTCGGTGACGTCCAGCACATGGCCGCCCGCGTCCTCGGATAGTTTCAGGCGATAGTTCATGCACACTGTGGCCCCTGAGATCACCCCGCGTCCGGTGCCGATGATATCGTCTGCGGTGGCGGTGAAGGTTCCGTCATTGGCCACGTTGAGGAACCATTTTCGGTCCTGGGTTCCGCCACCCGCATAACGGAAATGCTCGGCCAGCGTGCCGGTCGCCCCTGCCCATTCGCCCTGCATATCGGCGGTGAAGCGGGAGGTCACGGTGCCAAGCGGGCCATAGATCACGCCCTCGCAGTGGATGGGGCCGTTCAGATGGCGGCGGATGTCGAAATCTGGGCCAGTCTCTGCGTAGAACTCTGGCGTCTGGCGGCGAAAGCTGAACCGCGCGCGGAACGCGAGCCAGAGGATCAGTGTCAGGGTCAGGGCTGCAAAAACATAGGTCATCAGCGTGCTTCCTCCGCATGGGCCAGCGCAACCTGATGCACCCCGGTCTGTCCGGTCAGGAAGGCCGCCGTGCAGGAGCCAAGATAGAACCGCCAGCCCCGCAGGAACTCCTCCGGCAGGCCAAGGCGGGCGATGCGGCGCTGTTCCGCGTCCATGCGGGTTTGCCACGCCTTGGTTGTGGCCGCGTAGTGATGCCCGAAGGCGAAATCATCGACCACCTGAAGCCCGGCCCGCGTCGCCTGATCCCGGATCACGGCCGGAGACAGCAACATACCGCCGGGGAAGATATGCGAGCGGATAAAGTCGGACCCGCGCCGGTAGATGCCGAAATAGTCGTCGGGCACGGTAATGACCTGAAGCACCGCGCGGCCCCCGTCTGCCAGCCGGTCTTTCAAAGCTCCGAAATAGGTGGGCCAGTAGCGTTCGCCGACGGCCTCCACCATCTCGATCGACACGATATTGTCAAAGCGCCCGCGCGTGTCGCGGTAGTCCTGAAGGCGGATCTCGGCCCGGCCATCAAGGCGGGCATCGGCATAGCCTTTCTGACTTGGCGAGAGGGTCAGGCCGGTCACACGGTGGCCCCGGTCGGCGGCCGCCTCGGCAAAGCCGCCCCAGCCACAGCCGATTTCCAGCACGCTGTCGCCGCTCAACTGTCCCAGAATGCGGGCGTTCTTGCGGTGCTGCGCGCGGGTCAGGTCGCTGTCGCCTTCGGCAAAGAGGGCGGAGGAATAGGTCATCCCCCGGTCGAGCCAAAGCGCGTAGAACTCGTTGCCCACATCGTAATGCTTGCGGATGTTGCGCGCCGCCCCGGCGCGGGAATTGGCCCGCATGACGGTGTTGAGCAGCCGGTAGCCGATGCGCGCCCAGAAGCCGCCATAGACGAAGCTTTCCAGCCGCTCCATGTTCATCAGCGCAACTTGGCAGAGATCCGCGACCGAAGGCGTGTCCCAGAGCCCCGCCAGATAGGTCTCTCCCAACCCGATATCGCCCTTGGCGGCGCAGGCGGTGACGACGGACCAGTCGTGGAGCGTCATTTCAGCCTCGGGCAGACCCTGGCCGAAATCGTAGACCTCGCCCTCGGGCGTGCGCAGGCGCAGGCTGCCGTCTGTGATCTGGCCACAGCTTTCCAGAAAATCGCGTTTCACGCGGGCGGTCAGGAACAGCATCAGCTTACCTCTTCTGTGGGGGCGTCGGGGCGGGGGCGGTAGAGCGCCCCTTTCAGTTTCAGGCGGAGCGCGTGCCAGTGGATCAAAACCCAAGTGCGCGCGGTGCCTGCGGGGCGGCGGATGGCGGCGGCCAGAAGCGTGGCATTGGTCATCGGGCGGCGGGTGCCGGTCAGGGTGGCAACCACGCCCTCGGGACCGTTTTCATGACCGATGCGGATGGCGATGCGGTCCGGGGTCACCCGGAACTGGAACCGGTAGCCGCCCTTGATCTCCTGGAAGGGGGACACATGCATGAGTTTCACCGCCTCCAGCACATCCTGCGGCTGGATCGGGGCAAAGCCGGGAAGGGCGGAGAGATAGCTGTGGCGGTCCCCGAAGGTGTTGGTCACCTCGGAAATCACCGCGACCAGATCGTCGCCGCGAAAGGCCAGCCAGAAGCTGACCGGGTTGAAAACGCGGCCCAGAAAGGCGGGCTGTGTCAGCAACAGGATGCGCGCGTCGGTCAGGCCATGGGCGGCGAAAACCTCTTGTGCCCAGACAACACCGCGTCCCTTACCGGGCGCCCCGCCATGGTGGCGATCCTGAACGGAATAGAGCCCCGCGCGGTTCCGGGCAAACAGCGCGGGGCCCTCGCGGACAACAGGGTCGATCAGTACGAAATCCACCCCATGGGTGAACGCGTGCCGAATGCCGCCCCGCCGTGCGTGGGTGGTCTGGCTTTGCAGATGTTCGGGCCAGTGGCTCATGCGGCGATGACCTGCTGCTGGTCCTGAAGCGCGCGGGCGATGCGCACGGCACTGGCGAACCCGTCCTCGTGGAAGCCGTGGCGCGTATAAGCCCCGGCAAACCAGGTGTTGTTGCGCCCCTGCATCTCGCGCAGTTGCCCCTGTGCGCGCAGCGCCGCAAGGTCGAAGACCGGATGGGCGAATGTGGTCTGGTCATAGACCAGATCCTCGCGGATCGGGCGGGCGGGGTTCAGGGTGATGAAATGGGGGTCATCCTCGGGGATGTTCTGCAGCCGGTTCATCCAGTAGCTGACGCCGATGCGTTGGCTGTCGGCATTCTGCTCGGCCTGATACACCCAGGAGGACCAGACCTTGCGCCGCTTGGGCATCTGGGCCGGGTCGCGGTGCAGCCAGACCTCGTTATCCTGAAAGCGGATGGCGGACAGAGCCTGTTGTTCGTCCTTCGTGGGACGATCCAGCAGCCGAAGCGCCTGATCGGAATGGCAGGCGAAAATGACATGGTCGAAGACCTCTGCCCCCTGTTCTGACACAACCGTTGCCGCCCCGCCCGACCGCCGCACGGATCTGACCGGCTGGCCCACGCTCAGATCGGCCCCGGCCGCGCGCAGATACGTCTCCAGCCGGCTGACATATTCGCGGCTGCCGCCGTCCACCGTCCACCACTGGTGCTGACCATATGTCGACATGAGCGCATGGTTGCGGAAGAACTGCACCAGCGCCTTGGCGGGGAAAGACAGGATCTGTTCGGGCGGGGTGGACCAGATCGCTCCGGACAGGGGCACGAGGTAATAGTCGCGGAACCAGCGGCCCAGTTTCAGGTCGCGCATCAGGTCGGCGATGGTGGCGCTGTCATCCTTCGCCAGTTCCTCGGCCCGCGCATTGAAGCGCAGGATATCGCGCAGCATCCTCAGGAAGCCGGGGCGCGCGAGGTTGGATCTCTGCGCCAGAAGCGCGTCGAGATCCTTCAGCCCGTATTCGATGCGGCCATTATCCACCGTGGCCCCGAAGCTCATGTCGCTTTTCACCACGGGCACGTCCAGATCCTGAAACATGCGGGTCATGTGCGGATAGTTGGCGTAGTTGAAGACGATGAAGCCGGTATCGACCGGCTGATCCCCTGTCTTGCCCGCCATCACGGTGCGGGCATGTCCCCCCAAGCGCGGCTCGGCCTCGTAAAGCGTGACGGAATCCGTGCGCGACAGCAGCCATGCGGCAGCGAGCCCAGAAATGCCGCCACCGATAATGGCAATGCGGCGGGCAGGGCGAAAGGGGGCGTCAAAGGACATGGGCGTCTCCGTGTGCGTGGTGCAAGGAATACGGGGGCCGAAAAAGATCGGATCAAAAATGATCCGGAATTTGCACCCCTGCGTAGAGATCGTATGTTGATGACGGCTGACATGGCACGGGACACGGGCAGGGCGCGGACAGAGCGCTTGGCGCGGCGCGTGCAAAGGGACAGGAAAGCCGTGACTGACGGGCAGGACATGACAGACCAGACCGCGTGGATGCTGGCCGTGCGCGATGCGCGCGACAAGGCGGCTTTTGCGCGACTGTTCGACTATTACGCGCCACGCCTCAAGGGGTTCGTGATGCGGGGCGGCATGGACGCGGCGCTGGCCGAAGAGATCGTGCAGGACGTCATGCTGACGGTCTGGCACAAGGCGGCGCAGTTCGACCCGGAACGGGCGCAGGTGTCTGGCTGGATCTACCAGATCACCCGCAACCGCCAGATCGACACGATCCGCCGCACGGGCCGCACGATGCCCGAAGAATTGAAACACGAAGACGACCATGAGCCGGATGCCGGACAGGTGCTGGCCATGGAACAGGAAGCAGGGAAGTTGAAACAGGCGCTCAGCCGCCTAAAACCCGAACAGCGCGCGATGATCGAGAAAGCCTATCTGGGCGATCTGACACATCAGGAAATCCGCGATCAGACCGGGCTGCCGCTCGGCACCATCAAATCCCGCATCCGGCTAGGGCTGGACCGGTTGCGGCACGAGTTGAAAGAGCTACGAGAGCCATGAGTGACATTACCCATCACATCCCCGAGCCGATGCTCGCGGCTTATGCCGCTGGCACCCTGCCGCCGGTCTTCGAGACCGTGGTGGCAACGCATGTGTCCATGTGCGCGACCTGTCGGGCCGGGATGCAGGCGCATGAGATGGCCGGTGGTGCCGTGCTGGAAGAGGGCGGAGCGGTTGACCTGTCCGACGCGTTGAAGGCCGATGTGCTGGCGCTGCTGGACGCCCCCGCGCCCGAAGACCTCCCCGCGCCGAAGCGCAAGGGCATCTATCCCGGTCCGGTGATGGCGGCTTTGAAAAGCCGTGAACCGCGCTGGAAAAGCCTTGGCATGGGGGTGCGCCAGTCGATCCTGATGGATGGGCCGGACGGCAGCCTGCGGCTGCTCTACATTCCGCCGGGCCGCGCGGTGCCCGATCACGGCCATAACGGGATCGAGATGACGTTGGTCCTGCAAGGCAGCTTCAGCGATGAAACCGGCGCCTTCGGCGTGGGCGATCTGGAAGTGGCCGACGAAGAGCTGGATCATACCCCCGTCGCCGGTGAGGGTCTGCCCTGCATCTGCCTCGCCGCAACCGACGCGCCGCTGCGCTTCCACAGCGTCCTGCCGCGCCTGTTGCAGCCCCTGTTCCGCATCTGAGGTCGTAGGGTGGGCAGTTTGCCCACCTCCCCCGCTACCCCCTGAGCCGGATATCCGCCGTGCGCGCATGGCCTTCCATGCCCTCCAGCCGCGAAATCCGCGCCGCTGCCTCTGCCACGGGCCGAGCAGCGTCTTCGGTCGCCCGCTGCCAGGTCACGGTTTTCAGGAACTTGTGCACCGACAGCCCGCCCGTATAGCGCGCCGCCCCCGATGTGGGCAGCACGTGGTTCGGCCCGGCGCATTTGTCGCCGAAAGCCACGGTGGTTTCCGCCCCCAGGAAAAGCGAGCCATAAACCCGCAGCCGGTTGAGCCACCAATCCAGCCCCTCCGCCTGCACATGCAGATGTTCGGGTGCATAGTCATCGGCCACCCGCGCCATCTCCTCGAAACTGTCACACAGGATGATTTCGCCATGCCGCGCCCAGGCCTGCCGTGCGTTTTCCGCATTGGGCTCGGGCAGCGTCTCGATCAGGCCGGGCACCATACCCAGAACGCTTTGCGCCAGAACCGCGTCATTCGTGACCAGCCAGACCGGCGAGTTATAGCCATGCTCGGCTTGGCCCACCAGATCCCAGGCCACGGTTTCGGGATTGGCGGTGCCATCGGCGATGACCATGCTGTCGGTCGGCCCCGCCACCATGTCGATGCCGATGGGGCCGAATAGCTGCCGCTTGGCCTCCGCCACATATTGATTGCCCGGCCCCACCAGAATATCCGCCCCCGGCAGGCCGAAATGCCCATGCGCCATGGCGGCCACGGCCTGCACCCCGCCAAGCGCCAGGATCGCGTCGGCGCCTGCAAGGTCCATGGTGAAGACGATGGCATCGGGGATGCCCTGTCCGGGCTTCGCAGGCGAGGTCGCGGTGATATGCGGCACACCCGCCACCTTCGCCGTGGTGATCGTCATCAGGGCCGAGGCCACATGCGCATAGCGCCCGCCCGGCACATAACACCCCGAGGCGGAGACCGGGATCAGCCGTTGCCCCGCCACCAGCCCCGGCGCCAGCTCGATCTCGCAATCCGTGACCGATGCGCGCTGCGCTTCGGCAAAGCGGCGGATATTGTCATGGGCATAGCGGATGTCGCGCTTGACCTCTTCGGGCACGCGGGCAATGGCGCGGGCGCGGTCCTCGTCCGACAGCAGAATATCGCCCTCCCACTTGTCGAATTGCGCGGCCATGCGGCGCACGGCGTCTTCGCCTTCGGTCTCGATCACCCGCAGCATCAGGGCAACCTGATCGGTCAGGTCCCGGTTGTCCTGAACATCGGGGGCGGCCCCCTGCTTGATATAGGAAATCCCCATGCGCTGCGCTCCTGCACAAAGCTGAAATACCCTCTCTGAATGCGGATGAATCCGGTTTTCGTCAATGAAATTAGTATTTTAGGGCATTCATTTCGATTTCTTGAAATCGCGGTTTTCGGGCCTCGAAAGGCAGCGCTGAAAAAGCGCGCGCCTGCCCCAAAGAAAATTTCACTTTCTTCCCAAGGATCGCGGTCTAGGCTGCGTCCAAGGAAAGACATGCGCATGAGTGTAACGGATCAGGATCTGGCCCTTGCGGCTGCCGGTGGCGACGCGGACGCCTTCGAGGCGCTTCTGTCGCGTCACTATGACCGGCTCTTTGCGCTGGCCTTCCGGCTGACCGGATCGCGGGCCGAGGCCGAGGATCTGACGCAGGATATCTGTGCGGCCCTTCCGGCCAAACTGGCCAGCTATCGGGGGCAGGCGCAGGTGACGACATGGCTTTACCGTGTGGCCGTGAACGCCGCCACCGACCGCCGCCGCCGCGCCGCCGCCCATGCCCGCGCCGCCGAAGGCTGGGGCGATTGGGAGGTCAACCGCCGCAAGGCCGCCGCCGAAGAGAGCGCGCAGGTCGCGTGGCTCTATCGCGCCATGGCGCAGCTTTCCGACAGCTTGCGCGACACGCTGGCTCTGGTGCTCGACGACCTGACCCATTCGCAGGTGGCCGAGATCCTGGGTGTCTCCGAAGGCACGGTCAGCTGGCGCATATCCGAGGCCAAGAAGGCGCTCGCCCGTATACGAAACGAGGAGGAGTCGACATGACCCCCCGCACCGATGACTTCGATCTGGACGACCTGAGGTCGGCCATGACAGCGGCCACCCCGGCCGCCGATCCCGCGCGCCGGGCCGAAAATCTGGCCCTGGCGAAAAAAAATTTCCAAACGGCCCAAGGATCGCGGACCGAGGCCCGTCAAAGCTCTGATCGTCCCCAAACGGGGGGCTTTTTCAAAGGAGCTTTTGACATGCTGATTTCCCGTACTGCCTTTGGCGGATTGACCGCCACCACCGCCATCGTTGCCGTTGGCTTCCTGTTTCTCAGCCCGCAGGGGCAAAACCTGCTGCGCCCGCCCGTCGATAGTGGCCCGGTGATTTCCGAACCCGAGATCGTGACCGGCGTGGACCGTGAACAGGCGCAGGACACCGGGGCCACCGAGGATGGAGATCTTGCCGTGGCGGACACGTCGGAAGAGGTCGGACGGGTCACTCTGCGGGATACCGAACGGGTCGAGATTGCACCGGTGATCCTGGCCGAACCCATGGCCCCGCCGTCGCCTGCCCCGACCGATGGGCTCTTCTCCCTCCATTCCAGCGGTGATGTGGGGGGTGGGGCCATCCAGCAGCAGGGCTATGGCAACAGCGCCGTTCTGAATTCGCGCGGCGTGGTCGCCCCCGGCGGCCTGATCGCCTCGCCCGATATCGTCGCCCCGCCTCCGGCCGATACCGAGGAATACGCCAACGAGGATGACAATCCCCTGCGTGTCGTGGCCGATGACCCGGTCTCGACCTTCTCGATCGACGTTGACACCGCCTCCTGGTCGCTTCTGCGCTCCTCTCTCAACCGTGGCCAGATGCCCAACCCCGACGCCGTGCGCATCGAGGAGATGATCAACTATTTCCCCTATGATTACGCCGCGCCGGATGCCGACGATATCAGCCCCTTCCGCCCCACGGTGAACGTGTTCGAGACCCCGTGGAACCCTGACACCCGACTGGTCCGCATCGGCTTGCAGGGCGATCTGCCCGCCATCGAGGACCGCCCGGCCCTGAACCTCGTCTTCCTGATCGACACGTCGGGCTCCATGAACGACCCGTCGAAGCTGCCGCTTCTGATCCAGTCCTTCCGCCTGATGCTGGACCGGCTGGACCCCGAGGACGAGGTCGCCATCGTGACCTATGCGGGTAGCGCGGGCGTTGCGCTCGACCCGACCCCGGCCAGTGACCGCAACGCCATCGAAGCCGCGCTCACCCGTCTTCAGGCCGGCGGCTCCACCAACGGCGCGGGCGGGCTGCGCGAGGCCTACCGACTGGCCTCCGAGATGTCGGAGGAGGGCGAGGTCAGCCGCGTTCTGCTGGCCACCGATGGTGATTTCAACGTCGGCATCTCCAACCCCGATGAGCTGACCGATTTCATCACCGATCAGCGCGACAGCGGCACCTACCTGTCCGTCCTCGGCTTCGGGCGTGGCAACCTGCAGGACGACACGATGCAGGCGCTGGCCCAGAACGGAAATGGCACCGCCGCCTATATCGACACGCTGAGCGAAGCCCGCCGGGTGCTGGTCGATCAGCTGGCCGGGGCTCTCTTCCCGATTGCCGATGACGTCAAGATCCAGGTGGAGTTCAATCCCGCCGTGATCGCCGAATATCGGCTCATCGGCTACGAAACCCGCGCCCTGGCACGCGAAGACTTCAACAATGACGACGTGGATGCAGGCGAACTTGGCGCGGGCCATGCCGTCACGGCGCTCTACGAGGTCACGCCCGTGGGCAGCCCCGCCCGCCTGACCGATCCGCTGCGCTATGCCAGCGACACACCAGAGGCCGAAGCAGGCGAGCATTCCGACGAACTGGGCTTCCTGCGCCTGCGCTGGAAGGAACCGGGCGCGGAGGAAAGCGAACTCATCGAGTTCCCCATCGAGATGACCGACAGCCCCGACCCCGAGGCCGCCTTCGCCGCCGCCATCGCGGGCTTCGGCCAGCTGCTGCGCGGATCGGATTTCCTGGGCGACTGGACCTATGCGGATGCCATCGCGCTCGCCAATGCCAATCGCGGCGAGGATGAGTTCGGCTACCGATTCGAAGCGGTGCAGCTGATGCGCCTTGCCGAAAGCCTCTCCGCCGACTGAACCGCGCGCAAACGGCGCGGAGCGATCGAGCAGTCTGTCCCCCCGCTTCTCCGCGCCGGGACCCCGGGGGATGTCCCGCCCCCGGGGTCCCCTTATTGCTGGATGGTTGCCAGGTAGTCGGCCAGCGCCTCGATCTCTGCATCCGAATGACGTGCCCCCCAGACCGGCATGGGCGAGCCATGGGCCCGAACGCCCGCGCGCCCGTCGATGATCGCAATCACCTCTGCCATCGGGAAGCTGCCACCATTCACGGCCGACAGCGTGGTCAGATCGGGGGCTGAGGCACCGGGCCCACTGGCGGCATGGCACAGCAGGCAGGTGTCTCGATAGACCTGTTCGGCCCCCGTCGGGGGCTCGACCGCGGGCTGACAGGCGCCAACAATGACAGGGATGGCCAAGGCCATAGCCGCGTTTCGCTTCCGTCCGAACATGTCATGCCCTCCAAAGATGCCCGAAGTCACCTGTTGACGATGGCAATTATGCCCTCCGATTTCAATGCTCTTGGCCCTAGGGTCTCGCCACCTTGCCGATGGCTCGCAAAGCTCTGTTCGCCTGACAACGGCTCAATGCCAGTCTAATGCTGGATTGTCGCGAGATAAGCCGCGAGATCGCGGACCTCCGGCGGAGTCAGGATCGCACCCCAGACCGGCATGGGTGACCCATGGGCCCGCAGCTCCGCCCGCCCGTCGATGATCCGTGTCACCTCCTCCACTGGAAAGGACCCACCATTCAAAGCGGCCAGCTGTGTCAGATCGGGGCCCTGCGGGGTGCTTCCCGGCATGTGGCAGGTCGCGCAGGTTGCCCGATAGAACATTGCCCCACCCTCCGCATCCGGCGCTTGTTGCTGGCAGGCCGCCACACCCAGAAAGGCCATGGCGACTGATATCGAGCGGCTGAACATCGGACCGGGGCCTCCCTCGGCTGCACGGCTTTCGATTGACAATGCCAAGCAGTCCACATTCGGGCAACCCTTTTCTCTTTCAGCTTGGCCCAAATACCTCGGGGGAGTCGCCGTCAGGCGACGGGGGCAGCGCCCCCTCTGTGGAATGCTCTTGAGAAGAGCATTTGGGCCGGATCGGTGCCGCAGGCACCGATCTGCACCACCAGCCAGTTGAACGCGGCCCGCAAGGGCCGCGCGGGTCGACGCCGGAGGCGGCGAAATCGCTCAAAGCTTATCGCGCAGGGAAAACCACAGCATCGCCAGCACCAGAAGCGGCCAGCGCATCGCCACCCCACCGGGAAAGCGCGGGGTCGGAACGCTGGCCATCACGTCGAAGCGTTCCGCCTGTCCCGCAATCGTCTCCGCCGCGATCTGACCTGCCAGCGTCGCCATCGCGACGCCATGGCCGGAATAGCCCGACAGGCTCAGGATATTGCCCGCCACCCGCTCGAAATGCGGCATCCGGTTCATGGTGATGCCAAGCGTGCCGCCCCAGCCATGGGTGATCGTGACGCCCTTCAGTTGCGGGAAGATCTCCTCCAAAGGCCGACGCACCGCGCCCGCGATATCGCGGGGGAAGCGGTAGCGATAGCTTTCGGTGCCACCGAAGAGCAGCCGGTGATCGTCGGAAAAGCGGAAATAGTTCACCACGAACTTGCTGTCCGCGACCGCGTGATTGCCGCGAATGATCTCTTCCTGCCGGTCAGGGCCAATCGGCTCCGTCGCCACCACGTAATTGTTGATCGGCATGACCCGCGCCGCGACCTGAGGCACCAGCCCGCCGAGATAGCCGTTGCAGCCAAGCACGACATGGCGCGCCGTGACCCGCGCCGTGGCCGTCACCAGCCGGGCGGGCTCGCCCTGCTCCAGCCGCTCCACCTTCGACATCTCGAAGATGCGCGCGCCCGCGCCACTGGCCAGCCGCGCCAGCCCAAGCGCCAGTTCCAGCGGGTCGATATGGCCCGCGCCCATGTCGATAGTGCCGCCGTGATAGGCGGGGGAGTTTACCAGCGCGCGCAGCTCCTCCCGGTCCAGCGCGCGGATCTGGTCATAGCCGTATTCGGTCTGCAGCTTCTCGGCATAGGCGGCATAATCCGGCACGTAGCGCGCCCGGTGCGCGGCGTGGATCACGCCGGGGTGGAACGTGGCCCGCACCTCGTCGCGGTCCGCGATCTCTCGCACGAGGTCGACGGACTGGTTGGCGATATCCCACAGCGCGCGGGCGTGGTCCTGCCCGACCATCGCCTCCAGCTCATCCTGTTCCAGCCGCTGGCCTTGTCCGACCTGCCCGCCATTGCGCCCCGAGGCGCCGAAGCCCACGCGGCTTGCCTCCAGCAGCACCACGTCATAGCCACGCTTCGCCAGATGCCACGCGGCAGAGAGCCCGGTGAACCCGCCGCCCACCACGGCCACGTCGCAGGTGATCTCGCCCGTCGCCGTGGGAAACCGGGGCAGGGGGGGGGCCGCATGGGCGTAGAAGGACGGGGGATAGTCCCCCGGCCTGTCATTGACGGTCAGCAGGTCCATGGGGATCAGGCGCTTTCCAGCAGACCCCGTTCCTTGACGATGGCATAGGTCTCGTCCAGCGCCTTGGTGGCCCGCGCGATCAGCGTGTCGATATGGTCGGGCGTCATCACCAGCGGCGGCGAGATGATCATCCGGTCGCCCACATGGCGCATTACCAGGTTGTTGGCGAAGCAGCGGTCGCGCGCGATCAGCCCGACAGTGCCCGCAGGCGCCTTGAAGGCCGCGCGCTTTTCCTTGTCGGGGGTCATCGCGACCGAGCCCATCATGCCGACGATCTTCGCCTCGCCGATCAGCGGATGCTCGACCATCTTCTCCCATTTCGCCTTCAGGTAGGGCCCCACCACGTCGCGCACATGGCCGACGATGTTTTCCTCTTCCATGATCCGCAGATTTTCCAGCGCCACGGCGGCGGCCACGGGGTGGCCGGAATAGGTGTAGCCGTGGTTGAAATCGGCAGACCCGATCACCTCGGCCACCTCGTCGCACAGGATCGAGCCGCCAATCGGCGCGTAGCCGGAACTCAGCCCCTTGGCGATGGTCATGATATGGGGGCGGATGTTCACGGTCTGCGATCCGAACCAGTTGCCGGTACGCCCGAAGCCGCAGATCACCTCGTCGGCAATCAGCAGGATGTCATACTTGTCGCAGATCCGCTGCACCTCGGGCCAGTAGCTGTCCGGCGCCACGATCACGCCGCCCGCGCCCTGCACGGGTTCGGCGATGAAGGCCGCGACGCGGTCCTCGCCCAGGTCCAGGATCGCCTCTTCCAGCTCGCGCGCGCGCTTCAGGCCGAACTCTTCCCGGGTCATGTCGCCGCCCTCGGCCCACCAGTTGGGCTGGCCGATATGGTGGATATTCGGAATCGGGATGCCGCCCTGCGCATGCATCGCCGCCATGCCACCAAGCGAGGCCGCCCCCACGGTAGACCCGTGATAGGCGTTCTTGCGGCTGATGATGACGTTCTTTTCCGGCTTGCCCTTGAACTGCCAATAGGTCCGCACCAGGCGGATATTGGTGTCATTGGCCTCGGACCCGCCGGCGGCAAAGAAGGTGTGGTTCAGATCGCCCGGTGCCAGCTCGGCCAGCTTCTTCGACAGCGCGATCACCGGCACATGGGTGGTCTTGAAGAAGGTGTTGTAGAACGGCAGCTCGCGCATCTGGCGCGCCGCCACCTCGGCCAGCTCGTCGCGGCCATAGCCGATATTGACGCACCACAGACCCGCCATCCCGTCGAGGATTTCATGGCCGTCGCTGTCGGTCAGGGTCACGCCACTGGCGCGGGTGATGACCCGGCTGCCTTCCTGCCCGAGCGCGGTGTTGGCCGAGAACGGGTGCACGTGGTGGGCCGCGTCGAGCGCCTGCAATTCCGCCGTCGGCATATGGTTGCTGATCATGTTCATTGTCTTCTCTCTCCCATCAGGCCGTCAGACGTTCAGCAGCAGGTGCTGGCGTTCCCACGGTGAAATCTCGCGTTGATATTCTTCGTTCTCGGCGCGCTTGATGTCGCCATAGAGCTGGCAGAACTCCTCGCCCAACACGGCGCGGATTTCCTCGGCCTCCTCGAAGATGTCCAGCGCCTCGCCGAGGCTCGCGGGCAGGGCATCGTCGGTCTCCCAGACCTCGACCTCGACGGCGGGGCGGGGGGGCAGCTTTTTCATCATTCCCAGATAGCCCGCCGCCAGCGAGGCGGCGATGGCCAGATAGGGATTGCAATCCATCCCGATGACCCGGTTTTCCACCCGCCGGGCCTGGGGCCCGCCATGGGGGATGCGAAGGCCCGTGGTGCGGTTGTCGCTGGCCCATTCCAGATTGGACGGCGCGCTTTGACCCTCGACCGTGATGCGGCGATAGGAATTCACATAGGGGGCCAGCAGTGGCACCAGTTCCATCAGGTATTTCTGCGACCCGCCGATAAAGTGGCGGAAGATATCGGACGGGCTGCCATCCTTGTTCGAAAAGATGTTCTTGCCGGTTTTGATATCGACCACGCTTTGATGCAGATGCATGGCGCTGCCCGGCTCGTCGCGGATCGGCTTGGCCATGAAGGTGGCGAAGATGCCGTTTTTCAGCGCCGCCTCGCGGATCGAGCGCTTGAAATAGAACACCTGGTCGGCCAGCCACAGCGGATCGCCATGCAGAAGGTTGATCTCGATCTGTCCGGCGCCGCCTTCCTGGATCACCGTGTCGATGCGGAAGCCCTGATCCTCGGCATAGTCGTAGATCGTGTCGATGACCGGCCCGTATTCGTCCACGGCGGCCATGGAATAGACTTGGCGGCTGGCGCCCTTGCGGCCCGTGCGGCCCAGAGGCGGCTGGATTTCCTCGTTCGGGTCGGTGTTCGGCTTGGTCAGGTAGAATTCCAGCTCGGGCGCGACCACGGGTTTCCAGCCCTGCGCCTTGTAAAGATCCAGAACCCGGCGCAGCACGTTGCGCGGGGCGATGGCCAGCGGATCGCCCTCGCGGGTGCCCAGATCGCAGATGATCTGAAGCGTCGGGTCATCGGCCCAGGGCACGGCGGTGGCGGTGGACATGTCGGGCGTCAGCACCACGTCGCGTTCCAGCCACTGGTTCTCGATCTCCATATCCACATATTCGCCCGAAATGGTCTGGTAGAAGAGCGAGATGGGCAGGAAGAAGGTCTCGTCCGGGCGGAACTTGTAGGACGGCATCGCTTTGCCGCGCGAGGTGCCGGCAAGGTCGGGGATGATGCATTCGACCTCTTCCAGTCGGCGCCCGTCGAGGTAGTCGAGGAAGGCTTCGGGCAGATTGGTCAGCCAATCCGCCTCGGATTTCGCTTTGCGGGGCGTTCTCATGTTGTCCTGCCGCGGTGGTGGTTCGGTAAAGGCCCGGTCCGGGTGTCCGCGCGTTCGCGGGGGCCGTTCGGTCGCCTGCTGGGAGAATATGATCAAATCTTTGAGTCTGTCAATCGGGCTGTCGGGTGGTTTCGCCGTGCCTTTGGCACGCCGACCCG
>NZ_JASHJX010000057.1 GCF_030732985.1 Nioella sp. MMSF_3534
ACCGCAGAGAGCTTCCTGGGCTTCATCGACATCACATCGATCCGCCTCTGGCTTCGCCATTTGTCAACATAACCTAGGGACGACCCCACTCTAACCGACGCAGAGAGAGCCGATCAGTTTCGCGCGGCTCATAGTCATTTTCGTGGATCGCTGGATCTCACGCGCACGGACACTCCAACCTTCCTCAACAATCCTGACCCAAACGCCAGTAGCATTGATTTGACCAATCCGGACGATCCCAATGGTCCCCAACTTTCACTACAAGATTGGGTCGAAAGAAACCACAACCGATCAACGGTCTTGGCCAGTGACGATGGCATGGCTGGGTTGCTAGGCCAATCAGAAAACGGATCGTATGGTTCGCTAAACGGAGACGGGCGAATCTACAGCTCCGGTGATCAATTTCGTACCGCCTATGGGATCACTGGTTTTGACTCTGAAACCGGCACCATTATCACCAATCCAGATCTGAACTACACCGGCCCTTCGGTGCCTGATGATGAAACCTCTCTGAGACAGAGGTTTCAGAATTTTGGGTCGGATGAAAGCGGCTATTTGGACCTTGATAGAGCGGCAGAATTCGCCAACCAGATGGTTGATAATTTGCGAGATTTTGCCAATGAACATCCCGATTTTATGCGCGCGGTCGGCATAGTAGGTGGGGTTGGAGCCGTTCTTGGTGAATTCGGAGAGTTCATTGGCAACGAAACTAACAGAGACACTCTGCGAGAGTCGTTCGAGACTGGCGATTTTTCTGAGTTCCTCTCCGAGTTCGGTGGAACTGCTCTCATAGGCGTTGCATACGGTGCTGCTGCTATCGCGGGTATTGCTGCCGTATCTGCGATTCCTGTCATTGGTGTTCCGTTAGCCGCTGGTATTGCGGCAAGTATGGTGGCCTACGGCACTTACGAAGCCGCCATAGGTCTGTGGGAATTGGCCAATGACGAAGACCTCATCAACGCTGCGGTTGAGTATTACAATACTCACACAATTGGTGAAATGGCCTTTGATCTTGGCTCGGGGATCTATGACGCGACAGCCGAAGGACTGTCCAATCTCTACGATGCATTCGCATCCTACATCATCTCCCCCCTCGTCATTGACCTTGACGGCGACGGGGTTGAGTTGGTTTCGCTGGCGGACAGCACGGCCTATTTCGATCTGAACCTTGATGGGTTTGCGGAGCTGACCGGCTGGGTCTCGCCCGACGACGCGCTTTTGGCTTTGGATGTCGACGGGGACGGCATCATCGACGACAATTCCGAGCTGTTAGGCGATCAAACCGGTCAGGCCAACGGGTTCCTTGCGCTGGCGCAGCATGACAGCAATGGCGACGGGGCGATTGATGCCAATGATGCCGTCTTCTCGGATCTGATCGTCTGGCAGGATCTTGACGGAGACGGGTTCAGCGACGCGGGTGAGATGATGAGCCTGTCGGATGCGGGCATCACCTCCATCGATCTTGGCTATTCCACGATTTCCGAGACGAATGCCGATCACGAGGTGCGAGAGCGCAGCACCGTGACGTTCACGGACGGTTCAACCACTACGATTGATGATGTCTATTTCGAGAACGACACCCGGTCATCCGTGGCGCTGTTGCCCGATGGGTTTCAGTATCACGAGGATGCATTCAGGCTTCCGGTGCTGTTTGGCTATGGTCAGATCGCCTCGACCTGGGTCACCCTGTCCTCTGATGCAATTTTAAGGCAGGATGCTATCGATCTGGTGACCATGATCGAGGCCGGGAACATTACCGGGTTCCTGCAGGCGTTTGAAGATTTCGCGCTGGCCTGGGCGGGTGTGGACGGTGTCGATCCGACCAGCCGCGGGCAGTATATCGACGCCCGGCATCTTGAGTTTCTGGAGCGGGCCTATGGCACCGGATATGACCAGTACCAGGGACAGGGATCTACCGTCCAGTCCGATCCGCTGCACCTGGCAGCCCCCCCGTTGGAAGAGCAGTATGAGCAGCTCATCCAGCGTCTGGCCGGACGGTTCCTGGCGCAGTCTGCATCCTCCTCCGCCCTGCTGAATGCCACATCTGCAACGGAATACGAGACCCTGCTGGAATCCCATTTCCTGTCCTCAATGACCGAACTGCTGACCGTCTATTCCCCCTCGAGCCGCAGCCTTGAGGGAGAGATCGACACGCTCTTCGCTGACCTTGCAGCGGCTGTCGAAGCCGGAACTCTGGGGTTGGATGATGCGGCGGCCGTGCTGCACCCGATCCAGATCGATCTGGAACCCGATCTTACAGTCTATCAGGCCGAGATCGCGGCCCTTGCGGCATCGCTCGGCACTGACGCTGCTGCCAATCTGAGCGCCGTTGTCCAGGCCTATTCTGGCGAGGAATACATAGCTGGCGGCGAAGGAGCCGACACTCTCGACAACAGCACATCGGGCTTCTTCTATGGTGCTGAAGGCGACGATACGATCACCGGATCCGAGCATGCCGATACCTTCTTCTACATGTCGGGAGACGGGTCTGACGTCATCACGGATTTCGCCAATAACGGTGCAACACCACCTCATGACCGGCTGGTCTTCGGAGATCTGGATGTCTCTGAGGTCAGCTTCCAGCGTTTGGCCAATGATGATCTGCTGATTACAATGCCAGATGGAGCGACCATCACGATCACCGATCATTTCACAAACGCCCAGACATACAACATCGCAGAGGTCGTTTTCGCGGATGGAACAGTGCTGGATGCTCAGGGCATCCGCGATAAATCCGTGGCAGATCAAAAGGCCTCGGGATATGTTCTGGGGTCCACAAAGATGGAGACCTATTACCACGCGCAGGGTGATGGCTCCTACACCATTGAAGATGAATTCGGCCTCTCGTCAGTCAATGACCGCCTTGTGTTCACGGATGTGAACCCGGGCGATGTCAGCTTCTCGCGCGGTGCCGGGGATGATCTGCTGATCACCTTGCCCAACGGAGAGGTCGTGACCATTCGCCACCATTTCAAATGGGGTGGCGACTTCGACATGGAGCTGATCGAGTTCGCAGACGGAACCATATTGGGCGCAGATGCGATCCGCAACAGGACAGTTGCCGATATGGTCTCTAGCGGTTTGGTTGTTGGCTCAATGTATGCCGAGACCTATGTCCACACAAGCGGAGATGGCTCCTACACCATTTTCGACAATGGGACCGTATCTAGCATCAACGACCGGCTGGTCTTCTCAGACCTGAACGCCGACCAGCTCATCTTCTCGCATGGCGCGGGGAATGATCTGGTGATCACAACTGATACCGGCGAAACGATCACGATCACAAACCATTTCGCGGGCAACGGCAACTACGACATTGAAGAGTTCGAATTTGCAGATGGCTCTGTCGTCACCAGTGTTGCGGTAACCCCCGGTGTTCTGGTCAGTGGCTCTTCAGGCGGTGACGTGATTGATGGAAGCTATGCTGACAGCAATGGCGATGCAATTGATAGCTCTGGTCAACTTCTCGCAGGTTTTGGCGGCAACGACCGGATTTACGATGGCGCGGGGGATGACATTGTTCTGGGCGGTGATGGCAATGACTGGTTCTACGCCGGGGCGGGTGCGGACAGCTATGATGGCGGTGCGGGCAATGACCAGGTCTGGTACACGACCGTAACCTCCGGGCTGACCATCGACATGACTGATCCCACCAACAGCACCGGGATTGCTGCGGGCGACACATTCGCCAATATCGGCAGCCTTCGGGGTAGCGATTTCGACGATGTCATTCATTTGGCAGATGGTGTCTACGGCTATGGCGGCGACGGCAATGACACCCTTCATGACGGTGGCGCGCGGGAGGCGCTTAATGGCGGCAATGGCAGCGATGTCTTCGTCATGGGCGCGGGCGACGGTCAGATGGACTGGATCAACGACTTCACGCGCGGTGAGGATCTGATCGACATCTCGGCTTGGGGCGTTACGGATTTCTCGCAAGTGACGGTGGCGATCGTGGCAACGTCAAATCCGGACCTCGTCCATGTCGAGCTGTCCTTCGGGGGCGAAAGCCTGCGCATCTTCAACTACGATGCGGCGGATGCGGCCAATATCTACGCGTCGGATTTTATCCTGGCAACCGCCCCGGCATCGGTGCCGGACCTTTACGGAACCGATGCGGGAGAGACCATCGACAGTAGCTATGTCGATGCCAATGGCACGGCGCTCTCGCAGTTTGGCCAGACCATCTATGCAGGTGACGGCAATGACAATATTCGCGATGGCGCGGGCGATGACACCGTCTATGGCGAGGGCGGTCGTGATACGTTCTATGCGGGCGACGGCGCGGATCACTACGATGGCGGTGCCGACAAGGACACCGTGAACTACCGTCAAATCGGTCAGGGTCTGGTCATCGACATGATCAATGCGGCCAACAGCACCGGCGTGGCGGCGGGCGATACCTTTACCGATATCGAGAAGCTGCAGGGCACCAACCATGACGACGTGATCTACCTGGCGGCAGGGGTCACTGGCGAGGGTTGGGGCGGTGATGACATCATCCATGACAGCACCGGTGCCGAGAGCATGAACGGTGGTGTAGGCGCAGACACCTTTGTGTTCATGGCAGGCGATGGTGCGCGCGACCAGATCACCGGATTCGAGGAAGGTATCGACCAGATCGACATCTCCGCCTGGGGCGCAACCGGCTTCGCGGACCTCAAGATCACAATCTCCCCCCTGTCCAACGGCACACAGGCCCATGTCGATATCAGCTATAACGGCGAAGAATTGCGCCTGCACAGAATGGACCTCGCAGACGCATCCAACATCGACGCGGGCGAGTTCATATTCGTCTAAGTGGAACAACCTGGGAGGCCACCCAACCCGTGCGGCCTCCTTTGCCTCGGTCGATTAACCATAGCAGCGCTCAGCCCATCGTGTGCACGGGCAGCTATGTTTGTGCTTTGCGAGTGCGATGGCGACCAACAAGGTCGAAGAGGTTGTAACGGTGGCTATCATAGCCGGACTCCTCAGTGGTGTGGTTCCGCCAAACCACTGTTGCGACCTGAGACCTGGTTATGGCCACCCGCTGCGCTATCTGAGGGCTGCGCGCGTGGCTGTAACATCTCGGCAGAGTTTCTTCCCGACGTGCTACGGGCAGAGTTCATCGCACAGAAGATGCGGCGCTGGACCGCCGCGGTCGGCGCCAAGACGGCCTATTTCGAACCGGGATCACCCTGGGAAAACGGATACGGATCAATTCCGCTTTCGGGATCCGAAACGACCGGCAACGGAAGCGGCAATTCGTACGTCGCTTGGCGAAATCACCGAATTTACCAAAGATGCTGGATTCTGTGTATCGAACACATTGCTTCTTATTATGCGGTGTACCGGTGGTGAAAGATACGTAGCCTTGCGCAGGATACGACTACGTCCCGTCCCACCCAAACCGATAGCGATCCAATACAGGGCCCATTCGGGGGCAAGATTTGTTCCAAGTTTCGCGCATCTCACCTTTTTTCTGGCGGTGAATTTCTTTGAATGGGCGCTCAAGCCTGTAGAGTTCGTTGAAGTGCGTGCCCTCCATTTTGGGAGAGAGCCGCACAAGCGTCTTGGCCAGCTCCACGGAGGTTTTCGGATAGGGCCGCTGCTGCTCCTTGGCCAGATCTGACAGGTAGAGGCCGTATTCTTCACCAGCGACGGAATACCACGGTTTAATGGTAGGTCCTCCAAGCGGGGCATGATCCGGGTGCGGGGCCATTTGGTTGGCGTCTTCATTGCGCGTGTTGTCGATCAACGCCATGTAGCTGCGCAGGATCGGCCCTCCCTGCTGCAAGCACCAGAAATCCTCAGGGTAAAGGGGGTGAGGCTCGACCGCAAAGTGGAACTGGCCATCGGTGAAGTCGATGTGTTTATTGGTTTCAAACTGGAACGAGTCCTCGGGGCTGGCCAACCGCTTTTCGTTAATGAAGACTACTTCTTGCGCAATCTCGCGCTGGCGTTCGAGGGGCAGATTTTCCCAATGGGACCAGACATCCACAAGGCTGGTGGTGATGATGTGGTGCAGCTCTTGACTGCTTGCGGCCGCGTACTGGACGTAGTTGAGCCGCTTTTGCCAACCAGCCGTCTTAAGAATCTTGCCGATATTCATGGACCCCGGCGTCTTGACCGGATCGCCCGGGACCACCACGGCATTGTCGGTCAATGTATCCATAAAGGCGGCAAAACCGATCAATTCGGGCGGATAGGGGTTCTGTTCCTTTTGATCTTTGGTACCTTGCGTTTGTTGCTCGTCCGGGTCCTCTTCAAAGGCGATCGGCCCGAAGGCGAGATCATAGCACAGACCGTCCATGAGGACGGCCATATCCTCGGCAAAGTAGTAGCGCTGTTTCTGCCCCACGGATTCATCCTTGGCGATCAGCGAGTGGCTGCCATGGGGTTCGTGCAGGTGGGTGTTAATGAACTTGAAAAGGTCCGCGATGCCTTCCTCGACCCGCTTTTTGACCTCCGCCTTCAAGGCGGCCTTGCCGATCGACACAAGGATATCAAAAATAAGGGTCAGCACGCCCTTCGCCGCTTTGATGGCCTTAAGGAATTTGATCAGAAATTTGATGAAGGACTCGACGGCGGCGAGGACCTTTTTGATGTATTCGATATCGTCTTCGATCCCTGTGGCCTTGGCGTAGCCTCTCAGCAAGAAGGGCAGGATCAGCACCAGATCAATCGCCCGCGCCGTAATCGACAGCACGCGTCGGGTGTCGTCATCGGACTTGGTTTCTGGGTCCTTGCCATTGGCCGCGCGCCAGAGTTTGTCGAGCGTGTCCACCGTGATGATGCGCGTGCCGTCCAGCGTGTCAGTCCGATTCTTCAGGTAACCCAGCAGGCCCTCGTCCGACAGCAGCATGTTATCAAACGTCTCGACAATCTTTTCTGCGCGTTCTCGGACGTCGTCAGCGCGTTCTTCGATATTGGGCGGGTCTAAGGGATCGAAGCCCAGAAAATTCTCCAAAGTGTCTTCGAGCACGTCGATGGTGCGGTCCAGCCGGTTCTGGTGGTTCAGGTTTTCATCCAGGTCCAGCCAGGCGACAATCTTGTCCTGCAATAGCATGGTTAGCGAGTGGATCACGCCGTGGATCGGGTCGAAATAGGCAGGGTAAATCAACGGGTCGAGCTGAGAGTGCAGCAGTTTTTCAAGATCGTACGGCTCGGCTGCGGGTGCTTTGCGACCCAGTTTGGTGAAGTAGCTGTTTTCTGCGTCTCTTTCCAACTCAAGGCCAGCAGACTGGCTCAGAAGGGAACGGTAAATCTTTGTCAGCTGCGGTATCGCAGACCAGAATTCTTTCGTTTGATCCAGCTGAGATAGGTAGATCATCCGGTCAATCGCGTTGGTATGGGCAAAGTAATCCTGCACCGCATGCAGCGCCTTCCCTATTTCGACCAGACGATCGTTGATTTTCATGTCGTGATGGCCCGCCCGCATTTCGTAAAGCCGGCGAAGAGCGATGCCGATATCGTCGCGCAGGTGTTTGTCGATGCCCATTTTCCTGGGCTTTGGCCCAGCCGAATAGGCCCCGGTGGAGGTCCCTATATCCACAATGGGAATGTCCGTCGGCTTCTCGTCCTCGTCGGGATCGTAGGCGACCCGCTGCTCTTCCTCGATCTTGCGCAGGGTGTCGCGATAGCCGTGCTGATGGGGATAGTTCTTTTGCAATTGCTGCGCGATGTGCTTTTGCGCTGGCGTCATGTGCCGTTTCGGCTTGTGCTCGTAATTTGGGTCGGGGGGACGGTCCAAATGCTCGAAAGGTAGGTAGGTGCCGAAATGGTCTGCGAAGACCCTTAGCATCACATCGACACTGACGAATTCCTTGGGGTATTCGGACGTCTTCCCTCCATCGTCGTCGCCCTTATGCCCGCCTTTGTGCAGGTCCCCCAGATCGCAGCCCTTGTGCAGCGACCATGCAGCACAGATCAGGTATTGGATGGAGGGAATGACTCCCAGGCTTTTCTCTTCAATTGGGTGTTTCTCAAGATAGCCCTGCACCGCGTCACCAAAGCTCGCGGTACCATCCAAGAGCAAAGTTGCTGCGCCTTCGGCCTCGTCCACGAGGGCGGAAACCAGCGGGCGCAGCGTCGTTTTCGCCCTTCCGTGCCACGCGTTCTTGAACTCGCCCGTCCAAGTCTGATCTTTGCGGGCACGTTTGGTCAGGGCCTTGATCTCGGACTTCAGCGCGCGCAGCAGCTTGCGGGCATCTTTGCGTTGCAGTTTGGTCAGCGCGCCTTCCTGTTCGCTCCTCGATTTGCGCAGTTCGGAAAGCAGTCTGCTGACATCCTGTTCGAGTTTTTCGTAGTCCGCCTCGGTCGCCGGGGCCTCGGCCCCCAGGGTCACGGCGCGGGCCAGCGCGTTCAGCATGGACAGCTCCGCCTTCACGGCATTTTCGTGCAGGGAGTCCTTGGCCTCGTTGCAGGGATCGCTGATCGCGCCTCGGGTGGTCAGCATACCGACCATCTTTTCGGCCAGCTCGGGTGAGTAAAGCTGCGAAAAATCAGCCATCCAGTTCCCCATATAAACAAGGAACGGATAGGTCGTGCCGGGATCAGCGCCGGTGTCGCGCAACCAGCGCGTCAGCTGCGATAGCGACCGGTCAAAGACGGCGTGATGGTTCTTGGCAAGCATCGGTCAGCGTGGCCCGCAGAGCGGCGCGTGCATCACAAGGCGTGTGGTGGGTTGTCGTCCACCTGTACCAAGGACGTTGGTAATATCTCTTCCCACGGAGCGCCGACGTCGATCTCATTGCCATTCGCGATCTGGGCCAATTCTACGGCGATCCCCCGCGAAAGCGGCGAGGATAGCGGCGGCACATCGCCCCCTTCCCATGGTTCATGATGCTGCAAGAAATAAAGGACCGCCTGTTCGAACCCGGGCCGGACCGGCACGTCCACCTCGACTGCACCTGCACGCAACGCAGCCTCGAACATCGGATCGGGGTTCGTCTGCGCAAGTGTCGTGCACCACGACGCGCGCTGGCCCACAAAATAAGGGTGGAAGCGCCATGTCATCGATTCGAACTCGAAGGCGCGCATCAGGAAGCTGTACGTGCGGCCGTCCTCATTCCCTTGCAGGAAATCATGTACCGGAACCGGCGCGGAGGCCGCACCCTCGTCCGTACAGTCCGCTCCGAAGCGCAGCGAGGATGAGAGGCCCCGATAATATCCTGCCGGGTAGAGTGCCCCCAAGAAAAGTTTTGACAGTTCCTCCCGGATCATGACCGCGTTCTGACGGGGATTGCGAGCCGATATCGCGACCACCGAAGCAGAGGTTGTAGCGCGCAGTTCTGCTTCATAGGCGGCCTGACGGCTGTGATAGCTTTGCCAGATGGCATCGAATACCTCAGCGCGCCAAGCGTTTACCGCTGTATCGGTCGGATCGCACAGAATCGTGATGCTGAAGGTGAAATCATTACGCGAAAAGCCGCGATAGGCCCACGGCAGTTGGCCTGTTTCGCCATTGAGCGGTTGGTTTTGTTGTCCGCCGGATTCAAAATGAAGGGTGCCCTGCGCCCCCAACGAAATGTCGATATAGGCAGTGGTACCTGTTTCAGACTTGCCGGAGGAAATCATGGTGAGGATCTGACCCTCCACAGCGGCATAACCTGCTGGGATGTCGATCAACCCGCTAGCTCGGGGCCAGTTTCCGGTCCCCTCTGCCTCGCCGTGTTGGGTGATCGAGACTGTCTTGCGAGAGGGCACCTGGGGTAGACCTGTGACATTGAAAAGAGCTGCCAAAGCCTCGACATTCTCGGGCGTGATATCGCTAGGGACCCTTAGAGGCTGCTTGGTGCCTGCCGCATCTGCAAGGATGGCCGTGACCACTTGATCGGGCGGAATCGGCTTATCTATGCGCCGGCCCGGAACACTGCCGCTGGCAAGGCAGTGCTTCAGGAAAGCCATGGGCCGCTCGAACATCCCGCGCAACAGGACGCGCCGACCGATCAGCTTCAGCTGATTTGTCATGACCTGATCAATCGCGCGATAATAGCCCGTGAAGGATGGGCCGCCCTCATTGTCGATCGTAAAGCCCGAGTCCCGCTCAGTGCGCACCAAGGTGCGTGTTTTTGTCGAGGTCTTGGTGCGTTTGCGGATTTCGCTGGCTGCGCGCGACGTGATCGCGCGGGCATTTTCCCGTGCGGACTTAACTCGCTCCGTCTGCGAGGACGCGCTACTCTGCCCGTAGGACGCACCGATTTCCACCGGCCCGTATTTGACCGAGGCTTCGACCCCGAACTCGGTGGACTTGTCCTTTTTGGCGATCTTGTCGCTTTCGGTTTCCAGCTTGAAGCGTTCTTCAGAAGTGGATTCGGTTGAGCGGGTTTCTTCGGTCTCTTCTTCACTAAGGAACGTGGTTTCTTGTTCCTTGGTCTGTACGAATGACACGGATTTCTTAGATTTGCCCAAAACCGGTTCGGTGTGGACGAGCCCGCCGGATTCATAGCGATCATGTTGCACGTCTAACCGATATACATCACCGACGCCCAAAACCCTGACCGCCGATTGGTTTTTGTGCTTTTCGTCCAGTTCGAACAGCAGGTCGCACAAGCAAATGTCTTCCATTGGTCGGCAGATGTCGCTCCCGCCTTTCAAATCACGTAAAGAGATCAGCAACCCATCAATCGCAACCATTGAATCGCTGGAGCGTTCTTCAGTGACTGCGCGTGCGGCGGCGGTTATCGAATGGGCCAAGTCGCTCAGAACCTGACCAGCTGTGGCCTTACCAGTTTGCATTGCAGGCATGGTGGCGATGATCGTGCGTTCCTTTTCGCTCAAGGCGGCCAACGCCTCTTTGTCAATTGCTTGGTCGGTACGCAGCTTGGACGATCGCACCGCTGCTGCTGCTGCGCCCAGATCGCGTATCGCCCCAGCAGACACAACGTCTGTGCCAACACCCGAAGACGGTTGCGCGCCCGGATAAGGAGAACCGCCGCGTGGATCGGCCCTGGCTGGAAGCTCAAAACCTAGATCTGGGGCTGCTGCTATCATGAACGCTTCGATCCCGTGTTCGTGGGCGGCGTGTTCCCGGGGCGGAAATGGTCTACCTTCGGGCGCGGGATCCAACAGACCCTTGTTGAGGTTGTGAGCAGCCGCAATCAGTCGCAGATAAATGCCTACCAAGTTCCGGCGGACTGGGTTGTTTCCCATGATCGAGTCGTGTGCAAAAAGCTCAAAAAGCTGCTCGAACTGGCCAGAGAAATTGGGCCAGTCATCCAGCGCTGACTTGATGTAGGGCGCGAGTGCCGCAGCTCCACCAGACTGCCATGCATCAGCTGCCTCGGCGAGAAGCGGAAGAGTCTTGGTCAAATTCTTGCCTTCAAGTGCTGGGGAAGCAATTCCTCCCTTTATCGCTTCTCGCAAGTTTTCCAGTGTCTCCGCTTTCGCCGCGTGGTCCGAATACGGTTCAAGAACCTTCGATAGCTTCGGCCACACAAGTAGAGACGGATCAAAACGGTAAAGTTTTGCCGATTTTTCGGAAGGAAGTTGGACCGGGCTGACTTGCATGAAACGCATTTTTTGGCCTGTTCAAAAAGAACATCGATGTTCTGATCAGGTTAATCGAATTTCAGAACTCCGAAAGTCAAGTATTCACTACCTGTCAACGGCGGAGTAAAACCCGACCAAAGGGCGGCGCAAAAGTAGGCCACTTTGGTGTTTGGCGTAACGTGCGCACGTGGCGGCGGCGGCCAGTCAGCCGCGCTCCCCAAATAGCTGGCGGTTGACTGGCCGCCTTAGCCCGAGAGGGCCAAGACATGTGTTTTTGTTCAGGAGGTTTTGATGGCTTTTCGCGCTTGGCTTTGTGCCAGGCGATAGCTCTCGCCGTTCATCTCGAGGATGTTGACGTGGTGGGGCAACCGATCGAGGAGCGCGCCGGTCAGGCGCTCGGTGCCGAAGGTTTCCGTCCATTCATCAAATGGCAGGTTGCTCGTGATCAGCGTGGCCCCGCGCTCATAGCGCTGCGAGATCAATTCGAAGAGCAGCTCTGCGCCGGTTTTGGAGAGCGGGACGAAGCCCAATTCGTCGATGATTAGCAGCTTGGCGTTCGCCATCTGTTGTTGGACCCGCAGCAGGCGCCGCTCGTCGCGCGCCTCCAGCAGTTCGTTGACCAGGGCTGCTGCGGTGGTGGAGCTGACGGTCATCCCTTTTTTGACAGGCAGCGAGCCCAAGGCCGAGGGCGACGTGGGTTTTGCCGGTGCCGCTTGGGCCAAGGGCGATCACGTTCTCGCGTCGTTCGATCCAGTCACAGCGCGCCAGCTCCAGCACCTGCATCTTGTTGAGCTTGGGGATCGCCTTGAAGTCGAAGCTGTCGAGACTTTTGGTGGCCGGGAACTTGGCCGCCTTGATACGGCGCTCGACCATCCGTCGCTCGCGATCGATCAGTTCCAATTCTACCAAGCGGGTCAGGAACTGGACATGGTCCAAGCCCTCGGCGGCGCATTGGCGCGCGATCTTCTGATACTCGCGCAGGAACGTCGGGAGCTTCAGCCTTTTGAGGTGGTGCTCCAGCAGGATCTCGGGGGCATGGGTCATTCCGCAGTCTCCGGCATCAGGGACATGTAGCTGGCCGCTGAGGTCTTCTCGACCCGCGCCCGTGGCAGGTAGGGGTACACGTCGAGATCAAGCCTTGGTGGCCGCTTCTCGACCTGGCACAGGACCAGATGCTTCACAGCATCAAAACCGACCGCGCCCATCTTCAGGGCCTGCTTTACAGCGGCGTGCAGCTCCTCCATGCCGAAGTCTTCCAGCAAGCGCAGAACCTGGACATACTCGCGACGGCCGATCTTCAGCATACGCGCCTCCATCAGGCGGCGCAGCGTATCGAACTCTTCGGGCAAGATCCATTCCGCGAGCGGTGCGGCCTGATCCAAGGCATTGATCTTGCGTTCGATCAGCGGGAGGTAGTGGATCGGGTCGAACACCATGTCCTCGCGCGCATAGCACCGCGGGTGGCGCGCGATCACATCCCCACGGCAGCCAATCACCCCTCGGTCGACATAGGCCCGCACCCAGACATCCTGATGGCCATAGGCCACGGGGACCGAGTAATCATTGCTATCGTAGCGGACCAGCGATTGGGAACTCACCCGGCCGTTCGCCTGTGCACAGGTCTCAAAGGGGGCGGCTGGCAGGGGGCGCATCTCGGCCAGATCCGGCTGCAGGCGTGCGCCGATCGTCTCCGTGTGCCCACGCAGTATATCGTTCTGACGGGCGCGACACTGCTCTTCAAGGTGCGTGTTGAAGCTCTCCCAGTCCGGGACGTGGGGGATCGGCACCATGTGGTTGCGACGGGCGTAGCCCACCATCCCCTCGACATTCCCTTTGTCGTTGCCTTTGCCCGGTCGGCCGTAGCGGTCGCGGAACAGGTAGTGCGACAGCAACCCGCTGAAGAGCGTGGCGCGCACCCGTCTGCCATCCGGCTGGATCTTCGAGACCAGGCAGCGGTCATTGTCATAAAGCACCGACTGCGGCACCCCGCCAAAGAAGGCAAAGGCATGCACGTGCCCGCCCATCCAGGCCTCCACCGTCGCCGTCGGGTAGGCCCGCACGAAGTAGGCATCGCTGTTCGGCAAATCCAGAACGAAGAAGTGGGCCTTTTTGTTCGGCAGCCCCGATCACAACCACTGCTTCACCAAAATCGGCCTGCGCATGGCCCGGCGGGTGCGCCAGCGGTACGAACATCTCACGGGTGCGCCGCTCGCGTTGCCGAACGTAATCCTTGATGATCGTATAGCCGCCAGTGAAATCGTGCTCCGCCTTGAGCCGCTCATGGATACGCTTCGCCGTGTGACGCTGCTTGCGAGGCACAGTCTTGTCCCCGTCAAGCCAGCCGTCGATGATCTCGGTAAACCCATCAAGCTTCGGCCGCTTGATCGCCTTCGTGCGCCGGTACCCCGGCGGCGACGAGAACGCCAACATCTTGCGAACGCTATCGCGCGATATGTTGAAATGCCGCGCCAGTTCTCGCTGGCTCATCCCCTCGCTGCGCGCCAGCCTGACCTTCCTGTAAAGTTCCACGGTGTATATCTCCTCGCCCTCCCTGCAGCCGCAAGAAGGACAAAAGTGGACGACTTTTACGCCGCCCGCACCACCAATATGGCGGCGCTACCGTGGTCTAATTTTGCACCGCCGTTCTCACTTAGTGTTTAAACGGGCCTTAGTTAGTCATCCGGTAACATCTGGGAGCTCAGCACGACCGACATAAAACACGAAGCGCCAAATAGCCTGCCTCCCAACAACTCGGAAAAAGCGGACTGCGAATACTACGAATGGCACGCAGATAAGGGATGTGAAGGATCTGACGGGATGAATTTCAACATAATTCCCTACCGCCGAGTTTGCAATTAAATCGAAGCAGAAGTGGTTTAGCATTGCTGCACAAATGAAAATTAGAGCTACAATTACCGTTTCTCGACCGATATCTTTCAGGTAGAAATCTTCTCTCTCCTGAAAGTCTACGGCAGGCCGGTGCGTTGTATTGATATGAGGAATACGGTGTAGCCTAAGGGCGAAGAAGATGACGAGCAAACCCAAAAGTAAGAACAGCCAAATAGTATAGATTTCGCGAGCCCGCAGCGTCGAATAAATCACAAGAAGAACCGCTTCTACTGACAGCAGAATGTTAAATTTACTACTGCTCATCGCGGGCATGGCACTCCAGTATTCTCGGTCTTTTGCAATTGACCAGATGCCGTACGAAAAATAAACGAAGCTCAAGGTCAGCAAAAGACCCCAAGCAATATCAACGTTGCGAATAGGAATTCCAACAAGCTTGAAGGAGAGAGCGGTTATGGCGACAACCAAGATAGTCATGGCAACAGAAGCATTGCAAAGAATTGACTTCTGGAGCGTTGAGAGTTTCCTTGCTCGTTCAGCTTGAAACCCATTCAGTTTGGCGGCTTTGTCCTTTGTCATCTTTTCGTTGGCACCCAACGAAAAGTTAAAGCCGAATGGTATAACGCTATAGGAAAACTCGTGAGCAAAAGCCACTATCCTAGGGAATAGTCCTTGTGAAAACACGATTGAAAGAAACAATCCAAAGAAAGCCAAAATGATGTCTTTTGACTCGAATACAGCCGCCATCCTTACCCCGCAAACTTCTCCGTCTGGTCCAACTCGGCAAAAACGCGAGCGCGCCATTTCTCTACGGTCTTGGGGTCGTTGAAATTAACATCAGCGTTAGCGTTCACCGAGTACTGATCATCTTTCTGCAAGACCCTTTTTCTATACATCCTATTATCGCCAAACGTCACGCTCGGCAACTCTGGGATGAAATCCGCCTTCGGGACATTGTAGAGTTTCACTGAAAGTCGATCCGTCCCGCTGCTGCAATCCGCAGCAAGCCGCATAAACTCGGTTGAATACAGGTTCTCCACTTCCTCAGCCGTTTGGGCGGGTAAGTGAATGTCGCAGGCAGCATTGGGGCGACGGAAAAATTCCGTAACTGCGTTCAAAACGCCTTCGCGATCCAATATTTGCCGCTTAACACCTCGCGCCACGATGGTCACACGGTCTGTGCAATCGAGGAAAATCCTCTCGTACACTGAAGAGGAATCTTCAAAAGTGCAATTTTCAATAACACGATTTATCCGGCCCAACGAATGCTCGCGCAGGATCCCTTTGTAGGTTTGTGCCATCGTGGGTGGCTCGAAAATCTCTTTTCGGCCATCGCGGAACGGGTCTTTGTACAATCCAAACATTTGAAATCAATCAGTAGCAATTACAATTAATGGTAGTTGAAGTGCATCTGGCGTCAACTTATTCAAGATCGCTCCCCCAAGGTTCGATCGCTCAGGCATACTTGATCTCTTTGTCAACATCGAATTGCTCCAAGCCCCGTCTCCGGAATTCATCGTTTATCGTATGTGCGATCTTAAAAGCGTTGTTCGCACGAATTGCGAAGCCCCGCTCCAAGCGCTCATATGACGATCTCGCTGGCCTGGTGCCAACCATCGTCATAAGCTCGTCTAGACTCAGGCCAGCCTTCATTCGCAGTTCAGCACAGCGCCTAAAAGTTGCCATCGTCTTGGTCCGCCTGTTTGCCATAGCCTCACCTAATTTTTTATGAAGCTAGCGTTTACACGCGAGTATGACCTGATTTCAACGGAAAACCACAAATTTTACGCGTCAAAATCCGTCACTAACCATCATACTGCGTCAGAAAGGAACTTTTTTGCTCCGTTCCCTGCCAAACAGTCGTCACTATCCTCTTCCGCGATTCGTTGTCTCACCGTCTTCATCGTCTCAAAATTCAGGTTGCGGTCACCTTGACCGCCCGAACATGCACGTTTGATCAAGGCAATAAGCCCCCGAGAAGCAAGCAGTGGCCAGAGATTCCAGGCCAAGTCTCGTCCATTGCCTTCGTTCTCATCTCTCTGCCATTCGTCAATCTGCGTCTCAGGGTTCGCGACTTATGCAGCTCGGTCTTCCGCGAAAACGGAGTCGATATCTTGCGCGGGGTGTTGTCGAGCGACCACGTGCAGATGTTCGTCTCGGTGCAGCCGAGGCTGGTCATCTCCGATCTGGTGCGCAAGATGAAGGGCCGTTCGTCCTACCGAGTACAACGCGAGTTCCCACATATCCGCAAGCGCGGCTGGGGTTGCAGACTTTGGGGCCGCGGGTACTTTTCGACCACCAACGGTGCCATCACCGAAGACATCGTACTTCAGCACTTGGAAAATCACATCGCTGCCCTACCGGCGTCAGCCGGTAGGCCTTCAGTTTCTTTTGTCCCCAACGATTAATGGACAAAAGTCGGCCATTTCTCTGTGCCTGCTCGGTCGTGGAAACGATGAATTTATTGAAAAACAAGGTGCTATGAGATAGGTTATAGCTGCGGGATCGCGTTTCACAAATCAGCCCCCGGGCACCACTTTTCAAAAAAAGTATAAGAATAACAACGACTTATCCGGGTGTTCTGTCCCACTTTCTGGGGGATCGAGGAAAAGTGGGACACTTTGGTTGATCGTTTCCTAGGTTTGGAACAGCGAAAGGCCCAGGAGATGCCCGGGCCTTTCCGCGATGTGAACAAGTTGCGATGCGTCCTTCGGTTCTAGCACACTCGTCTTGAGACGTTCGGCTATCCCAAGTGTTCGTCCCTACGCAGTATTCGCGACGGCGTCCGCCAATGCTTTGTCAAGCTGGTTGAGAAACGATTGGGTTCGGCCGATGCGGAGTTGATCTCCCCAGTGACGATAGCCGGTAACCAGTGCATGATCGGGTGGTTCTTCCCCCATCGTGCCAGCGTACTCCCTATGGTCAATCCATGTCCCGCCTTGGTTAATTTCTACGGCCTCGAATTTGTCGGGGTAGATCGGATCAAAGCTGAAGTACCAGGAACGTGCTTTTGGCATTCCACCACCAGATCGGATGAGTTGCTCACGGGTCACGGCATCAACGTTCTTCAAGGACCACCTCAGCCAACGTGTCACAGATGAACGTTCTATATCGACGGAAATGCGTACTTTGCGTTTGTTGGGGAAAAACGGCACTATATCATTCTGCCTCAGGTGGAGTCCTAGGCGGGTCGCAATCTGAGGTGTGAAGAAGCTTCCGCTACCGAGGCCATGACCACTGCTGCTGGGGTCGGTGGTCAAGTTTACACCGTTGAGAACGTGATCAAAGTTGATGACCACCTCTCCTCGGGTGAGACCCACGGCTAGGATGCTGTCGAGTTTAGAGATTGCGGTGTAGTGATAAAGCCTCATTCGTTGTCCTCCTGTTCAATCTTTGAAATCGGGTTGGTCACGGAAGCACGCGAGTGTTTACGCATCGCGTTGATCGCCCGAAGGTGCTGCTGAGCACTGCGCGTGTACCGGATCACTTCCTTCGACGTGCTGTGTCCGGTGATGGCCATGATCTCCTGCTCGGTGCAGCCGTTCTCAGCGAGTACAGCAGACGCGGTTTTGCGCAGCCCGTGGACGCTGAAACCGACGAGCCCGGCTTCGTTGCACCATTTCCTGAACCGGTTGCCGAAGCCGCCCTCGGAGAACGGTCGGCCAAACTCGGTCTGGATGAACGTGTCGGGCCCGGTCGGGGAAAGGTCGAGGATCGCCCGAAGCTCGGGAAGGATCGGCACCCAGAGGTCCACGGGGTTCCGCTTACGATTCTTCTGCTGGGTGAAATGGAGCCCCTCTACGCCGTTTCGGACCCGGATGTGCTTCGGGCCAAGGCGGATCAGGTCACCCTTTCGCTGACCGGTGAAGAGCGCCAGCGACATCGCGAGGCGTGCCATCGTGCCGAGCGGGTGCGTTCGTTCGTACGCCACGATCTGCTCGTCTTCCCAAGGGAGATGTCCCTGGGAGTGATTGTGCAGGTAGGGCACCAGCTTCGCGGGATTGCGATCATGCAGGCCGTAGGAGATGGCACATTCAAAAACTTGCCGCAGAGCCTTCAGCATACCATTGGCCGCTTCAGGGCGGTCGAACATGGCGTCTCTGCGGGCAAGCAGATGTTTCGGTTCAAGCAGTCGGTACGGCTTGTCGCCATCACGGTTGGTCTCGCAAAACCTGTCTAGGATTTGACGCCGAACACGCCGGGTTCGCAGATCAAGGCCAAGGTAGGCGGCAGAGCGATAGTACTGCTCAACCAGATCGCGAAGCGTTTCGATGGGTCGTGTATTCGTCGATTTAGTGGACGCCTTCGGCTCCAGATGGCCGAGGCATGCCAATCGGTAGTCTTCGAGGAACTCAGGCGAACCCTCTGGTCCACGCAGCCTGATTTTCCGACCATCCTTGCGGTAATACAGGCGGATGTTGCCATGCCTGTCCCGATCCCGGGTGACGTATTTGAGGGTCACTGCCATGGATTAGGCGTCCCACGGGTTGTTGGTGGACGGGGCAACGAGCCGATCAAACGCGGCATCAAGCGCCTGGATATCCCAAACAACGCGACCGCCAAGACGGACCGGTTTGGGCATCGTCCCGTCCTTGACCATGTTGTCAAAGCTGGTGGTACCGACGCCGAGGTACTGCGCAGCCTCGGTGCGCGACATGCCGCGACGCAGAGCGGCAGGCTTCGCAGATTGCTGGGCCGACTTGCCGACGCGGTCCAGAACTTCTGCCGCCGCCGCGATGTTCGCTACGGCCTGGGTCAGGACGGTTGCTTCGACGTATTGAAGTTCTTTGCTCATACACACACCTCGTTCTTCGGGTCTTCGAAGAGAAGGACGCTTGCGAGGCAGGCAATTTGGTCGAGAATGTTCTCGGCATGCCCTGGAAACCGCTCAAGCAGATCGGGCACATCGATGTCCGAACTGTGGAGAATGTGATTGGCATGACGGACAAACACATGCTGGTACTCAAGTGCGCCCGTGCCCCCGTGTGAGATCACGTGAATAGCGTGCTGTTCATCATTGACTTGAACGATAAAGGCGAAGGCGATGATTTGAACAGTGAGGGTGTCAACAGGCAGAGGAAACGCAGAGGAATATGTCCCGAGAACACGGAAAACGCAGACGGCAAACCTGACGCTGTCAGAGTCAACCAGAATAACCATCTGGTCGCCGACACGTTCCCAAGCAGTCAGTGGGGACTGAACCCGACGATCCGGCTGCCGCTCCGCAGAAAGAATGAACGCGGACGGGAGCAGGCGCTCGTAAGCTTGAAGCACTGGATCACGAAGCAGCAACTCCCTGAGGCGGTTGGCATCTTGGTGCTGTCGGGGCTCTTTCTGCGGCAACTGGCGGGCTCCATCTTTGATTGCGGTGCTCGCAATATGCCGGTGCTGACGTTATCCTTGGACGTTCATCAAATGTCTTGTTTCTCGATTTGAATTGCCGGGAGCGCTGCGTGTCGTCTGACGATCCAACCTTTCAGAAGAAGCATCTCGCGAGAAACGTGCCGCGAGACTTCAACTTGTGTGTCGAACGTGAACGGGTGCGTCTTGAGGGCTGGGGCAATGAGGCCCGTCGCGTCAATAAAGCCTTCTATGCAACACTACGGAGCTTGTCTGATGGATCGATGGGCCCGCACGATCAAGCACGCCTTGCTGAACAGCTTCATGAGGTTCGGCTGCGATACCTCGTCTTGTCCAAGACGCTGGATCAACGGGTCCCGCCGACAGAGATCATGAAGCAGCTACGCTCACTCAAATACCGTACGCAACAGGCGGCGAGGGTCCTAGGCTCAGGACTCATAGCCAATAGATGACGGTCGCTGCGAGGGCGATTGCCGATAGGAAGACCCTTGGGCAGCG
>NZ_JASHJX010000058.1 GCF_030732985.1 Nioella sp. MMSF_3534
GCTGTTCGGCGGGCTTGCCGGGGTTCTGGGGGGCTTCGCCGCGGTTTTCGGACCGCCGACGGTGGCCTATCTGATGTCGCGCGACGCGGAAAAGGCCGAGCAGGTGCGGGTGCAGGGGATGATGTATTTCCTCGGCAACGTTCTGCTGTTCGGGGCGCATCTGCGATCCGGCGTGCTGAATGCGGACACGATCCCGCTGACGGTGCTGATGCTGCTGCCCGCGTTCGCGGGGATGTGGCTGGGGTTCAGACTCCAGGACCGGATGAACAAGGCGCAATTCCTGCGGGCCACGCTGGTGGTGTTGCTGATTGCCGGACTCAACCTTGTGCGGCGGGCTGTTTTCGTGTGAATTCCCGCCGGGGAGGATAATGGCATGCCGATTGACCTGACGGATCTGCCGGAACGGATCGAAGGGCCGGGGGCCTGGATGGGGGCGGAAATGGCCGCGCATCCCGATCGCTGGCTGGTGACGCTGACGCCTGAAGACGTTGCCGATCTGGAGCGGGCGGCACAGGCCTTCCTGGCGACCGGGGCCGATCTGGGGCAGATCACGGCGGAGGCCTTTCCGCTGCGGCACTTCGCTGGCCATGTGGCGGAGCTGCAGGAGAAGATGCGCAGCGGCAGCGGGGTCGAGGTGATCCGGGGCCTGCCGATGGAGCGCTATGATACACGGATGGCGGCGACGATCTTTTGTGGAATCGGGGCCCATATCGGGTCGGCCCGGTCGCAAAACGCGGCGGGGCATGTGTTGGGGCATGTGCGCAACATGGGGGCGGACCCGAATGACCCCAATACGCGGATCTACCAGACGGCAGCGCGGCAGACTTTTCACACGGACAGTGCCGATGTGGTGGGGCTGATCTGCCTGCGCAACGCAAAAGAGGGCGGCGACAGCCTGCTGGTCAGCGCCGAGACGATCTACAACCGGATGCGGGCGGAGCGGCCCGATCTGCTGGCGCTGCTCTTCGACCCGATTGCGACGGACCGGCGGGGCGAAGTGCCCGAGGGCATGAAGCCGTGGATGGAGATCCCGCCTTTGAGCTGGCATGACGGCAGGCTGACGGTGTTTTACCAACGGCAATACATCGACAGCGCGCAGCGGTTCGAGGGGGCGATGCGGTTGACACCCGCGCATGTCGAGGCGCTGGATCTGTTCGACGCATTGGCCAATGACCCGGATCTGCATTTCCGGATGCGGCTGGAGCCGGGGGACATGCAGTTTGTCTACAACCACGCGCAGCTGCACGACCGGACCGGCTTCACGGACTGGCCGGAGCCTGAGAAGCGGCGGCATCTGCTTCGGCTGTGGCTGTCCTTGCCGGGGGACAGGGAATTGCCGGACTGCTTTGCCGAACGGTATGGCACAATCGAAATCGGCAATCGCGGCGGGATCATCGTGTCGGGGACGAGGTTGCACGCACCGCTGGATTGAGTGCGTGCAAGCCGCTTCGAAGCGGCTTGGGAAACGCGGTTTCGAAACCGCGTGGAAGGGCCTTTGAAGGCCCTTTTACCAAGGCCCTTCGAAGGGCCTTGGCTGCGCCTGGTGATCAGCTGATCGCTGCCGCCTTCACGTCATCGTCGATGAAGGGCACGTATTGGGCGAAGTTCTCGGCAAACATGTTCACCAGCTTCTGCGCCTGTGCGTCATAGGCCTCGGGGTTGTCCCAGGTGCGGCGGGGGTCCAGCAACACCTCGGCCACGCCGGGGCAGGAGACGGGCACGTCGAAGCCGAAATTCGTGTCCTTGCGGAACTCGGCGTCGTTCAGAGACCCGTCCAGAGCGGCGGTCAGAAGCGCACGGGTGGCGCGGATCGGCATCCGGCTGCCGGTGCCGTAGGCGCCGCCGGTCCAGCCGGTGTTGACCAGCCAGCAGGTGGCGCCGTGCTGGGCGATCTTGTCGCGCAGCATGTTGCCGTAGACCTCGGGGCGGCGCGGCATGAAGGGGGCGCCGAAACAGGTCGAGAAAGTGGGCTCGGGCTCGGTCACACCGCGCTCGGTCCCTGCGACCTTGGAGGTGAAGCCGGACAGGAAGTGATACATGGCCTGCGCTGGTGTCAGTCGGGCAATCGGGGGCAGCACCCCGAAGGCGTCGCAGGTCAGCATGATGATGTTCTTCGGGTGGCCACCAAGGCCGCTGTCCGATGCGTTGGAGATATAATCCAGCGGGTAGGCGCAGCGCATGTTGGCGGTCAGGCTGTCATCGTCGAAGTCGAGCGCGCGGGTTTCGGGGTCGAACACCATGTTCTCGATCACCGTGCCGAACTTGGAGGTCGTGGCGTAGATCTCCGGCTCTGCCTCTTCGCGCAGGTTGATCGTCTTTGCGTAGCAGCCGCCTTCGAAGTTGAAGATGCCCTTGTCGGACCAGCCATGTTCGTCATCGCCGATCAGCACGCGCGCGGGGTCGGCAGACAGCGTCGTTTTGCCGGTGCCCGACAGTCCGAAGAAAACGGCCGCGTCGTCGGGATTGTCCACCGCGTGGTTGGCCGAGCAATGCATCGCCATCACGTTCTTGCCGGGCAGGATGTAGTTGAGCAGGGTGAAGACCGACTTCTTGTTCTCGCCCGCGTATTCGGTGCCGCCGATCAGGATCAGCTTCTTTTCGAAGTTGAGCGCGATCACGGTTTCACTGCGGCAGCCGTGGCGCTCGGGATCGGCGAAGAAGCTGGGGCAGTTGATGATGGTGAACTCGGGCACGAAGCTGTCGAGTTCTTCCGCGGCGGGGCGGCGCAGCAGGTGGCGGATGAACAGGCCATGCCAGGCCAGTTCCGTCACCACGCGCACATCCAGGCGATGCTCGGTATCGGCGCCGCCGAACAGGTCCTGCACGAAATACTCGCCGCCCTTCATATGGGCCAGCATGTCGGCATGCAGCCGGTCAAAGGCGTCGGGCGCCATCGCCGCGTTGTTTTCCCACCAGATCGTGTCTTCGGTCGCGGCGGAACGCACGACATGTTTGTCCTTGGGCGAGCGGCCAGTGAATTTTCCGGTGGTCACCAGGAAAGCGCCACCCTGCCCGAGAGTGCCTTCATTCTTGCGAAGGGCCGCTTCGATCAGGGCGGGTTCGAGCAGGTTATAGTGAACCGAACCGAGGCCGGAAATGCCTTGAGCGTCCAGTGTCTGGGCCGGGTTCACGCGTCCTGTTGTCATTATGCAAGCTCCTGCGCCGTCTCTGCCCGGCGCCTTGGGTGAAACAGAAGGGGTCGCGGCCGGTAGGGAAGGCCGCTGCGACAGGGGCCATATAACATGGCGTTTTCAGCGAGGAACAGGACGCAATCGCACAGTTAGCGCAACCAAACTCACCTTTTTTCGGGCCGTTAGCGCTGCCTTAAGAGGTGGATGGTAGGAAATCGGCCACACCTGTTGCCCCCGGATGCAACTTAGAGATTGATTCTAAAGCCCGAAATGTAGGAGAATAAGAAAAAAACAAGGCAAATCGGGCAGAATAAGGACATAGTAACATGTCGAGGATCGCACTCGTCGATGACGACAGGAATATCCTGACCTCCGTTTCCATGACTCTGGAAGCGGAAGGATTTGAAGTTGAAACCTACAATGACGGGCAGTCGGCCCTGGACGCGTTTACGCGCCGGATGCCGGAACTGGCCGTGCTGGACATCAAGATGCCGCGCATGGACGGCATGGATCTGTTGCAGCGTCTGCGCCAGAAAAGCGCGGTGCCGGTGATCTTTCTCACCTCCAAGGATGATGAGATCGACGAGCTGATGGGCCTGCGCATGGGCGCGGACGATTACGTGCGCAAGCCGTTCTCTCAGCGTCTGCTGGTCGAACGCATCCGGTCCATCCTGCGCCGTCAGGAGGCGATTGCCTCTGACGCCGGGGGCGCCCCGGAAGAAAGCCAGGTGATGGTGCGCGGTCCGCTGACCATGGATCCGCTGCGTCACGCGGTGACCTGGCATGGCAAGGACGTGTCGCTGACGGTGACGGAATTCCTGCTGCTACAGGCGCTGGCACAGCGCCCCGGCTTCGTGAAAAGCCGTGACCAGCTGATGGATGTGGCCTATGACGAACAGGTCTATGTGGATGACCGGACCATCGACAGCCATATCAAGCGTCTGCGCAAGAAGATGCGTGAGGTGGATTCCGATTTCTCGGCCATCGAAACGCTCTATGGTATCGGGTACAGGTATAACGAAGACTAAATGACACTGGCCTCCGACATCGGACCGACCCAAAGGCGCGAACCTGCGGAATCGCAGATCGTGCTGGGGGAAGACTGGGACCGCCCCGCCGGGGCGGTCGAGGTCGAGCTGCGCGATGCGCGGGCTCGGCGGGGTCTGATGTCGCTCAACCGCTCGCCGCTGGCGCGCAAGATCATCCTGTTCAACCTGCTGGCACTGGTGGTACTTGTGGCCGGGGTTCTGTTTCTGAACCCGTTCCGTGACAGTCTGGTCTATCAACGCGAACAGGCCCTGGCCGTCGAAGCGCAGCTTGTGGCCGAGATCTTCGAGGCCAGCCTGCCGCGCACGGCCCCGGCCAACCTGCTGACCGGCGACGGCATCGACCCGGTCGACGTGCTTGGCCGGATCGGCCTGTCGGATGGCGTCGATGTCTATGTCTTCGCACCGAATGAAACGCTGGTGGCGTCGACCGGTGACACCGCGACCGAAGCGGCGACACCATTGGCCGGTGGTGGGGAGGATCCGGGCCGATCTCTGGTCATCACCGATTTCCTGAACACCGTCTGGGACGGCATCGCCGGAATTCTTTCCTCGGGCTCGAGACCGGCTGAAACGGTATCGACCGAGGATCAGGCCCGCGCGCTGGTCGCAGATGCGCTATCGGGTGAAACCGTTCTGCATGGCGGCAACGGAACGGCGGGCGCGATCTTCCTCGCGGCCTCGCCGATCGAGGGCGCATCGGGCGTTGTCGGCGTCGTGGCGCTGGCCACCGCCGCGGGTGAGATCGAGCAACTGGTCCGCGCCGAACGCGAACAGATCCTGCAAATGTTCTTCGTGGCGCTCCTGGTCTCCATCGGCCTGTCGCTGGTTCTGGCCTCGACCATCGCCAACCCGCTTTCGGACCTGTCCGCCGCCGCCGAACTGGGCCGCGACAAGAATGCCCGCAAGATGAGCCCCACGCGGGTGCGCATCCCCGATCTGACCGGCCGCCCGGACGAAATCGGCCGCCTGTCCGCCGCGCTGCGCGGCATGGTTGCGGCGCTCTATGACCGGATTGATGGGAATGAACAATTCGCTGCCGACGTGGCGCATGAGGTGAAGAACCCGCTCGCTTCGCTGCGGTCTGCCGTGGGCACGATGCGGCTGGCGCGCACGGATGAACAGCGCACCCGATTGCTGGATGTCATCGAGCATGACGTGCGGCGGCTGGATCGGCTGGTGTCGGATATCTCCAACGCCTCGCGGCTCGATTCAGAGCTGGTGAAGGAAGAGGCCGACGATTTCGACCTCATCCACATGCTGTCGAACCTGACCCAGTACCATGCCGAAGAGGCGCAGGGACAAGAGATCGCCTTCATCTCGGACCTGCCCGGAGAACCGGTCAGGCTGCACGGGCTGGAGGGCCGGCTGGCACAGGTCTTCGTCAACCTGATCACCAACGCAATCTCCTTCTGCGAGGCGGGCGATGCCGTCCGGGTCTGGGCGCGCAAGCGGGAAAACCGGGTGCTTGTGGTGGTTGAGGATACTGGCCCGGGCATCCCCGAAGAGGCGCTGACCAAGGTGTTCAACCGCTTCTATTCGGAACGGCCCGTTCAGCAGTTCGGCGACCATTCCGGCCTTGGCCTCGCGATTTCCAAGCAGATCGTCGAGGCGCATGGCGGCGTGATCTGGGCCGAGAACATCCGCCCGACAGAGGCAGACATCACCTCGGACCCGCTTGGCGCGCGGTTCGTGGTCGGCCTGCCGCTCTAGGGCCTTGGCCACGGGCGACGCATCCCTTCTGACCGCCTATTGCAGCATCACGCCGGATGGGCGTGTCTTTTGCCGTGGCACGGCGATCTGCCTGAACGGGCGGGGGCTGCTTGTCATCGGCCCCTCGGGCAGCGGCAAATCGCGGCTGGCGCTGGAACTGATGGCGCTTGGCGCCACGCTGGTGGCCGATGACGGGGTCTGGCTGACGGAGAATGGCGAGGTCACGCGCCCGGAGGGTGCGCCCCGTCTCATCGAGGCGCGGGGGATCGGGTTGCTCAACGCCACCGCGCTGCCAAGCGCGCCCCTGACGCTGGTCGTCGATCTGTCCCGAACCGATCCCGACCGCCTGCCGCCGGCCCGAACCGTCGAGGCCCCCGGCGGGACGGTGCCGCTGATCCTGGGCAAGGATCACCCTTTTCTTGCCGCCGCGATCTGCCAATATCTGACGCAAGGACGCGCGGAGTAGCCACGGATGGACCACGAAGACAAGACAACAGCGGAAGAGGCCGAACGGGTGGTTTTTGTCTCCGGCCCCTCGGGTGCGGGCCGGTCCACCGCGATCCGGGCACTGGAGGACCTGGGGTTCGAGGCCATCGACAACCTGCCCCTCAGCCTGTTGCCGCGCCTGCTGGACGGCCCCCCGCCGACCCGGCCCCTGGCGCTTGGCACCGACCCGCGCAACCGGGACTACAGCGCGCAGGCGCTGATTGCCGCTGTCGACCGGCTGGCTGCCGACCCGCGCATTCTGGCCGATCTGGTCTATCTCGATTGCGCCACCGATGTGCTGGTGCGCCGCTATTCCGAGACCCGCCGCCGCCACCCGTTGGCGCCCGAGGACAGGCCCATCCTGGGGATCGAGCTGGAACAGGACCTGCTGGCTCCGGTGCGCGCCCGCGCGGGCATCCTGATCGACACGTCTGACATGACCCCGCATGAACTGCGCGCCGAGGTGCAGCGCTGGTTCGCGCCGGGTGGGCAGCAGCTGGCCCTCTCCGTGCAGTCCTTCAGCTACAAACGCGGGCTGCCGACGGGGGCCGATCTGGTCTTTGACTGCCGCTTCCTGCGCAACCCCTATTGGGACGCGGATCTGCGCAGCCTCGATGGCCGTGACGCGGCGGTGGTGGACTATATCGCCGACGATGCCCGCTTCGCGCCGTTCCTGGCGCAGGTCACGCAGCTGGTGGAAACGCTGTTGCCTGCCTATCAGGAGGAGGGCAAGGCGCATCTGACCGTGGCGTTTGGATGTACCGGGGGGCAACACAGATCGGTTGTCGTCACGGAAAAACTGGCCACCCATCTTGCGCAGGCGGGCTGGCAGGTGTCAAAGAGGCACAGGGAGATTGAACGCCGGGCCGTGACCCGCGCGCCGTAAGCGCCAAGGAAGCAGAACTTGATCGGCATCGTGATCGTTGCACATGGGGGTCTGGCCCGCGAGCTGCAGAATGCCATGGAGCATGTGGTGGGCCGAAAGCCCGGCGTGCTGGCCATTTCCATCGGGGCCGAAGATGACCGCACCCGCCGCCAGCGCGAGATCTGCGATGCTGCCGACGCAGTGGATACGGGCGACGGCGTGGTGGTGGTGACCGATATGTTCGGCGGCTCGCCCTCCAACCTGTCGCTGCGCGCCTGCCGCCCGTCCAATCGCAAGATCCTGACCGGGGTGAACCTGCCTATGCTGGTGAAGCTGGCGAAATCGCGCAGCCTGCCGGTGGACGAAGCCGTAACCCGCGCCGCCGAGGCCGGACGCCGATATATCAACAGTTTTGACGGAGCCCCCGAATGACCACCCCGACCAAGCGCAAGCTGGACATCGTGAACGTCAAGGGGCTGCATGCCCGCGCCTCGGCGAAATTCGTGGAAACGGTGGAGCAGTTCGACGCCAGTGCCACCGCCTACAAGGATGGGCTGAGCGCCGCCGGAGACTCCATCATGGGGCTTTTGATGTTGGCAGCATCCCAGGGAACCACTATTGAGGTGGAAACCAGCGGGCCAGAGGCGGAACAGCTGATGGATGCCCTTGCGGCACTTGTTGCTGACAAGTTCGGTGAAGGCATGTAAGCCCGTACACTCGGGGTGGAATCGGGGATAGAGAACCGTTGACCGACGTGACAACGCCAGATGCAGGGCAACAGGCCCGGCCCGCAGAGGGCCAGCAGCAGCCGGTCTATGACCGGCGCAGCCTGACCTATGCGTCGTCTTTCGATTCGCCGCTGCGCTCGACCGTGATCCGGGCCATCGAGTGGTTTACCGGCAAGCTGACCATCGTGCGCCGGGTGCGCCAGTTCGAACGGATGGGCGCGCCCAAGGGGCAGGCCTTCTGGCCCGCGACGATGAAGGTGATGGGCATCGACCTGCAAACGCCCGAGCATCAGCTGGACCGGATTCCCGCTGAGGGGCCGGTCGTATTCGTGGCGAACCATCCGCATGGGCTGGTCGATGGCATGATCCTTGCTGATCTCATTGGCCGTCGCCGCGATGATTACCGCATTCTGACCCGCTCGCTGCTGACCGGGATCGACGAAAGCGCGGCGAGCTACATGATTCCCGTGCCGTTCCCGCACCAGCCCGACGCGCAGCAGGAAATGATCCGCATGCGCGCAGCGGCGATGGCCCATCTGCAGGACCGGGGGCTGATCGCGCTGTTCCCCTCGGGCGTTGTCGCCACATCGGCCACCGCCTTCGGTCCGGTGATCGAGCAGGAATGGAACGTGTTCACCGCCAAGATGATCCGCCGCTCGGGCGCGACCATCGTGCCGTGTTTCTTCCAGGGCACAAATTCGCGCGCCTACCAGATCGCCAACCGGGTGTCTCCGGTCGTGCGCCAGGGACTGTTGCTGCACGAGGTGGTGAAAAGCTTCGACAAGCCGCAGGCCCCGATCATCGGCCATGCGATCACGCCCGACCAGTGGGATGGCCCGATCCAGAATCCGCGCCAGTTCATGGCGCAGTTGCGTGAACATACGCTTGGGCTGAAGGCAGATCCTGACCGGGTGTTCTGAGCGCCCTTAGCGGGTCGGAACCGGGGCCTCACCGCGATAATCGTAGAAACCGCGCTGCGTCTTGCGGCCAAGCCAGCCGGCCTCGACATATTTTGTCAGCAGCGGGCAGGGGCGGTACTTGGTGTCGGCCAGCCCGTCATGCAGCACGTTCATGATCGCAAGGCAGGTGTCCAGGCCGATGAAATCCGCCAGTTCCAGCGGTCCCATCGGGTGGTTGGCCCCCAGCTTCATCGATTCGTCGATGGACTTTACGTTTCCGACGCCCTCGTAGAGCGTATAGACCGCCTCGTTGATCATCGGCATCAGGATGCGGTTGACGATGAAGGCGGGGAAATCCTCTGCCGTTGCGGCGGTTTTCCCAAGCTTGTCCACCACGGCCTTGCAGGCGGCGAAGGTTTCCTCATCCGTGGCGATCCCGCGGATCAGCTCCACCAGTTGCATCACCGGAACCGGGTTCATGAAGTGGAAACCCATGAACTTTTCCGGCCGGTCGGTGCGGCTGGCAAGACGGGTGATCGAGATCGACGACGTGTTGGACGTCAGGATCGTGTCGGGCTTCAGATGCGGCAGAAGGTCCTCGAAAATCGCCTGCTTGACGGTTTCACGTTCGGTCGCTGCCTCGATGATCAGGTCGGACGGGCCAAGATCGGTCAGTTTCAGCGTAGTCGAGATGCGGCCAAGGGCGGCGGCCTTGTCCTCCGCGCTGACCTTTCCCCGGCTGACCTGCCGTTCGATATTGCGGTCGATCAGGGCCATGGCCTTGTCGAGGCTGTCTTGAGAAACATCATTCATAACAACGTCATATCCGGCCAATGCACAGACATGGGCAATGCCGTTGCCCATCTGTCCCGCGCCGACGATGCCAATCTTCTGAATGTCCATGTCCCGTACCTCTGGCCCAGTGTTTCGCCCGCACAATAGGCGCGGGGGACGGGGGCAGACAAGGTCAAACGCCGCGGCGGATTGTGCGAAAAATCACCACAAGTTTTCGGTTTAGCCATTTGGAAACGGCCACGGCGCAAATTGGGTTCGGGTGAGTCGAAACATGGGTGGAGCAAGCCATGAGTTTTGCAAAAGCGGGGCATGGGCCCCTTGATTATCAGCCGTGCCGCTACGAGGGGTCGCCGATGACGTTTCGGGGGCCGAAGGCGGAGTCGGAGGAGGGCTATGTCCTGTGCCTCGGCGGATCGGAAACCTTCGGGAAGTTTTCACCCGACCCCTTTCCCGACCTGTTGGCGCGGCGGCTTGGGCGGCCGGTGGTCAATATGGGCGCGATGAACGCGGGGATCGACCTGTTGTTGCATGACCCCGCCATTCGCAACGCCCTTGCGCGGGCCGGGGCGGTGGTGTTGCAGGTGCCGGGGGCAGCCAACCTGTCGAACCGGTTTTTCAGCGTGCATCCCCGGCGAAATGACCGGTTCGTCAAGGCCTCGACCATGATGCGCACGATCTACCGGGAGGTGGATTTTACCGAGTTCCACTTCACGCGGCATATGTTGACCGCGCTGAAACGAAGGTCGGAGGACCGGTTCATGATCGTGGTGGAGGAATTGCGTGCCGCGTGGCAGGCGCGGATGACGACGCTGCTGGACAGGATCGGCGTGCCGGTCCATCTGCTGTGGCTGTCACGCCGCGCGCCGGGGGATGACCCGATGGACGAGGAAGGGTTGGGATACGATCCGCTCTTCGTCGATGCCGCGATGCTGGCGGGGCTGGAGCCAAAGGCGGCCAGCGTGTCTGTCTGCATTCTGCCACAGGATGCGCGGGCACCGGCAGCGCGGGGCATGTTCTATGGCCGGGGCGAGGAAGCTGCCGCGCGGCTGATGCCGGGGCCGGAGGATCATGACAGGGTGGCTGCGCTGCTGGCAGGTGCGATGGCATGAAAAAGGCCCACCGGGTCGGGCGGGCCTTTGTGGATCATGGTGTCGTCTGGATCAGCCGAGTTTTTCGGTCAGTTCCGGGACGGCGGTGAAGAGGTCTGCGACCAGGCCGTAATCGGCGACCTGGAAGATCGGGGCCTCTTCGTCCTTGTTGATCGCGACGATGATCTTGGAGTCCTTCATGCCCGCGAGGTGCTGGATCGCGCCCGAGATGCCGATGGCGACGTAGAGATCGGGGGCGACGACCTTGCCGGTCTGACCCACCTGCCAGTCGTTCGGCGCGTAGCCCGAGTCGACCGCGGCGCGGGAGGCACCCACGGCGGCGCCCAGTTTGTCGGCGAGACCTTCGATGATCTTGAAGTCCTCTTCGGACCCGACACCACGGCCACCGGACACAACGATGCCGGCCGAGGTCAGTTCGGGGCGGTCGGAGGCGGCAACCTTGTCCTCGACCCATTCGCTGAGGCCCGGGTTGTCAGCGGCGGAAATGGTTTCCACCGGCGCTGCGGCCTGCTCGCCTGCCGCGTCGAAGGTCGATGTCCGGAAGCTGATAACCTTCTTTTCATCTTTCGAGCGTACGGTCTGAACGGCGTTCCCGGCATAGATCGGGCGTTCGAACGTATTTCCGTCCACAACACCGGAGGCATCCGAGATCACCATCACATCCAGCAGCGCGGCGACGCGGGGCAGCACGTTCTTGGCGTCGGTGGTGGCGGGCGCCACGATATGCTCGTAGTCGCCAGCCAGCGACACGATCAGCGCGGCAGTGGGTTCCGCCAGACGGTGGCCGAGCGAGGCATCTTCGGCGACCAGCACCTTGGACACGCCCGCGATCTTGGCGGCGGCGTCCCCGGCAGCAGCGGCAGATGCGCCAGCGGCCAGAACGGTCACGTCGCCAAGCGACGAGGCCGCGGCCACGGCCTTAGCGGTGGCGTCCAGCGCCAGGTCGCCGTCGGTCACTTCAGCAAGGAGAAGAACAGCCATTACACAGCCCCCGCTTCTTTGAGTTTCGCAACAAGCTCGTCCACGGAGCCCACAATCTCACCGGCCTTGCGGGCCTCGGGCTCGGTCGTCGAGACAATCTCCAGACGCGGGCTGACATCGACGCCGTAATCGGCGGCGGTCTTCTCATCCAGCGGCTTTTTCTTGGCCTTCATGATGTTGGGCAGCGACGCATAGCGCGGCTCGTTGAGGCGCAGATCGACGGTGATGATGGCGGGCATCTTCACGGTGATGGTCTGCAAACCGCCATCGACCTCGCGGGTGACCTTGGCGCTGTCGCCGTCGATATCGACCTCGGAGGCGAAGGTGCCCTGCGACCAGCCCAGAAGCGCCGACAGCATCTGGCCGGTGGCGTTCATGTCGTTGTCGATGGCCTGCTTGCCGCAGAGCACGACGCCGGGCTGCTCTTCCTCGACCACTTTGGCGAGGATCTTGGCAACCGCCAGCGGCTCGATATCGGTGTGCACGTCATCGGCGGCAATGACCAGAATGGCGCGGTCCGCGCCCATGGCCAGCGCCGTGCGCAGGGTTTCCTGGCTTTGCTTGACGCCGATCGACACGGCGACGACCTCGTCGGCCTTGCCCGCTTCCTTCAGACGGATCGCCTCTTCAACGGCAATCTCGTCGAACGGGTTCATCGACATCTTCACATTCGCAAGATCGACACCGCTGCCATCCGCCTTCACACGGACCTTCACGTTGTAGTCGATCACGCGTTTGACAGGCACAAGAACCTTCATTTCCACGTCTCTCCTGTAATGGCCCCCGAGGCGCCAGCCCCGGGAAAGTCATGCTATCATGCGGTTGTTACCGCTTCGAATCGCGCGATGACAGGTCAAAATCGACGCGTTCGGCCGATTGGACGCCGCGTTTTTTCCTTATTGAGTGTGTATGTGTCGGATCAGCGGCGCGATTTTCGCCGGAGTGATTGAGTAGAAGGATGGGGTTTCAATGGAAAAAGTTCAGGGAATCGGCGGGTTCTTCTTCCGCGCCAAGGACCCGAAGGCACTGGGACGATGGTATCTCGACCATCTGGGAATCAACATCGCCCCGACCGATATGGAAATGGTGCCCTGGGTCAGTGACGCCGGTGTGACGGTGTTTGCACCGTTTGACGAAGACACCGACTATTTCGCCGCCGATCAACGCTTCATGCTGAACTTCCGGGTCGGTGATCTGGACGCCATGGTGACGCAACTGGAATCTGCGGGCATTGATGTTTACAATCGGTCCGAGATGGAGGGGATCGGCCGTTTCGCCCATTTGCGCGACCCCGAAGGGACGCCGATCGAATTATGGGAACCCGCCCCGACAGGAGACAGCGAATGACACCATCCATGTCAGAGCCTCAGATCAAGGCCTTCCCGGAAACCCATACGCTCGGGTTCGTGCGCGATTATTCGATGGCCACGCTGGACGAGATGCCCGACCTTTGGCGCACCTTCTACGAGGCGCCGCTTGTCATCCCGAACTATGTGCCTGGGGCGATGTATGGCGTGTCTTTCGCGGCGGATGGCCTGGGATCGTTCAAGTACGGGGTCACGGTCGAGGTCGATCCGGTTCCGTCGGAACTGCCCAAGGGCACCAGCCTGGCGCGGCTGCCGGAAGGCGATTACGCGGTGGTGCAGGATTTCGGCACGCTCGACGACGTGCAGCTGTGCTTTGACTGGATCATCGCCGACTGGCTGCCGGGGTCGCGCTACACGCAGCGGCGCGGCGCGATTTTCGAGCGTTACCCGGAAGACCCCCGCAACGGACCGGACGGCATGGCGTTCGAGATCTGGGTGCCCGTCAGCGACAGGCCGAACTAAGGAAAATCGTTGGCCGCAAGATCGGTCAGGCGCGGGCCGTCGCGACGCTCTATCCTGAGCCCATGAAACGGACGCACACCCAATCGGATCTGATTGCCCGCACCCTGTGGCAAGTGGAAACGGACCTGTCCCGAGGGCCGGATCTGCCCGCGCTGGCCGAGGCCATCGGGGTCAGCCGCTTTCACCTGACCCGTGCCTTTTCCCTGCGCACCGGCCTGTCGCTTGGCACATATGTGCGCCGGCGGCGGCTGAGCGAGGCGGCCAAGGCACGATCAGCCGGTGACAGCGTGACCAATGCGGCTTTCGACGCGGGCTATGACAGTGTCGAGGGCTTTTCCCGTGTGTTCCGTGCCTGTTTCGGGCTGGCCCCGTCCTCGATCCGATGCGTGGATGACCTGAACAGGATTACCCTGCAGGAGGCAATTGAGATGCCCAAAACCGATGACAGCAAGACGCCGATGCCCGAGATCAGGACCATTGACCCCATCACCCTTGTGGGGCGCTCTGGCCGGTTCACCATGGAAAGCCGAACACGCATTCCGGCGCTGTGGGATGAAACCGTGTCGGAATGGCATGACGCCATGATCGGCGGGCCGACCTATGGCGTCTGTTCCGATTTCAGCGACACAGGCGACTTCACCTATACAGTGGCCTTTGCGGGCGAAACGGCAGAGGGTCTAGACCGGCTGATCCTTCCGGGCGGCACCTATGCGGTCTTTGCCCATGAGGGGCATATCTCGACGATCTCGCGGACATGGGACGCGATCTTTGCGAAATGGGCGCCGGAGGCGGAGTATGACCTGCTGAACGGGCCGGAATTCGAGCTTTATGATGCGGATTTCGACCCGAAAGGCGAGGGCAAGGTTGCGGTCTGGGTGCCCATTGCGCCGCGCGGTTAGCGGTTTGCGCCCGGCACCCACAGCACATCGGCGCGGCCTTCATCGTTGCAGATGCGGGCCGCGACGAAGAACCAGTCGGACAGGCGGTTGAGGTATTTCACCGCGGCGGGGTTTACCGATTCCACCGTGGACAGCTCCACCGCCAGCCGTTCGGCCCGGCGGGCGACGGTGCGGCAGAGATGCAGATGGGCGGCGGCAGGCGAACCGCCGGGCAGGATGAAACTGCGCAGCGGGTCCAGCCGGTCGTTCATCGCGTCAATCTCAGCTTCCAGCCGATCCACCTGTGCGGGGATCATGCGCAGCGGCGGATACTCGGCCTCGGCGTCCTTTTCCATTTCGGGGCGGCAGAGGTCCGCGCCCAGATCGAAAAGGTCGTTCTGGATCATCGCCAGCTGCGCGTCCATTGCGCCTTCGGTATGCAGCCGCGCCAGCCCGAGCGTCGCGTTCAGCTCATCCACCGTGCCATAGGCGGTGACACGGGCTGAGTGCTTGTCGACACGCGCGCCATTGCCAAGCGCGGTTTGTCCGGCATCGCCGGTGCGGGTGTAAATCTTGTTCAGAACCACCATGGATCAGCCCCCGTTGCCACGTAGATAGACCACCGCGGCGATCAGGATCACCGCCACGAACTGTGCCGCCAGACGCCAGCGCATGATCTTGTTGGCATTCCTGCGGTTGAATTCCCCGCCGCGCGTGAAGGTGCCAATCCCGAAGAGAAGGATAATGGCGACCCCGACCGTGACGATCAGGGCAATGATTGTGAGGGTATCTACCATGGCGGTCCTTTCCGGGGGCTCAGCCCTTGTCGATCAACCAGTCCAGTGCTCGCGTTGGCAATAGCCGTTTCATCGCGCCCATGAAATAGGTCGGCACCGTTACATAGTATCGCGGGCGCGGTCGGCCAGCCTCAAGGGCGTGAATAAGCTTCTTTGCCACGGCATCCGGGGGCAGTTCGAACGCGTCGGGCTTGTCCTTGTCCTCGTAGAGCCGTTTGAGAAGCGTGTCGCGGTAGAGATCGGACAGGGCCGAGTTTTGCCAATCGATCCAGCGCTCGAAATGGCTGCGGGCATTTTCGCGGATTTTCGAGGTGACGGGGCCGGGTTCGATCAGCACCACGTGAATGCCCGATCCTTTGAGTTCCAGCCGCAGGGTGTCGGTCAGTCCCTCAAGCGCGAATTTGGTCGAGACATAGGCCGCACGCCACTTGTAGGTGATGAAACCGAGGACCGAGCTGTTCTGCACGATGCGCCCATGCCCTTGCGCCCGCATGACGGGAATCACCTGCCGGGTCAGCTCGTGCCAGCCGAAGAAATTGGTCTCGAATATCTCGCGCAGCCCGTCGGTGGGCAGATCCTCGACCGCGCCGGGCAGACCGAAGGCACCGTTGTTGAAGAGCGCATCGAGCGTGCCGCCGGTCTGGTCCAGCGCCCACGAAAGCCCGGCGGTGATGCTGTCCGTGTCTGACAGGTCCAGAACCCCACAGGTCAGCCCCTCGGCGCGCAGGCGTTCGGCGTCTTCGGGCTTGCGGCAGGTCGCCAGTACCTGCCAGCCGCGCGCGTGCAGCGCATGGGCGCAATGATAGCCGATGCCAGAAGAACAGCCGGTGATCAGAATGCTGCGGGTCATGTTCGGATCCTGTTGCGCCAGATGGCACAGGGGTAGGGCCAAGGGTCGCCCGGCGCAAGCGGCAGGTCATATCCTGCTTTACCACCCCTCGTGGTTTGACGTATCACAGATACCAAATGAACGAGCAGACAATGTCAGACGACAACCGCGAAATATCCGAGTCGCTGAGCCGCGCCATTGGCTCGCGCTACCTGCAATATGCGCTGAGCACCATCATGCACCGGGCCCTGCCCGACGCGCGGGATGGGTTGAAGCCGGTGCATCGGCGTATCCTTTATGCGATGCGGGAACTCAGGCTGTCCTCCAACGGGGGCTTCCGCAAATCCGCGAAGATCTCCGGCGATGTGATGGGGAACTACCACCCCCATGGCGACGCCGCGATTTACGATGCGATGGCGCGTCTGGCGCAGGATTTCACCATTCGTTATCCGCTGGTGGATGGTCAGGGGAATTTCGGCAATATCGACGGCGATAACCCGGCGGCCAGCCGCTACACCGAGGCGCGGATGACCGCCGTGGCCGAGGTGCTGCTGGAAGGGCTGAACGAGAACGCCGTTGATTTCCGGGACAATTACGATGGCACCTTGCAGGAACCCGAGGTGCTGCCCGCCGCGCTGCCCAACCTGCTGGCAAACGGGTCGAGCGGGATTGCCGTGGGGATGGCGACGAATATCCCGCCCCATAATGTGGACGAGCTGATTGCCGCCTGCCTGCATCTGATCAAGACGCCCGATGCACGGGACGAGACGTTGCTGAACTACATTCAGGGGCCGGATTTCCCCACCGGCGGCGTCATCGTCGAACCCAAGGAAAGCATGGCCGAGACCTATCGCACCGGTCGCGGCGCCTTCCGTCTGCGCGCCAAGTGGGAGACCGAGGATCTGGGCCGGGGCACCTGGCAGGTCGTGGTGACCGAGATCCCCTATCAGGTGCAGAAATCGAAGCTGATCGAGAAGATCGCGGAGCTGATCCAGACCAAGAAGGTACCGATCCTCGCCGATGTGCGCGACGAATCGGCGGACGATATCCGTATCGTTCTGGAACCGCGCTCCAAGAACGTGGACCCGGAAATTCTGATGGGGACGCTGTTTCGCAGCTCGGACCTCGAAACCCGGTTCAGCCTCAACATGAACGTGCTGATCGACGGGCGCACGCCCAAGGTCTGCTCGCTGAAAGAGGTGCTGCGCGCCTTCCTCGATCACCGGCGCGAGGTGCTGATCCGCCGGTCGACCCACCGGATGGAAAAGATCGACCACCGGCTGGAGGTGTTGGAAGGCTTTATCATCACCTTCCTCAACCTCGACCGGGTGATCGACATCATCCGCTATGACGACGACCCCAAGGCCGCGCTGATGCGCGAGGAATGGGGCAGGGCGCATGTGCGGGCGACCTCCGAGGCCGATTATGTCAGCCCCGCGCCCGGTGAAGGTGAACTGACCGAGGTGCAGGCCGAGGCCATCCTGAACATGCGGCTGCGCAGCTTGCGGCGGCTGGAGGAGATGGAGCTGCTGAAAGAGCAGGCCGCACTGATGGAAGAACGCGCCGAGCTGGACGATTTGCTGGCGCGGGACGATCTGCAATGGGGCCGCATTGGCGAAGAGCTGCGCGAGATGCGCAAGCAGTTCGGCAAAGGCACCGAATTCGGCAAACGTCGCACGGATTTTGCCGAGGCGGGTGAAACCCCTGATGTGCCGCTGGAAGCGATGATCGAGCGTGAACCGATCACCGTTGTCCTGTCGAAAATGGGCTGGGTGCGGGCCATGAAGGGCCATGTCGCGCTGGATGGCGAGTTCAAATACAAGGACGGCGACGAGGGCCGCTTCCTGATGCATGCGGAAACGACCGACAAGCTGCTGGTCTTTGGCAATAACGGGCGGTTTTATACCATCGGGGCCGCGAACCTGCCCGGCGGGCGCGGCATGGGCGAACCCGTGCGCCTGATGGTCGATCTGCCCAACGAGGTCGAGATCGTCGATCTGCTGATCCACAAGCCCGGCGCGAAACTGCTGGTGGCGTCCTCGGCGGGCGATGGGTTCCTGGTGCCGGAAGAGGATGTCGTGGCCCAGACCCGGTCTGGCAAGCAGGTTCTGAACGTCAAGGCCCCGGTGCGGGCGGCGGTCTGTGCTCGTGTGCAGGAGGGCGAAGACTACGTCGCCTGCGTTGGCGAAAACCGCAAGGTGCTGGTCTTCCCGCTGGCCGAACTGCCCGAGATGGGCCGTGGCAAGGGCGTAAGGCTTCAGAAATACAAGGATGGCGGCCTGTCGGATGCGCGCAGTTTCAACCGGGCGGAGGGGCTGAGCTGGAAAGACCCCGCCGGGCGCACCCGGACAGAGACCGACCTGACCGAATGGGAAGGCAAGCGCGCAGGCACGGGCCGCATGGCCCCGCGTGGCTTCCCAAGGGACAACAGGTTCACCTGAGTCCTCGTGTTTGCAACTCGGCCACGGTTTTCTGCCGATTTTCCGGCGGCTTGGCCGGGTCGATTGCGCGTCATGCCCGGCTGCGCTATCCCGAACGGGCTGCCATCTAGGAGGAGCCCCATGCGCGCCCTGTCCCGTTTCGCCCTTTTGGGGCTGGTCCTGATTCTCGGGGCCTGCGCCGCGACCGACCCGCTGGAGGAAGACCTGCCCGATATGGGCGATTTCCGGCTCGCCTATAACATCGTCGTGGCCGACAACATGCAGCAGGTCCCGCCATCTCGGGAAGCGTCGGGCGAGGAATGGATCGAAATCCTGACCGCCGAGATCGACCGCCGCTTTGGCGGCTACGAAGGGGATCGTCTCTATCACATCGCCATCCATGTGGATGCCTATGCGCTTGCACCTCCGGGGATTCCCGTGGTGCTTCAGCCGCGCTCGATCCTCGTGATCAGCGCCAATGTCTGGGATGATGAATTGCAGGCGAAACTGCATGATGACCCTGAACAACTGACGATTTTCGAAGGTGCGGCGGCGGAAACGATGCTCATCGGGTCGGGCCTTGCCCGGTCACGCGAGGAACAGATGCAGATCCTTGCGCGCAACGCGGCGCGGCGCATCCAGTTGTGGATGCTGACCCATCCGGAATGGTTCTCGATCGACGAGGAGGCCGCAGCCGAGGCGCAGGCCGCGCTGGAGGCACAGGTCGCGGAAGTGGAGCAGCCCGTAGAACTGCCGGAAGAAGCGGCAGAGTAACGGGATTTCCCCAACTCACCCTTGATTTTTCCCCCGCGCCTCAGTAACGAGCGCGCGATGATGAACCGGGGCCGGGCGGCCCCCCCTAGCATGAGGCGCCTGAGCAATGGCAAAGGAAAAGTTTGAGCGCGGCAAGCCGCATTGTAACATCGGCACGATCGGTCACGTTGACCACGGCAAGACGACGCTGACGGCGGCGATCACCAAGTATTTCGGTGACTTCAAGGCCTATGACCAGATCGACGGCGCGCCGGAAGAGAAGGCCCGTGGCATCACGATCTCGACCGCTCACGTGGAATACGAGACCGACAACCGTCACTACGCCCACGTGGACTGCCCCGGCCACGCCGACTACGTGAAGAACATGATCACCGGTGCCGCCCAGATGGACGGCGCGATCCTGGTGGTGAACGCCGCTGACGGCCCGATGCCGCAGACCCGTGAGCACATCCTTCTGGGCCGCCAGGTGGGTATCCCCGCCATGGTCGTTTTCCTCAACAAGGTCGACCAGGTCGATGACGAGGAGCTGCTGGAGCTGGTGGAAATGGAAGTCCGCGAGCTGCTGTCCGAATACGACTTCCCGGGCGACGATATCCCGATCGTTGCAGGCTCCGCGCTTGCCGCGATGGAAGGCCGTGACCC
>NZ_JASHJX010000059.1 GCF_030732985.1 Nioella sp. MMSF_3534
TATCATCAACGGTCGAAAGAGGACCAAACCCTGAACAGAGCTACCCTATGAACGCGGACTCAAAGGGGAGCAGGTCACCTATTGTTCGTGTGGAGATTGGTTCGAATTCGTCTAACGCTGCCTCTACGTGGAATGGTCGTCGATAAGCGGGGTGGGTTTGGCGAAACGTGCCAAGTCTTCGGTGTCCGTGATCTTGATATGGTTGCCGTGGACCCGCACGCCGTAAGGCTCCAGCCCCTTGAATGCGCGGCTCAGATTTTCCGGGGTCATTCCCAGAAAGGAGGCCAAGCGCCGTTTTTCCATGGTCAGGTCGAAGGCGTCAGACCCCGTTCGCCATCTCTGGCGCAGCAAGTAGTTCGCCAGTCTTTCCAATGATGTCCGCAGTTTGAGGTCCTTGGTGTTCTTCACGACGGCGCGGTAGCATTGTGAAAGCTCGGTCACGATCGCCCGCGCGAACGCACCATCTTTCTCGAATACATTTCGCACATCTTCGGAGGGTAGAAGGATGATCCTGCTCTTTTCCAATGTCCGTGCAGACATCAGGTAGGGCGCATCCTTGATGGTGGCCGCAAGAATGAATGTGCTGACAGGGCGCACGGTCGCCAAGCTGGTTTCCCTGCCGTTCCATGATGAAAACAGGTCGACGGAGCCGGACATGACGACGTGCAGGAAGTCCGGGGTGTCCCCCTCGGTGATCAGATCGATCCGCGGCGGGAAATTCTGGACGTAGGACCCTCGCATGAGGGTTTCGAAATGCCCCTGATCCATATCGGCAAATAGGGCGAGGTCGCGCACTTCTTGTCGATACGACTCGGGCATGAACTGCGGGCGCCTCCTATTGTTGCGGGGGCCATCCTTTTCCTTCGCTTGATAAATGTCAAGTCGCCGATTGATGGCCGCCTCTTGCCGGATTGATTGACCGCCCGCACTGACATGATGAATATCTGTAAGTCATTTATTTTGCTTAAGAATCGTCATTCTTTTGATCTGAATCAACTCTGGCCGCTCCGAAGGGCTGCATGTCTGCCGTAACCCGGAACAGCAGCAATGGCTGCACAAGGCGGAGGGGCCGCGATGGAACTTCAAAACAAGGCCACGGCGCTGTGGTCGAATTTCTTCAACGTAAAGATGGTGCAGATCAGAACCTTCCACATGACGTGGTTTGCGTTCTTCTCGTGCTTTTTTGCATGGTTCGGCATTGCGCCGCTGATGAGCGTTGTACGCGATGAGCTGGCACTGACGCCGAACCAGATCGGATGGGCGATAATCGGGTCTGTCTCGATGACCATTTTTGCCCGGCTGTTCATCGGCTGGCTCTGCGATCGCATCGGGCCGCGGAAATCCTACACGTGGCTGTTGTTGATCGGGTCCTTGCCGGTCATGGGGATCGGCCTTGCGCAGTCCTTTGAAACCTTCCTGCTGTTTCGCGTCCTGATCGGCGGCATTGGGGCTGCGTTCGTTATCACGCAATACCACACCTCGGTCATGTTCGCGCCCAATGTGGTTGGCCAGGCAAATGCAACATCGGCGGGCTGGGGCAATCTGGGCGGGGGCGTCACGCAATTTGTCATGCCGCTTCTGTTTTCGGTCATGGTCATTGGGTTCGGCTTCTCCGAAGCGGTTGGCTGGCGCCTGTCCATGGTTGTGGTCGGTGTCATCATCTTCCTGACCGGGATCGCCTATTATTTTCTGACCCAGGACGCGCCAGACGGCAATTTCGATGACCTGCGCGCGCAGGGCAGCATGGAAGAAAAGAAAAAAGTCACCGGCAACTACATGCAGGCCCTCAGAGACCCGCGGGTTTGGGTACTGTTCGTGATCTACGGCGCCTGTTTCGGCATCGAGCTGACGGTAAACAACGTCGCTGCGCTCTACTTCATGGACTACTTTGATCTGACCCTTGTGACAGCTGGTCTGGTTGCTGCTTCATTCGGCCTGATGAACCTGTTTGCCCGCACGATGGGCGGCCTGTTCGGTGACAACTTCGGATCGCTATGGGGCCTCAAGGGGCGGGCATTCTGGCTTTTCATCTGCTTGTTCTTCGAAGGCTGCGCTCTCATGGTCTTCAGCCAGATGCATGTGCTGTTCCTCGCGTTGCCGGCTCTGATCGTCTTTTCCCTGTTCACCCAGATGGCGGAAGGGGCAACCTATTCCGTCGTGCCCTTCATCAACAAGAAGGCTCTTGGGGCCGTCGCTGGCGTGGTTGGCGCGGGGGGCAACGCCGGGGCCGTGCTTGCAGGGTTCCTCTTCAAGAACGTGATCGACTGGTCCGAGGCCTTCTTCATCCTTGGCATGGTCGTCACCTGCGCCTCTTTCCTTGCGTTCTTCGTTCGCTTTTCGACCCGGCAGGAAGACGAGGAGCGCGCCAACTTCGCGGCGGCCAATATCGAGACGCTGCGGTTGCGAGCGCTCAAGGCCAATGCGGCCCTGGAAGAGGGCCTGACCGCAATCGCCAAGAAAAACGGGAACCAACCGGCCGAATGACACGAACCCGGCAGGCCGATGAGCGGCCCGCCACACATTCCATACGCCACCACGGGAGGACCCCATCATGGCGACCACCGCAACCCCATCTGCCAACAGCGGCTATCTGCTGACCGATTGGCGGCCGGAAGACCCGCAATTCTGGGAAAGCGAAGGCAAGCGCATCGCAACCCGCAACCTCTGGATTTCGATCCCCAACCTGCTTTTGGCCTTTTCGGTCTGGATGGTCTGGTCGGTCGTTGTCGCCAAGATGCCCGCGATCGGTTTCGACTTCTCCGTGGGCGAACGGTTCTGGCTTGCCGCTTTGCCCGGCCTTTCGGGCGCGACTCTGCGCATTTTCTACAGCTTCATGGTGCCCATCTTCGGGGGCCGCAAATGGACTGCCATCTCGACGGCCTCCCTGCTGCTGCCTGCGCTCGGGATCGGCTTTGCGGTGCAAAATCCCGACACGAGCTATGCCACTTTCCTGATCCTTGCCCTGATGTGCGGGTTCGGCGGTGGCAACTTCGCCTCCTCGATGGCGAATATTGCCTACTTCTATCCGAAGAAAACCAAGGGCAATGCGCTGGCGCTGAATGCCGGTCTGGGAAATCTCGGCGTATCGGTCATGCAGTTCGTGGTCCCGGTCGTCATAACAATGGGCGTGTTTGGCGCAATCGGGGGCGATCCGCAGCAACTGTCCGATGGCGGTCAGTTGTTCATTCAGAACGCAGGCTTCATCTGGGTGCCGTTCCTGGCCGTCAGTGCAATCGCCGCATGGTTCGGGATGAACGATATTGCCGATGCGAAGTCGTCTTTCTCGGAGCAGTCCGTGATTTTCAGCCGCAAGCACAACTGGATCATGTGCGTGCTCTATACCGGTACATTCGGCAGCTTCATCGGCTATGCGGCTGGCTTCCCTTTGTTGATGCGCACCCAGTTCCCGGAAGTTGATGTGCTGAGATATGCCTTTCTCGGACCGCTTGTCGGCGCGTTGAGCCGGGCGGCGACGGGCTGGATCTCTGACAAATTCGGTGGCGGGCGCGTAACTTTCTGGACCTTCGTTGCCATGATCGTGGCGGTTTTCGGGGTGTTGCAGTTCCTGCCCTCCGAGGCGTCGCCCGGCGGCAATTTCTGGGGCTTCTTCGCCTGCTTCATGGCACTGTTTTTCCTGACCGGCGTTGGCAACGCGTCGACCTTCCAGATGATCCCGTCGATCATGAAACAGGAAGTCCCGCGTCTGATGCCGACCCTCGACGCTGGCGCCCTGCAGAAGCAGACCGAAATGGAAAGCGCGGCGATCATCGCCTTCACCTCGGCCATCGCAGCCTACGGTGCCTTCTTCATCCCCAAGCTCTACGGCACGTCCATAGCCATGACGGGGGCCCCCAATGGTGCCTTGTGGGCGTTCCTTGGCTTCTACGCCGTCTGTGCCGCGATCTGCTGGATCTTCTACAGCCGCAAATCCGCACCTGTTCCCTGCTGAGCCAGACGGGCCTGCCGCGCCGCCTGGGTGGCGCGGCCACCGAATTTAGGAGAGAAACCATGAGCCACCTGCTCGACAGATTGAACTTCCTTCAGTCAAGGGAAACTGACCAATTCTCGAATGGCCACGGTCAGGTCACGCGCGAAAACCGCGACTGGGAAGAGACCTACCGCAACCGCTGGCGGCACGACAAGGTTGTGCGCTCGACCCATGGAGTGAACTGCACCGGGTCGTGCAGCTGGAAAATCTATGTGAAATCCGGGATCGTGACTTGGGAAACCCAGCAGACGGACTACCCGCGCACACGCGCCGATCTGCCCAACCACGAACCGCGCGGCTGTGCGCGGGGGGCGTCCTACAGCTGGTATCTCTATTCTGCCAATCGGGTGAAGAACCCGCTCGTGCGTGGCCGCCTGATGAAGGCCTGGCGCAAGCTGCGCGAGACGATGGAGCCGATCGAAGCCTGGACGACGCTTCAGGCCGATCCGATCCTTCGCGCATCCTATGTGGAAACCCGCGGCAAGGGCGGCTTCGTCCGCGCCACATGGGACGAAGCGACCGAGATCACGGCCGCGGCCAACGCCTACACCGCCAAGACCTATGGCCCTGACCGCGTGTTCGGCTTTTCGCCGATTCCCGCGATGTCGATGGTCAGCTACGCTGCCGGGTCGCGGTATCTGTCCCTGATGGGTGGCGTCTGCATGTCATTCTACGACTGGTATTGCGACCTGCCGCCCGCCTCGCCCATGACCTGGGGCGAACAGACGGACGTGCCCGAAAGCGCCGATTGGTACAATTCCGGCTACCTGCTCCTTTGGGGGTCCAACGTGCCGCAGACGCGCACGCCGGACGCGCATTTCTACACTGAGGCACGCTACAAGGGCACCAGGTCCGCCGTCATCTGCCCCGACTATTCCGAGGCCGCCAAGTTCGGCGATGTCTGGTTGAACGCCAAGCAGGGCACCGATGCCGCCCTTGCCATGGCTTTTGGCCACGTGATCCTGCGCGAGTTCCATCTGGACCGTCAGGCGGAGTATTTCGAGGACTACACCCGCAAGTACTCGGACTTCCCGATGCTGGTCAGGTTGGATGAGAAGAACGGAAAGCTTGTGCCGGGGCGTTTCCTGAGGGCCGACGATCTGGACGGCAAACTGGGCGAAGACAACAACCCCGAATGGAAGACCGTCGCTTTTGATGAGGTCTCTCAGGCCCTCGTCGCGCCCAACGGGTCCGTCGGTTATCGTTGGGGCGAAGACGGCGAGTGGAACCTCGAAGAAAAGGCAAACGCGGTCGAGACGAAACTCAAGATGAGCTTTGTTCTCGAAGAGGATCATGATGCCATCCTGGGGGTCGATTTTCCCTATTTCGGGGGCGAGGCCTTTGGCCAGTTCAAGACAGATGCCGATCACCCCGACATCCTGACCCGCAACATCCCGGTCAAGAAGATCCAAACCGCCGAAGGCGAGATCGCCGTCGCCACGGTGTTCGATCTCTTCTGCGCCAACTATGGGCTGGACCGGGGTCTGGGCGGTGACTGGGTCACCTCCGACTATGCAAATGACATGCCCGGCACGCCCGCTTGGGCCGAAAAGATCACGGGTGTTCCGGCCGACAAGATCATCCACGTGGCCCGTGGCTTTGCCGACAACGCTGAGAAGACCAACGGCAAGTCGATGATCATCATCGGGGCCGCTATGAACCACTGGTTCCACATGGACATGAACTATCGCGGTGTCATCAACATGCTGGTGATGTGCGGTTGTGTCGGGCAATCCGGTGGCGGTTGGGCCCACTACGTGGGGCAGGAGAAACTGCGCCCGCAAACCGGCTGGCAACCGCTGGCCTTCGCGCTGGACTGGAACCGTCCACCCCGGCACATGAACTCGACCTCTGCCTGGTACGCGCATACGGATCAATGGCGCTACGAGACCCTCAAGGCAGACGAAATCCTGTCACCCACAGCGCCCGAGGGCGATTGGGACATCTCCCTGATCGACTACAATATCCGGGCCGAGCGCATGGGGTGGCTGCCATCGGCACCGCAACTCAAGACCAACCCGCTTGAGGTTGCAAAGGCGGCAAAGGCGGCGGGCAAGGAGATTCCGGCATATGTGGCCGAGACCCTGAAATCCGGCGATCTGGAAATGTCCTGCGAGGATCCGGACAATCCCGCCAACTGGCCGCGCAACCTGTTTGTCTGGCGGTCCAACCTGTTGGGGTCCTCGGGCAAGGGGCATGAATATTTTCTCAAGCACCTTCTGGGCACCGATCACGGTGTGATGGGCAAGGATCTTGGCCAGGATGGCGGCCAATTGCCGAAAGAGGCCAAGTGGCACGATCAGGCGCCGCGCGGCAAACTGGACCTGCTGGTGACCATCGACTTCCGGATGAGCACGACCTGCGTCTATTCCGACATCGTTCTGCCAACGGCCAGCTGGTACGAAAAGGACGACATGAACACGTCGGACATGCATCCGTTCATCCACCCGCTGCAAGCGGCGGTGGATCCGGCCTACGAGTCCAAGTCCGACTGGGAAATCTTCAAGGCGATTGCCAGGAAATTCCAGGAAATCGCGCCCGGTTATCTGGGCAAGGAAACGGATATCGTCGCGCTGCCGATCCTGCACGACACCCCTGCGGAGATCGCGCAGGACCAGGTGAAGGACTGGAAAAAAGGCGAATGCGATCTGATCCCGGGCAGGACCGCCCCTGCGTTCTTAGCGGTCGAGCGGGACTATACCGCGATCTACGACCGTTTCACGGCGCTTGGGCCGATGCTCGACAAGTTGGGCAATGGCGGCAAGGGCATCACCTGGAATACCCAGGACGAGATCGACAACCTGTCGGCCCTGAACGGTGTGCAGCTGGAGGGTGCCGCGGCGGGCAGGCCCAGGATCGAAACGGCGATTGATGCCTGCGAAGTCATTTTGATGCTGGCGCCCGAGACCAACGGCAATGTCGCCGTGAAGGCTTGGGAAGCGCTGGAAAAGGCCACCGGGCGGGACCACGCGCATCTGGCCGAGGGCGAGCATGGCAACAAGATCCGCTTTCACGACATCGCAGCTCAACCGCGCAAGATCATCTCCAGCCCCACTTGGTCGGGCATCGAGTCGGAGAAGGTCAGCTACAATGCGGGCTATACGAACGTTCATGAACTGATCCCGTGGCGCACCCTGACAGGGCGGCAACAGCTGTATCAGGATCACCTCTGGATGCGGGCGTTCGGCGAAGGCTTCATGTCCTACCGCCCGCCGGTCGATCTCAAGACGATCACCGCGACTGTGCAGGATGCGGGCGACGACCTCGTTCTGAACTTCATCACGCCGCACCAGAAATGGGGCATCCATTCCACCTATACCGATAACCTGCTGATGCTGACGCTGAACAGGGGCGGCCCGGTGATCTGGATCAGCGAGACCGACGCCAGGAGCGCCGGGATCGTGGATAACGATTGGGTAGAGCTTTACAACACCAACGGCGCCCTGACGGCGCGTGCGGTGGTCTCGCAGCGGATCAAGGACGGCACGACGTTCATGTATCACGCCCAAGAGAAGATCGTGAACACGCCGGGCTCGGAAAAGACCGGGCATCGCGGGGGGATCCACAATTCGGTGACCCGCGCGGTCCTGAAACCCACCCACATGATCGGCGGCTACGCCCAGCAATCCTATGGCTTCAACTACTACGGCACCGTGGGGGCCAACCGGGACGAATTCGTCGTCGTTCGCAAGATGAGACATGTGGACTGGCTCGACCGCGAAAAGAGCTGGGACGCATCTGCACAGGAGGCAGCAGAATGAGAATCCGCGCACAAATCGGCATGGTGCTGAATCTCGACAAATGCATCGGGTGCCACACCTGTTCCGTCACTTGCAAGAACGTGTGGACCAGCCGCGAGGGCGTCGAATACGCCTGGTTCAACAATGTCGAAACCAAGCCCGGCACCGGCTATCCGACCGATTGGGAAAACCAGGACCGCTGGAAAGGGGGGTGGGAACGCACCAGGGCGGGTAAACTGCAGCCCAAGCAGGGCAGCAAATGGCGCATTCTGTCCAACATCTTCGCCAACCCGGCCATGCCCGAGATCGACGATTACTACGAACCGTTCGATTTCGACTATGACCACCTGAAATCCGCCCCCGAGATGGAGGCATTCCCCACGGCGCGCCCCCGGTCGAAGATCACCGGCGAGCGGATCGAGAAGATCGAGAAAGGTCCGAACTGGGAGGAAATCCTGGGCGGCGAATTCTCCAAGCGGTCGCAGGACTACAACTTCGAGGGTATCCAGAAGGAGATCTACGGGGAGTACGAGAATACATTCATGATGTATCTGCCCCGGCTGTGCGAACACTGCCTGAACCCGGCCTGTGCCTCGTCCTGCCCGTCCGGGGCTATCTACAAGCGTGAAGAAGACGGCATCGTCCTGATCGACCAGGAAAAATGCCGTGGCTGGCGGATGTGCGTGTCGGGCTGCCCGTACAAGAAGATCTACTACAACTGGGAAAGCGGCAAATCCGAGAAATGCACCCTGTGCTATCCCCGGATCGAGAGCGGCAATCCGACGGTCTGTTCGGAAACCTGTGTCGGGCGCATTCGGTATCTGGGTGTCATGCTCTACGATGCCGACAAGATCGCAGAGGCCGCGAACATGGCGGACGCACAGGATCTCTACGATGCGCAACTGGGCGTGTTTCTCGACCCCAACGACCCTGTGGTGATCGAGACGGCCCGTGCCGATGGCATCCCGCAGGACTGGATCAAGGCGGCACAGGAAAGCCCGATCTGGAAGATGGCGATGGAGTGGAAGGTCGCCTTCCCGCTGCATCCCGAATACCGGACATTGCCGATGGTGTGGTACATCCCGCCGCTGTCCCCGATCCAGAATGCCGCCGAGGCGGGAACCATCGGGACAGAGGCCGGAATGCCGGACGTCAGGAACCTGCGCATTCCCGTCAGATACCTCGCCAACATGCTGACAGCAGGGGACGAAGCACCTGTGGTCACGGCCCTTGAACGGATGCTGGCGATGCGGTCCTACATGCGATCCAAGACGATCGAAGGCGTGGTTGACGAAGCCATTGCCGCTCGGGTCGGGCTTTCGGGCCGGGTGATCGAGGACATGTACAAGATCATGGCGCTGGCCGACTACGAAGACCGCTTTGTCATCCCCACCACGCATCGTGAACAGGTCGAGGAAGCCTATGACCTGCGCGGCGGCTGCGGGTTTACCGACACCAACGGCTGTTCCACCGGATCATCCGGCAAGTCGTTGTTCGGTGGCTCCAGAAAACCCCTCAAGATGCCGACGGAGGCGATGTGACATGGACCGTACACTGAAAGCCTTGTCGGTGATGCTGAGCTACCCGACCCGAGACCTGCAAAAGGCCATGCCGGAGATTGGCGGAATCCTGTCATCGGACACGCGTTTGACGGCCGCAACCCGGCGGGCGTTGCGCCCGCTGGTGGAGGAGCTGCGCACGCGCGACATCTATGAGCTGGAAGAACAGTTCGTTCTGCTCTTCGATCGCTCGCGCACCCTGTCGCTCAACCTGTTCGAACATGTGCACGGCGAAAGCCGTGACCGTGGCGGCGCGATGGTCTCCTTGATCGAGACATACAGGGCTAGCGGGTTTGATCCCGTGACATCCGAACTGCCGGACCACCTGCCTGTCTTGTTGGAATTCCTGTCCACGCGCCCTTCGTCCGAGGCACAGGATACTCTGGCGGACGCGGCGCATATCCTTGAGGCTCTGAACGCTCGGCTTGTCCGGCGCGAAAGCCCTTATGCCGCCGTGTTCGCCAGCCTTTTGCAACTTGTAGGTGTGAAGGCCGATCAGGAGGCTGTGGCGGAGATGCTCGCGCAGCCCGATGACGACCCCGCCGATCTGACGGCGCTGGACGAGGTTTGGGAGGAAAGCGAAGTGCTGTTCGGACCTGACCCCAATGCCGGATGTCCGCAAGTGCGCGACATGCTCGCCCGCATGGATATGCCACCAACCGCCACTGTACCCACGAGATCCGCGCCGAATGCGGCAGCGGAATGAGGGAGATGAAAGATGCATAACTTCCTGTTTGGACTCTACCCCTACATCGCCCTGTCCGTTTTGATTATCGGCTCGATCGCCCGGTACGAACGCGACCCGTTCACTTGGAAATCCTCGTCCAGCCAGTTGTTGCGGCGCAAGCAATTGGTGGTCGGATCAATCCTGTTTCATGTGGGCGTTTTGGTGATCTTTTTCGGCCATCTCATCGGCCTTCTGACACCGATCTGGCTGTTTGATGCGCTTGGTATCGGACATGGCACGAAGCAGGTTCTCGCCGTAGTGGCCGGTGGCATTGCGGGGGTCATGGCGCTGGTGGGGGGCGGGATGCTCATGCACCGCCGTTGGACCGACCCGCGGATTCGCCGAACATCAAGCTTTGCCGACAACGCGATCCTTGCCCTGCTTCTTGCGCAGCTTGTGTTGGGGTTGGGAACGATCTTCGTGTCGCTCCAGCATCTCGATGGCCACGAAATGACGACTTTCATGGCATGGGCACTTGGCATCGTGACCTTTCAGTCGGGCGCGGCGGATCACATCGCCGGGGCGGCACTGATCTTCAAGTTGCACATCTTTCTTGGCCTGACGATCTTTCTGGTCTTCCCGTTCACGCGGCTGGTTCACATCCTGTCGGGCTTTTCCGCGCCGATCAGGTATCTCTTGCGGCCGGGCTATCAAATCGTGCGCACCCGGCGCCAGAAGCCGCTGGCCGCATCTGACACCCCGAAATCGACACCGGCGGAGTAGAGCAGATGAACGCAGCCCTCTTTCCGGATCTGGTCGTCAACGGAGAGCGTGTCCCCCACGCCCTGGTTGCGGCCGAGACTCAGAACCAGACCGCGCCTGCAGGCAAACCCGGCATCGCCTGGCGCAAGGCGGCCAATGCAGTGGCAATCCGTACCCTGTTATTGCAAGAGGCGCGGTCGCGCCGCGTTGAAGCAGAACCATTGGAAGTCGGGCCGGGGCGCTTCGAGACACAGGAGGAGGCCCTGATCCGGGGCCTGCTCGACCAAGCGATTGATGTCGTTCCCCCGACCGAGGAGGACATCACCTCCGAATGGCTGAAAGACCCGACGCGCTTTCGTTCGCCGCCGCTTTGGGAAGTGTCACACATTCTATGCGCCTGCGATCCGCGCAACGAGGCGGATCGCGTCAAGGTTCAGGCCCGCGCGCAAGGGCTGCTTGCCCTCGTTCTCAGCGATCCCAAGAGCCTTCCCGCCATCGCTGCGCGCGAAAGCGATTGCGGGTCGAGGTCGTCGGGCGGCGCCTTGGGCCAGCTTGGCCCGAACGACACCGTGCCGGAGTTCGAGGCCGCGCTGCGTCAGCTTGCCGAAGGTGAGATTTCGCCAGAGCCGGTTCTCACCCGTCACGGCTATCACATCATCCGTATGGATGCGGTTGCCCTGGGGCGGGTCCTGCCATTCGAGGCCGTTCGCGACAGGATTGCCGAAGCGATGGAGAAAGCATCCTGGGCACGGCGGTCGAGGGCCTTCATCGCTCAGCTTGTCGAGGCCGCTGACATTCAAGGGGCAGATCTCAACACGGCCTGATCGGGAGAAGACGGCGATGAAAAAGCCATCTGAACGGCAGCGGAACGCGGCAAGGGGGGAAAGCTCCGGCGCCCGTCCATTGCATGGTCCGCTGGATTTCATCGCCGAAGATCATATGCGCGAACGGGAAGTCTGTGCGTTGATCGACCGGATCGTGGCCTCTGCATCCATGGAACAGGCCGACCTTGATCACGTGCTGGCATTCCTGGAGGCGGTGCTGCCGCAGCATCTGGCTGACGAGGAAATCGACCTGTTTCCATTGATGCTGAAACGGTGCGCGCCGGAAGATGAAATCGAAAAGGTGATCGACAGGCTTCAATCCGATCACGGTCATGCGCTTGCGGATGCGCCTGCGATTGCCGCGATCATTCAGGGCATTGGCGCAAGTCTCTCGAAGCCATCCCAATCGGATTGTGCGCTATTGTCGGACTTCGCCCACCATGCACGCCGCCACCTGATCCTCGAAAACGCGGTCATCCTCCCGATTGCCCGTGCAAGGCTCACCAAAAAAGACCTTCGGCTGATGGAACGGCACATGCTGGAGCGCCGTGGTCTCTCGTCGCCGCTCGGAGAATGAAAATGCTGAATGACCTTCTTGATCGCAATGCGACCTGGTCCGACCAAAAAAACCGCGATGAACCGGGCTATTTTGCGCGGTTGGCAACGCGGCAAACGCCAGAGTTCTTCTGGATTGGCTGCTCTGACAGCAGGGTGCCCGCAAATGTGGTCGCGGGTCTCGATCCCGGCGAGGTGTTCGTGCATCGCAACGTGGCGAATGTCATCCACTCGTCGGATATGAACATGCTTTCCGCCCTAGAGTTCGCTGTCGATGCGCTCAGGATTCGAGAGATCATTGTCTGCGGTCACTACGGGTGCGGCGGCGTCAAGGCCGCGACCGAAGACCTGCCACATGGCCTGGCGGATCACTGGCTGGAACCGATCCGGCGTCTTGCCCGTGCCTATGCCATTGATCTTGCTCAAATTGATGATCAAGAGGCGCGCCGCGACAGGCTTGCAGAGCTGAACGTCGTCGAAGGCGTGCGCCGTGTTGCTGAAACGCCAATCCTCCAACGGGCGTGGAAGAACCGCGTCAGCATAAGAGTTCATGGTCTGATCTATGGCTTGAAAGACGGCAGGCTTCGCGATCTGGATTGCACGGTCGGGCCGGGGCATTTCAATGCGGAGGCCGCGCAATGACCGTCATCCGGAAGATCGCGGGCACCGGCTGTGGGTGTGACGACATCGCGCGTCCTGGTTCGCTGATCAGCATCGACGAGGCGTTGTCCCGGATTGAGGGCCTGACACAGGCCGCCCCTGAGACCGAGCTTGTCACCTTGGCGCAAGCCGTCGGGCGCGTGCTGGCGCAGCCAGTACAATCGCGCGGGATGGTTCCGCCTTTTGACAATGCCGCGATGGACGGCTTTGCGATCCACACCGGCGACCTGTGCGGCGACGGGCCGTGGTCGCTTGCGATTGGCGGGCGTATTGCTGCGGGGCATCTCCCGCTCTGCGAGCTGCGTCGCAAAGAAGCGATTCAGGTTTTTACGGGCGCACCAGTGCCGAAAGGCGCAGATGCGGTCGTGATGCAGGAACAGGTGCTGCGCAGCGATACTCACATCCGTATGACCGGGCTGGTCAAGCCGGGCAGCAACATTCGCCGGGCCGGCGAGGACATGGCCATGGGGAGGATCGTCGTTCCGGCGGGGCGGTCCCTTTCACCGCGCGATATCGCTGCTTGCGCAGCCGCCGGGTACCAAGCGGTTCCCGTCATCAGGCGCATCCGCGCTGCACTTCTCGTAACCGGGGACGAGGTCGTTCAGCAGGGTCAAACGAGGGGCGCCGCGGCGATCTGGGATGTCAACACACCGATGCTGTCCGCAGCAATCGCGGCACCCGGAATTGATCTTTGCAGCATTCAGATTGCGGGTGACACGCGGCATGGGCTGCGCGCGCAGCTCGCGGAGCTTTCTCAGAGGGTGGACCTGATCGTAACGACCGGCGGAATATCGGTCGGCGAAGAAGATCACGTAAAGCCCGCCCTGTCAGATCTCTCTGCGCGTATTGCCTTCAGTGGCGTCGCGGTAAAGCCGGGTAAACCTGTGTCATTCGGACATGTCGGACGGGCGGCGTGGCTTGGATTGCCCGGCAATCCGCTATCCGCCTTCGTGACGTGGCAAATCTTCGGGGCAGCCCTTTGCAGGTCGCTTTCCGGGCAAACGCAGGGGGCGGTTCGCCGAAGACATGTCGTCTTGCAGCGCGTGCTGCATCACAATCCGGGGCGATGCGAACTTCGGCTGGCGGGCCTGACCGGCTTTGACAGCGCGGGGCGCGAGGTGGTCGATTTCGTCGATGCGACCCGTTCCGGCAGGGTTTCACAACTTCCGGACATGGACGGCCTGCTGTTCATTCCCGCCGAAACCGAGGACCTGCCCGGCGGGGCCTTGGTTGAATTCCACCCTTTTTGAGAGACGAGGACAGCACGACATGAACATCGCCTATACCATGGCACCGGGCAGAGGGGACACAGACCTGCTGCTATCCCGGTTGGCCACCACGCTCGCTTCGCAAGGGGTCAGATCCTGTGGCACGGTCCAGATAAACACCGATCGGGCCAGTGGACCCTGCGCCATGGATGTGCGTGTCCTGCCTGATGGGCCGGTTCTGCGCATTTCGCAGGATCTTGGATCAGCCTCGAAGGGATGCAGATTGGACCCCGCCGCATTGGAAACCGCCGTGGGCCTGGTAGAGGCGCGGCTCGGTCCTGATGTTGACCTCCTGGTCATCAACAAGTTCGGCAAGCATGAAGCCGAGGGGCGCGGCTTTCGAACCACCATCGCCCGTGCATTGGATCTTCAGATTCCGGTGCTCGTTGGGGTCAACTCTCTCAACTTGTCAGCATTCATTGAATTTGCCGGCAGCGAGGCTGTTCGTTTGGACCCATCCGACGACCCGATTTACGATTGGCTTGCGATGGCCATTGACCTGCCACCGAGCGTTCATCCCGCCGCGACAGAAGCCCGGTTGGGTTTGCGCCGATCGGCGCAGGTTGGGCCGTCGTCCGACGCGCGGAGTCATCATCTCGCATAGCGGGCGGTCGATAGCGGGGATCAGCGCTGTCGCATCCGGCCTTTGAAGCTTTCGACAAAGCCATCCTGCCCTGGGTCATCAATGCCGGGGCAGGTGCGGTCTGTGATACCATTCAACGGGAATGATACGCCGTGCGGCATGCAATCTCGGCCGGACGGGGCGTGTTTCAGGCGGCGCTGACCATTCGGGTCAGTTCCCCCTTGCCGTAGTAGCGGCCGAATTCGGTTTGCATGAAATCCTCAAGGTGCACGTCCTCTTGCCGGACAAAGCCTTGCGCGGGCAGCTTGCCCTGGCGCATCAGGTCCATCACGCCCGTCACGCCCGCCGCCGTGGTCAGCTGGATCGCGCCCCAGGTCTTGCCGTTCACCTGACCGGCCAGCGACTTGTTGACGAAGCTGCGTTCGCGGTATTCGCCGTCGATCCAACCCGTCGCGGTTGAGAAGATCAGCACCACATCCTGATCGGTTCGGGGCAGGGCGGTTTCGAAAATCTGGCCCATCAGGTCGCGGCGGCTTTCCAGTTGCAGGTCTTGCAGCAGCATCTTGACGATGGCGCGGTGACCGGGATAGCGGATCGTCCGGTAAGACACCTTTCGCGCTTTGCCCAACAGGGTTTCCGTCAGCGTGCCAAGCCCTCCCGATGTATTGAAACACTCGTAATCCACGCCGTCGAGGCCGAATTCCTCCAACGCTTCCAGTGGCGCGGCCTTGATCCGCTCGCCCCCCTCGATCACGTCGCAGGGGTTGCAGTATTCGTTGATCAGCCCGTCGGTGGACCAGGTCAGGTTATATTTCAGCGCATTGGTGGGGTAGAGCGGCAGCGCCCCCACCCGCAGCGCCAGCGTGTCGAGCTTGTCGAACTGCGCGGCCAGATGCGCGCCTGAAATGCCGACGAAGCCCGGCGCCAGCCCGCATTGCGGCATGAAGGCGGTTTTGCTGTCCTTCGCCAGCTCGCGCACGGCCTCGGTCGCGGCCACGTCCTCGGTCAGGTCGAAATAATGCGCGCCCGCGGCCTTGGCGGCGGCGGCGATGTTGGGGGTCAGGAAGAAGGGCGCGGCGCTGATCACCGCGTCGAACCCGTCGAACGTGCGTGTCAGAGCGGCCTGATCCCCGGCATCGGCCTGTGCCACCTTGAACCCCGCCTGCTGGAAAGGCGCGAGATTCGCGAATTCGGAATCGACGATTGTGACGGAATAGGTGGGCGATGCTTTCAGAAGTTCGGCAATCATTGTGCCGATCTTCCCTGCCCCCACGATGCAAACGTTCCAGTTGCGCACGATCTTGCCTCCTGCTTCGGGTCCTTTTCCAAAGCCTGAGGCAGGACGTATCGTGTCGTCCTCTGCCGAATGTTCGCGGATCGGGAGTTTTCCGGCAAAATGACGGGTCAGCCAGCGTCGAGTGTCGACATGGCCTGCATCTGGCGGAAAATCCGCTCTGCCGTCTCGTCTGATCGGCGGTCGATGCGGCGTCCGAAGACCACGGATGTTGTGGTGCGGACGACTCCGGGGATCTCTCCGATCTCGTCGATCAGGATGTCGAGGTCTTCCACCCGCGGGGCCTCTGCCGACAGGAACAGGTCGAACTCTCCATTGATTGAGAAAACAACTTGAATTTCCGGGTATGTGTTCAGTCTTTGCAAGACCTTGCGCGTATCCTGCTGACGGATTTCCAGCATCATCAGGATCTGCACGGTTTCCTCGCCGGGATTGCGGGAAAGCACAACGGAATAGCCTGCGATGGTGCCATCCTTTTCCATCCGGGCAATGCGTTCATGCACCGTGGACCGGGCCACGCCAAGCGCTTGCGCGATATTGGAAGTGGATTCGCGCGCGTTGCGCTGAAGTTCCCGTATGATCCGCTTGTCGAGTGTGTCGCGCATGCAATTTGCCATCTCAGCCGATGAAATGCCGGAAAACTGACGAGTTTCACCGAAATGTCAATGCCTTTGGCGACAATGGTAAGGGGATGCCGGGGAACTTGATCCTCACGCATTCGTGAGGTGGGCATCCCCGCAAAGTCATGGAATGCTGCCATTGCGCGGCGACGGGATTCGTTGCAGCATAAAGACTCGGAAAATCAAGGCTGTTATGGATCGGGACGGGGTCCGATAGCTGCCGGGGACCGGACTTTTTGGAGCTGGAATTAGACGGAATGACATTCACAGGACATCGCGCGCTGACGGCGGCCGGGCTTTCGGCCCTTCTATTCACATTGTCGGGCCCCGCCCTTGCCAACGGTATAGGCTTGCCCGACGAAGAGACGCTTGCCGCGCAGATGGAGGTCTATAACTCCGACGCGCCGGGGTCGATCTACGCCTTGCAACCGTTCCGCAACGAAATGACCCTGACCGGGGATGACGGTCTGGAGGTCACCCTGACCTCCATGAACCCGATGGTGAACGCATGGTTCATCCTGCGTGTGGATAGCGATGAGATGTCCCGCCCGCGTTATTATCACCTGGAAAACGCCGCGCCGGATTTCTGGCAGATCTCGCTGGAGATGGATGGCGACGATCCGATGATCCTGATCGAGAATGACGGGGATGAGGTCGAATGCGCCCCTTGGGACGGCCGCAACCCGGAGCTGGAGGAGGCCCGCGCAGAACCGTTGCCCTACGCGCCGATCTGCGACAGCACCATGTATCTGCGCAACCGCGTGTCCGGGTCGCGCACCACGCGCGAGGCGATTGCCGAATTCCTGCGCGAGAACGTGCTCTTTGGCGATTCCATCGTGAACCTGATCAAGGGAACGCTGTTCCGCGACGCCTATCTGGAAAGCTCTGACGAAGCCGAATCCGAAGATCCCGGCGCAGTTGTCGAAGCGCTTGGCCAGGCCAATCTGGGTCGCTTCCCGGTGATGCGCGCGGCCCCCGGTTTCGACCTTGTGGGTGCAGAAGGCGGCATGGAGGCGGGCAGTTGGTACCAGGTGGAAGATGCGCCCGGCATCTACGCCAGCATGATGCAGCCCGGCATGATCAGCGACGAGATCCTGAACCGCTCGGGCGAGACCAACTGGCTCGACGGGGTGGAACGCGGCGCCAATGTCTATCTGGTCGCCTTCGACATGCGCGAGTTCGAAATCGGGTATGAGCTTGGCACCGATCACCCCGGTTTCGAATGGTCCTCCCGCCCGCACGGGGCCGGGCGCGACTGGTCGATCCCCGGACCTGACGGCATCAGTTCCCCCGATCCGCTGGTGATGGTGGGCATGCTCAGCCCCTCGCTGACCGACCGGGTCGCGGCGACCTTTACCGGGGGCTACAAGCGGGATCATGGCGCGTTCCGCTACGGGGATATGGCGACCTTCAATCACGGACATCACTACGGGTTCCTCGTCAACGGCACGGTGCTGAGCCGCTTGTGGCCGGGCCTGTCGACCATCTATGTCACCAATGACGGCACCTTCGGCATGACCACCTGGTCAGAGGAGCTGAACGAGGAACTGCTGCCGCATCTGCGCTTTGCCCGCCAGAACGGGGTGCCCCTGATCAACCCCGATCCGGAAACCGGCGAAAGCGTACCCGGCGATCGTGTCACCCAATGGGGTGCAGGCAACTGGTCCGGTTCCGCCGATGCGCAACTGCGCACCCTGCGCGCCGGATCGTGTTTGCGCGAGGTCGATGGTCGCCAGTTCCTGATCTACGCCTATTTCTCGACCGCCACGCCCTCGGCCATGGCGCGAACGTTCCAGGCCTATCATTGCGACTATGCGATGCTGATGGACATGAACAGCCAGGAGCACACCTATATGGCGCTCTATCCCGAGACCGAGGATGACGACTGGATCGAGGCCGAACATCTGGTCAGCGGCATGAGCCATGTGGATCAGGACACGCGCAACGGCACGATCCCGCGTTTCGTGGGCTTCGCCGACAACCGTGACTTCTTCTACCTGCTGAGACGAGAGTAACCCCAAGCCCGAGGAGTGCCCCAATGAGAAATCTCACCCGAACCCTGATGGCCCTTGTTCTTGGCGTCATGGGCGCCGGGGCGGGGGGCGCTCAGACGTTGCAGGAGCTCAACGAACAGATGTTCCAGCAGATGCGGGAGGTGCGCGGCGTGTCGAACGCCGAGCTTCGGCGCATCCGCGAAATCTTTGCAGGCTCCTCCTATATCGGGCAGGGCAATCCGGCGGTCACACGCCACGCCATGACACCCGAGGAGGCGGCGGCGCGGATCGGCGGGTCGGTTGCCAGCGTGCAGCAAAGCTATCGCAACGCCAGGTGGGAACGGATCTGCGGCGGGCCCTATCGCGCGCCGCTCTATGATCCCGCCACCGAAAGCCCCGAGGATGCCGAGGTTTGCGTGGATATGTTCGAATATCCCAACATCCCCATGGTCTATCCGGTGGTCTGGGTGCGCGCGAATGAGGCGCATATGCTCTGCGCGGCGGAAGGCGGCCGCATGGGCGACGCCCATGAATGGGAAGGGGCGGCGGCAGGTGCGCTGCTGGAGCCTGATTATCGCTTCGATCTGGGAAGCCCGCAGGCCATGCGCGCCTGGCACAACGCCCAGTGGGCGCATACCCGCAACACCTATAGCATCGGTCCCTGGCGGTCGGGGGTCTGTGCCACCGGCAGTTTCAAATCGGCCAGTTGTAATGGCGGCAGCTTCACGGGATGCGGGTCCAACACCTATCCGGCGGGATCGTTCCCGCAATGCCACAGCCCGCTTGGCGCCTATGACATCGACGGCAATGCGGCGGAGCATATGAACCTGCCGCTGTCGCCCGACCAGATGGCAAGCCGGGGGTCCACAACGCTCGGCGTGACCGAGATGAAGGGCAGCTGGTTCATCTGGGACACGGTGCGCGCGCATGAGCATTGGGCGCGCTGGCGGGCGCCGTTCTGGCATGGCAGCCGGGTGATGTCGCCGTCGAGCCATCGGAACTATCATCTGGGGTTCCGCTGTTTCCATGATGTGAACTGACGGGAAATGCGCCCTCAGCCG
>NZ_JASHJX010000005.1 GCF_030732985.1 Nioella sp. MMSF_3534
CCCCCCCCCGCACCCCCCTGAGGTATTTCAGCCAAGATGAAAGGGTCAGCGCGGCAGGGCTGCGGCCTCTTTCGCGAGCGCTTCAATGCGCTGCCAATCGCCGGATTCCACCGCATCCTTGGGGGCGACCCAGGACCCGCCCGCACAAACAACGTTCGGCAAGGTCAGGTAATCTTTCGCATTTTTCAAGCTGACACCACCCGTGGGACAGAAGGAAATCTGCGGAATGGGTGCCCCGATGGATTTCAGGGCAGGCGCGCCGCCAGAGGCCTCGGCGGGGAAGAATTTCAGCATCGTGTAGCCGCGTTCCAGAAGGCGCATGGCCTCGGTCGCGGTGGCGGCACCCGGCAGCAGCGGCAGGTCCGCCTCTTCGCAGGCATCGAGCAGCTTGTCGGTCGCGCCGGGCGAAACGCCGAATGTCGCGCCCGCCTCCTTCGCGGCCTGCACATCGGCGGGCGTCAGCAAGGTGCCGGCCCCCACGACGCCGCCCGGCACCTTGGCCATCTCGCGGATCACGTCGAGCGCGGCGGGGGTGCGCAGGGTTACCTCCAACGCGGGCAGGCCACCGGCGACGAGCGCTTGCGCCAAAGGCTGTGCATGAGCCGCGTCATCGACGACCAGCACGGGGATGATCGGGGCAAGGGCCGCGATTTCGAGGGCACGAAGAGAGGCTTGTTGCGGGGTCATGTCACGTTCCTTGAGGTCGGGGCCAGTGGCGGGGTCGGGACGCCTCCGGCGGAGGTATTTTTGCCAAGATGAAAGATCAGACGACCACGCCCGCCCCCGAAGTCGCGGGGCCTGCGCTGCGGCGGAAGACCTCGAAGAGCTCGCGGCCGATGCCGTGGCTGTTGGCGGAAAGATCCGGCGTGGCGGGGGTTCGGTCGGCGACGCCCTCGGTCAGCACGTCGAGCGTTCCCTTGACCGCATCGACGCGGATCAGGTCGCCGTCCTGCAGCCTGGCGATAAGGCCGCCATCGAGCGCCTCGGGTGAGACGTGAATGGCCGAGGGCACCTTGCCCGATGCGCCGGACATGCGGCCATCGGTGACGAGAGCGACCTTGTGGCCGCGATCCTGCAACACCGACAGGACCGGGGTCAGGCTGTGCAGTTCCGGCATCCCGTTGGCGCGCGGCCCCTGGAAGCGGACGACCACCACAACGTCTCGGTTCAACTGGCCGTTCTGAAAGGCTTTTTTCACATCGGCCTGGTCATGGAATACGGCTGCCGGGGCCTCGATCATATGGCGTTCGGGGGCCACGGCAGACACTTTCATGATGCCCTGGCCGAGGTTGCCCGTCAGCTCCGCCAGCCCGCCGGAGGCCTGGAACGGGTCGGAGGCCGGGCGCAGGATCTTTTCGTTCAGGCTGGTCCCGGCACCGTCGGTCCAGACCACCTTGTCACCTTGCAGCTTTGGTTCCTGCCGGTAGCGGGACAGGCCATCGCCCGCCACGGTGACGGCGTCTTCGTGCAACAGCCCCTCATCCAGCAACTCGCCGATCATATAGCCAAGCCCGCCCGCCGCGTGGAAATGGTTCACATCCGCCAGCCCATTGGGGTAGACGCGCGCCATCAACGGCGTGACGGCAGAGATATCGGCGAAATCGGCGGGTTCGATCAGCACCCCTGCCGCCCGCGCCATGGCGGGCAGGTGCAACACGAGATTGGTGGAGCCGCCCGTGGCCATCAGCCCGACGATGCCATTCACGAAGGCCTTTTCGTCCAGAACCTCGCCCGCGGGGCGATAGTCATTGCCAAGCGCTGTGATGCTGATCGCCCGCTCGGTCGCGGCAATGGTCAACGCATCGCGAAGCGGCGTGTTTGGGTTGACGAAGGACGCCCCCGGCAGGTGCAGCCCCATGAATTCCATCAGCATCTGATTGCTGTTGGCGGTGCCGTAGAAAGTGCAGGTGCCCGGCCCGTGATAGGAGGCCATCTCGGCTTCCATCAGCTTGTCGCGGCCTACCTCTCCGGTGGCAAACTGCTGGCGCACCCGGGATTTCTCGTCGTTGGGAAGGCCGCTGGTCATCGGCCCCGCCGGTACGAAGACCGCCGGAATATGGCCGAATGTGGCAGCGGCGATGATCAGGCCGGGTACGATCTTGTCGCAGACCCCCAGATACATGGCCGCGTCAAAACAGTTATGCGAGAGCGCCACGCCAGCGGACAAGGCAATCACGTCGCGCGAAAAGAGGCTCAGTTCCATCCCCGGCTGGCCCTGCGTGACCCCGTCGCACATGGCGGGAACGCCGCCCGCGACCTGCGCGGTCGCCCCTCGGGCACGGGCAGCGTCCCTGATCAGGCCCGGAAACCTCTCAAAAGGCTGATGGGCCGAGAGCATGTCGTTATAGGCGGTCACGATCCCGATATTGGGCGCGCGCCCTTCGGCAAGCGCCCCCTGATCCTGCCCCATGGCCGCATAGGCATGGGCCTGGTTGCCACAGGTCAGATGCGCGCGTGCCGGACCCTGATCGGCGGCACGGCGCATCCGGTCGAGATAGGCGCTGCGGCTGTCCGCCGACCGGGCGATGATCCGGTCCGTGACCTCTGCAATCCGGGCATTGAGCGACATCGGAAACTCCTTGGCTGCGTGTTACCGCATTCTATAATCCGTTAGCGCTAACATTACTAGAGGGAATAGAACTCCTTCCTGCAGCAGAGGCGTTTGCAATTCGCCAGACCATACGGCATCAATGGTACAGTGCCGAAAGATGGAATTTATTTAAGATGCGCAACACTCTATCCGCTGCAGCCCTTGCCGTGATCCTAACTGCAGCAGTTCCTGCCAGCGCCGATGACCCTGTCAATTCCGTCCTGGTTTCCGCGATTCGCGCCTGGGAGGCGGCTGAAGCCATGCCCGACACGGATGCGGGACGCGCCGAACGTCTGCAGCTGTTGCAGCAAGTAGATGACAGAGTGGAAACCATTCTGTCTACTTATGCGTCCTCTGATGTCGCTTTGCAGCTCATCCTAGGGGAAACGGTCGGACCGATTTCACGCGCGGGTCTGGCACGGGCCATTGAGGATGCAGAAGCAGCTCTGCGCGAAAGCGTGGATGACACTGCGGCGCGTGGCTTGTTCGTGCAGGCCAGTCTCTTGCTGGAAGAACTAGACAGCATCGAGGTGCGGGATCGTGCTTCGGCGCTCCACCATGCCCTGGCGGTCCGCAGCATCATGCAACTGGTTGAACAGATCGTCGAGGCACATGAAACGTCGGATCTGGCCATGTCTTTGGAAGCCGGTACACAGGTCGGCCAGTTCACTCAGGCTCGGATATCTCAGATCACAACACAAGTTCGTCGGAACATGACTCGGTATTGCAACGGCGATTTGCCGCAGATCTGTCTGTTTGATGAGGCACGCGCCCAGATCGAGCCGGATATGGAGCCGCGTCAGGCCATAACCGCAATGGTGCGCGTGGCATCGTTGCGCGCCCTTGCCAGCGACAGCGATGGCGCCTTGGCCCTGTTCGGCCAAGCCTATGAGCAAATCTCGGATATGGACGCGGGTGTCACGCAATCCTCTGCAATCGACCGAACTTTGCGGGCGCAGGTGAATGCTGGAATGCTGGCCGAAGCGCGCGCCCGATTCACTCGATACGGTGGACTTCTGCGCGATCCCGAAAGCTTTGCCATGACCATGATCGAGCACCATCTGAGCGCGGGAGATGGTCAAGCTGCGCGGGAGGGGGTACTTGCTCTTGACGATGTACGCAATCGCGCCCGGATGTTGCGCCGAATTGCACAGGTGCAAGCCGAGGCGGGCGATACAAACGCTGCGCTTGCGACACTGGAGGATGCTGCAGAGGCCGCCTCTGGAATCGCTGATGAAGCGGCGCGGTCACGGCAGATGCAGTCCATCGCAAGGAGCATCGCTCATGCGGGCGCGCTGCGCGACGCCATTCGAACCGCCGAAGCCATTCCGGACCCCGAAGGGTCAACCAGGGCCATGGCCTCAGTCGCGGAAGCGGCCCTTAGACAGGGAGCCCGTGACACGGGCCTCGACCTTCTGGGCCGCGCGATGTCACGGACCGATGAGATCGAGAATGCCAGCACCCGCATCGCACGATTGATCTGGATCGCTGACTTGCAGCGCCAGGCTGGGGCTGTCGCCTTCAATGCCGAAAGCCGTATTCGCGACAGCCTTGCAGCGTTTGCACCAGGTGCGGGTGAAGGTGCGCGGGCTAGCTTCGCCCTTTATCTGTCTGACCAGGGTGAATTTTCCGAAGTCGCACGACTTTATGAAAGCGCCGACATTCCGGCGCTGGTGATCCGCGATCTGGTTGGGTCGCTCGCCCGACATGGTGAAATGGACGAGGTTTGGGCCCTGTTGACTCGCGAGGGTGATCGAACGGTTCGAGACGATCTGCTGTCCAGGGTGATTGCCGCGTTGTGGGACGTGGAAGACCGCCGCCACGAGGCGATTGCTCTGATCGGCCGGTTGGAGACCCCGGCACAGCAAGGGCGCTGGCTGACCCGGCTCTCAGGGTTGTTTTTGGAAGAACAAAGCCTAGGCGAGGCGCGAATTCATCTGCACGACGCCTTGCAGGCGGCTCGTTTGGTGCCGGGGGATGCAAACGGAATGGCAGGCTTTTCTCTGGAGACGGACCAATCGATCGTCTTGAGCACAGTATCCGAAGGCTATCTTGAGGCAGGGTTTCTCGCTGATGCCTACCTTGCAGCACTCTATGTGCCCGACGCGGGAATACGCGCGGTTCTTCTGGCCCGTATCGCCGCGGCAACCAGCGATCGCTAGATCAGGCCGACGCCCACAAGCGCCCCGATGGCCGAGGTGGCGGCCATGGCCAACACGCCCCAGATGACGACCCGCATGGCAGCCCGTGTCCTGGGCGCCCCGCCTGCCTGCGCCCCAAGGGCCCCTAAGGCGGCCAAAGCCACAATCGTGGCAAGGCCCACGGACCAGACCAGACCCGTCAGCGGCGCGAACATGGCCACGAGCAGCGGCGCGGCGGCCCCGACGGCGAAGGTCAGGGCCGATACGACAGCGGCCTGCACCGGCGCGGGCGGCGACAGGTCGGTGATGCCGATCTCGTCGCGCAAATGGGCGGCGAGCGCGTCCTTCTCGGTCAGTTCCACGGCGACCTTGCGGGCCAGATCGGGCGACAGGCCCCGGAATTCATAGATCGCAACCAGTTCTTCCAGTTCCGAGTCCGGGTTGTGTTCCAGCTCGTATTTCTCGCGCTCCACATCGGCGGCCTCGGTATCGGCCTGGCTGGAGACCGACACATATTCACCTGCCGCCATGCTCATCGCACCGGCCATCAATCCGGCGGTCCCGGCCAGCACAATCGCCACCCTGTCGCCGCCCCCGGCGGCAACACCGGCGATCAGGGACGCGGTGGACAGGATGCCGTCATTGGCTCCCATCACCGCGGCGCGCAGCCAGCCGGTGCGGAAAGACAGATGCGGTTCGTCGTGGGCGGAGGGTTGGTCAGTGAGATCAGACATCGGACAACAGGATCTTTCCGGGATTGAAGATGTTGAACGGGTCGACGCCGCGTTTCACTGCCGCCATCATGGTCAGGGCGCCTTCGCCCAGTTCCCCCATCAGGTACTTCGCCTTGCCCTGCCCGATCCCGTGTTCGCCGGTACAGGTGCCGTCCATGGAAATCGCCAGATCGTTCAGCCAACTGACAAATTCCCGCGCGCGGGCGACCTCTTGGGCATCCTCCATCATGATCAGCGGCAGGGCGTGGAAATTGCCGTCGCCCACATGGCCCACGACCGGGGCGATCAGGCCCAGTTCCTCGGCCTTGGCCTGCGCGGCGGTGACGCATTCGGCAAGGCGGGACACGGGCACACAGCAATCGGTGGAAATGCCCTTCGCCCCGGGGCGCAGCGCCAGGGATGCCCAATAGGCGTCGTGCCGAGCCTGCCAGAGCCGATTGCGGTCCTCCGGTTTCGTGGTGAAGGCAAAGCCCTGGCTGCCGAAATCTTCTGCAATCTCGCCAAAGGTTTGCGCCTGTTCCTTCACGGAGTTTTCAGATCCGTGGAACTCCAGCAACAGCAGCGGCTGTTCCGGCAGATCGAGCCTGGAATAGGCGTTCACCCCCCTGACGGACAGCGCGTCCAGCAGCTCGATCCGCGCGACGGGCAGGCCCATCTGGATGGTCATGATCACCGCGTTGCAGGCGGCCTCGACCGTGGGAAAGGAACAGGTGGCCGCCGAGATCGCCTCGGGGATGCCCTGCAATTTCAAGGTCAATTCGGTGATCAGGCCAAGCGTGCCCTCCGAACCGACGATCAGCCGCGTCAGGTCATATCCGGCGCTGCTTTTGCGGGCGCGGTTGCCGGTCTTGACGATTTCCCCCGAGGGCAGCACCGCCTTCAGCGCCAGCACGTTATCCTTCATCGTGCCGTAGCGCACCGCGTTGGTGCCCGAGGCGCGAGTCGCGGCCATCCCACCGAGCGAGGCATTGGCACCCGGATCGACCGGGAAAAACAGCCCCGTGTCGCGCAGGTAGGTGTTCAGCGCCTCGCGGGTCACGCCGGGTTGAATGACGACGTCCATATCTTCGGGATGCACGGCAAGGATCTTGTCCATGCGGCTGAAATCCACGCTGATGCCACCGGCAGGGGCGTTCACATGCCCCTCCAGAGAGGTGCCGGTGCCAAAGGGGATGATCGGCACGCGGTGATCGGCGCAGATGCGCACCACCTCCTGCACCTCCTCGGCGCTGTCGACGAAAACGACCGCATCGGGAGGCTGGGTCTCGATCCATGTGGTGGTGTGGCCATGCTGGTCACGGATGGATTGGCCAGTCTCCAGCCGCTCTGCGAAGCGTTGCTTCAAAAGCGCCACAGCCGTTCCGATTCCCTCGTCATTGCGCGGCATTTCCATCAGTTCGGCCATGGCGACCACCTTCCCATCAGCACCCAACGGGCTGACCCTAGGCCGCTCGTCACGTCGGTGCAATTGCCGCCATGGTCGCTGCGGGCGGTAATTCCACCTGTTAACCATGATTTTCCGGTTTCTTGTCATCCGGGCGATACAGATCGTGCCTAGATTTGCTGAAAACCCTGGCTTGAGCGGTCTTCACAATGTCTCTCTACCTGCCGCCCCTGCGCCTGACCGGCGCCCGGATTCTGCGTAGTGGCCAGCTTCAGCGCCGGTCGCTCGGGCTTGCGCGCGGGCGGATCACCAAGGGCCCCCTGCCCGAGATCGACCTGAGCGGATACCTGGTGTTGCCCGGCATCGTCGATCTGCATCTGGCCCTGCCCGAACCGTTGCGGATCGGCGCGTTGCCCGCGATCAAATCTCGCCTGGCAGCACAGGGTATCACAACGGCCTGGCTGACCGTTCCGTCCGACCCAGAACCGCTGATCGAGCAGGTTCTGGACGGGCTGGCCGTCATTCGCGGCGGAATCGACCTGCGGGCCAAGCTGATCCTGTCGCCGGATGCGCGTCTCGGCCCGGACCGGCTGCGGCGGCTGGAAGAACGTCGTCTGGACCTTGCCTCGTTCACGTCCCGCGCCCGGACGACTGTGGCAGACTCCGGCGCGCCCAATTTTCCCCGCGATCTCTGCCAGATGGCGGAATGTCTCGACTCGCTTGGCATCCCCTATGGCAGTCTCGGCGATGCCGATGCCGAAACACGGGAATACTACCGGATGCTCGGGGCGCGGATTGCCGAACTGCCACGCAGCCGGGCCGCGGCGGCCACCGCGCGTGCCATGGGTGATTGCGTGCTTGTCTCCGCCGGGGATCTTTGCCCTTCCGCGGGCATTGGTGAAGCGGCCGGAACGGCCCGGTTGGTGGCGCAGGGGCTTTGCGACGCGCTTGTGTCAAATGGCGCGCCGCATAAAATGGCCGAAGCAGCCTGGGTTCTGGCCAATGGCGCGCTGAAAGACCTGCCCGCCGCATGGGCGCTGATCTCGTCCAAACCGGCCGAGATCATCGGTTTGGCCGATCGCGGCACGCTGGAACACGGCAAACGGGCCGATCTGGTGATTGTCGAGGAAACCACGCGCGCGGTTGTGGCCACCATCTCAAAGGGTCGCCTGTGTTTTGCGACGCGGGATCTGGCGGCGCGTTTCGGGCAACCGGGGCACCCCATTCCATTGGCCGCGGAGTGATCGCCCGCTGCGCGCCAGTATTACGTCGGCACCATTAACCCTTTCGCAAGAATTCTTACCGTACTCTTCTTCACGTGCCCAAGCGATCCGACTGCCGAAGGCACTGAAGGACAGCCCCTGTCGCACCGCACCCAAACATCGCGGCAGGGGCTGACCGGAGCCCTGCTCAGCCTGACAGCACAAGACGAAGAAAAGGTTAAGCGCGGATCACTCCGCCGCGTCAGCGCGGGCGGCGTCAATTTCGGCGGCCTTGCGTTCGACCTGCTCGACGATGTGATCGACCATGCCGTCATTGGCGAGCTTATGGGCCTGCTTGCCGTCAAGATAAACCATCCCCGACCCGGCCCCGCCGCCGGTGAAGCCCACATCGGTCAACAGCGCTTCGCCCGGCCCGTTCACCACGCAGCCGATGATGGACAGGCTCATCGGCGTCTTGATATGGGCCAGCCGGTCCTCCAGCAGTTCCACCGTCTTGATCACGTCAAACCCCTGCCGCGCGCAGGACGGGCAGGAGATGATATTGACCCCCCGGTGCCGCAGCCCGAGCGCCTTCAGGATCTCGTAGCCCACCTTCACCTCTTCGACCGGGTCGGCAGACAGGCTTACGCGCAGGGTGTCGCCGATGCCCATCCACAGAAGGTTGCCAAGTCCGATGGCGGATTTCACGGTGCCCGTCGTCAGCCCGCCCGCCTCGGTGATGCCAAGGTGAATGGGCGCGTCGGTGGCTTCTGCCAGCCCCTGATAGGCGGCAGCGGCCATGAAGACATCGGACGCCTTCACGCTGATCTTGAATTCGTGGAAATCGTGGTCCTGCAGGATACGGATGTGATCGAGCCCGCTTTCGATCATCGCGTCGGGGCATGGTTCGCCATACTTATCCAGCAAGTGCTTTTCCAGCGATCCGGCATTCACCCCGATGCGGATGGAGCAATTATGGTCACGGGCGGCCTTCACCACCTCGGCCACGCGGGTTGCGTCACCGATATTGCCCGGATTGATCCGCAGGCAGGCCGCGCCCGCCTCTGCCGCTTCGATCCCGCGTTTATAGTGGAAATGGATATCCGCCACGATTGGCACCGGGCTTTCCGCCACGATCTCTTTCAGCGCCCTGGACGACGCCTGATCGGGCACCGAGACTCGCACGATATCGGCCCCCGCTTCGGCACAGGCCTGAACTTGCGCGATGGTGCCCGCCACATCCGTGGTCAGCGTGTTGGTCATCGTCTGAACGGAAATCGGCGCGCCTCCCCCCACAGGCACATTCCCCACCATGATGCGGCGGCTGTCACGCCGGTCGATATTGCGCCAGGGACGAATGGGATTGTGGGACATGTCAGTCTGCCTCGGGCCTGATCAAACGCTTGTGCCAGTCAGATAGCCCCTGTGTCCGGGCACGGCAACGGGGGTGCGTCAGTTGTCGCCGGATCAGTTGTCGCCGGACAGGACCAGCGCCGCGACGCGCGGCAGGTCGGGGTCGGCTGCGGCATCGGCCATTACGTAATTGTCGGACAGCGCATCGGCGGTCAGCACCACGTCGCGCGCGATGGAGGTGCCGGGTCCGGCGGGGCCAAGCGTCACGCCATTGACGGCGAAATAGAGCGAGCCGGAATTCCCCGCGCGCAGGGTTGGCAGATCGGCCCCTTCGGGCAGGGTATAGCTGTCACCCGCGTCAAGCGTTCCCTCGAACAGGACGGTGCCGGAGGCGGAGCTGACGCGAATCCAGGACGGGCGCACGGCAAACAGCACCACCTCATCGGCCGTCGGCGCTTCGGTCACCTGTACGGCACCAGCCAGTTCAAAGCTGGCTTCGGGCGCATTTGGACGGGCAAGGCCGGGGGTTTGCGCGAATTCTCCGACCGCATCGGGGTCGAGCGTGGCAATCGCTTCATCCCGTGGGGTCAGGACGGGGGTGTCCAGCGCCTGCGGACGATAAAGCCGGTCAATGGGGTCGACCGAGGGCAGGCGCGGCGTGGTGGCGTCGGGCAGTTCCGTTTGCGCCATCGACATGACTCCGGCTGCTTCGACCGGATCAAGGGCCGCAACGGTCTGCGGGGCCTCGTCCACGGGAACGAACTGCACCCGCTGGATTTCCGTCAACACCGACCATGCGCCGTAGCCGATGACGCCGACAAGCGCGATCAGCACGGCAGCAGATCCAAGCGCGCCGGGTTCCAGACGGCTGAACATGCTTTCGCGCTCGGGGGCGAAAGACACGCGGGCGGTGGACATCACATCATTGGGATTCAGGCGCTTGGGGGCGTCGCCGAAGGCGCGCTTGGCCCCACGGGCCTGTGCCGCGGAATCCCCGTGAACCCCGTGGAACCCGGCCTCGGCGCTGAAGCGGCGGAAGGTCCATTCCGGGTCCATGCCCAGATAGCGCGCGTAGGAGCGCACGTAACCGGCCACGAAGCCCTTGGTGGCAAAGACGGAGAGATCGGCGTTTTCGATGGCAGCGATGTGAGAAGCCTTGATCTTCAGCTCTCGTTCCACATCCAGAAGGGATTTGCCAAGCGTGGCGCGTTCCCCGCGCATCAGGTCACCCAGAGGCACGTCAAGCGTATCAAGCTCGTCAAATGGCAAGCTGCCATCCTTCGACGTGTCTGTGTTCATGCCCATGCGGCCCTGTGCCCCGCGTTTCGCCTACGGTCTTTGACGGTTTTCCGATCTACCGACCGAAGACATCCCCATTCCATCCCGGTGATTCCCCAAAATCGCCGGTGTTAGGAGCGTGTTAACACAACATGAGGTTATTTTGCACCTGCGGAACTTGCGTCAGGCACTCATTTCGGCACGATTCAGCGCACAGTGGTTCCACAGCGCGTCCATCGCCCGGACAAGACCATCCAGCATCTTGGGATCATGGACCGGTGACGGGGTAAAGCGCAGACGTTCCGTCCCGCGCGGAACGGTCGGGAAATTTATCGGCTGCACGTAGATCCCGTAATCCGACAGAAGCATGTCCGAGATCTTCTTGGTATGCACCGGATCGCCCACCATGACCGGCACGATATGGCTGCCATGGTCGATGATCGGCAGGCCCATGCCCTTGAGGCGCAGCTTCAGCACCTTGGCGTGTTCCTGATGCAGATCGCGCAGCGCCTGATCGGTTTTCAGGTGCCGGACAGAGGCCGCCGCCCCTGCCGCAACGACCGGCGGCAGCGAGGTGGTGAAGATGAAGCCCGGCGCGTAAGACCTTACGGCGTCGCACATTTTTGCGCTGGCCGCGATGTAGCCGCCATGCACGCCAAAGGCCTTGCCCAAGGTGCCGTTGATGATGTCGATGCGATGCATCAGGTTGTCACGCTCGGCCACGCCAGCGCCACGGGGGCCGTACATGCCAACCGCGTGCACCTCGTCGAGATAGGTCAGCGCGCCGAATTCGTCTGCCAGATCGCAGATCTCTTCGATCGGGCCGAAATCGCCATCCATGGAATAGATCGACTCGAACGCGATCAGCTTGGGCGCGGCCGGATCGTCGGCCTCCAGCAGCTCGCGCAGATGCGCCACGTCATTGTGACGGAAGATGCGCTTGGCCCCGCCATTGCGGCGCACGCCTTCGATCATCGAGGCATGGTTCAGCGCGTCGGAATAGATGATGAGGCCCGGAAACAGCTTGGGCAGCGTGCTGAGCGTCGCGTCATTGGCAATATAGGCCGAGGTGAACAGCAGCGCCGCTTCTTTCTGGTGCAGGTCGGACAGCTCTGCCTCCAGCTCCTTGTGATAGACGGTTGTGCCGGAAATGTTGCGCGTGCCGCCAGACCCCGCGCCGGTATCTTCCAGCGCCTTGTGCATCGCGTCCAGCACAACCGGATGCTGGCCCATGCCGAGGTAATCGTTACCGCACCAGACGGTGATATCCTGCTCGGACCCATCGGGTTTCTTCCAGACCGCATGGGGGAACTGGCCGCGACGGCGCTCGATATCAATAAAGGTCCGGTAGCGCCCTTCTTCGTGCAGGCGGTTCAGGGCGGCATCAAGCGCGGCATCGTAGTTCACTGGCGGTCTCCTTTTTCCGGACCCGTTCGCGGAGGCCCGAAAGACACGGCTGGCAAGGCTTCGGACGGATGCGTTTCCTTGAATGCCCGAAGATTTGGGTGATCTAGGCCCTGAGGCCCTCCCCTCGCAAGTTACAAATTGACGCGCGGGTTACTTTGACATGGATCAACGGAGTGGCCGCAAGATCAGTTCTGAACAACAACGCGGCAGTCATCCTGTCCACAATTGGCGACGGCTGTTTCCTCGTCTGCCCCGATTCCCCACTGGCCGGTTGCCTCGGAAATGGCCATGGCGCGGTTGCGGCCAAGGCGGCGATACTCGCCGCGCAGGGCAGCTGTGGCCTCGGTATTCAGTTGCAGACCGCGGCCCGGTTCCCAGCCCTCCGGGCGCACCACCATGACCACGATGCAGGACGGGCCAGAGCTGCGCTGCGCTTCGCAGCCCTCCAGGGCGACGCGGCGCGCATTCTCTTCGTCATGGAAATTGGCGGCAGCAACGGTCGCCTCAGAGGCAAGACCCATGCCGGGCGCAATGGCGATCGCCCCGTAATAGCTGACCGCGCCGGACAGTTGCGGCGATTGCAGAATGGCCCGGTCGGTATCCGACAGGCTGTCATGGTCGATCACCTCCACCTCGACGGCCCCGCGTTCGGCAAAAACCAGACGCCGCGCCTCGCGCAGGTTCGGCAGGTCCTGTGCAAGCGCAGGCAGCCCGGTGGCCGCGATGGCAAGGGCAAGGCCCGAGGATCGAAGGAAGGATATCGCGCGCATGAAAATACTCCGCTCTCTTTGGGCCGGATGTCTGAAACCTTAACAGGGATATCGCAGCCCCTGCCCTTCGGCAACAACCCTGACGCAATGCACAGGCTTGCCCTGTTATTTCGCTGTTGCTGAGCTTGCCGCCATCTTGTGCTACCCTAGGCCATTCACAGGGGAGATATAGCCATGCGCCCAATTGTTTTTCTAATAGTTCTTAGCGGTCTCTTGTTGTTTTCAGCCATGTCGGAAGCACAAAACTGGACAGGTCAGGATCTGGTTCAGATGGCGCAGGACCGCGAAGAGCTTGCCTTGCAGCGCATGCGAACCCTCCGGGAGCTTGAGGCCAGTTATGACCAACCGCTTTGGATGATCGACCGAGACGGAGACGTTGTGATTGATGAGGCAGACCGGGTTCTGTCCGGGATCGATACCGTGATAGAACTGGTCGTTTCAATGCGAGTCGATCAGGGGATCAGCCGGCTCGAAAACTCTCTGTTCGAACTGCCCGCCGCAGCCCGGTCCGCACTGGCACGAGAGCTGGAGAACGCGGCCAACCTGCCCGCCGGGCGCATTCGCCAGATCATTCTAGATGCCTATCTGGAGCATTCCCGTCGCATTCGCGGAAACGTATTTGCCGGGCTGGAGCGAGAGTTGGAGGAGGCTCGCGCCCTCTTCGAAGAAGGTCGCGCCCTTGCCCAGGATCAGGGCCGTCCTGAAACCTACCGGGATTACGACAGCACCTACGGCGTGATCTACTGGTCAGAAGGTTGGTATGGTGATGAGAACAAGCGCCTGTCCATCTCCTCTGTCACCAATCGTCCGGACCTTGGGGGGTGGCTGGTCGAAGGCGACTGGTGGCGGGCCAATGACGAGGATTACAGGGGCGGCTTTGCCTTCCTCTTCGGTTCACCCTGCGTCTTTTCCGGCACCTGGTGGTATGAATGGGATGGCCGCCCCGAAGAACTGAGCTTCAGCGGTTGGTCGGGGTCCTGCGTCGAGTAGAACCGGTCACATCTGGACAGCGCCGGGCGGGCTGATAGGCTCCGCCCCAACACGCGATTGTGAAAGGAATCCCCCATGTCGCTCGACGCCGTTCTTGCCCGCATTGACGAAAACCTGGAGGACGCCACCGACCGGTTGATGGAGCTGCTGCGAATCCCCTCCATTTCGACCGACCCGGCCTACAACGACGATTGCGACCGGGCCGCCGACTGGCTGGTCGAGGATCTGAAGGGTCTGGGCTTCGACGCCACCAAGCGCGTGACGCCGGGCCGTCCCATGGTCGTGGCCCATGCCAATGCCGATGCCGACGGCCCGCATATCCTGTTCTATGGCCACTATGACGTGCAGCCGGTCGACCCGCTGAACCTGTGGCACACGCCGCCCTTTGAACCGGCCATTGAAGACACAGCGAAAGGCAAGGTCATCCGCGGGCGCGGCGCCTCGGACGACAAGGGGCAGCTCATGACCTTCGTCGAGGCCTGCCGCGCGTGGAAGGCGGTTCATGGCAGCCTGCCGGGCAAGATCACGCTCTTCTTCGAGGGAGAGGAGGAATCGGGCTCGCCCTCGCTGGTGCCCTTCATGCAGGAAAACGCCGCCGAGCTGACCGCCGATATCGCGCTGATCTGCGACACCTCCATGGTCGCCCCCGGTGTGCCCTCGATTCCCACGCAGCTGCGCGGGATGCTGAAGGACGAGTTTACCCTGACCGGACCGCGCATCGACCTGCATTCGGGCCATTATGGCGGACCGGGCCTCAACCCGCTGCGGGAAATGGCCCGGATCGTGGACAGTTTCTATGATACCGAGACGGGGGCCGTGGCGGTCGAGGGGTTCTATGAGGGCGTCCATGAGGTGCCCGAGGATATCCTGCGCCAGTGGAACCTGTCGGGCTTCGACGAGGCGGACTATCTGTCCGAGGCGGGCTATACCGTGTCGCATTACGAACAGGGCTATTCCTGCCTCGAAAAGCAATGGGCGCGTCCCACGCTGGAGGTGAACGGGATGTGGGGCGGCTATCAGGGGGCCGGGACCAAGACCGTGATCCCCTCAAAGGCGCATTGCAAGATCACCTGCCGCCTTGTGGGCGACATGGACCCCGACGCGCTGCGCGTGAAGATCCGCAAGCATGTGGCCGACCGGCTTGGCCCCGATCTGAGCGTGGAGTGGAACCAGGATCTCGAAGGCTCCCCCGCGCCGGTCATGAACGTGAACCGGCCCGAGTTCGAAAAGGCCCGGCAGGCGCTGTCCGACGAATGGGGCCGCGAGGCGGTCTTCATCGGGATGGGCGGCTCGATCCCGATTGCCGGGTTCTTCAAGGATGTGCTCGGCATGGACGCACTCTTGACCGGGTTCGCCAATGACGACGACGCGATCCATTCCCCGAATGAGAAATATGACCTCGACAGCTTTCACAAGGGCATCCGCTCCTGGGCGCGGATCCTGCATGCGCTGACGCGCTGACCCTCTGCCCCTGCCCGGTGCTCAGGCGTCGGGCGGGGGCGTGTCGGGCACGAAGGCAAGGGCGGACCGCGCCGGGCCTGTCCAGAACCGGGTCATCATCAGAACCGCCGCCACCGTCAGCCCGAGGGCCAGGCCAAGCCAGATGCCAACACCCTCCAGCCCGAGCGGAAAGCCGAGCACATAGCTCGCCGGTACGCCGATGCCCCAATAGCTGACCACCGCGTAGATCATGGGGCGCTTCGTGTCCTGCACCCCGCGCAGGAAGCCAAGCGCCATGACCTGCACTGCATCGGCCAGCTGAAACAGCGCCGCCGTGGCCAGCAGCACCGTGCCGGTGGCGATCAGGGCTGCCCGGTTGGGCTCTGCCGGGTCGAGGAACAGGCCGATCAGCAGCTCCGGTATGCCGAGGAAGGCCGCGATGGTGATCGCCACCATGCCAAGCGACAGAACCAGGGCGGCCAGCGCCCCCATGCGCAGGTTGGGCAGGTCCTTGCGTCCCCAGGCATAGCCCGCGCGCACCGTGGCGGCAGAACTCAGACCCAGATGCACCATGAAGGTCGCCGCCGCGATGGACACGGCAATGCCATGGGCAGCGAGCGCCTCTTCCCCGATCCAGCCCATCATGATGGCGCTTGCCGTGAACAGACCGCTTTCGGCCAGCATCGTCAGCCCGATCGGCATCCCGAGGCGAAACACCTCGCCAAACGCGCCCCAGTCCGGCCGCCAGAGCCGCGCCAGGATGGTGTATTCGCGCAAGTCCCGCGCCAGCGCCGCATAGGCGCCAAGCAGCACCAGGATAAGCGCATTTGTACCAAGCGACGCGATGGCCGCCCCCCGAATCCCCAGTTCCGGCGCGCCGAGATTTCCGAAGATGAGCACCCAGTTGAACCCGATATTCACCGCCGTCCCGGCCAATGTCGCCCACAGCACGATCTGGGTGTGACCAAGCGCCGACAGGTGGCTCTTGAACACAACGGCAAGCAGGAACAGCGGCATCGACCAGCCCGCGATGCGCAGATAATCCTGCATCAGTTGCGACAGGTCCGGCTCCTGCCCGAGGGCCACGAAGATCGGGCCGCTGAACCAGAACAGCGGCATCGAGGCACATCCGATGAGACAGGACAGCCACAGCCCCATGCGCGTGACCCGGCGCACCTGCGTCCGGTCTTCATTGGCAATCGCGGCGGCCACCATGGGCATGACGGCAATGCCGAATCCGGACCCAAGCAGGAACACCACGAAGAAGTAAGAGGACGCCAGGGATTGCGCGGCCAGTTCGCTGACACCATACCATCCCAACATGACCGTGTCGGTGATCCCGATGGACAATTGGGCAAGATGGCTGCCCGCGAGGGGAAGACCAAGCAAAAAAACAGCCCCGAGGTGATGGCGAAAAGGTGTCATTGCTGGTACTCTTCTGCGACAAGGCCCCTTGACAAGCGGCTTTGTAATTATTTGAAAATACCCGATAAAGTGGGTATACGTTTCCAGATTGGAACCGCATTGTTGCTTAGCTTACCCCCCTCTGCGCCACATTCACGCCACATTTTTTGACGAGATAAGCATCTGCGTAAACAGCGAGCAGAAGAAACAAGAATGCAACACGAAAGTTGGCATAATTTCCTGACGTCCGAAAGTGGTGCCGTTTCGGTGGACTGGACGGTTCTGACCGCTGCGGTTGCCGGTATGGCGCTGGCTGCGACGGCGATGATCGAGGACGGGATTTCCTCGCTCGCCTCGGATCTGGAAGCGCAGCTTCGGACGCAGCAGGTCAGCGACGCGTTCGTTGTGTTCCATTCCGCGCATTTCAATGCGCTCTACGATGCCGGCATGATCGACGAAGCCGGTGCGGAAAGCATGTTCGACATCGCCAACGCCATGACCAACGCCACGATCCTGACCGGTATCGAGGAAGGCATTCTGGCTTATAACGATGGCGATCTCTCAGATGAGGATATTGCCCTGCTCGTCGCCATGGCCAGCGTCGGCGTGCAGCGCAATATCATCAGTGCCGACGACGTCAATCTGGTCTCGACCTACTAGGCCACGCCCCATCTGTCTGCCCCGGATCGGTCTGGTCTGAAGGAAACGGCGCCCCGAACGGGCGCCGTTTCTTCGGTCAGCGGTCGCGCCGCTGATCAGGGTGCAGGGACGCCCCCAGAATATGGTCCGAGGCATGGATCACATGACTGGCATGGCCCACGATCAGCGGGTCGGGCGCCTGCGCGATGTCGTGATCTTTACCGGGATAATCCAGCGTCGACAGGAAATGACGCATGGTATTCAGGCGCGCGCGCTTCTTGTCGTTCGACTTGATGATCGTCCAGGGCGCATCCGCCGTGTCGGTGTAGAAGAACATCGCCTCCTTCGCCTCGGTATAGGCGTCCCATTTGCCAAGGCTCGCCTTGTCGATCGGGCTCAGCTTCCACTGCTTCAGCGGGTCGGTTTCGCGGCTGGCAAACCGGGCGCGCTGTTCTTCCTGAGTGACCGAGAACCAGTATTTGTAAAGCCGGATGCCCGAGCGCACCAGCATCCGTTCCAGATCCGGGGTCTGGCGCATGAATTCCAGATATTCATGCGGCTCGCAGAAGCCCATGACGCGTTCCACGCCCGCGCGGTTGTACCAGCTGCGGTCATAGAACACCATCTCGCCCGAGGTTGGCAGGTGGTTGATATAACGTTGAAAGAACCACTGACCGCGTTCTTCATCCGTGGGTTTGTTCAGCGCCACGACGCGGGCAAAACGCGGGTTCAGGTGTTCGGTAAACCGCTTGATCGTGCCGCCCTTGCCCGCCGCGTCCCGGCCCTCGAACAGGATCACGAATTTCTGTCCGGTGTCCTGCGCCCATAGCTGAACTTTAAGCAGTTCCGCCTGAATGCGCGCCTTCTCGGCCTCGTAGGCCTTGCGCGGCAGCTTGTCGGAATATGGGTACTCGCCGGTTTCGAACGCATGGCGGATGTCATCCGTGGTCACCGTGGGAAAGCCCTTGTCGGCCCCGTTGGTCTGTCCGGCCTCGGTCTGGGCGTCGGTGGCTGCGGGTGCGGTCATTGCGGTCTCCTTCTGATTGTCCTGCGCTTCGTCTGCCACAGACCGCGATAATGCGCCTTGATCGGTGTCAAGAAACTGACACAAAACATCGGAAAACCCGTGGATAGTGGCCCGCACCCCCTGCCCCACAAAATCCTGCGTTGCCCCTTGTCGGCTGCCCCGCCCCTGCGATACCCTGCCAGCCAATCAAAAGCACAAAGCAAAGAGCAGATGGGCATGGCCGACGATCTTCTTTCCCCTGCGGTGGACAATGGGGGCTATGACGCCTCTTCGATCGAGATTCTGGAGGGGTTGGAGCCTGTCCGCAAACGCCCCGGCATGTATATCGGCGGCACGGATGAACGGGCGCTGCATCATCTTGTGGCCGAAATCCTCGACAACTCCATGGATGAGGCCGTGGCCGGCCATGCCAGCCGCATCGAGGTGGAGCTGCATGGCGATCATTCCATCACCATCCGCGACAACGGTCGCGGCATGCCGGTGGACCCGCACCCCAAGTTCCCCGACAAGTCCGCGCTGGAGGTGATCCTGTGCACCCTCCATGCGGGTGGCAAGTTCTCGGGCGACAGCTATGAAACCTCGGGCGGGCTCCACGGCGTCGGCGCGTCTGTCGTGAACGCACTTTCCGATCACCTTCGGGTCGAGGTCGCGCGCAACCGCGAGCTGTTCGCACAGGAGTTCTCGCGCGGCATCCCGCAGGGGCCCGTTCAGGCCATCGGCGCCGCCCCCAACCGGCGCGGCACGACAGTCACCTTCCACCCCGACGAACAGATCTTCGGCCATCACCGGTTCAAGCCCGCGCGGCTGCTGAAAATGGTGCGGTCGAAGGCGTATCTGTTCAGCGGCGTCGAAATCCGCTGGAAATCGGCCATCGAGGACGGCGACACGCCGCTGGAGGCCACCTTCCATTTCCCCGGCGGTCTGGCCGATTACCTGAAGGAAACGCTCGGGGGTGCCTCGACCTATGCCGATCAGCCCTTCGCGGGCATGGTCGATTTCAAGGAACGCTTCAACACGCCGGGCAAGGTGGAATGGGCGATCAACTGGACGCCGTCCCGCGACGGGTTCATCCAGTCCTACTGTAACACCGTCCCCACGCCAGAGGGCGGCACGCATGAGGCCGGGTTCTGGGCCGCCGTGCTGAAAGGCATCCGCGCCTATGGCGAGCTTGTGGGCAACAAGAAGGCCGCGCAGATCACCCGTGACGACCTGATCACCGGGGGCTGTGCGCTTGTGTCGTGCTTTATCCGGGAACCCGAATTCGTGGGCCAGACCAAGGATCGCCTCGCCACCACCGAGGCGCAGCGGCTGGTGGAAAACGCCGTGCGCGACCATTTCGACAACTGGCTTGCCGCCGACACCAAGGCCGCCGGTGCGATCCTCGATTTCCTGGTGCTGCGGGCGGAGGAACGGTTGCGCCGCCGTCAGGAAAAGGAAACGCAACGCAAATCCGCCACCAAGCGGCTGCGCCTGCCCGGCAAGCTGGTGGATTGCTCCAATTCCAACCGCGAGGGGACGGAGCTGTTCATCGTCGAGGGCGACTCGGCCGGTGGCTCCGCCAAGATGGCGCGCAACCGCAAGACACAGGCGCTGCTGCCCTTGCGCGGGAAAATCCTGAACGTGCTTGGCGCGGCGGGGTCCAAGATTTCCACCAATGCCGAGATCAACGATCTCTGTCAGGCCATGGGCGTCGGCGTGGGCACCAAGTTCAACATCGACGACCTGCGCTATGACAAGATCATCATCATGACCGACGCGGATGTGGACGGCGCCCATATCGCCTCGCTGCTGATGACCTTCTTCTTCACCCAGATGCGGCCGATGATCGACCACGGGCACCTCTACCTCGCCTGCCCGCCGCTCTATCGCCTGACGCAAGGCTCGCGCCGCGTCTATTGCCTGGATGAGGTGGAGCGGGACGAGTGGCTCGCCAAGGGGCTTGGCGGCAAGGGCAAGATCGACGTCAGCCGCTTCAAGGGCCTGGGCGAGATGGACGCCAAGGACCTGAAGGAAACCACGATGGACCCCGAGCAGCGGAAACTGATCCGTGTCAGTATCGACGACGAGGTGCCGGGTGAGACCGGAGACCTGGTGGAACGCCTGATGGGCAAGAAACCGGAACTGCGCTTCCAGTATATCCAGGAGAACGCGCGGTTTGTGGAGGAGCTGGATGTGTGAGGGCTATATGAGCGTGTCTTGATCGTTTCGCGCAGGTGCTTTGATTTTTCCCAGAATGCTTGCTAGTGCCGCCCCGTCTAGTTGCTCAGCAAGCTTCAGCCCATCAAGTGAAAGTACTCTTACAGCTATCTTTTCTCTCGGGCCCTTGCGACGAACTCGGGTCGCCATTTGCACCACGATAACACTCCCTTCTGAAAACTTAATCTCTTTTGCAAGCAATCTCGACCAAAACTCAGAATCCACAATATCAAACAAGACATTGGACCCTTTTGCGTTAACTCCCATCCACTTTCTTTGCGGATTCTCCCGCTCGAAGACAGGCGATGTAATACGGACCTGCTGTAGGGATACTTCCCACTCTCCTTCGTCTTCATTCCTTCGCGGTGGTAGCGGTCTAACGCCTCGAACAGCGAATTGATTTCTGGGAATCGGAACCTGATCCTCTTCTTGGAAGCTGATTCCTCTTACATTTTGGTCTTCTAGGGCCGCCTCGAAAAGCTCTGACTGTGCAAGACGCAACTCATAACTAAGTTCGTCGGGAATCGTGCTGGATTCCAACGTTTCGGGAGCTGCCCCCAAGGAAGAAGAAGTTCCTTGAACGAGTAATTCTTCGACTATCTCATATCCATCCTGGCGAAGACTTTCGAGTTGATCTTCGGCGGCATCGACAGGAGTTTCCTCTACCCGAGTTCGGTAGTCTCTGATTCTCTGCACAATGACTTCTGAAGGTGTTGCTCCAAACAACTCGCGGGAAATATCCTTCACGCTCGCAGAGTCCATTAGTTGGATTAGAGACCACACTACTGCATATACTGTTCCAGCTGCTTTTAGAAATTTAACACTAACACCGATGTACTGTTTTAGACTTCCTGCTTCCGGAGGGTATACAACTAGCTCAAAAACTACCTGCCCACCAAATAGCTCGTTATTCAGTGCAGTCACTGTACGCGCAGCTGCTTGTGCAGAACTTACAAAGGTTTCAAGTAGAATATGAGACTCAGAAACTTCAAAATGAACCAAAACTGAACGCATTGTGTCGCCTACCTTCTCACGATCAATTGACGATAGCGAACAAGTCAATGATCGGCAAAATAAAATTAACCTCTACCAGAGAAGAAGTTTTTTCTCATGGAAGCGCCCGTTTACGCCATCGACGACGCGCACGGGGGCGATCCCACGGTCTGTGACTCGCGCTTTATGGCGGCCACATCCGCGCTCCCTCTCCGTCCCGCCTGGCCCTACCCAAATCGCCTCCGCCGGGGGCGCGTCGGCGATGGCGCGGCGGCTTCGCCTTGATTCCGCGCCGGGGGCACAGCTCCACCCTTCCCCTTGACCGCTCCCCCGCAACCCGCAACAGTTGACGCACACAAGCGGGGGGACAGCCGATGTGCTGGAGCGAGGGGGCCAGTCTGGCCATGGTGGGCGTCGGCGCCGCCGCAACGGTCGTCACGTGGAAACGCGGTGACCCGCCCGCGATCCCGATCACGCTGGCCTTTTTCGCCTCGATGGAGGCGCTGCAGGTCTGGGGTTACCAGACCATCGACCAATGCGAGCTGACCGGCAACCGCGCCTCGGCGCTGCTTAGCTACGTCCATATCTCGCTGCAACCGCTCTTCATCAACGCCTTTGGCATGGCGATCATGGGCGGCGTTTCGGCCCGGATGTGGCGGACCGTCATGGGGCTGACGGCGGTGATCTCGGTCCTGTTGCTGATGAGGATGGTGCCGATGGCCTCGATTGGCCCCTGCGTGCCGGGCACGACGCTATGCGGGCCGCAATGGTGCACGCTGTCAGGTACATGGCACCTCGCCTGGGACATGCCGCTGTCGGATTTCGCGGGACGGTTCGGCGGCGATGTGTTCCGACATTGGGTGCCCTTCCCCGACTACCTTTTGGCGGTGTTCATCTTCCCGCTCTTTTACGGGGCGTGGCGGTTTGCGCTGGTTCATGCGGCGCTCGGGCCCATCCTTGCGGCGACGCTGACCGCCAACCCCAATGAAATGCCGGCGGTCTGGTGCCTCTTCTCCGTCGGGCTGGTGCTGATCTCACTCACCCCATGGGTGCGCCGGACGGTGACGGGATGACCCGCATCTGCTAGCGTGGCGACAGGGAGGATGCCATGGCCCCTTGGTTGCAGGTTCTGTTTACCCTTGTCTTCGCCGGACTGGCGGGGGCGCTGATCTGGCGGCTGACCTCCATCGACAAGGCGCTGTGGCAGAACCGGCCCATTCTGGCCAAGCGGCTGGAGATCTACGACCGCATCGCGCCGGATATGAACCGGATCTACTGTTTCCGGCGGCTGGTGGGGTATTGGAAGGAGATCTCTCCCCCCGACATGATCGCCACCAAACGGCGGCTGGACCGGGAGGTGAATATCTATCGCCACCTGCTGTCCGAGGACTTCTACCAGCGGCATTTCGAATTCATGCAGCTCTGTTTCCATACCTTCACCGGCCAGGGCGAAGACGCCAAGATCCGCGCGGTGGTGACGCATGATCTGGGGGACCGGCGGGTCCATGCGGGCTATGACTGGGACGAGGCGTGGGAGCCGATGTTCGCCCCCGACGAGTTGCCCACGGATTACCAGATCGACGAGGCTTATATGCAGGCGATGAATGCGCTGAGGCGGTCCATCGGGCTGAGGGATATAGACTGAAAGTACCCCGGAGCGCGCGAAAACACCCCGGGGCGAAGCATGACAAAGTCAGAATTGTCCGATCAACGCAGGATCACCGTGCGCGTGATCGGGGTGTAGTGCAGCGGCATGGGCGGGCAGCTCAGGCAGGTGTCCGGCAACGGGATCGGACGCGGCATGGGCAGCACCACCGGGAAGGGGAAGGGCAGCGGGCGCGGCTCGGGCAGCGGCGTCAGCTTTGCGTCGTCCTCGATCACATGCAAGGGCGAGCCAAGCACGATGATGTCAGCCGAGGCGGCGGGGGCAATGGCTGCAGCCGTCAGGGCTGCGGCGAGGAGGGTCATAACAGGTTTCTTCATGGGTCAAATTCCTTGGGTCAGGGTCAATGGGTTTTCAGGTTGCGCCGGGGGTTTGGGAGGAGCCGACAGGAAAACCCTGCCAGACCCGGCCCCGTCATCCAAAATCGCCGCGTCGTCAGCCAAGAACAGCCTTGCGCTATCGGATAACCGTTCGGGGATTGCCCCTGCATTCTCTGCGGCTTAGCCTTGAGTGGACGATCACAGAAGGGCCACGCGCCATGACCACACCACCCCTTTCCCCTGCCGATCTGAACCGCTTCCTTGGCGAGAATTTCGCCGATTGGGTGCGCGATCTGCAATTGGATGTGACCGAGGTGAGCGAGTCGCACACGATATCCCGCATGCCCAACAGTGCCCGGCTGACCCGCGTTGGCGGCATCATCTCGGGCCAGGCCCTGATGACCATGGCCGATACGACAATGGTGCTTGCCACGGCCGGGTTCTTCGGATCGTTCCGTCCGGTCGCCACCACGAATTTCACCTGCCAGTTCCTGCGCCCCGGCGTGGGCGACTGGATCGTCTGCCGGGCCGATATCGTGCGCGCCGGCAAGTCCATGGCCTTTGTCGAGGCGGAAATGGTGGCCGAACCCTCCGGCAAACCCGTGGCGCGGGCGCAAGCCACCTTTTACGTGGTCTGACCCTGTCGGAGTCTGCGGAGGCTGGCGATGTCCATCCGATCGGCTAGACTGCGCCCATGCGCTGGATTCTCGCCCTATGCCTGCTGATTGCCGCCTGTGGCCGCCCGCTGACCGATGCGGAACGCGCCTTTATGGGCGAGTTACAACCGGGGCTTGATCCGGCCCCGATCCGCATCGTCGAAATGCCCCTCGTGGGCCTGCGCAGCCACACCCGCCCCGTGCGCCCCCGCGTGACCTGCCGGGAACGGATTTTCCCGCCGCCAGAGGGACTTACCGTCCAAAGCCGCGCAGCCGGAATTGCCACATTCAGGCGCATCTGGGTCACGCCGGACTATTACCTGGACGATTATCTGGCAGGCTACCCGGATGAATTGCGGCTGGTGGCGGCAATGTTCTTTGCCCATGAGATGACCCATATCTGGCAATGGCAGAACCGGGCGCTCACGGGCTACCACCCGCTGCGCGGCGCGTCGGAACACTGGGTCAGCGACGACCCCTATCTCTTTGACGTTCCTGAAGATACTCCAGATTTCCTGAGCTACGGATATGAACAGCAAGCCAGCCTGGTAGAGGAATATGTCTGCTGCCGCGCCATCGATCAAGACGGCGCACGCACAGCGAGACTGGAGGATATTCTTCAACCATATCTGGATCTTACACCACTGGCTGAGAGCATGTCACAACCCGACATACGGTTGCCCTGGGACGGGCTGGAGCCGCGCGGCATCTGCTCATAGAGCCTTGCGCTTCCCCCCGATCCGCCGCAGCCTGCGCGCCGGATGATGGAGAGCAATGACATGACCCAACACGCGCTGATCATGCTGGCCGCGGGCATCGGCATTCCGGTTCTGGCCGCGCTGAACGCCCGGCTCGGGGCCAATATCGGATCCCCCGCCGCCGCCGCCTTCATCCTGTTTATCGTCGCTTTTTCAGCGACTTGCGTGGTCATGCTGGTGACCGGGCCACAGGCGCTGGCCCGATTGCCGGGCCAACCCTGGCACCTGTTTCTTGCGGGGCTTCTGGTGGCCTTCTATGTGCTGTCCATCACCTATGTGGCCCCCCATTTCGGGGTCGGAAACGCGGTCTTTTTCGTGCTTCTGGGCCAGCTCGTCTCGGCCGCGATGATCGACCATTTCGGCCTGTTCGGGGCAGCGCAAACGCCGCTCACCCTCATGCGGGCGGGCGGAATTCTGGTCATGGCGGCAGGCGTCGCCCTGACCCAGATGGCGGCCAGATAAGGGGGGGTGCCCCCCGTACACCCCCCGTGCACCCCCCGTACACCGGGCGTACAGACGAAAATCCACTTTCATCTTGGCAAAAATACCACGGGGGAGGAGCGAAGCGACGGGGGCAGAGCCCCAATTTTCTTCCAGGAAAACTCCTGTGCCGGTGGCTCGGACGCGCCTAGCCGCCGGCCTTGTCCTCCAGCATCAGCCACTCGTCTTCTGCCGCGGACAGCTTGGCCTGCCGTTCGGCCAGGGCCTCGCTGGCCTTGCGGAATTTCACCGGCTCTCGGGTAAACAGCTCGGGATCCGACATCAGCTCTTCCAGCTTGGCAATCTCCGCTTCCAGCCGCTCGATCAGGCCGGGCAGTTCCTTCAGACGATGCGATTCCGTGTAGGACAATCCGCCCCCGGTCTTGCCAGCGGGCTTTTCCCGGGGCGCGCTTGCGGGTGCTTTCGGTCTCCCCGGTTTTTCCGCCTCCCGCGTGGGCGCGGTCTCGGCCCGCTGCGCGCGGTAGTCGGACCAGCCGCCGGCATAGACCGTCGCCAACCCGTCGCCTTCCATCGCGATGGTGGTCGAGGCCACCCGGTCGATGAAGTCCCGGTCGTGGCTGACCAACAGGACCGTACCGGGGTAATCGCCCAGAAGATCCTGCAACAGGTCGAGCGTCTCCACGTCCAGATCGTTGGTGGGTTCGTCCAGCACCAGAACGTTCGATTCCCGCGCCATCAGCCGCGCCAGCAGAAGCCGTGCCTTTTCTCCGCCCGACAGCGATCGGACCGGGGCGCGGGCCTGGCGTTCGTCAAACAGGAAATCCTTGAGATAGCCCACCACGTGGCGCGGCGTGCCGCGCACCATCACCTGATCGGAGGCACCCGAGACGGCCATCGCGGGATCGAGCGCCAGCGCATCCCACAGGGTCGCATTCGGATCGAGCGCCGCGCGGGTCTGATCGAAGACCGCCATCTCCAGGTTCGTGCCATGGGTGACGCTGCCGGTATCGGGCGTGATTTCGCCGGTCAGCACCTTGAGAAGCGTCGTCTTGCCAACCCCGTTGGGGCCGACAAAGGCCACCCGGTCGCCGCGCAGGATGCGCAGGTCGAAGGGTTTGAAGAGGGTCTTGCCGTCGAAGGATTTGGAAATGCCCTTTGCCTCGATCACCCGCTTGCCGGATTTGGTGCCTTCCTCCAACGCCATGGCGGCGGTGCCCTGCCTGCGGATCATGCCGGCGCGTTCGGCGCGCAGCTCGCCAAGCGCCCGGACCCGGCCCATATTGCGCTTGCGCCGGGCGCTGATGCCTTCCACGGCCCAACGGGCCTCTGCCTTGATCTTGCGGTTGAGCTTGTGGCGGTATTGGTCTTCCTCTTCCCAGACCTTGTCGCGCCAATCCTCGAAACTGGCAAAACCCTGTTCATTGCGCCGCACCTGCCCCCGGTCGATCCACAGAGTCGCGCGGGTCAGCGCGTTCAGGAATGCCCGGTCATGGGAAATCAGGACATAGCCCGCGCGGGTGTCCTTCAATTGGGATTCCAGCCAGCCAATCGCTTCGATATCGAGATGGTTGGTGGGCTCGTCCAGCAGCATCAGTTCCGGGGCTTCCGCCAGCAGCTTGGCCAGGGCGGCGCGGCGGCGCTCACCGCCGGAGGCCGCATCGGGGGCGGCATCGAGGCGCAGTTTCAGCCCCTCGGCAGCGGCCTCCACCTTCCACGAATCGGCGGGGTCCAGCCCGGATTGCGCATAGTCGCCAAGCGTCGCGAAGCCCGCGAAATCGGGGTCCTGTTCCATGTAGCCAACAGATATTCCGGGGGGCAGGATGCGGCTGCCGGTATCGGCCTCGACCAGCCCCGCCATGACCTTCATCAGGGTCGATTTGCCCGATCCGTTGCGGCCCACCAGGGCCACCCGGTCGCTTTCATGGACGACAAGCGACAGGTCGTCGAACACGGGGTCGCCCCCGAAGGTCAGCGAGATGTCATTGAGCTGGAGAAGGGGTGCGCGTGCCATGGCCTCCGCTAGCGCTGCGGGAACGGGAGGTCAAGCAGGGAGTGAGGCGGGGGGAAAGCGGCTTCGAAGCCGCTTGTCAAAAGGCGCTTCGAAGCGCCTTGTCCCCGGCCCGCCTCACTCGCCCAGCATCCATTCCCCCTCCGGCCAGAAGGCGTGAAAGGCGAAGGCGAACATCAGATCGTGCACCACGTCCCTGCCCTGCCCGTCGCGCACCCGGATGTTGCCCACGTCGCGACCCTCGCCGATATCGCGCGTGTCGAGCGCCGAGGACTGGCCGGCGGTCCAGCTTATGGTCACTCCCGCCTCGGAGATCTCGCCTTCTGCGGCCAGGCGCGTCATCGGCCAGGCCCGGTCTCCGACACGGACCACGCGAACAAGCGGCGGGATGTCATGGGGCGGCATTTCACCATTATAGAGAAACGGCTGAACCGAGCTGTCGTAGCGTACATAGGGGTTCTGACCGTAGGGGCGCGGGGCGTCCGGTTCATCCATCACCAGGCCCTCGGGGTTGCGGGCCTGGAAATCCTCCCAGCTTTCCATCCAAGTGGGCAGGGTCGTCAGTTCGCTGCCCATATGCGCGCCGACTATCCCCTCGCCAATGGCTTGCTGCCACCAGCTTTCGGTTTCCCGGTCGAACATGATCATGTCCGAGTGTCGCAACTTGCCAGAGACCCCGAAGGTCAGAACGTCCCCGCCCACGCGACGGTCGAAGGTAATGGCGGAATTGCAGAGCGGGCAGAAGGTGACGGCAACAGGAATATCGCCCACCACGTCGTTCACGATCTCATGCCAGGTGAGATAGCGGATCGGGTAGGCACGCGGGGCAACGCCGTCGAATTCCACCGCGATCACCGGCTCGGTCGGGCGCAGGCGGGTTTCCTCGCTGACGGGGATGAACTCTGGATCGTCGATGGCCGGGATTCCGTCGCGGGGCGGACCGCCGGACATGATTTCGTCGAAGGCCACGGCTGTCCGGGTGAAATCGGTATTGGGCCATTCTCCGCGCCAGCGGTCGGGGTTGGCAGCCGCGGGTATGGCTGCGCAAAGGGCAAGAACGATTGTGATCAGGCGCATGGGGGATCCTCCTGACCTTCAGGCTGGCAGACAATGGCCCGGCTGCACAGCCCCGCTCACGCAATGGTTATGGCGGGTGAGAGCTCTTGGATGCCGACAGGTCGCGGCTCCGATCCGCCGGTAGGGCGGGCATCCCGTTCGGCCTGGGACTGTTGCCGCGTTCCGGCCCCGCCCCGAAGGTGCTCTTCCTGATCCGTGCCAGACGCGGGCCCCAGAGGCTCCCTGCCTTCTTCCTGCCGGCCGGACCTGCCAAAACGATACGGGCCTCCGCCGGGATGGCAGAGGCCCGAAATGCGCAGTGATGTGCGGCGATCAGTCGATCACGCGCATCGCGGTGATATAGTCCGGCTGGCCGATCACGGCGCCATTGCGGCCCGTGCCGCGCTTGATCGCGTCCACGATCTCCATCCCTTCGATCACCTGACCCACGATGGTATATTGCCCGTCGAGCTGCGGCACGTGGTCGAACATGATGAAGAACTGCGAATTGGCCGAGTCCGGATCCTGCGCGCGGGCCATGCCGACAATGCCGCGCTCGAAGCTGAGTTCTGGATCGAATTCCGCCACAAGATCGGGGTAGTCCGAGCCGCCCCGCCCCGCATAGCGCATGTCCTGACCTAGACGGCCATATTCCACGTCGCCGGTCTGCGCCATGAAACCGTCGATCACCCGGTGAAAGACGACCTCGTCATAGGCGCCTTCGCGGGCCAGTGTCGCGATGCGTTCCACATGCAGCGGCGCGACCTGTTCGAAGAGGTCGATGACGATGGTGCCTTGGGCCTCTCCGGTCACGTCGATCTCGAGCGTGGTGGCCGCCGCGGGGGTGGCCATCAGCATGAGGGCGAGCGCCAGCCTACGCATCGGCGGCGACTTTCATGGAGATCATCTTGTCGGGATTCGCGGGCGGCTCGCCGCGGGTGATCTTGTCCACATGCTCCATGCCCGACACCACGCGGCCGTAAACGGTGTATTGGCCATTCAGGAAATGGTTGTCCTTGAAGTTGATGAAGAACTGCGAGTTTGCGGAATTGGGGTTCTGCGACCGGGCCGCACCGATGGTACCGCGATCATGGGGCAGCTTGGAGAACTCGGCCGGTACATTGGGCTTGTCCGATCCGCCGGTGCCGGCGGCGCGGATGTTCAGGCCCTTGTCGGCATTGCCATGGGCCACATCGCCGGTCTGGGCCATGAAGCCCTCGATCACGCGGTGAAAGACGACACCGTCATAGGCGCCTTCGCGGGCCAGTTCCTTGATCCGGGCGCAGTGCTGCGGGGCCACGTCGGGCAGCAGCTCGATGGTGACGGGGCCGTCTTTCAGTTCGATGATGATGGTGTTTTCGGGGTCTTTGATCTCGGCCATCTGGCTCTCCTCAAGTCTCGGGTCGGGCGTGACCTTAGAGGCGAGCGGGCCGGGCGGCAAGGCGCTTCGAAGCGCCTTGTGGGAAGGGTTTTGAAAACCCTTTATCAAGCGCCTTCGAAGGCGCTTTCCGCAAGCCGCTTCGAAGCGGCTTTCGCGCCCCGCTCAGAGCTTTCCGTATTTGGTCAGGACCGCCTGTTTGACCGCCGGAGGCACGAAATGGGTGATGTCCCCATCGAGCCGCGCGATCTCCTTCACCAGTTTCGATGCAATCGCCTGATGCTGTGCATCCGCCATCAGGAACACCGTTTCGATCGAGGCATCCATCTTGCGGTTCATGCCGACCATCTGAAATTCATACTCGAAATCGGCCACGGCGCGCAGGCCGCGCACGATCAGCGTTGCGCCGACATCGCGGGCGCAGTCGATCAGCAGGTTCTCGAACGGATGGGCGACAATCTCGGTCCCGGTCTTGTCGGAGAGCTTGGCGCATTCCGCCTGCACCATCTCCAGCCGTTCCTCCAGCGAGAACAGAGGCCCCTTATCGCGGTTGATGGCGATCCCGATCACCAGCCGGTCAACCAGCGAACAGGCCCGCCGAATGATGTCGATATGGCCGAGCGTGATCGGATCGAATGTTCCCGGATAGAGGCCGATGCGCATGGGTGGTCCCTTTCCATCCCGCAATGTCTGGGCCGCACGCAACAATATTGCGCGATGCATTGCAACCCCCGCCGGGTTATTGCCTTCGCACCTGCGGCAATTGGGGTCAGAACCCCTTAATCATGCCTTCCAGCGCTTCTTTCTCCATGGCAAGCTCTGCCAACTGCGCCTTGACCACGTCACCGATGGAGATCAGACCGATCATCGCGTCGCCGTCCATCACCGGCATGTGCCGGAACCGGCCCTGGGTCATCTTGCCCAGAACCGCGTCGGAACTGTCGGAGGCGGTGCAGGTGATGATCTCGGAGGTCATGACGTCATCGACACTGTCGGTCATGCAGTCCACGCCGCGCTTGCCAAGCTCGCGCACGATATCGCGTTCCGACAGGATGCCGGAGAGCGACTTGCCATCGGGCGAGACCACCACGGTCCCGATCCGCTTGCCGGACAAAAGCTCTGCCGCGTCGCCGATGGTCGATCCCGGTTTGATCGTGACAACCCCCTGATCCGGTTTGGACTTGAGAATTTGCTGCACCAGCATCGCGGCCTCCATTTTCCGTGGCTTGTGGTTTTTTCCAGCGTCCCCCCTAACGTTGGGGCATGTCAAGCGTCGTGACGGGCCAGATCCTCCAAACGCGCGATTTCAGCGCGCATGCCGGTCACCAGCGCCTGTGCAAAGCGGTTGAGCCGTTCGGACCCCCGGTCAGAGGCGTGACGCACGAGGTAGAAGGTACGCGTCAGCGAGACCTGATCGCGCAGCACCAGCCTGAGTTCCGGTGCGAAGGGCATGGCGAAGTCATGGGCGATGCCGATGCCGCGCCGGGTGCGCATCAGCATCAGTTGGACGGAAAAGGAGTTCGAGGCAAGGTCGACCTTCTTGGCCCCGATCGCAGAGAGGTAATCCAGTTCCTGATCGAAGATCATGTCCTGAATGTAGCCGATCACCGGCCGGTCCCGGATGTCGGACAGGCTGCGGATCTCGCCCGCTATTTCTTTCGGTGCGGCCAGATGCAGGTGATAATCCGCCACTTTCTGCACCGTGAGCCGTCCGGTCTGGGGCGGGCTGACGGTGATGGCCATATCCGCCTCTCGCTTGGACAGGTTCACGACGCGCGGCAGCGCGAGGATCTGAAGCTCCAGATCGGGGTTCTGTTCGCGGATCTGCGCGCAGACCTGCGGCAGCAGGAAATTGGCCGACCCGTCCGGCGCGCCGATGCGGATGGTGCCCGACAGCCCCTCATCGGCCCCGGTCACCGCCCCCTGCCCCGCATTGAGCGCGGCCTCCGCGGCCTCCAATGGCTCCTGCATCCGCTCGCCCGCCTCGGTCAGCGCGTAGCCTTGCGGGGATTTTGCGAAGAGGATCGCCCCCAGAGACGCCTCCAGCCGCGCAATCCGCCTGCCGACCGTGGCGGGGTCCATCCGCAATTCCTGCCCTGCGCGGCTGAGGCTTTCGGCCCGTGCCACCGCCAGAAACACCCGCAGATCGTCCCAGTTCTGTGTCATGACAGGGGTTTATCTCCATCTTGCAGAAATGCAAAATGATTTTGAGAACCTGCCCCTTTGTGGCGCAGGAATGCAAGACTATGCTGCGCGCAACGCATTTGGAGATGAGGAGAGGTTCCATGGAAGAACTCGGTCACTGGATCAACGGCAAGCGCGTGGCGGGCACGTCGGGCCGCTTTGCCGATGTCTACAACCCGGCCACCGGTGAGGTGCAGGCCAAGGTGGCGCTGGCCTCCAAGGCGGAGCTGGACAGCGCCATCGCGGACGCCGCCGAGGCGCAGAAAGCCTGGGGCGCCACCAACCCGCAGCGCCGCGCGCGGGTCATGATGAAGCTTGTCAGCCTGCTGAACCGCGACATGGACAAGCTGGCCGAAGCGCTTTCCCGCGAGCATGGCAAGACCTTCCCCGACGCCAAGGGCGACGTGCAGCGCGGGCTGGAAGTGATCGAGTTCTGCATCGGCGCACCGCAGATGCTGAAAGGTGAGTTCACCGACAGCGCCGGCCCCGGCATCGACATGTATTCCATGCGGCAGCCGCTTGGCGTGGTGGCGGGCATCACGCCCTTCAACTTCCCCGCCATGATCCCGCTGTGGAAGATGGGCCCGGCGCTATCCTCCGGCAACGCGATGATCCTGAAGCCGTCCGAGCGTGACCCCTCTGTCCCGCTGATGCTGGCGGAACTGTGCCAGGAAGCGGGCCTGCCCGATGGTGTGTTGCAGGTGGTGAACGGCGATAAGGAAGCCGTGGATGGCATCCTGGATAGCGAAGTGATCCAGGCCGTTGGCTTCGTGGGCTCCACCCCGATTGCGCAATACATCTACGAACGCGCCGCCGCATCCGGCAAGCGCGCGCAGTGCTTCGGTGGTGCCAAGAACCACATGATCATCATGCCCGACGCCGATCTCGATCAGGCCGCCGACGCTCTGGTCGGTGCCGGTTACGGCGCGGCGGGCGAACGCTGCATGGCCATTTCGGTCGCCGTTCCCGTGGGTGAGGAAACCGCCGACCGGCTGATCGAAAAGCTGGTTCCGCGCATCGAAAAGCTGAAAGTCGGCCCCTACACCGCCGGAGACGATGTGGACTACGGCCCCGTCGTGACCGCCGCCGCCAAGGCCAATATCGAACGTCTGGTGCAATCCGGCGTCGATCAGGGCGCGGAACTGGTCGTCGATGGCCGTGGCTTCAGCCTGCAAGGCTATGAGGACGGCTTCTTCGTCGGTCCCCACCTCTTTGACCGCGTGACTCCCGACATGGACATCTACAAGACCGAGATCTTCGGCCCGGTCCTGTCCACGGTCCGCGCTGGCAGCTACGAGGAAGCCATCGGCCTGGCGCTGAGCCACGAATACGGCAATGGCACCGCGATCTTCACCCGTGACGGCGACACCGCGCGTGACTTCGCCAACCGGATCAATATCGGCATGGTGGGCATCAACGTGCCGATCCCGGTGCCGCTGGCCTATCATACGTTTGGTGGCTGGAAGAAATCGGGCTTCGGTGACCTGAACCAGCACGGGCCGGACGGGTTCCGCTTCTACACCCGGACCAAGACCATCACCTCGCGCTGGCCCTCGGGCATCAAGGAAGGCGGCGAGTTCAACTTCAAGGCGATGGACTGACCCCAACCGCCCAGGAATAGACAGAAGGCCCGGTGTTTCGCCGGGCCTTTTATCGTGTCAGCCTGAGACTTCCAGCAGGAACCCGGTTGTGGTGGGACCAACGGTGACCTGCCCCTGCCCGCCGCGTCCCAGCCCTTCGGCACCAAAGACCGCTGCGGCACTGGCCACGAGGATCAGGAACCCGCTGGCCGGGTGTCGGCTGGTCCTTTCGATCATCAGGGACCCGCTTATGGAGTCGCCCCAACTCCAGCGCGAGGATTGCAGATCCTGAATTTCGAAATTGCCCAGTTTGCTGCAGATCTGAACCGTGATCCGCTGCCCTGATCAGAAGAGAAGGCGGCAAATTGCGACTGGATTTGCACCAAGTGACCTGAGTATGATCCCGCAACCCCTTGGTTCGAAAGAGGCAATGGATGCCGGTCAGCTTCAAGATCTTTCCCGAACGCGGGCTCGTCTACGTGCGCTACACCGGCTTCGCGCGGCTGGATGAAAGCAGCGAGGTCTTCGGTCGATACGCCACCCATCCCGATTTCCGACCAGGGCAGAAGCAACTGGTGGACCTTTCGGACGTCACCGGGATAGAGACCGACTACGTCAAGCTCTTTGCCCTGCAGGCGCGCAAGGCGGACGTGTTCCTGGGACATGACGTTCAGACCCTGCTGGTCTACTACGCCCCGACCAGTGTCTCGATGGAACTGGCCGAGTCCGTGATCCGGTCCTGGGAACCGTCCGGGTCTGTCATTCCCCTGATCCAGGAAGATGAAGGGGAATCGCTGCAGTTGCTTGGCCAGCCCGAGCGGAGCTTCGAGGAATTGCTGCAGACCGCCCGTTAGGTCTGAAGCCCGGATTGTCCGCAGGATGACGCCAAGCGTGCATGGCTTTCCCTGAGGTCCGTCACATCAGCATGGAAGGGGAGGCAAACCTTCGCAGGATTCATCGGCGATGAAGTTGTCGCCATCATCGTCCATTGGATTGCCGACCTGAATTTCACCCTCACAGCCCGGCTCGAACCCGGAATCGCAGCGGAACCTGAGTTTCAGCGACGCGCCTTCGTGAATGGCATAGGCGGCAAGCGCGAAGGCCATTGCGAAAACGGCCAGCATGAAACCCCAGAAGCCAAGCGCCTGAGTGCCGCCATCATCGTCATCGTCATCGCCGGCGGCCTGGCCCGATCCGCTGATGTTTCCGACGCGGTAATCGAACGAGATGTTGGGGGCCTGACCGGACAGCCTGAAATCGAGATCGACACTGTCTTCGTTCACGTCCACCACGCGCAGCGGCATCGTGCCTTCCTGCAGGAAGCGGCGCGACAGCCGGACAATGCCCGGCGGCAGGGTCATGCGGCGAAACTCGTCCCCTTCGGCGGTCCGCAGCATGATTACGACCTCTCGACGCCGGTTGCCGGGATAGACGCGCGTTACGATCCGTCCGCGCGGACTGTCCGCGACCGCGATACCAATGGGCGAGACTCCGTCGGTCTCCTGCGCGAAAACCCGCGCCGAGAGCGGAACGCCGAGCGCCCCAATGGATGTCAGTGCGAGAGAAAGAAAGCTTCTTCTTTTCATGAGGATGCTCCGGGCTATGGCTTGAAATCGAACCGTCGTAATGGGTTTCAGGATTGCCTGACGAACTCGCCCTGTCAACGAAAAGACCCGCCTGAAACCAGGCGGGCCGAAACGTGCTGAAATGAGGGGGGGTTAGCGGGTCGTCGTGCCACGACCACCGTCACCGCCGCCGCGGGTGGTGCCGAGGCCGCCGTCAGAAGCAAATCCGTCGATCTGGGCCATCAGGCCGGTGCTGCGACCGGTCACCTGATCGGCCTGAGCGGCGCCAGCAAGAAGGGCAGTGAGGCTGAGGGCAATGGCGAAGGTCTTGGTCATGGGTTCGTCCTGACTGGTCTTTCCAAAGGGTATGCCTGTCTGTCGTCCCGCCCCTGCCCCGGGTTCAAAACTTTCTTCAAAGCCCCGTCATTTTCGCAACCAAAGGTTGCTTTGGACGTCGCAGCCTGCAACGCTGACTGCATTCGCAACAGGAGATTACCAATGACCACCCTCACCCGCCGCACTACGCTCGCCGCGCTTTTGGCAACCCCGTTCGCGCTGATCGCAGGCCGGTCACAGGCCGCCACCCACGCAGTCACGATCGAAGGCTTTGCCTTCTCGCCCGCCGAACTGACGGCCGCCGTCGGCGATACGATCACCGTCACCAATAATGACGGCGCGCCGCATACGCTGACTGCCGATGACGGCAGCTTCGACACGGGTCGCCTGAACCGTGGGCAAAGCGCCGAGATCACGCTGACCGACGCCGGAACCTTCCCGTTCAAATGCGCGTTCCACCCCAGCATGACCGGAACGATCACCGTCGCCTGACCCCGGTTCTTCTGCCGCGACCGAAAGCCCCGACCCAGAGCCGGGGCTTTTTTCTTGGCAAATGGCCGGTCTCGGGTTTTGCTGATGCAAACGGTGGAGGACATCATGGCACGCAAAGAGCCCCCCTTCTCTCTCGGGATCGAGGAAGAATACCTTTTGGTGGACCAGACCAGTTGCGATTTGGTCGAGGCCCCCAAGGAGTTGATGGAGGCCTGCGCGGCAGAGCTGGAGGGCCAGGTCAGCCCCGAATTCCTGCAATGCCAGATCGAGATCGGCACCCGTGTCTGCGCCGATATCGCCGAGGCGCGGGAGGATCTGAAGCGGTTGCGGTCCACCGTGTCCCGCGTTGCGGATGCTTACGGGCTCGCCCCGATTGCCGTCTCCTGCCACCCGTTTGCCGATTGGAAGAACCAGCACCACACCGACAAGGACCGCTACAATGCGCTGGCCCGTGATCTGGGCGGCGTGGTGAACCGGATGCTGATCTGCGGGATGCATGTGCATGTGGGGCTTGGCACCGACGACCTGCGCAATGACCTGATGGGGCAGCTGTCCTATTTCCTGCCGCATCTTCTGGCTCTGTCGGCCTCCTCGCCCTTCTGGCAGGGGCGTGATACCAAGCTTGCCTCCTACCGGCTGACCGTCTTCGACAACCTGCCGCGCACCGGGTTGCCGCCCTCTTTCCCCTCTTTCGCAGATTACGAACGCACCGTCGATGTGCTGGTCGATCTTGGCATCATCGAGGACAGTTCCAAGATCTGGTGGGATCTGCGCCCCTCCGCTCGCTTCCCGACGCTGGAAACCCGCATCTGCGACGTGAATCCGCGGCTGGAGGACACGCTGACATTGGCGGCGATGATCCAGAGCCTGTCCCGCATGCTCTTCCGCCTGCGCGGCCTCAACCAACGCTGGCGGCTCTATGATGCTTTCCTGATCGAGGAAAACCGCTGGCGCGCGCAACGCTATGGCACCTGCGAGGGGCTGATTGATTTCGGCAAGCGCGAGATTCTGCCGATGGCCGACCTGATCGAGGACATCATTGAACTGACCGCAGAGGACGCCGCCTATCTAGGCTGCACCGCCGAGCTGGAGCGCGCCCGCGACATGGTTGCGCGCGGCACCTCGTCTGACCGGCAGCGCGCGGTTCTGGCGGCCTCACTGGACGCTGGAAAACCCCAAGACGAGGCCATGCGCGATGTCGTGCGCCACCTGATCGAGGAATTTCACGCGGATTTGTGACGCCGCGCATCGCCTTGCAAAACTCTTGCAAGATTTGGTAATTAAACAAGTGTTCAATTCTGGGAGGATTGCCGCCAATTGCCCTTGGGTCTCTTCGTTGTCATCTCTACCTTCGTCGTCGGAATAGGCACGGCCTATATCGTAGTCCGGCGCAACCCCGGCTACCGGCAGGCGCTGCGGGACTGGAAGACACTGAAAGACCCCTTCGGTCTGAGAGCCTGGCGACAGTATTTCTGGTTGCGACTGCTGCCCATCGGGGCGGCGCTGGCCTGGATGATCCTCTGGGTCCTGATTATCGAAATCCTGAGGTGGATGAGCACATGAATTTCGAACTGACCGACGAACAGGTGATGATCTTCGACATGGCGAAAGCCTTTGGCGAGGAACATATCGCCCCCTTCGCGATGGAATGGGAAGCGGCGGGCACGATCCCCAAGGACCTGTGGCCCAAGATCGCGGAGCTTGGCTTTGGCGGGCTTTACGTGTCCGAGGAATACGGCGGATCGGGGCTGAGCCGTCTGGACGCCACGCTTGTCTTCGAGGCGCTGGCGATGTCCTGCCCCGCCGTGGGCAGCTTCCTGTCGATCCACAACATGTGCGGCGGCATGATCGACAAGTTCGGCTCGGACGAGACCAAGGCGAAATGGCTGCCCGACCTGTGCAGCATGGAGAAAGTCTTTTCCTACTGCCTGACCGAACCGGGATCGGGATCGGACGCCGCCGCGCTGCGCACGCGGGCGGAACGGACGAATGAGGGCTATTCGCTCACCGGCACCAAGGCGTTCATCTCGGGCGGCTCCTATTCCGACGCCTATGTGACCATGGTCCGCACGGGTGAGGACGGGCCCAAGGGCATCTCCACAGTGGTGGTCGAGGACGGGGCCGAGGGGCTTTCTTTCGGGGCGCTGGAGAAAAAGATGGGCTGGCTTGCCCAACCCACGGCGCAGGTGCAGTTCGACGACTGCAAGGTGCCTGCCGGGAACCTGATTGGCGAGGAAGGCAAGGGATTTGTCTACGCCATGGCGGGGCTCGATGGCGGGCGTTTGAACATTGCGGCAAGCGCCCTTGGCGGCGCGCAGAAGGCGCTCGATCTGACGCTGGCCTATATGGGCGAACGCAAGGCCTTTGGCCGCACCATCGACAGCTTCCAGGCGCTGCAATTCAAGCTGGCCGAGATGGAGGTCAAGCTGCAATCCGCCCGCACCTTCCTGCGGCAGGCGGCGTGGAAGCTGGACAACAAGGCCCATGACGCCACCAAGTTCTGTGCCATGGCCAAGATGTATGTGACCGATGCAAGCTTCGACGTGGCCAACACCTGCCTTCAGCTTCACGGGGGCTATGGCTACCTCGCCGATTACGGGATCGAGAAGATCGTCCGCGACCTGCGGGTGCATCAGATCCTCGAAGGCACGAACGAGATCATGCGGCTTATCGTTTCCCGTCAAATTCTTGCGGAGCGCGGTTAATGTCGGACATCACCTGCCGTATCGACGGCCGCGCGGGCCGGATCACGCTCAACCGCCCCAAGGCGCTGAACGCACTCACCTGGGACATGTGTCTGGAGATCGAGAAAGCGCTGACGGCCTGGGCGGATGACCCGGTGGTCAATCTGCTGATCATCGACGGTCTACCCTGCGAAAAAGCCTTCTGCGCGGGCGGCGATCTGGCCGAGATGTATGCGACCGGCAGCGCGGGCGACTACAGCTATGGCCGCCGCTTCTGGCAGGACGAATACCGCATGAACGCGGCCCTGTTCAATTTCCCCAAACCCGTCGTCACCTTCCTGCAGGGCTTCGTCATGGGTGGCGGTGTGGGCGTCGGCTGCCACGGCTCGCACCGGATCGTCTGCGATGACAGTCGCATTGCCATGCCCGAAACCAAGGTGGGTCTGGTGCCGGATGTAGGCGGCTCGCTGATCCTCGCCCGCGCGCCGGGGCGCTTGGGCGAATATCTCGGCGTCACTTCGACCCGGATGGGACCGGGCGATGCGATCCATGCAGGCTTCGCCGATTACTACATCCCGCGCGACCACTGGGCATCGTTGATCGAGACGCTTGCGGAAACCGGTGATTGGGAGGCCGTGGATCGCAGCGCCCTGCCCGCCCCGGACTCTAAGATCGCCGCGCAACAGGCTGAGATAGATGATCTTTTCGGCGGAGAAACTCTGCGCGATATCGTCAATCTGCTGACGGCGACCGATAGCGACTTCGCCCGAAGCGCCCTGAAGGCGATGGATGGGAACTCCCCTATTTCAATGGCTTGCGCGGTGGAGTTGATCCATCGCAGCCGCATGAAAGACACGATCGAAGGCGCGCTCGACATGGAATACCGCTTTACAGCGCGCGCCATGGAAAAAGGCGATTTCCTAGAAGGCATCCGCGCCCTCATCATCGACAAGGACAACGCGCCAAACTGGCGCCACGCCGGACCGGGCGCGGTTCCCCCCGCCGAGGTTTCCGCCATGTTCCGGCCCCTCGGGGCGGATGCCCTGACCCTCTGAAGGAGAGACATAATGAAGATCGGTTTCATCGGCCTTGGCAATATGGGCAGCCCCATGGCGCTGAACCTCGTCGCGGCGGGCCACGCGGTGACAGGCTTCGACCTTGCCGCCCCCGCGCCCGAGGGCGTCACCATGGCGGCAAGCGCGGCAGAGGCCGCAACGGGTCAGGACGTGGTCATCACCATGCTGCCCAATGGCGCGATCCTGAAATCCGTGGCTGCCGAGGTGATCCCGGCCATGGCCAAGGGCGCGGTGCTGCTCGATTGCTCCACCGTCGAGGTCGAGGCCGCCCGCGAGGTGGCTGGCCAGTGCGAGGCGGCAGGGCTCGGCTTTCTCGACGCGCCCGTGTCGGGCGGTGTCGGCGGCGCTGCGGCGGGCACCCTGACTTTCATGGTCGGCGGCGGCGACGCGGCCTTCGCGACGGCCAAGCCGCTTTTCGACATCATGGGCCAGAAGGCCGTGCATTGCGGCCCGGCGGGCAACGGACAGGCCGCCAAGATCTGCAACAACATGATCCTCGGCGTGACGATGATCGCCACCTGCGAGGCGTTTGCCCTGGCCGACAAGCTGGGGCTCGCGCGCGACAAGATGTTCGACGTGGTCAGCACCTCCTCGGGCTACAGCTGGACCATGAACGCCTATTGCCCGGCGCCGGGCGTGGGACCGCAAAGCCCCGCCGACAACGACTACAGGCCCGGCTTCGCGGCGGAGTTGATGCTGAAGGACTTGCGCCTCAGCCAGGCCGCCGCCGAGGCCGCCGATGCCGACACGCCCATGGGCCAGGCCGCGGCGGCGCTTTATGAACAGTTCGTGGAACGCGAGGACGGCAAGGGCATGGATTTCTCCGCCATGCTGCCCCGCTTCGAGAAACGCCACCGTAACGGATGACTGGGATCGGATCAGGAGAGGGATGGCGCGTCACGCCGTCGGGACAGCCGTCTCCCTCCGTCCGGTTCCACCTGATCCAACCGTCCGCTTCAGCGGACAGCGGGCCGACGAAGGCCCCCGCGCAAGCGGGGGTTTGAGGAGGCACGCAGCCACCGCCCGTCAGGGCAACAGATTCAAACGGTAAGGAAAGTGGCGCGGTTGACGGGGCTCGAACCCGCGACCCCCGGCGTGACAGGCCGGTACTCTAACCAACTGAGCTACAACCGCCCGCTGCTGCCGCCTCGGGGCGTTCATCCCCTTGGCGTGAAGCGGGTTCTATGTGCCTCGCGCCCCCCCGTCAAGCGCGGTTTTGCGCATAAATCCCTGTCGGGCGACTTTTTTCGCAACCGCCCCGCGCGGGCCTATCCACGCCTCAGCGGACGGCGCGGCGCGACCGGACTGCGGCGCTGTCTTTCGCGCATGAAAACATGGATCCCGGCCCCCGCGATCAACACGGTGCCCGCCAGCACCCAAAGGTCCGGCACCTCCCCGAACACCAGCCAGCCCGAGGCGATGGCCAGCGGCAGGGCCGTGTATTCAAAAGAGGAAATCGTCGCGGCGTTGCCCATCTTGTAGGCCGCCGATAGCAGGTATCCGATTGCGCCGGACATGCAGCCAAGCAGGATAAAGAGCGGCCAGTCGCCCGGCGTGGGCCAGACCCAGGCCCGGAACAGGAAGACAAGGCTTTCCGCCTCGACCCCTTCTGCAAACCGTCCATCGCCCGCCACCAGGTAGAAGCCGATGCTGACCACAAGGAACACGCCCTGGATATAGACGGCCAGCGCCGAGGCCTTGGAATAGACCCCCAGTTTTCGCGTCATCACCTGCATCGCCGCATAGGCCGTGGCCGCAAGCACCGGCAGCAGAAGCGTCCAGCGCTGTGGCGCGTCTTCGCCCGCCATGCCGGGGCGGGTCATGACCAGAACGCCCGCAAAGCCCACGATGATCGCCGTGATCCTGTGCACGCCGACCTTTTCGCCCAGAACCACGACCGACAGCAGCGTGATGATCAGCGGTGCCACGAAGAAGGTCGCCACGGCATCGGCCAGCGGCATCACCGCCAGCGCCGCGAAATAGAGCATGTTCGAGATCACCACGAAGAGCCCGCGCATCAGGTGCAGCCCCGGCGTCGCGGTACGCAATTCGCGGAAACCGCCCTCGAATTGCAGGATCACCAGCGAAAAGACGATCCCGATGGCCGAGCGCACGAAAACCATCTGGTGCAACGGATAGTCGCCGCCAAGCGCCTTGATGAGGGAATCGTTCACGGTGATGAAGACCATGCCGGCCAGGATCAAAAGGATCGCAAGCGGCGGAGTCTCCTCGGTGGGGCGCGGAGGGCCGGGCATCTCGTCTGCTTTCATTGGTCGGGCGCGGGCGAGGATGAATGCCGCCGCGCGCGATCCAGCCCTAACGCGAAATGCCTGCCCTGAGAACCCTTTGCAGACTCACCCCCCTTTCGCCCAGAGAGGGCCCCGATCCGGCGCGGGAATGAACTCCGCATCGTCGCCCGGGGGCAGATGGAACGGCCCCGATTGCCAGTCGGCCGCGCGCCATGCTTCCTTGGCCTCCAGGATCCGCTCCTTGCTGGAGGAGACGAAATTCCACCAGATATGGCGCGGGCCGTTCAGCGTCGCGCCGCCAAGCAGCACCAGCCGCGCCCCCGCCGGGCCAGCGGTCAGTGCCAACCGGTCACCGGGGCGAAAGACCATCATCTCGCCCGCGCCATGGCTGTCGCCCGCCAGCGTGACCGAGCCTTCGGCCACATAGACACCCCTGTCTTCGTGATTGTCGGGCAAGGGCAGCTGCGCGCCCGGCTCCAGCACCGCGTCGGCGTAGAACATCTCGGAAGGGACCGGCACCGGCGCCGTTTCGCCATAGGCAGAGCCGAGAATCAGCCGCACCTCCTTTCCCTCGGCCTTCAGCAACGGCAGGTCGCCCGCGCCCGCGTGATGAAACTCCGGCGCGCGCTCTTCCTGGTCTTCGGGCAGGGCGATCCATGTCTGGATGCCAAAAAAGGGCATGGGCAGGGTCTGGGTCTCGTCATCGGTGCGTTCGGAATGGGTGATCCCCTGCCCCGCTACCATCAGGTTCACATCGCCCGGTTCGATCCAGCCATCGGTGCCCAGGCTGTCACGGTGATGCATCCGGCCCCGGTAGAGATAGGAAATCGTCGCCAGCCCGATATGCGGATGCGGGCGCACGTCGAGCCCCTTTGTGGGCAGCATCTCGGCCGGGCCCATCTGGTCGAAAAAGATGAACGGCCCGACCATCTGCCGCTTGGGCGCTGGCAGCGCGCGCCGCACTTCAAATCCGCCCAGGTCGCGGGCGCGCGGGATGATCAATGTCTCGATGGCATCAACCCCATCACCCATCGGGCAATGCGGGTCGAGGGCGGGGTTCCAGCTCATGTCCTTTGTCTCCTATCGTTTTGCAGCTAAGACAAAGATAGGTCCAAAAGACGCACATACCTATTATAGCTCCGCACACAGGCACCGCGCAGCATTGCACGAGCGTAAACCCGATAGACTGCAAAGCCGGGCCTCCCGCCAACGGAACAAAGTCGCTGGCGGGAGAGCGGAACAGGGGCTGCAGCCGCTTTTACATGAACTCTAGAGCGTCCTCTTCCATGCCATCCCCGTCCATGGCCGGGTCGTCATAGGACCCGTCAAGGCTGAGGGCAGCCATCAGTTCGACGCCTTCGTCAGATGAGACCCCATCGAGGGCCCCATTGGCCACGGCTTCCTCATAGGAGGCAAGCAGATCATCGGCAGAGTTCCACCCGTCCTCGGGCGCGTCGATGCGGAACAGTTCCTGCGGGATGTCGATCGGGTTTCCGTTGTCATCGGTGCCCGGGACAAGTTCCAGGAAGATCACTGATTCCAACTGAGTGATGTTGTAGTCGGGATCTTCCGCATAGAGGCTATCGTAGTAGGCGACGTAATTCTCGAATGTGCCGTCCTGGCCTTCCGGCAGGGCCTCTTCAAAGACGTAGACGCCATTCTCAATGCCGCCATTTGCGCCGATTTCGACGCCAAAGCCGATTTTCTCGAAGGTGGGATCTTCGGGGTCTTCGGGATCTTCGGGTTCGTCAGAGACGGATTTGATGGACCCTTCTTCGGTCGTGGTCGATGTGGCGCGGATACCAAGCACGTCAATTTCGTCAATGCTGCTGACATCGGTCAGTTCCACAAGGTAGCTTTCGCCGCTTTGAAGATAGGTTTCCTTCTCATCCGCATCCGGACCAAGCCCCGGATCCGATAGCGCAACTGCGCCATCCCACTGGATATCCTCACCCTCCAGCCGGGTGCCGTTCATGTTGAGCGGGCCATCAAGCGACGCACTGTCGCCTGAGAAGTCATTATCCCCGTAATAGATGGCATTCAAATCCATTGAGCCTTCGAGAACTTCGAGTTCCGCGAACACACTGCCGGTCACAGGATCTTCAAACACGGTCACCGTGTAGGACAGCCCCTCCAACTCGTAAGTGAAAGTTTTGGAATGGTTAGGCATAGGTATTCCTCCGGTCATAAAACCAGACATCGAGGAATATGGCTTCCACGGCTGGTTTTCGAGCCCCCACCCGAACACCACAATTTCGCCACAAATTTTTCCAGATTTCGCCGATAATTGATAGATACCGCGGAGATATGCCGGGGAAACAATTTGTTTCTGGGCAACAAAGCTTTGATGTAATTGAGATTTCTGTTGAGAGCATACCGGACCTGAATCGAGATAATCCGATCCTGAATGCGGAAAGCGCACATCACCGACAATGCTTATATTACAATATCGTGAGGTGGAATGGTGGGTCGTGAGAGGCTCGAACTCCCGACATCTTCGGTGTAAACGAAGCGCTCTACCAACTGAGCTAACGACCCGTCGGCGGTTCTGATAGCGCGGGTCCGGAAGGGGCGCAAGCCCTAAGCAGTCAGGATTTGCGCCTTGCCGTCGCGGATGTGGTGAACCACCCCCTGCCCGCCCGGAACCGAGGCCAGATCGGCGATCGGCAACCCCAGAACGATACAGCGCAGCAGGCGCGACGTGACGCCGTGGGTGACCAGAACCGTGGGGCCGGTCAGCCCCTCCAGCACCGCCTGAACCCGCGCCGCCATCTGGCCGAGCGTCTCGCCACCGGGGGCGGTGAATTTCCACAGATGCGGGTCGGTCGCACGGGCGATGTCTGGATGCTCCGCGCGCAGATCCTGCACCGTGCGTCCTTGCCATTTGCCAAGGTCGATCTCGGCGAGGCGCGGATCGGCTTCTATTGTCAAACCCAGGCCCGAAACCGCGATCTCCGCCGTGCGCAAGGCACGGGGGGCGTCGCTGGAAATGACCCGGACCGGACCGGGCAGATGGGCTGCCAGAAGCTGGCCCTGCCTACGCGCCTGATGCAATCCCGCAGCGGTCAGGGGTGAATCAAGCCGGCCTTGCAGGCGTTCCTCGGTATTCCACTGGGTTTCGCCGTGGCGCAGCACCCAGAGTTCGGGAAAATCTGTACTGGCTTGTTTCATGGGCGCTTTCCGGTCCGATCAGGTCCTGTGAAAACGAAAAGGCGCCGCGATACCGGGCGCCTTTCGGAAGGAAAATGGTGGGTGATAAGAGATTTGAACTCCTGACATCTTCGATGTGAACGAAGCGCTCTACCACTGAGCTAATCACCCGCCGTGGGGCCGTCTTTTAGCGGCGCTTTCGCAACTGCGCAAGGGGCCAGATCACGGTTTTTCCGGATCGTCCTCTGGCTCTGTCGGGGTCAGTTTCTCCCCCTTGTTCATGAGCTTGATTCGTGCGGTCAGCAGATCCCCGGAAGGTTTGCTGTCGCGCTTGCGCGGGGTGATCTTGCCAAGCCCCGGCAGCGAAATCACCTGCCCGTCATCGAGCGCCCGACCAATTGCTTCGCAGACCAGGCCCGCGGCCTCCCGCAGTTCCGACCGCTTGAGGTCGGACTGATCGGCGATGGCCTGCATCAGGTCCTGCATCTTGTAGGCTTTGGGCTTATCCGCGCCCGTGATTTCGGCAGTTGCGCTGTTCGCATCCGCGGAAGAGGAGAGACTCACGATTTCTCCGGCTGACATATGGCCCCCTGTCGGCAGTTTGTTGCTTCTGTGGAAACAACCTAGCAACCGATGCGCAGCTGCGCCAGAGCCGCATTCGCGCCTGTTCAGCCCGCGCTGCCCGACGCCAGCCGAATATTGCGGGTATCCCACCGGGGCCAGCCCATCAGTTCGGACACGGTGGTGAAGCGATAGCCCCGCGCAATCAGACCATCCAGCGCGGCCGGCATGGCGCGCACGGTGGGGCCGATGATGTCATGGGCCAGAATCACCGCGCCCGAATGCGACCGGCTGACGATGCGGTTGGCCACGACCGAACTGCCCGGGCGGCGCCAATCCTCGGGGTCGACGGACCACAGGATGGTGGGTAACTGCCGCGCTTCGTAGATCAGGTTGCGCTGACGCATGGACAGCAGCCCATAGGGCGGGCGCATGGTGACCGGCGGGCGGCCAACGGTTTCGTTGATCACGACGGTGGTACGGTCCAGTTCCCGCAGCAGCCCGTCATTGCCAAGCGAGGTCAGGCGCGGATGATTCCAGGTATGGTTGCCGATCTCGTGCCCCTCGGCCGCAATGCGCCGCGTCAATTCGGGGTAGAGCGCCACGCGGCGACCGATCAGGTAGAAGGTCGCGCGGATGTTCCGCGCGGCCAGCATGTCCAGCAGTTGCGGTGTCAGCGTCTGGTGCGGACCGTCATCGAAGGTCATGGCGACCAATGGCTGATCCGTCGGAATTCGGGTGATCGTGGTCGGACCGCCCTGAGTGATCCCCTCGGGAATGGTCAGATCCATCCGGGCCTGCGCATTTGCGCGGCCAATCAGGGCGGGGCTGGCCAATATGGCCGTCAGGCAGCCGGCAAATCTGCGACGTGTCAGGTTGGTTTTCATTATGTCACCAGGCAAGGCGGTTTAAGGCAATTCGGCTAGGCAACCCGCGAATCGGCTGCGAATCAAGTTTTGTCACAGCAATGGGGCACCGATCCGTTGCAAAAGGGTGTCACCTGCCCCACTTGTGTCGCCTTTGCGACACAGGGGGTTCTTGCCTTGCGAACCTGCATTATGATTGATTACGGTTGACAATAACCTTGGGGTAAGAACGGGCCGATGGCTCTGAAGGGGAAGACGATGAAAAAACTTATGGCTGCAACAACGGCGCTCACCTTGCTGAGTGCAACCGCCACCTATGCCGACGAGACCACGCCGACCATGCCGGTTGAGATCGTGTCCCAGGACGCCATGGATACCGGCGTCGACGGCGGCATTCTTGTTCCGATCCTTGCGATGATCCTGATGCTGATGGCTGCGTCCGGTGGCGGTGGCTACCAGATGCCAAGCTGATCGCTCTCGCTGAAGCGAATCCAGCCGACGGCCCAGATGGGCAACGGACGGGCTTGCAGACGGCGGGTTTGAACGGCCGATATCTGAAGCGACGCCGTAGTCGTTTCCTATGGCCATCGCGGTTGTTCAGATAGGGCGGCACACAGACCCGTCGTGAGCGATGATTCAGAACGCACGAAACACCAGCGGTGACGCTGGTGTTTTCATTTGTTTCGCAGCGTCCTCTTTGATGATGCTCTTTGTCACCGGCACCGCCACGGAACAGCAAACCCCGCCGACAGCGAATCGGCGGGGTTCTCAAATCCTGACCGGGTATATCAGCCGTCAGTGGGCGGTTGCCCCTGCCCCTCCACCTGCAGCGGCCTGCGCAGCGGCGGCGGCGGCTTCTTCGGCCTCTTCATCCCAGTCAATCGCTTCGGGCGTGCGCACAAGTGCATGGGCCAGAACATCGCGCACATGCGCGACGGGGATGATCTCCAGCCCTTCTTTCACGTTGTCGGGGATCTCGGGCAGGTCCTTTTCGTTGTCCACCGGGATCAGCACCGTCTTGATGCCGCCCCGCAAGGCCGCGAGCAGTTTCTCCTTCAGACCGCCGATCGGCAGCACATTGCCGCGCAGCGTCACCTCGCCGGTCATGGCGATGTCCTTGCGCACCGGGATCTGCGTCAGGACCGACACGATGGAGGTCACCATCGCGATCCCGGCAGATGGCCCATCCTTTGGCGTCGCGCCTTCCGGCACATGCACATGGATGTCGATCTTGTCGAATTTCGGCGGTTTCACCCCGATGGCCGGGCTGATGGACCGCACGAAGGAACTGGCCGCGTCGATGGATTCCTTCATCACATCGCCCAGTTTGCCCGTGGTCTTCATCCGGCCCTTGCCCGGCAGGCGCAGCGCCTCGATGGACAGCAGGTCGCCACCGACAGAGGTCCAGGCCAGGCCCGTCACCACGCCGATCTGGTCGTCCTTTTCCGCCAGCCCGAACTTGAACCGCTTCACGCCCAGGAAATCCTCAAGGTTTTCCGGGGTCACGCGGACCGTTTCCACTTCACGCTTGAGGATCTTGGTCAGCGCCTTGCGGCAGATCTTGGCAATCTCGCGTTCCAGGTTCCGAACCCCGGCTTCACGGGTGTAGTAGCGGATGATGTCGGTCAGACCGTCCTCGGTCAGCTCGAACTCCCGTGCCTTCAGACCATGGTTCTTGGTCTGCTTGGGCAGCAGGTGGCGCAGCGCGATCTCGCGCTTTTCGTCCTCTGTGTAGCCCGCCAGCGGGATGATCTCCATCCGGTCCAGAAGCGGGCCGGGCATGTTGTAGCTGTTCGACGTGGTCAGGAACATCACGTTCGACAGGTCGTATTCCACCTCCAGATAATGGTCCACGAAGGTCGAGTTCTGTTCCGGGTCCAGCACCTCCAGCATGGCAGACGCGGGGTCGCCCCGGAAATCCTGCCCCATCTTGTCGATCTCATCGAGCAGGATCAGCGGGTTGGTTGTTTTCGCCTTTTTCAGCGCCTGGATGATCTTGCCGGGCATGGAGCCGATATAGGTCCGGCGATGGCCACGAATCTCGCTTTCGTCACGCACGCCGCCAAGCGAGATGCGGATGAACTCGCGCCCCGTGGCCTTGGCAACCGATTTGCCAAGCGAGGTCTTGCCGACGCCCGGAGGGCCGACCAGGCACATGATCGGGCCTTTCAACGTCTTGGACCGCTGCTGCACGGCGAGATATTCGACGATGCGTTCCTTGACCTTCTCCAGCCCGTAATGATCGGCATCCAACACGCCCTGCGCGCGGCCCAGATCCTTCTTCACGCGGGATTTCACGCCCCACGGAATGGCCAGCATCCAGTCGAGATAGTTGCGCACGACGGTCGCTTCGGCGCTCATCGGGCTCATGTTCTTGAGCTTCTTGATCTCGGCATCGGCCTTTTCGCGGGCTTCCTTGCTGAGCTTGGTGTTGGCCACCCGCTCTTCCAGTTCCGCAACCTCGTTTGCGCCTTCTTCACCATCGCCAAGTTCGCGCTGAATGGCCTTCATCTGCTCATTCAGGTAGTATTCGCGCTGCGTGCGTTCCATCTGGGATTTCACGCGCGTCTTGATCTTCTTTTCGACCTTCAGGACGCTCATTTCGCCCTGCATCAGGCCGTAGACCTTTTCCAGCCGCTCCGAGATGGACAGCGTTTCCAGCAGGTCCTGCTTCTGCGCCACTTCGATGCCCAGATGACCGGCGACCAGATCGGCCAGCTTGGCCGGATCCGTGGTTTCCGAAACCGAGGTCAGCGCCTCTTCGGGGATGTTCTTCTTGACCTTGGCATAACGCTCGAACTCTTCCGCGACAGGGCCAAGCATCGCCTGAATGGCGGCGGCATCCCCTTCGTCTTCGGCGAGGTCCTCTGCCGTCGCCTCGAAAAACTCGGGGTTGTCGAGGAAACCGGTGATGGTCACGCGGTTGCGGCCTTCGACCAGCACCTTCACGGTGCCGTCGGGCAGCTTCAGCAGTTGCAGCACATTGGCCAGCACACCGGTGCGATAGATGCCATCGGTGTCGGGGTCGTCCTCTGCCGGGTCAATCTGGCTCGACAGCAAAATTTGGCGGTCTTCCTGCATCACCTCTTCCAGCGCGCGCACCGATTTCTCGCGCCCGACAAACAGCGGCACGATCATATGCGGGAACACGACAACGTCGCGCAGCGGCAGGACAGGATAGGTTGTATGTTGCTCGGGCATGGTGCCTTCCTTGTTCTTGGCAAGAGGACGCTGGCCCCGTCATGCGGCAGCCCTCGGCCCTCTCCGGGTGGGACACTTGAAAGTGGGGGCATGGCCCGCCGATTTCAACTGGTCATCCCGGCTTTGGGTCGCGGGCAGTCTGCACCCCGGCGCAGGCAGGGGCAAGGCGCGAACTGAAGCATGATGAAGGAAATGTGACGCATACCGGCCCGTCAGCGTGGCAGTTCCGACAGGGACAGGGCCGCCGTTGAAAAGACAGGTTGCAACAGCGCCCTTTGGCTGGCCCAACTGTCTTCCGGCTCCACATCCAGCGCCGCGATGGCGCGCGAGGTCAGCAGGATGCGACCCGGCCCGATGTCAGCCGCCCGGTCCAGCGCATCGGCGGGCAACAGCTCTGCCGGGGAAAACAGCAACAGGTAGCCCGTGCAGATATAGCCGCAATCATCGACGACGATGTCGCCGGGACGGACCTCTTGCAGCAGCGGCGCATGGGTGACGCGCCAGTAATCGCTGTCGGCCCGCGCGAAGCCCATCATCGCGCCCGCGCCGTTGGCAACCCACAAGGCCAGGATGCCCGCCGCCAGCACCCGCTGGACGCCTCGGACAGGCGGCAACCGAAGCACGACAAGCAGGGCCAGAAACGGCAGCGCGACGATCCAGAATTCCTTGTTGGTAGGTTCCCAGATCGTGGCGACCAGCGCATAGGTGCCCGCATGCAGTATCAGAAGCGGCGCAAAGCCGGGCGTCAACGCCCTGCCCCTGCGCAGCAAGGCCCTGACCGACAATGCGCCGATGGCCAGCACGCTGAGCACAGTCAGAAGCAGCAGGGGCCAGAACCCGAGCGCAAGCCCGGTTTCAGCGAAATGCGCTTCCTCCACCAGTTGACGGCCCGCGAACACCCTCTCCAGCGCGCCTGCGGCCTCTGGAGAGGCAAAGAGAAACAGGCTCGACCAGATCGCGGTGCCAAGCCCGATCAGCGCCTTGACCGGAGCCAGGACCGAGAGCGGCGTCCAAAGCCCGTCAGCGGCATAGCCCTTGGCCCAGAGGATAAGCTCGCCGATCGTCCGATGCCCCAGCAAGACCCACCCGGCCCAGAGATAGAAAACCCCGACCACCGCGCCAAACACCGCCAGCCACAGGACCGCCGCCCCGATCCGGCGCGCAGAGATCAGCACGATCAGCGCAGGCACCGCCAGAAACACATGGCTTTGGTGGATCAGCGTGGCAATGCCCGCCAGAAACGCCGCCAGGATCACGGCACGGGGGCCGGACTGTTCCCAACCGACTTGCCAAAGGGCCAGAAAGCTGGCCAGAACGAAGGGCAAGGGTAGCGTGTAAGTATCTGGATACATGCCATAAAGCCAGAAGGCGAAACAGCCCGCCAGCAGCCAGACAGCACCCGACGCGCCTGACAATCCACCGCCCGCGAGACGGGCAATTTTCCACACCAGGGCCAGCGTCCAAAGCGCAGCGATCAGGCTTGCCACCTGCATCACCGCCAAGGCCGTCGCCCCCGGCCAGACCGCTTGCGCCACGCCGGTGAGGCCCTGCATCAGCGGCTCATAGATCAGGTGGTTCGGATGCCATTGCGCAACGCCACCGGCGACGTGATCGACATAATAGACCGCGTCCTCCCCTTCGGTGAAATTCTGCGGGAAGGTCAGCAGGTAGAGCAGGCCGATCAGGGCAAGGGTCAGCCCCGGCAACAGCTTGTCGCTGCGCGTTTCAACAAGGCTGTCACCACGATCCATCGCCATTCCCGTCCCTCAGGCTGCACGGTTGATTGATCGTTAGCATGGTGGACTAGCCCGGCCAACACTCCCCGCCTGCGGTGGTGGTGGCTTTGTCAAAGCGGCTCGATATCGCCTTCCGCCCGCCCGGCATGAAACCGCGCCTCGAACCCGGCGAAGTCATCGGCTTCGATGGCGTCGCGCATGTCCTGCATAAGCTCCTGAAAGTAATGCAGATTGTGCCAGGTCAGCAGCATGGAGCTGATGATTTCCTTGGCGCGGAAGACATGGTGCAGGTAGGCGCGGGAATAGCCGGTGCAGGCGGGGCATGTGCAATGCTCGTCCAGCGGGCGCGGGTCGTCCTGATGGCGGGCGTTCTTGATATTGACCACGCCGCGTCGAGTGAAAGCCTGTCCCGTGCGGCCTGACCGGCTTGGCAGCACGCAATCCATCATATCGATGCCGCGTTTTACGGCGCCGACGATGTCGTCGGGTTTGCCAACGCCCATCAGGTAGCGCGGCTTGTCCTCGGGCAGGAAATCGGGTGCGTAGTCGAGACAGGTGAACATCGCCTCCTGCCCCTCGCCTACGGCAAGGCCACCCACGGCATAGCCGTCGAAGCCGATGGCCTTGAGCGCCTCGGCGCTTTCCTCGCGCAGATCGCGTTCCAGACCGCCCTGCATGATCCCGAACAGCGCGTGGCCCGGACGGTCGCCGAACGCCTCACGGCTGCGCGCGGCCCATCTCATAGAAAGGCGCATGGACTCCGCGATCCGGGCGCGGTCGGCGGGCAGCGCGGGGCATTCGTCGAAACACATCACGATGTCGGAGCCCAGAAGCCGCTGGATCTCCATCGAGCGTTCCGGGGTCAGCATGTGGCGCGAGCCGTCCACATGGCTGCGGAAACTCACGCCCTCTTCGGTCAGCTTGCGCAGGTCGGCAAGGCTCATGACCTGGAAACCGCCGCTATCGGTCAGAATGGGTTTGTCCCAGTTCATGAAGCGATGGAGCCCGCCAAGCCGGTCGATCCGTTCCGCCGTCGGGCGCAGCATCAGGTGATAGGTGTTGCCAAGCAGGATATCGGCCCCCGTCGCGGCCACGCTTTCGGGCATCATCGCCTTGACGGTCGCCGCCGTGCCCACGGGCATGAAGGCGGGCGTGCGGATCTGCCCGCGCGGGGTCGAGATCACCCCGCGGCGCGCCTTGCCGCTGGTCGCTGTCACCGAAAAGTCAAACCGGCCTGTCATGTCGTCACCCATTGCTTTGGACAGGCGACTGTCATAGGCGAAATATTCGCGATGCCAAGAGAGGACCCATGAAATGACTGCAGAAGAGTCCCTTCGTCTTGGGTGGGAAGAGTGGTTGAGCCTTCCCGGCCTCGGTCTGCCCGCGCTGAAAGCCAAGGTCGACACCGGGGCCAAGACCTCGGCGCTGCACGCCTTCGATATCGAAACCTTCGGCTCGGCCAGCAAACCGAAGGTGCGCTTCGCCGTGCATCCGGTGCCGGGGCGCACCGATATCACCATCGCCTGTTCCGCCCCGCTGCGGGACCGGCGCGAGGTGACCTCGTCCAATGGCGAGACCGAACAACGCTATGTGATCGAGACCGAGCTGGATATCGGCGGGCAGCGCGTGCCAATCGAGGTGACCCTGACCGACCGCACCAACATGGCCTATCGCATGCTGTTGGGGCGGCAGGCGCTTCAGCCCGACTGGATCGTCAGCCCGACGGAAAGCTGTTGTCAGCCGCTGCTGAGCTACGATGTCTATCATTCCGCCAAGGTCAAGACCTCGGCCCCGAAACGCGCGCTGCGCATCGCCGTGCTGAGCCGGGAGAACAATTATTCCACCCGCAGGCTGGTCGATGAGGGCGAAGAGCGTGGCCACACGATCGAGGTCATCGACACGACGCGCTGCTACATGGCGATCAATTCGCTGGCCCCGGAGGTCCATTACGACGGCGCCCGCCTGCCCCGCTATGACGCCGTGATCCCGCGCATCGGGGCCTCGGTGACTGCCTATGGCACCGCCGTTCTGCGCCAGTTCGAAACGCTCGGCACGTTCTGCGTGAACGGCAGCGCGGGGATCACGGCGAGCCGCGACAAGCTCCATGCCCACCAGTTGCTGGCCCGTCACCGGATCGGGATGCCACGCACTGCCTTCGCGGCCTCGCCCAAGGACACCGGCAACCTGATTGGCCTCGTGGGCACCGCGCCGCTGATCGTGAAACTGCTGGAAAGCACGCAAGGCAAAGGCGTGGTGCTGGCGGAAACCCGAAAGGCCGCGCAATCGGTGATCGACGCGTTCCGGGGGCTCAAGGCCAATTTCCTTGTGCAGGATTTCGTCAAGGAAGCCGCGGGCGAGGACATTCGCTGCCTCGTGATCGACGGCAAGGTGGTCGCTGCGATGAAACGCAGCGCGGCGGGGGATGATTTCCGGTCCAACCTTCACCAGGGCGGCACTGCAAAGGCGGTGCGGATCAGCAAGGAGGAACGGGAGGCGGCGCTGCGATCTGCCAGGGTGTTCGGCCTCGGGATGGCCGGGGTGGACCTGTTGCGCGCCTCGGACGGTCCCAAGGTGCTGGAGGTCAACAGCTCGCCCGGCTTCGAAGGGGTGGAAAAGGCGACCGGCAAGAACATCGCCGCGCATCTGTTCGATGCCATAGAGAAGAAGGTGCGCCCGACGCCTGCCCGCAAGCGCAAGGGAAAATAGGGGGTGTTTCGCCGCCTTTGGCGTCGACCCATGGGCGGCCCTCCTCAACCCCCGGCTGACGCCGGAGGCCTCGTCATGCCGCGTTGCCACGGAACATCTGCGAGACCTGCGCTTCAGGCCGGTCGGATGTGATGGCGGTGAGGGCAGGATGCCTCCGGCGGAGGTATTTTTGCCAAGATGAACAGACGGGATTGGCTGGCGGCTCTGGACCTCGGGGGGCGCTTTCCTTATATCTTTGCTCAACAATTGGTTTTCCAAGCCGGATGGCACGCAAATGCAAGAGCAGCTGGAGGGGGCACCCCTCATCAAACCATCTTCGACCGATCATCCTCTCTACGACGCGATCGTCGAAGCCTGCCGCACGGTCTATGACCCTGAAATCCCGGTCAATATCTATGACCTAGGCCTTGTCTACACGGTCGAGATCAGCGCCGAGAACGAGGTCGAGGTGACCATGACCCTGACCGCGCCGGGCTGTCCCGTGGCCGGTGAAATGCCCGGCTGGCTGGCCGATGCAATCCTGCCTGTTGCCGGGGTCAAGACCGTCAATGTCGAGATCACCTGGGACCCGCCCTGGGGGATGGAGATGATGTCGGACGAGGCCCGGCTGGAACTGGGCTTCATGTGAGATCAAGTCTTTTGGCTTGATTTTTGTGGTATCAAGTCATATGGCTTGATTCATGATCACTACCCCCCATCCCGTGGCCGTCCTTACCGGCGACCTCATTGGCTCAACCGATCATTCGCCTGAATGGACGACACAAGCGCTTGACCGTATCAAGACATGTGCGCATGAGATCAGGGCTTGGGACGACGCCGATGACCCGCGGTTCACCCGATATCGGGGCGATGGCTGGCAGATCGTCCTGAGCGAACCGCGCCGCGCCCTGCGCGCTGCGCTCTATGTTCAGGCCAGCCTAAAATCCGCTCAGTCCGGAACCCGAAGCCGCATTGCGATAGGCCTGGGAGAGGTGGACGCCTTGCCGGTTGGCGACCTGTCAAACGCGTCTGGACCTGCGTTCATTGCCTCGGGCCAAGCCCTGGATGGCATGGCAAGGGACCGAGAGCTCGTCATCGCGGCGCGTGAGTCCGCGTATCTCCACAAAGGCATTGCCGTTCTGCTTGACCGGGAAGTGCAGGACTGGAGCCGCGAACAGGCCGAAGCCATGATGCACTTCCTTCCGCCGTCCACCCCGACCCTGAAGGACCTGGCAGATGCGCTTGGGGTCTCGCCGCAAGCCATTCATTCCCGGCTGAAAAGCGCCCATTGGCGAGAGGTTGTTCAAGCCGTCTCGCATTGGGAAGCCCATGAGGAAAGCCGCCATGATTGAAACCATCACTGCGCTGATCTTTGCCCATGTGCTGGCCGATTTCGCGTTTCAGACCAAGGCGATGGCCACCGGCAAGGACCGGCTGGGGCCGCTTCTGGCGCATACGGCCGTGGTCTTCCTGCTCAGCTACGCCGCCCTTGGGGGCGCGCATTGGCCGGCGCTGTTCATCGCGGCGCTGCATATGCAGATCGACTATGCCAAGGCGCGGCTTGGATCGGATGACAGCCTCGCGCATTTTCTGATTGATCAGGGGGCGCATCTGATGGCGATTTTGGCGGGTGGGCTTTTGTGGACCGATGCCTATGCCACGGGCCTTTGGGGGCAGATGCCCGATCTGACCGCACAAGCGCCCGAGGCGATGGCGCTGATTGCGGGCTTTCTGCTGGCCACCCGTGCGGGGCAGTTCGCCATTGGCAAGCTGATGACGCCTTATGCGGCGGCCCTGCCCGATACCGAGGGGCTGTCCAATGGCGGCGCGGTCATCGGGCTGCTGGAACGGGGGCTGACCTTCATCCTTGTGCTCAGCGGGCAGATGGCGGGCGTGGGCTTCCTGATCGCGGCGAAATCCTTTCTGCGGGTGGGCAGTATCGAGAAGGACCGGACGCTGGCCGAATATGTTATCATCGGAACGCTCGCGTCGATCGGGTGGGCGTTGCTGGCCGGAATTGGCTCTGCGGCACTGATTTCCCATCTTGGAGGTGCTTGAGAACCGGGACCACCTGCCCTAGATTTGGGGTAACAGGAAAAGGACCATCCCCATGTTCGGCATTCCCGGCAAACAGGCCGTGACCGTTACCGACGCCGCAGCGCGCCAGATTTCCAAACTGATGGAGTCCGGCGGATCGCAGGGCTTGCGCATCGGCGTCAAGAAGGGCGGCTGCGCGGGGATGGAATACACGATGGAGTATGTGTCCGAGATCGACCCGCTCGACGAGGTCGTGGAACAGGACGGCGCGCGGGTGATGATCGCGCCGATGGCGCAGATGTTCCTCTTCGGGACCGAGATCGACTACGAGGTGTCGCTGCTGGAATCGGGGTTCAAATTCCGCAACCCGAACGTGGCCGATGCCTGTGGCTGCGGGGAATCGATCAAGTTCAAGGATATTGACGAGCTTCAGGCCGAACAGGCCGGGAAATGAGCCTGTCAGCGGAGGAGATTGCCTTCGCGAAAGAGCTGTTTTCGGACCTTGGCGAGCTGAGCACCCGGCGCATGATGGGCGGGCTGTGCCTTTATCACGAGGGCACGATCTTCGCGATTGTCCATGGGGACGGGTCTATCTGGCTGAAAGGCGCGGGCGATTTCATTGCCGAGCTGGAGGCCGAGGGCTGCACCCGATGGACCTACACCCGCGAGGGCGGCAAGCCCACGTCGATGCCCTATTGGACCCTGCCGGACGCGGCGCTCGACGATCCGGAGATGGCCTGTGACTGGGCACGCCGGGCGCTGCGCCACCTATAGCCCTTCCCGCCCCGCCTGTTTCGCGCTATCCCCTGCGAAAGCGTGATGAAGAAGGGTGTCGATATGGTCCGCAAGCTTGCCGCCGGGAACTGGAAGATGAACGGAACGGGCGCGAGCCTTGCCGAGGCGGAGGCGCTGAAAGCCGCCCTGCCCTCTGCATCTGTCGATGTGCTGATCTGCCCGCCTGCGACGCTGCTCTCGCGCCTGTCTGACACGCTGTCGGGCAGTGCCATCGCCACGGGCGGGCAGGATTGCCATGCCGCTGTAACCGGCGCCCATACCGGCGACATCTCTGCCGGGATGCTGGCCGATGCGGGCGCGACCCATGTGATCCTCGGTCATTCCGAACGCCGCACCGATCATGGCGAAACGGACTCGGATGTCCGCGCCAAGGCCAAGGCGGCGATTGCGGCGGGCCTGACGGCGGTCATTTGCGTCGGTGAAACGCTGGCGGAACGCGAGGCCGCCAACACGCTTGCCATCATCGGCGGGCAGTTGGCGGGATCGGTCCCCGATCTGGTCAGCGCCGACCGTCTGGTGATCGCCTACGAGCCTGTCTGGGCCATCGGCACCGGGAAGGTGCCCACCCTGCACCAGATCGGCGAGGTGCATGATTTCATCCGCGCCGAACTGGAAAAGCGCTTCGGCGTCGGCGTGGGCCGCGCGGTGCCGATCCTCTATGGCGGGTCGGTCAAGGGCGCGAACGCGGCAGAGATTTTCGCGGTCAGCAACGTAAACGGCGCTTTGGTGGGCGGGGCCTCCCTGAAAGCCGCCGATTTCCTGCCAATTGTAGAAGCGCTTCAGGCCTCCTGACGGGGGGTGACACGCAGGTGAATGCCGTCCTTGGCACGCACGGTCAGGAAGGCCACCGGCACCGGGTCTTTCCCTTCGATCCGCTCGAACCGGTAGCGTTTGAGCAGCATCGACAGCAGAAGCGGGCCTTCGACCATCGCAAACCCCGCCCCCGTGCAGACGCGTGACCCGGTGGAAAACGGAATATAGGCCTCGCGCTGGCATTTCTTGCCGTTCTCCGTGTGCCAGCGCGCGGGGTCGAACCCGTCGGGATTGTCCCAGAGCCTTTCATGCCGGTGCAAATGCCAGGGGCTGAGGACAATCTGCGCGCCCTTGGGCACGTCGCGGTTGCGGAAACGCTCCGGGCAGGCGGCCTCGCGCACCATCATCGGCACCGGCGGGTAAAGCCGCAGCGCCTCGCGGAACACATCGCGGCTTAACTTCAGCTTGGACGTGACTGAAAAGTCAGTGTTTTCCAAAGCCCGCGCTTCCTCTGCCACCCTGTCCTGCCACTCGGGGTAAAGCGCCATCAGGTAAAGCGTCCAGGCCAGAGCCGAGGCGCTGGTCTCATGCCCCGCAAGAAAGAAGATCGCCACCTGATCGACCATTTCGCCGGTGCTGAAGGTCTGCCCCGTCAGCGGGTCCGCCGTGGTCATGATCTTGGTGGCCAGATCATCGGGCGCGGTCCCCGCCTCGATGTCCGCCATCCGCTCTGCCGTCAGCCGCGTGATCAGCCCCCGGATCGCCTTCGCCGTTTCCCGCGTCTTGCGCCGGTGCCCGCGCGGCAGGAAGCGCGGCAGGGGCAGGAAGGCGGCGAGGTTCAGGATGGGCTGCGTGCGCTGGTAATCGCGGAACTGGGTGAAGACCTCTGCCGCCACCTCATGCTCGATGGGGATGGAAAAGAGCGTGCGGAAAATCACATCCGCCGCCGCGTGGCTCATCTGTTCCTCGACCTCCACCTCGCCCGCCACCATGCGCGCGCAGGCGGCCTCTGCTGCCGCCCACATGGCCGGGAAGGTGTCGCGCAGCCGCCCGCCCTCGAAGGCCGGGTCGATGATCCGGCGTTGCCGCTTCCACGTCTCGCCATTGGTCAGGAAGACCGAGTCGCCAAGCAGCGGGCGCAGCCCCTCGCCGATCCGGTCGGATTTGGGGAAATCATCGGGGCGGGTTTTCAGGACCAGATCCAGCAGCGCAGGTTCATTCACCATGAAGCTGCGGAAAAACGGCGTCTTGAACTCCGCCATCCAGGCCCGGTAGAGCCGCGCGGGCTGCGCCGACAGGATGTCCTGCCGGAATAACCGCATATAGCGCCAGAGAGAGACCCGGTCAGGCCGTGATTTGGGCTTGGGCGGGATCATGCCAGCCCCCGGTGTCGGTTGACCGGCTTGGAAATGCGCCCCGGTGAGGGCGCGCGGCCCGCGTAGCGGGTGGCCAGTGTCAAAGGCCCGGCGGTGATCTGGAAATAGTCGTAATCGCCGGGCCGGTCGAAGGCATTGAGATACTGGAAGTGCAGTTCGAACAGCTGCCATTTCAGGGCCTTCTGCCGCTCGGGGCTGAGGGTCTGCGTAAACGCCGCCGAAATGACCAGCGGCCAACGCTGCCCCTCTGGCGCGATCCCCGTCACTGCCACCGGATCACACAGCGCGAAGGAACAGCCATCGCCCGGCGCGGTCACGTCGAGCCAGGTGATCTCCTCTCGCGTGGACAGAAACGCCAGATCCGCCCGCAACCGCCCCGCCTTTGGCAGGAACGAGACCATCGGCACCACATGGCCAAGCGTCAGCAGCGCCAGTTTCGGGCCGTTTTCAGGCACCCTGCCCGCCCGGATCACATCGGCCAGCAGGGACACCGCCATATAGGCGCCCGAGGAATGGCCGACGACCAGAACCTCCTCCACATCTTCGGCCAGCGCCCCGGCGATCCGATCCGCGAACTCCCGCATCCGCGCTTCCTGAGCGGGGGGATAGGCCCCGCCGTGGCTCGCCGAAAAGGCATAATCATGCATCAGGTACCAGCCAAGCCAGGGGTCGCGCCGCTTGAACCAGCGCAGCACCAGCCAGGCCAAACAGGGCCACATCACCAGCGCCATGGCCGCGCGCAAAACAAACAGGCTCTGCCCGCCGGATCGTTCCCCTTCAATCCCCCGCAGCAGTGCCTCGGACCCCGCTAGCGCGCCATATGCCAGCGCAAAGCCAAGCCCAAGGGCCAGACCCAGTTGCGCCAGCAGCAGCACCACCGGATAAAGCGCCGCGATCACCGGCCCTTTGCGTAACCGCATCAGCCGGAAGAGAGCACCCGATCCGATATAGGCCCAGGCCGTTTTCACAAGCTGCCAGTAGGTCGCGGCAATCCCGTGGCCCATGCTGTCCTTGACGATATCGGCCCAGACCAGCACCTCGATATCGGCGCGCGTCCGGTCGCCGCGACTCTCCGTCTCCACCGACCAGCCGTAATAGCCCTTGGTCCGCTGCGGCCCCATCCTCAGGGCATATCCGGAAATGTCCGCCTGTTCCTCGCCCCCGCGCCGATACCGTTCACGATATTTGCGCGCCGGGACCGGGTCGAAGCCGGGAATATAGAGAACCCGCCGGGTCCTGACCTCTTGGCTCTGTGCCTCACTCATCACTCTACTCTGCACCGGCTTTCCGGCACAGCATACAGGGAAATTCAGGCAAGGCTAAGGCCCGATCAGCCCAATTCGCCAAGCGCCGGGAAGGTTTCGAGGATCCAGAAGGACAGCGTCGTAAACGCGCCGGTCAGCAGCATCAGCCCCACGGCAATCAGCAACAGGCCCATGATCCGCTCGATCAGTTTCATATGGCGCTTGAGCCGCGTCATCAGCCCCATGGCGCGTTCGATGAACATCGCCGCCAGCAAAAACGGCACCCCAAGCCCGAGCGCATAGACCGCCAGCAGCGTCGTGCCGCGTGCGACGGACGATTCCACCGCCGCAAGGCCCAGGATCGCGCCCAGTTGCGGCCCGATGCACGGAGTCCAGCCAAAGGCGAAGGCGAGCCCGAGCACATAGGCCCCAAGGGCCGAGCCCCCCCGGTCGCCCGCATCCATCCGCGCATCCCGGTCGAGGATCGAAATGCGGAAGACGCCCAGGAAATGCAGACCGAAGATGATCACGACCGCCCCGGCAATCTTCGCCAGAAGATCCTGATTTTGCAAAAAGAACTGCCCGAAGATCGAGGCGGTGAAACCCAGGAATACGAACACCGTCGACAGCCCCAGCACGAAAAACGCCGCCGCCAGAACCGCCCGTCTGCGGCCCGTGCCTTCCTGCATCTCGTTCATGCTGATCCCGCCCATATAGGCGAGGTAAGGCGGCACAATCGGCAGCACGCAGGGGCTGAGGAAACTCAACACCCCCGCTGTCAGGGCCACCAGCATCGCGGGCAGCAGCCCCGCATCGAAAAGATCAATTCCGAACATGTCCCCTTCCTGCCGCGCCGCAGGGAAAAAGACCAGCCCAAGCGATCTCACATTCCCGTGGACAAAAGCCGCAGCCCTGCGTTAGGCGCAGGACATGACACCGGATCACGATATCGACGCGCTCGGCCTGCTCTGCCCCCTGCCCGTCCTGCGCCTGCGCAAGGTGCTGCTGGCCGCCCGGCCAGGCGCGGTGATCCGCATCCTTGCCGACGATCCGGTGGCACGGATCGACATCCCGCATTTCTGCGCAGAACAGGGCGTGGAATTGTTGAAGACCGAGGACATGGATCAGGGCACCGCTTTCACGATCCGCGCAGCCTGACCCCTTCTTCTTGGTCCAAATACTCAAATCCCGACCGTGCAATCCGGCCGGACGCCCACGTTTGGCGTCGCCTTCCCACGGGCGGGAACAGAGCGGCGCGGCAGCGCCTCCGCTTGATCACCTCACTCCGCCGCCGTCGCCATCGGGCTGCCCCCGGCGCGGAACGCCTGCAACAGTTCTTCCCGGCGACGGCTTGCGGCCTCGGCATTTGCCTCTTTCACCGGGCCGAAGCCCCGGATCTGACGCGGCAGAGAGGCGATTTCCACCGCGATATCAATTGTTTCCGGGGTGATCTTCGTGCAGATTTCCGCCATGTCCGCCTCGTATTGACGGATCAGATCACGTTCCATCCGGCGTTCGGCGGTATAGCCGAAGACATCGAGCGGGGTGCCGCGCAGCTTGCGCAGTTTGGCGAGCAGCTTGAAGCCGCGCCCCATCCAGGCCCCGAATTGTCGTTTGCGCGGGCGGCCAGCGGCATCCTTGCCCGGCAGCATCGGCGGCGCGAGGTGATAGCTGAGCTTCAGATCGCCTTCAAAAACCTCCCGCGCCTTCGCTTCGGTCTCCAGATGGAGCCGTGCAACCTCGTATTCATCCTTGTAGGCCAGCAGCTTATGATATCCGATTGCGACAGCCTCCTTCAGCGCCGCATCCTCCACGCCGTCCACCAGCTTGCGATACCGCTTGGCCAGCCGCTTGCCCTGATAGTCCACCAGATGCGCCGCGCGGAAGGCGATGCGGTCCTCCAGCGATTTCGGCATCTCGACCACATCGCCGCCGATCTTCGCCGCCTCCTCGGGGTGCAGCACCGCCCACCGGCCCAGTTCGAAGGCCTGCTTGTTGCGTTCCACCGCCGCGCCATTCAGCTCGATCGCGCCCAGAATGGCCTCGTGGCTCAGCGGCACCAGACCGTTCTGCCAGGCGGCACCGAGCACCATCATGTTGGAGAAGATGGAATCGCCCATCAGCCGGCGCGCGAGGTCCGAGGCATCGAACAGCGCCAGACCCTCCCCCAGACGTGCTTGAAGGGCGATCTCCAAGTCATTCACGGGAATACGGAATTCCGTATCGCGGGTGAAAGCGCCGGTGATGATTTCATGGCTGTTGACCACAGCCTTGGTGCGGCCCGTCGTCATCAGGCCGAGCGTCTTGGCCCCTGCGCTGACCACCAGATCGCCGCCGATCACCGCATCGGCCTCGCCCACGGCGACGCGGATCGCGCTGATATCCTCGGGTTGTTCCGCAAGGCGCAGGTGGATATGCACCGCGCCGCCCTTCTGCGCGAGCCCCGCCATCTCGATCATCCCCGCGCCCTTGCCATCAAGCTGCGCGGCCTGCGCCAGAACCGCGCCTACGGTCACAACGCCGGTGCCGCCGACGCCGGTGATCACCACGTTATGGGTGCCGTTGATGGCGGGCAGGTCGGGCGCGGGCAGATGGCCCACATCGACGCTGGCCGAGGCCTCCTTGCGGATCTTGCCACCCTCGACGGTCACGAAACTGGGGCAGAAGCCCTTGAGGCAGGAGAAATCCTTGTTGCAGCTCGACTGATCAATCGCCCGCTTGCGGCCAAGTTCGGTTTCCACCGGCACGATGGACACGCAGTTCGACTGCACCCCGCAATCGCCGCAGCCTTCACAGACATCGGTGTTGATGAAGACGCGGCGATCGGGATCGGGGAAGGTGCCGCGCTTGCGACGGCGGCGTTTTTCGGCGGCGCAGGTCTGCACGTAGATGATGGCAGAGACGCCCTCGATGTCCTGAAACTTCTCCTGTACGGTCATCAGGTCGTCGCGTTCATGGCGTTCGACGTCGCGCGGAAAGGCTGAAAACTCAATCTCTTCCTTGGGGTCGTAGATGAGCGCGATGTGTTTCACGCCCATGGCGCGGATTTCATGGGCGATGCGCGCCGGGTCCAGATCGCCCTCGTTGTGCTGGCCGCCGGTCATGGCGACGGCATCGTTGAAGAGGATCTTGTAGGTGATGTTGGTGCCCGCCGCGATGGCCGCGCGGATGGCCAGAATGCCCGAGTGGTTGTAGGTGCCCTCGCCCAGGTTCTGGAAGATGTGCTTGCGGGTGGAAAACGGCGCCTCGCCGGCCCAGTTTGCCCCTTCCGCGCCCATATGGGTAAAGGCCTCGGTGTTGCGGTCCATCCATTTGGCCATGAAGTGACAGCCGATGCCCGCGCCCCCGCGCGCGCCTTCGGGCACCTTGGTGGAGGTATTGTGCGGGCAGCCCGAGCAGAACCAGGGCAGCCGCGTCGCCAGATCCTGCGCATTGTCGGCGCGCATGGCGTCGGTCACCTGCTGAATGCCTGCGCGGATGCGGTCGGTGGCGCGGCCCTCGTCGATCAGGATATTGCCGAGCTTCACCGCGATATCATTGGGGTCGAGCGCGTAATGGGTCGGGAACAGGACCTCGCCCTTGCCACCCTTGTAGCCATAGACGCGGCGGCCGCGCCGGTTGTCGAAGATGGCTTCCTTGATCTGAACCTCGATCAGCTTGCGCTTTTCCTCGACGACGACGATCAGCTCCAGCCCTTCGGCCCAGTCCCCGAGGCTTTTCATGTCCAGGGGCCAGGTCTGCCCGACCTTGTAGGTGGTGATGCCGAGCCGCTCGGCCTCGTCTTCGTGGATGCCAAGCAGTTCCATCGCATGCACGAGGTCGAGCCAGTTCTTGCCCGCCGCGACGAAGCCGATCTTGGCACCGGGCTTGCCCAGAACCCGCTTGTCGATGCCGTTGGCCCGCGCAAAGGCCTCGGCGGCAAAGCGCTTGTGGGCCAGAAGCCGCTCTTCCTGCGCGATCCAGTGATCGCCAAGGCGGATGTTCAGCCCGCCGGGCGGCATGGTGAAATCGGGGCGAGTGAAGGCCATGCGGTCGGGGCGGCCATCGACGACAGAGGTCGCCTCGACCGTATCCTTCATCACCTTCAGCCCCACCCAGACCCCGGCAAAGCGGCTAAGCTCATAGCCGTAATGGCCGTAGTCCAGGATCTCCTGTACGCCTGCGGGCGAGAGCACCGGCATATGCACATCGACCATCGCCCAATCGGACTGGTGGCAGACGGTGGAGCTTTCGCCGGTGTGATCGTCGCCCATGGCCATGATCACCCCGCCATGAGGCGAGGTTCCGGCCATATTGGCGTGGCGCATCACATCGCCCGAGCGGTCCACCCCCGGCCCTTTGCCGTACCAGAGGCCGAAAACGCCGTCATATTTGCCCTCGCCCCGCAATTCCGCCTGCTGCGCGCCCCAAAGCGACGTTGCGGCAAGATCCTCGTTCAGACCGGGACGGAACAGCACATCGGCGGCCTTCAGCACGGTTTCGGCCTTGGACATCTGCAGATCGACCGCGCCAAGCGGCGAGCCGCGATAGCCGGTCACGAAGCCCGCCGTGTTCAGCCCTGCCTGCCGGTCGCGCCATTTCTGCGCCAGCATCAGCCGCACCAACGCCTGTGTGCCGTTCAACAGAACGGGGGATTTTTCCAGATCGAAACGGTCGTTGAGTGAAACTTGTGCCAGTCCCATGGTCCTCTCCCGATGGAATGCCGCATTTTCCCGCATTATAGGTCAGTATTTGTGACCTTTCAAGCGATGTTTGGCTGACGCGCGGAGTTCTTCATTGAACTGTAAGGCAAATTGACTAGGTTGCCATGGGTAACAGGACACATCGTCAGGAAAAGAAAGTCTCTCCAATGGATTGGGACAAGCTGCGCATTTTTCACGCCGTTGCCGATGCGGGCAGCCTGACCCATGCGGGCGACACCCTGCATCTCAGCCAGTCTGCCGTCAGCCGCCAGATTCGCGCGCTGGAGGAAAGCCTTGATACGACACTGTTTCACCGCCATGCGCGTGGGCTGATCCTGACCGAACAGGGCGAGTTGCTGTTCGACGCCACCCGTTCCATGTCGAAACGGCTGGACGCCGCCGCCGCGCGCATTCGCGACAGTGAAGAAGAGGTCTTTGGGGAGCTGCGGGTCACCACGACCGTGGGATTCGGCACGCTCTGGCTCGCCCCGCGCCTGCCGCAGCTTTATAACAAGTACCCCGAGCTTAAGATCGACCTGATCCTCGAAGAACGGGTAATGGACCTGCCGATGCGCGAGGCCGATGTCGCCATCCGCATGAAGGAACCCAGCCAGGCCGACCTGATCCGAAAAAAGCTGATGAGCGTGCGGATGCAGCTTTATGCCTCGCAAACCTATCTGGAGGCCAACGGCACCCCCGCCTCGCTGGAGGAACTGGGCCAGCACCGGCTGATCAGCCAGAACGCCCATTCCGCGCAGGTCAGCGCCGGGGCCCTGCTGGTGCGCGAGATCATGTCCTACGATGTGGGCAGTTTCCTGACGGTCAACAACTATTTCGGCGTCCTTCAGGGCGTTATTCACGATCTGGGCATTGGTCTGCTGCCGGATTACCTTGCAGAGGATTTCCCGCAGCTTGTCCGCGTCCTGCCAGAGGTAGAAAGCAACGAAGTACCTGTTTTCCTTGCCTATCCGGAAGAGCTGCGTCATTCCAAACGGATCGAGGCGTTCCGCGATTTCGTGACCGAGGAGATCATCGCGCATCGCCGCAAACGACGCGAGCAAGAGGGGTAACGCGCGCCTGGCACCCGCAAAAAGTGTGAGCCATGTGCAACGCGCATAGCGGCATTGCGGCGATGCGGCGAAAAAACCCTTGATCGTTAACATGCTGCTGACTATTTCAGCATCAGTGACGGGCGATAGACATCGCGCGCTCACTACCTCCCTGTTGGACTTTGGCCGAGATTCGTCTCGGCCTTTTTTTTGGTCTAATCCCCTGCTATTGCGGCGCGATGCGCCACGCGGTTTCGCTCAATTCAGACAGCTTTCAGGACTGGGACGGTCTTCTGGCCCTTCTGAACAAGGCTTTTGCCTTCATGGAAGGCCGCATTGATCCACCATCCTCTCTTTTGCGCATGACTGCTGAAAGCCTGAAGCAGAAAGCCACTGAAGAAGACCTTTTTCTGATCACGCAGAATTCCCGCCTAATTGCCTGTCTCTTCGGCCATCCGCAGGAAACGGAGTACTATATCGGCAAGCTGGCGGTGGATCGCAGACATCGCGGTACAGGGCTGGCCCGGCAGCTTGTGGATGCTGCAGCGCAGGAAGCGGTCCGGCGCGGGCTGAAGGGGCTGCGATTGCAGACACGGGTGGAGCTGCGCGAAAACCACCGGACATTCCGGGCAATGGGGTTCCATCTGATCGGTGCCAGCGCCCATCCGGGCCATGCACGGGCCACATCGTTGACATTCCGCCGCCCCCTGTGACCTCTCACCCCTTTTCCCCGCCGGGGCCTTGCCCTAAAGAGTGCGCCAAGCGACCTGAGCCCCAAGGGACATCGAAGACCATGCAGGAACCGGCCATCACGCCCGACATCATCGCCGCGCACGGGCTGAGCCCCGATGAATATCAGCGCATTCTGGAGATCATCGGCCGAGAGCCGACATTCACGGAACTGGGCATCTTCTCGGCCATGTGGAACGAACATTGTTCCTACAAATCCTCCAAGAAATGGCTGCGCACCCTGCCCACGGACGGCCCCCAGGTCATTTGCGGCCCCGGTGAGAACGCGGGTGTGATCGACATCGGTGACGGGCAGGCCGTGGTCTTCAAGATGGAGAGCCACAACCACCCCTCCTATATCGAACCCTACCAAGGGGCAGCGACCGGCGTGGGCGGCATCCTGCGCGATGTCTTCACCATGGGCGCGCGGCCGATTGCTGCGATGAATGCGCTGTCCTTCGGCGCGGTCGACCACCCCAAGACGCGGCAGCTGGTGCATGGCGTCGTGGAAGGGATCGGCGGCTACGGCAACTGCTTCGGCGTGCCGACCGTCGGCGGCGAGGTGCGGTTCCACCCCGCCTATAACGGCAATTGCCTTGTGAACGCCTTTGCTGCCGGGTTGGCGGACGCAGACAAGATCTTCTACTCCGCCGCCTCCGGCGTGGGTATGCCCGTGGTTTACCTCGGGGCCAAGACCGGCCGCGACGGGGTTGGCGGGGCCACCATGGCCTCAGCCGAGTTCGACGACGCGATCGAGGAAAAGCGCCCAACGGTCCAGGTAGGCGACCCCTTCACCGAGAAACGCCTGATGGAAGCCTGCATGGAGCTGATGCAGACCGGCGCGGTCATTTCGATTCAGGATATGGGCGCCGCCGGGCTGACCTGTTCGGCGGTGGAAATGGGCGACAAGGGCGGGCTTGGCATTCAGCTCAACCTCGATCACGTGCCGCAGCGTGAAGATGCGATGAGCGCCTATGAGATGATGCTGTCGGAAAGCCAGGAGCGGATGCTCATGGTCCTGAACCCGGAGTTGGAGGCCGAGGCCCGCGCCGTGTTCGAAAAATGGGACCTCGATTTCGCCATCGTGGGCGAAACCATCCCTGAGGACCGCTTCCTGATCATCCATGGCAATGAGGTCATGGCCGATCTGCCGCTGTCGAAACTCTCCTCGACCGCGCCGGAATATGACCGCCCCTGGGTGGAGACCCCGGCAGCCGCCGAGATGGAACCGGTGGCGGGTGTCGACCCCATCGACGGGCTGAGGGCGCTGATCGGATCGCCAAACTACGCGGCCAAGCAGTGGGTCTATGAACAATATGACCACATGGTTATGGCCGACACCGTCCGCGCGCCGGGCCTTGGCGCAGGCGTGACCCGCGTGCATGGCACCGAAAAGGCGCTGGCCTTCACCTCTGACGTGACCCCGCGCTACGTCAAGGCGAACCCGTTCGAGGGCGGCAAACAGGCCGTGGCCGAGGCCTATCGGAATATCACCGCCACCGGCGCGCTACCGCTGGCCACCACCGACAACCTCAACTTCGGCAATCCCGAAAAGCCGGAGATCATGGGCCAGTTCGTTGGCGCCATCAAAGGCATCGGCGCGGCAGTTGCGGCGCTGGATGTGCCGATCGTGTCGGGCAATGTCTCGCTCTATAACGAAACCGACGGCCAGGGCATCCTGCCCACCCCCACCATCGGGGCCGTGGGGTTGCTGGATAATGTGGCTGACCTGATCGGCGGGACTGCGCGCGACGGCCATGTGGCGGTTCTGGTGGGCGAAACCACCGGGCATCTGGGCCAGTCCGCCCTGCTTTACGAGGTGTTCAGCCGCGAAGACGGCGATGCGCCGCATGTGGATCTGGAGGCCGAGAAGCGCAATGGCGACTTCATCCGCGCAAACCGCGGCCTGATCGACATGTGCTCGGACCTGTCGGATGGCGGGCTTGCGCTGGCGGCCTTCGAGATGGCGGAAGCCTCTGGCGTGGGTGTCACGCTGGATGCGGGCGACACGCCAACGCTCTTCGGCGAGGATCAGGCACGCTACCTGATCGCCTGTTCCTTCGACAAGGCCGAGGCGCTGATGGTCGCGGCAGGCCAGGCAGGCGTTTCGATCACGACCGTGGGACGGTTTGGCGGGGAAAAGGTGCGCATGGGCGGGTCCGAAGCGCCGCTGGCGGAGCTCTCTGCCACCTATCGAACCGCATTTGCAGAGAAGCTCGGTTAACCACAGGCGCGGGGAAAAATCTTCGAAGATTTTTGCCAAGGATCTTCGAAGATCCTTTCACGTCGCGCCCTTGCGGGAAGCTTGGTCGCGGATTACATCTGGGATGACAGACAGGAGTTGCCCACAATGCCCATTACGGCCCAGGAGATCGAAGACCTGATCCGGGAAAGCCTCCCGAATGCGAAGATCATCGTCGAGGGCGATGACGGCGTTCATTTCGCCGCGCAGGTCGTGGATGAAAGCTTCAAGGGCATGAACCGGGTGCAGCAGCAACGCACGGTCTATGCAGCTCTGAAGGGCAAGATGGATGGCGCCCAGGGCGAGGTGCATGCGCTGGCGCTGACGACGAAGGCACCAGAGTGAGCTTTCCCTGGATCGTGATATCAATTGGCTTTGCCCTTGTCGTAATTCTGGGCGCAATCAACATGATCCTGCAGCGCGCGATCCGTCGAAAACATGGGCCTGCACGACGGGGAACAGAGCCGGGAGATGGACAGACTGTTCTGACGACGACGTTTCGCGCCGGTGGTGACAGCAGCAATGGCTGGACGACAAAGGCATGGACCGTCCCCAAGGATCCACAGGAATACGCTAAGGGCTTCGTACCCGGCAACAGACACAGGAATGACTGAGATGAGCGCAGAGACCCAGATCAAAGACACTATCGAGGCCAATGACGTGGTGCTGTTCATGAAGGGCACCAAGATGATGCCGCAATGCGGGTTTTCCAGCCGCGTGGCCGGGGTGCTGAACTTCATGGGCGTCGAGTTTGCCGATGTGAACGTGCTGGCCGACGAAGAGATTCGGCAGGGAATCAAGGCCTTTTCGGATTGGCCGACCATCCCGCAACTTTATGTGAAGGGCGAGTTCGTGGGCGGCTGCGATATCGTGACCGAGATGACCCTGTCTGGAGAGCTGGACACGCTTTTCGATGACAAGGGTGTTGGCTATTCGAAAGAGGCCGCCGACAAGATCCGGGCCGCGAACGCCTGAGGCACAAGGGATTTCGCCGCCTTCGGCGTCGATCCGCGCGGCCCGTTCCGGGCCGCGTTTTCTTTGGGGGCGCTGCCCCCGCCGCCTTTCAGGCGACTCCCCCGAGGTATTTTTTTTTGCCAAGCTGAAAGGGCTGAGCAGTGGTCGGCTCAGCTCTTCTTGGTGGCCCCTTTGCGCACATGTTTGGCCAGCCGCGAGGGGATCGACTTCTTGCGATCCTTGTAGGGGTTGGCATCGGCCTGGCTGCGCATATGCAGGCGAATGGGCGTTCCGGGCATGTCAAAGTCTTCTCGCAACCCATTGACAAGATAGCGGGAATAGCTTTCCGGCAATTTCTCGGGCATGGAGCACATGACCACGAATCCCGGCGGCCGTGTCTTTGCCTGGGTCATGTAGCGCAGCTTGATGCGGCGCCCGGATGGTGCGGGGGGCGGATGCGCTTCGACCATGCCCTGCAGCCAACGGTTCAGGGTCGCGGTCGGCACCCGGCGGTTCCAGACATCATAGGACCGCACGATCGCCTGTTGCAGCCGGTCGAGCCCCCGGCCCGTCTTGGCCGACACCGTCACCAGCGGCGCCCCGCGCAGCTGCGGCAGAAGCCGTTCAAAAGCCTCGCGCATGTCGCGCAGCTTTTCCTGCTTGTGCTCTTCCAGGTCCCATTTATTGACCGCGACGACAACCGCGCGGCCCTCGCGTTCCGCCAGATCGGCGATGCGCAGGTCCTGCTGTTCGAAGGGAATCGCCGCATCGAGCAGCACCACCACGATCTCGGCGAATTTCACCGCGCGTAGGCCATCGGAGACGGAGAGCTTCTCCAGCTTCTCCTGCACCTTGGCCTTCTTGCGCATGCCTGCGGTGTCGAAAATCCGCATCGGCATGCCGCCCCAGTCGACGGTCACGGCGATGGAATCGCGGGTGATCCCGGCCTCTGGCCCGGTCAGCAACCGGTCCTCGCCGATGATCTTGTTGATCAGGGTGGATTTCCCGGCATTCGGGCGACCGATGACAGCGATCTGAAGGGGTTTGGTGCGCTCTGGCGCGTCCTCGCCCTCTTCGATGTCGATATCGGTGATGGCCTCTTCTGCCCTGGCCTCTGCCGCTTCGATCATCGGGCTCAGCACCACGGCCAGTTCCGCCATTCCCTCGCCATGTTCGGCGGACAGAGCCAGCGGGTCGCCAAGGCCCAGACCGAACGCCTCGATCACGCCCGCCTCGGCGGCGCGGCCTTCGGCCTTGTTGGCGGCCAGAATGACCGGCGTGCCGGAGCGGCGCAGGATATCGGCAAAGACCTCATCCGTGGGCGTGATCCCGGTGCGGGCATCGACGAGGAACAGGCAGGCATCGGCCAGACCCACGGCACGTTCGGTCAGGCGGCGCATGCGGCCCGGCAGGCTGTCGTCATTGGCATCTTCCAGCCCCGCCGTGTCCATCACGGTAAAACGAAGGTCGCCAAGCCGCGCGGCCCCTTCGCGCAGATCACGCGTCACGCCGGGCTGGTCATCGACCAAGGCCAGTTTCTTGCCCACTAGGCGGTTGAACAGCGTCGACTTGCCCACATTGGGACGCCCGACAATGGCCAGAACGAAGCTCATCGGCCCGTTATCCTTACTCTATCCAGATCGCGCGGCATAACGCGGCTGACAGGCAATGAAAAGCCGTCGTGACGCCAAACCCCCGAAAAAACCTGTGTGATGCGATCAGCGGAAGGCGTGCAGCCGCCCGGCCCCGGACACGACGTAGAGCGTTCCGCCCACGACGATCGGATGCGCCGCCGCGCCGCCGCGGATTTCGACGCGCGACAGTTCCGCCCCGCTTTCGGGATCGAAAAAGCGGATATTGCCGTCGCCCGAGGCAACCACAAGGCGGCCCCCGGCCAGAATCGGTCCGTAATGCGTGAACACGGCCTGGCGGCGGCGTTCGCGTTCATTGACGTAGAGCGGCAGTTCAGTGCCCCAGATGCGGGTGCCGGTTTCGGCGTCCAGACGGATCAGCTCGTTGCGGTCGGACACGAAGAAGATGGAATCACCGGCCGGCAGCACCGGCGAATAGGCACCGTCCTGCGCGGTCCAGAGCCGCTCGCCCGAGGAGGCCTCCATCGCCACGACGCGTCCGGACTGGTTGCCGGCATAAAGCGTATTGCCCACGATCACCGGATCACCGGTGATATCGTTGAGATCATTATAGGCCACGCCCCGGCGTGCCCCTGCGACAGTCGTGCCCCAGACCCGGACGCCAGACAGGCGCAGGGTGGCCACAAGCTCGCCCGAGCCGAAGGGGAAGATCACCAGACGATCGGTCAGCGCAGGCGATGCGCCGCCGGACAGAACCGCCGTGGCCGGTCCTGCGGGCAGTTGCCAGCGAATGCGGCCGTTCTCGGGGTTCAGCGACCAGGCCTGACTGTCGCGGCTGACCACGTAAACGGAATTGTCGGTGACCGTCGGTGCGGTGATCCCGGCCCCGAGGCGCTGACGCCAGAGGACCTCGCCATTGGCCGGTTGCAGGGCAATCAGCTCGCCATAGCCGGTCGTCGCGTAGACGACGCCGCCCACGACCGCGAGGCCGCCTCCGGACACGCCGCCGCCGCGCTCGTATCCCGCCGTCAGATCGGCGGTCCAAAGCGTGCTGCCATCGGTGCCGGTCGCGGTCAGCTGCGCGTCGGAATCGAGGGTGAAGATCCGGCCATCGGCCATGACGGGGTCGGCGGTGATGCGGGCGCGGCGCGTATTGCCCTGCCCGATATCACTGGCCCAAAGCTCCACCGGCGCAGCGGACAGGGACAGGTGCGGAACCACGTTGCGCGTGGTCAGGGACCGCATGGGCCAGCTGTCGAGAGTGACCGGCTCAGCCAGCGAAATCGGAGCTGCGGTATCCTCTGCCACTTCGGGTGCCTCGATACCGGGAAAGGCCTGATCCAGCGGCGTGCGGGTGCCGAAGCGATCCCCTTCGAGAATGACCTCGCGTTCTGCACATGCGGCCAGCATGGCGAGCAATCCGAGCCCAAGGAAACCAATGCTGATCTTGTTCATCTGACTGCCGCCTCTTCAAACCGTTCCACCACCGGCACCCTGCCCCTTATTGTTCGGGGGCGCTTTCTGCTGCCGGGGGCTCTTCCCCCTCGTCTGCCGGAGCCTCGGCACCGGCTTCCTCTTCGGTCGCTGTCTCTGACCCTTCGGTCGCGGTGTCCTCCACCGGGGCCGGATCCTGCAGGGCAGCGCCGGATTCCAATGCCACAATCAACTGAGACGCGCGCTGTTGCAAGCCCGGCGTGGCTTCGCTGTCTTCCTCCAACAGGCGCAACAGCGCGATTGCGGCCTCCCGATCGCCGTTGCTGACATGCAAAAGCGCCTGCTGTTCCATCGCCAGCGGGCGATAGGGGCGGCCAGGTCGCGCCAGCTGGTCGAGTTCGGCCATCGCTGTGGCAAAGTCCTGCGGGGCCAGCATATGGGCCTTGAGCAAGGCAAGGTCGCGGTAGCGTTCCGGCAAGGCGGTGTCCACGGCGATGCTGCGCAAGCTGGCGGCAGCCTCTTCGGGGCTTTCGCCATTGGCCTGTTCCCCGGCCAGAAGCATTGCCAGAAGCACGCGGGCATTTTCGCTCGTGGGGGTGATCTCGGACAGGGCCGCCTGACGCGCCTCCGCGTCGTCATTGTCAAGGGCGGCGATCAGGGCGTCGCCGAACGCCTCGGAGGCCGCGCGTTCCTGCGCCAGCGAGTATTCCCGCCAGGCTGCGGCCGCGACAATCGCAACGACCAGCAGAACCGGAATCCAGCCCCATTTCCGGAACAGACGGAACAGCCGGTCACGGCGAAGCTCTTCGTTGACCTCTTCGATGAAACTGTCGGTATTGGCCATGTTCGCCCCAATATCTGGGCCATTGCCGGCCCGCGTGTCACTCGTTACCGCCTCTTAACGCGAGAAGCGCCCCGGGAACAAGTCTCCGCAACCGTCTGGGGTTGTCCAAGCCCAGGAAATCCAGAAGGGAACACAAAAAAGTAAACTGGTCAGTTCAGTCTTGCGGCCGGATTCCACAAAAAGTAAACTAAACGGACTGGTTCAGCGTAATAGCGGGTTGAAACGGGGACCAAAGGCTCAGATGTAGGGCCGACGGAACCGGGCCCGCTACAAGAGGCGAATGATGCGTATTTTTTCGATTATAACGGCGATCCTCGTGTGCGCGGCGATCTACGGCGTGGTGATGGAGCGCGAGCGTCTGGTGGAATTCGCCAACGGTTTTCGCGCGCCTACAGAAGTGCCGGTGGCCGAAGACCCCGCTCCGGCCGCCGAGATTGCGCAAGAGGATAGTGCCGAGGCCCTGCCAGAAGGCACCGTATCCGTCGTTGTGCGCCGCTCGGTCGCGGAAGAGGTCGACTCGGCGGTTCTGCTTCGGGGCCGCACGGAAGCCGCCCGGCAGGTGGAAGTGCGGGCCGAAACGTCTGGCCGCATTATATCTGACCCGATCCGCGCCGGGGCCTTCGTGGAAGAAGGCCAGCTTCTGTGCCAGATAGATCCCGGCACCCGCGAGGCCGCACTGGCCGAGGCCGAAGCGCGCTTGCTGGAGGCCCAGGCCCGCCTGCCCGAGGCCGAGGCACAATTGCCCGCCGCACGGGCCCGCGTGGCCGAAGCACAAGCCAGCCTGACCGCCGCCGAAATCGACTCCAACGCCGCCAGCCGGCTCAGTGAAAGCGGCTTTGCCTCGGACACCCGCGCCGCGTCGGCCAGTGCCACGGTCAGCGCCGCCGCCGCCGGACTCGAATCCGCTGCCGCCGGGGTTCAGGCCGCACAGGCCGCCATTCAGGCCGCTCAAAGCGGCATCAGCGCCGCCGAGGCCGCCGTGCTGCGCGCCGAGCAGGAAATCGACAACCTTCGGATCTACGCCCCGTTCGAGGGTCTTCTGGAAAGCGACACCGCCGAAATCGGGTCGCTGATGCAGCCCGGATCGCTTTGCGCCACGGTCATCCAGCTCGATCCGATCAAGCTGGTCGGGTTCGTGCCAGAGGCCGAGGTCAGCCGGGTCGCTGTCGGTGCCAGTGCAGGTGCCCGTTTGGCGACCGGTCAGCAGGTGGTGGGCACGGTCACCTTCCTCAGCCGCTCTGCCGATCCACAGACACGGACCTTCCGGGTCGAAATCACGGTGGACAACAGTGATCTGTCCATCAGCGACGGGCAGACCGCGGATATCCTGATCGCGTCTTCCGGGCAGATGGCGCATCTGCTGCCCTCTTCCGCCCTGACCCTGAATGACCAGGGCCTGCTCGGGTTGCGGATCGTGGACGAGACCAACACAGCCCGCTTCGCACCGGTGACCTATCTGCGTGACACGGTGAACGGTGTCCTGCTGGCCGGCCTGCCGGACACCGCAGACGTGATCGTTGTCGGACAAGAATTCGTGACCGATGGCGTGCCCGTGCAGCCCCATTACCAGGAGCTCTCGCAATGATGGGAATGGTGGACTGGGCCGCCTCACGCGCCCGGATGGTCGTGGCTTTCGTGGTGCTTTCCGTGGTCGTGGGCACCGCCGCCTATATCGGCCTGCCGAAAGAGGGCGAGCCCGATATCGACATTCCCGGCCTCTTCGTCTCGGTCCCCTTCCCCGGCATCTCGGCGGAAGACAGCGAACGCCTGCTTGTCCGCCCGATGGAGGCGGAGTTTCAGGATCTCGACGGGTTGCAGACCATCTCTGCCACCGCGGCAGAGGGCTATGCCGGTATCTTCCTGGAATTCGAGTTCGGCTGGGACAAGGACGCCACCATTGCCGAAGTGCGCGAGGCGATGGATGCTGCCGAGGCGCAGTTCCCGGACGGCGCTGAAAGCTATTCGATCAACGAAATCAACTTCTCCGAATTCCCGATCATCATCGTGGCCCTGTCTGGCGAGGCCCCGGAACGCACCTTGTTGCGACTGGCGCAGGAGCTTCAGGATCGGCTGGAGGCCCTGCCGCCCATCCTTGAGGCCGGGCTTGCCGGGGGCCGGGATGAAATGGTCGAGGTCGTCATCGACCCGCTGGCGCTGGAAGCCTACAACGTCACCGCGCGCGAATTGATCGACGCGGTCGTGAACAACAACCAGCTGATTGCAGCGGGCGAGGTCTCGACGGCCAGCGGGGCGATTTCCGTTTCGATTCCCTCCAGCTTCGACACGACCGAGGACATCTACAACCTGCCCATCAAGGTGAACGGGGACAGGGTGGTGACCCTTGGCGATCTGGCCGAGATCCGCCTGACCTATGAAGACCGCGAAGGCACCGCCCGGTTCAACGGTGAAAACGCCATCGCGCTGCAGGTCGTGAAGCGGCTCGGCTTCAACATCATGGACACCGCCGCGCTGGTCCGGGCCGAGATCGAGGCCGCACAGGCCGAATGGCCAGAGGAACTGCGCCAATCGGTGAGTGTGACCGCGACGCTGGACCAATCCGTGACCGTTCAGGGCATGGTCAGCCAGTTGGAAGGCTCGGTCCTGACAGCCATCGCATTGGTGATGATCGTGGTGCTGGCGGCGCTTGGCACCCGCTCCGCCCTGCTGGTCGGTTTTGCGATCCCCACCTCCTTCCTGCTGTGCTTCATCTTCCTCGGCATCATGGGGGTGACGATCTCCAACATCGTCATGTTCGGCCTGATCCTCGCCGTGGGCATGCTGGTGGATGGGGCCATCGTGGTCGTGGAATATGCCGACAAACGCCTGGCAGAGGGCGCGCGCCCCATGCAGGCCTATACGGATGCGGCCAAGCGGATGTTCTGGCCGATCGTCAGTTCCACCGCCACGACGCTTTGCGCCTTCCTGCCGATGCTGTTCTGGCCCGGCGTGCCCGGCGAATTCATGGGCATGCTGCCCGTGACGCTGATCTTCGTGCTGTCGGCCTCGCTGATCGTGGCGCTGATCTACCTGCCGGTTCTGGGCGGCGTTGCCGCCCGCTATTCGCGGCTGATCGACAACGGCACCGCCGTCGTCAAGGCGCTGATCCCGTGGTGGCCGGTTCGGTCGCTGCTGACTGCGGGTGCCGGTTACCTGATGTTCCTTGCCGCGCTGGAAACCATCAGCCCCGGCGAGCTGGTCCCGGCCGATCCCACGGCCTCGGCCTTCCGCCAGATGCTGCCGGGCATGGTCATGTTCGTGGCGGCGGCCTCGCTCATGTCTGTCATGATCGGCTCTGTCGCCATTCATCGCAAACAGAAGCGTATCCGCGCGGGCTATCGGCGCAGCCCTTTCGGCTGGTTCATCCACGCCATCGTCGGCAATCCGGTGATGCCGCTGGTCACGATCGGTGCGGTCATCTTCTTCGTGGTCAGCGTCTTCGTCTACTTCCAGGCCAATAATAACGGTGTCGAGTTCTTCGTTGAGTCAGAGCCCGAGAACGGCATCGTCTATGTCCGGGCGCGCGGCAACCTGTCGGTCGAGGAGATGGACCTGCTGGTGCGTCAGGTCGAGGCGAGAGTTCTGGCCACCGAAGGCGTGCGCGATGTGTTTGCCTTTTCCGGTCAGGGCGGGCTGAACAACAATACCGGCGGGGCCGAACAACCCCGCGATACGATCGGACAGGTCCAGTTCGACCTGCTGCCCTGGGACGAACGGCCCGTTCTGGATGCGCCCGTATCCTTGCTTGGCGGTCTGATCCAGTTCCCCCGAACCGTGATCGACCCGGCCTATGATGGCGACGCGATCCTCGCAGGCATGCAGGCCGATCTTGACCAGATCCCCGGCATCCGGACCGAGATCTTCAGCCAGTCCCGTGGCCCCTCCTCGGGCAAGCCCGTGAACCTGCGCCTTGCCGGGGACAACTGGGAAGAGCTGCAGGAAGCCACCCGCATCGTCCGCGACCGGTTCGAAGCCACACCCGCCCTGACCCTGGTGGAAGACACCCTGCCCTTGCCCGGCGTCGATTGGGAACTGACCGTCGATGTCGAAGCCGCAGGCCGCTATGGTGCCAATGTGGCCACCGTGGGCGCCATGGTGCAGCTTGTCACGCGCGGCATTCTGCTGGACACGATGCGGGTGCCGACCTCGGACGAAGAAATCGAGATCCGCGTCCGCTTCCCCGAAGAGGCCCGCGTTCTGTCCACCCTCGACACGTTGCGCGTGCGCACCGCCGACGGGCTGGTCCCGCTGGCCAATTTCGTCACCCGCACCCCCGCGCCGCAACTGGCCGAGATCGACCGCCGCGACCAGAGCCGCATTTTCAACGTCCGCGCCGATGTTCTGGACGGGCTCGTGATGCTGACCGACACGGAAACCGGCGAAAGCTGGCTGGAAGATGCAGGTGCCGCAGAAGCCAGCTTTGCGGTGCAGGAGGGCCTGCGCACGGGCGCCCTGACCCTCACGCCGGTGAACGCCAATGAACGCATCGCCGCGATCACCGAATGGCTGGAAACCGAAAACCCGCTGCCCGCCTCGGTCAGCTGGGAATGGGGCGGCGACCAGGAAGAGGAACAGGAAAGCCAGGCCTTTCTGGGTCAGGCCTTCGGGGCGGCGCTTGGGCTCATGTTCATCATCCTGCTGGCGCAGTTCAACTCGGTCTACAACTCGGTGCTGGTGTTGCTCGCCGTGGTGCTGTCCACCGTCGGCGTTCTGATCGGCATGCTGGTCATGGACCAGACCTTCTCGATCATCATGACCGGCACGGGGATCGTCGCGCTGGCGGGGATCGTGGTGAACAACAACATTGTTCTGATCGACACCTATCAGGAATACAGCCGCTACATGCCACAGCTTGAGGCGATCACCCGCACCGCCGAGGCGCGCATCCGGCCCGTGCTGTTGACCACCATCACGACGATGGCGGGCCTCATGCCGATGATGTACGGCATCAGCCTCGACTTCGCGGCAGGCGGCTACTCGGTCGACAGCCCCACGGCGCTCTGGTGGAAGCAACTGGCCACGGCGGTGGTCTTCGGCCTGGGTGTGGCCACGGTGCTGACGCTGGTGCTGACCCCGTCACTGCTGGCACTCAGGGTCTGGTTCTGGACCATCCTGAGCTGGCTCGCCCGTGCCATCGGGCGTCTCGGTGCGCGAGGCGTCAGCCAGCGTGCACAGGATTGGACGCTGGCCCGCGCAGCCCGCCGCACCCGGCACCCGGAGATTCTGTGGGAAGAGCCACCGCAACCGGTCTTCATCATCGAGGCCCCGGAAGAGGCCCCCGTGCCCGAGAACGCGCCGCAAGAGGAAGAAGACGCCTCTACCGATGCACCGCTGCGCGCGGCGGAGTAAGCCCTTTTTCCCAAATCACAAGCAAAAGGGGCAGACGGATCGCACCGCTTGCCCCTTCTTCTTGGACCAAATACTCCCGCCGGAGGCATCCCTCACGCGCCGCCCGCGCAGCGGTCAGGACAGCTCAGCGCCCGTCCCGCAAGTCCGTGGCAACGCGCTGCAACGAGGCCCCCGCGAAAGCGGGGGTTGAGGCGCAGCGCTCCCCGGTCGACGCGCGATGCGCGGCGAAACCGCCCTCAGGCTGCGCCCTGCTCGGCCATGTCTTCGCGCTCGGCCGCCTGCCGCGCCCACATCGAGGCATAGCGGCCATTCAAGGCCAGCAGTTCCTCATGCGTCCCGCGCTCGGCGATCTCGCCTTTTTCCAGAACGATGATCTGGTTGCTGTCGACCACCGTGGACAGCCGGTGCGCGATGGTGATCACCGTGCGCCCCTGCCCCATCATCTTCAGCTCTTCCTGGATCTCGCGCTCGGTTTCCGTATCGAGCGCCGAGGTCGCTTCATCCAGCAGCAGAATGGGCGGGTCTTTCAGCAGCGTGCGCGCGATCCCCACCCGCTGCTTTTCCCCGCCTGACAGCTTCAGCCCGCGTTCACCCACCGGTGTCTCGTACCCTTCCGGCAGGCTCTCGATGAAGTCGTGGATCTTCGCCGCCCGCGCTGCCGCCTCGATCTCGGCGAAGCTCGCTTCGGGGCGGCCATAGGCGATGTTGTAGCGGATCGTGTCGTTGAACAGCACCGTGTCCTGCGGCACCACGCCGATGCGCGCGTGCAGGCTGGCCTGCGTGACCGAGCGCAGGTCCTGCCCGTCGATGCGGATCGCGCCGCCATCGACATCGTAGAAGCGGAACAGAAGCCGTCCGATGGTGGACTTGCCCGACCCGGACGGCCCCACCAGCGCCACCGTGTGCCCCGGTGGCACAGCGAAAGACAGGCCCTTCAGGATCGGACGCGCATCCTCATAGCCGAAGCGCACATCTTCAAAGACCAGCTCGCCGCGCTCGCAGCTCAGCGCAGCCGCATCAGGCGCGTCCACAACATCTGCGGGCTGTTCCAGCAGGTCGAACATCTCGCCCATGTCCACCAGCGCCTGCCGGATTTCCCGGTAGACCGTGCCGAGGAAGTTCAAAGGCATGGTGATCTGGATCATGTAGGCGTTGACCATGACGAAATCGCCCACGGTCAGCGTGCCGTTGTTCACGCCCACGGCGGCCATGACCATGACGATCACCAGCCCGATTGTGATGATCACCGATTGCCCGAAGTTGAGAAACCCGAGCGAATAGGCCGTTTTCAGCGCCGCGCGCTCATAGCCCGCCATGGCGCTGTCATAGCGTTCCGCCTCGCGTCTCTCGGCCCCGAAATACTTGACCGTCTCGAAGTTCAGCAGGCTGTCGATCGCCTTCTGGTTGGCATCCGTGTCCTGATCGTTCATTTCCTTGCGGATCTTCACCCGCCACTCGGTCACCGCGAAGGTGAACCAGATGTAAATGGCGAGAGTCACAAGGACGACGACGAAATACCAGATGTCGAACAGCACGGCCAGAACGATGCCGATCAGCAGAAGCTCGATCACCAGCGGCCCGATGGAAAAAAGCAGGAAGCGCAGCAGGAACTCCACCCCCTTCACGCCGCGCTCGATGATCCGGGACAGGCCGCCGGTCTTGCGGGTGATGTGATAGCGCAGCGACAGCGCGTGGATATGCTCGAAGGTTTCCAGCGCCAGCTGCCTAAGCGCCCGCTGGCCCACCTTGGCGAAGACCACGTCGCGCAGCTGCTGGAACCCCACGGCCATGGCCCGCGCCACGCCATAGGCCACGGTCAGCCCCACGGCGCCCATCATCAGCATGCCGGACGGAGACAGCTCTCCCGACAGCACATCCACCGCATCGGCATAGAAAAACGGCGTATAGACCGCGATCAACCGTCCCAGAACCAGCATCGCCAGCGCCGCGAGCACCCGGTGTTTCACCCATGGATGGGCATCGGGCCAGAGATAGGGCGCGACCTTGCGGATGGTGCGCCAACCGCTGCGGCGGGCCTCGGAGCCCTTGGGGTGGTCGGTCATGGTGGTGGGCGGCATGAAGCGGGCTTTCTGTCACAGATGGCGGAGCATTGCGCGCAACCTAAGCCCGCCCCGCCGGAATGACCAGATCACCGGGGCGCGACCCATATGTGCGGATGTGCCGAGGCGAGGCTTAGTCGGTCCGTTCCGGCAGGGTGAAGATCTGGCCCGGATAGATCAGGTCCGGGTTGCGGATCTGATCCCGGTTGGCCTCGTAGATTTGCACATAGGCCACGCCCTCGCCAAAATGCTGCTGCGCAATGCCCCACAGCGTGTGCCCCCATTGAACGGTGATCACATTCTCGCCCGAGGCCGAGGTGATCGCCGCAACGGCCTCGGGTTCTTCGCGCAGGAAGGGCGTTTCGATCCGGCTTTGCACCGCGCCATCTGCGCTGACCTCGTCCAGACGCAGCGTGTAGGTGCCGGGATCGACCTGCGGCAATGCCGTGCGCCAGCCCCCCTGAAGGTTGATCGGGGCCAGATGGATGGGCTGGTTGTTGAGGTAGAATCGCACATCCGATTCCGCCGGGCCACGCCCCGCCAGAACCACGTCGCCGACCGTATCATAGGCGATGGTGTCCAGCGTCACCTGTGATTGCACTTGCGGGGCCTCGTCGCCCGACTGGATCACGCGGATGCCCTGGCTGTCGGCCAGCAGAACGGTCGGTGTCTGAGGCTCCATCACCGGGCTGTCCTGCGGGGCCTCTTCCGGGCTGTCCACCGCCGCCACTTGCGGCGGGTCGGAGGGGGACGCGCCGGAACCACCCTCAGCCGCAACCACATCGGGTTGCGAAGCGGGTTGTGTCTCGGCCTCGCCAGAGGAAACCGCCGCGCCGTCTTGCGCAGCAGGAACATCTGCCGCGTCCTGCGCGGCTGCCAGCTGCGTGTTCCCTTCCGTTGGCCCATGCGAGTCGGCGGAGGGGTCCGCAGCGTCCATCTCCGCAATGGGCGAGTCGCCCGTCTGTTGCGCTGCGGCCTGCGCCGTGTTCTCCTGCGCAGTAGCGGAAGCGTCACCCGAAGCCGCCATATCCACATCCGCAGATGAGCCGCCCGCGCCTTGCGCTGTGGCCGGGTCCGTGTCCCCTTCAGCTATGTCCGAAACCGCAACGCTCACGCCCTCTGGGGCGGCCAGTCCCGTCGTGCCCTCGGATACCTCAGAGGCGCCACTGTCTTCCGGGACAGTGACGGAGTTTTCCTCCAGACTGGCGGTCGCGACCTCCGGGCTGCTGTCTTCGGCAACCGGGGTACTGGTCCCGTCCGGCAGGGCTACCGGATCGTCCGCACCCGATGCGCCCGCGATCTCGGGGCTGTCACGATCTGCCGAGGGCGCGTCCGTTGCCACCTCAACCGCTCCGACCCCGTCGCCCGCGTCCGGTTGAGGCACATTGGCGGTTTCAAGGATCACCTGCGGGGCATCGCCCGCAGCCGTCTGTGTCGGCTCTTGCGGACCGTCCCCGCTGGACTGGGCATCGGCGGCACCGGCATTTTCCGTGACCGTCGCCGCATTTCCCGGCTGCAAGCCGCGGCTCAGGCCACCGCCAGAGCTTTCCTCGATCTCCAGCGACGCGATTTCCAGATCCGACTCGCCTGCGCCACCGGACTCCTCCGCAAGCGCGGCAGGTTGCTGGGACGCGCCAGCTGGCGTTTCGTCCGCCACGGAGTCCGCGACCTCCGTGCCGTTTTCGCTGCCCGGCGCGGTGCTGTCTTCGCCACCAGCCGCAATGCCGGTCTGTTCAGGAAGATCGGGCGTGGCAGGGGCAAGAGGCGTGCTGCCGCTGGCCGGGGGCGTGTCGGGCTCTGACGCCATGGCAAGCTCGGTCATGCCACTGTCGTCGGGCACGTCCGGTCCGGCTGCGTCGGCTTCAGCAACCTCAACACCCGTGGCGGCCCCCACGGGGCGCAGGGTCGGCGAAATGATGACGCTTTGTTCCGACACCAAAACCGATCCGTCCTCCATCAGCATCTCAAGGCTCAGGATACGTGGCAGTTCGGACGGTGGAATATCGAACATCGCCACGAAATCCCCGCCTGCATCGCTGCTGGCAAGGTGAATTTCCTGCCCGTCAAGCAGCAGGCGCAGTTCCGCATTGCTTTCGGCCTGACCGGCAATCAGCGCCCCCCCGGCGGCATCCACGCGAACCAGGTCGAAGCGCGGGGCGATGAGGTCGGGCGGAATGTCAGGCTCTGCCGGGGTCGCTGTGGGGGGGTCGGCTGCGACCACCACCTCCGGGTCGGTCACATCGGGATCGGGCACCGCCACCGGATCGCTTGCGATACCCTGCGGCACGCCTTCCGGCACCGGGTCTGGCCCGGGTGCAAAGATGACCTGATAGCCGACCACGCCGACCACGGCGGCGACAGCCACCCCCGCCGCAACCGTGCCTAGTCCAAGTCCGGACCCTGCCGAAGCTGCCATATCTGCTCTCCCCTCAGGCCCCGGCACGTCCCCACATGCCGGTGCAGTTGTATGACCTTAGCAACAGGTCTATCACGGGTCAAAACACCATCAAGTCAGGTTCACCCATGTCCTATTCCGTTTGTGTCTACTGTGGCTCTCGTGCCGGTTCCTCGCCGCGCTATGCCGAGGATGCCGAAGCCCTAGGCACGGCGCTGGCCGAGGGTGGCATGCGGCTCGTCTACGGCGCGGGCGATGTGGGGCTGATGGGCATCGTCGCGCGGGCGGCCATGGCCGCGGGTGGCGGCACGTTCGGGGTGATTCCCGAGCACCTGCTGAACATGGAGGTCGGCAAGCGCGATCTGGATACGTTCATCGTGACCGAAACCATGCATGAGCGCAAAAAGGTCATGGTGATGAATGCCGATGCCATCGTGGTGCTGCCGGGCGGTGCCGGATCGCTGGATGAGTTCTTCGAAGTCCTGACATGGCGTCAGCTCGGCCTGCATTCAAAGCCGATTTTCCTTCTGAACTCTGCAGGATACTGGGAAAAGTTAAGCGACCTTCTGACCCATATCGTCGGCCAGGGCTTTGCCGATTCCAGCCTGCTGGACTTCTTTCAGATCGTGGATGACGTGCCCGCGCTCATGTCCGGGCTCTACCGCGCGCAGAAGGGCTGAGCACCGACCAGCTGTAAAGCGCCAGCGCCAGCCAGATCATCGGCAGGGCAATGGCGTGCCAGTGGGAGACCGGCTCCACCAGGACCAGCCAGGCCACGAGGAATTGCAGCGTCGGGTTCAGGTACTGGATGAGCCCCATGGAGGACATGGGCACGCGCTTGGCCGCATAGGAAAACAGGATAAGCGGCACCGCCGTGACCGGGCCGCAGAGGATCAGCAGCAGCGCCTCCCACCAGCCCCAGAAAAACGCACCCTGCCCCCAGATTGCCAGAAACGCCAGCGCAAAGGGCGTGAGCAGCAGGGTTTCCAGCGTCACCGACACCACCGGGCCTGCGTCGATCCAGCGCTTGAGCAGCCCGTAGGTGGCAAAGCTGATGGCCAGCACAAGGCTGATCCAGGGGGCAACGCCCAGGCCCGCCGTCAGAACCGTCACCGCCAGCGCTGCCAATCCGACCGCCCCCCATTGGGCATGGCTCAGACTCTCGCGCAGCACAACCCGCCCTATCACCACGGCAACGAGCGGGAAGATATAGTAACCGATCGAGGCCTCTAAGGCCCGCCCGACACCGATCGCGAAGATGAAGATGAACCAGTTGAGGGAGATGGTCAGCGACGAAAAACAGGCAATCCCCAATTGCCGCCGGTCCCCGAATGCAGTGCCGATCTGACGAAACCTGCCCTGCAGGGACAGAACCAGACCGAAGCTGACGAAGGACCAGAGGGTGCGATGAACCAGCACCTCGGACGGGGCGACATGGGCCAGTTCCTTGTAGAAGATCGGGGCGAGACCCCAGATGATGCAGGCCAGAATCAGGGCCAGAATGCCCTTTTGCATCTCGGTCATGGCCGTCCGGTCCCCTTGGCTGTCGCAAAAGCCGTGTCACGTGCAGAAGCGACGGTCAAGTCACGGAGGCAGAGGAAAAAATGAAGAGACCCGCCCATGCATGGCACCGGCGGGTCCAAAGGGTTTCTGACGAATTCCGGAGAGGATCAGCCAGCGAGGCGTGCGGCCACGTTTTCCCAGTTCACCAGTTTGTTCAGGAAATTGTCCAGATAGGCCGGGCGCTTGTTGCGGAAGTCGATGTAGTAGGAATGTTCCCATACGTCACAGCCAAGCAGCGCAGTCTGGCCGAAGCAGAGCGGGTTGACGCCGTTCTCAGACTTGGTGACGGCCAGCGAGCCGTCGGCGTTCTTCACCAGCCAGCACCAGCCGGACCCGAACTGGCCCGCGCCCGCAGCAGCAAACTGCGACTTGAACTCATCGACCGAGCCGAAGTTTTCGACCAGGGCCGCTTCCAGCTCACCGGGCATGGCGCTGTCGCCGGGGCCCATCATTTCCCAGAACTGGTTGTGGTTCCAGAGCTGGCTGATGTTGTTGAAGATGCCATTCTGCGCCACGGCAGAGGCGTTGTAGGTGCCGGTGATGATCTCTTCCATCGACTTGTTTTCCCACTCGGTCCCGGCAATCAGCTTGTTGCCGTTGTCGACATAGGCCTTGTGGTGCAGGTCGTGGTGGTATTCCAGCGTCTCGGCGGACATGCCGAGATCGGCCAGCGCGTCATGGGCGTAGGGAAGGTCGGGAAGTTCAAAAGCCATTGTAAGGGCCCCTCTTGTTCGCGTGGGTAGTCAGATACCCTCTACCTGAGGCCCAAGCCCCGGTTGGTCAAGCGTTTTGGTCAGGTTTTTCACGTGCGGAAATGCAGGTGACCAGTCTCTGCCGATGCGCGCTCCCCTTGCCGACGGGGTGGGATGGCGCTTCGAAGCGCCATGAAAAAAGGGCCTTCGAAGGCCCTTTTCAACGCGCATTCGAATGCGCGTGTCAAAGCGGTTTCGAAACCGCTTCCTCAACCCAACCGTCAGGCTCAGAAATATCCGACTTCCGAGCCATCCTTGGCAGACAGCGCCAGCAGGTCGAACACATACTGCGCCACGGAGCGGAAACAGATGACCGAAAACTGGTCGTCCCCGCTTTGCCAGATCGCCGCAGGCACCTGCGCCATGCGGGTGCGGCGCATTTCACCGGGTCCAAAGCTATCGGGATGCAGATCGGCAGGGGCGAGCTTGGCAATCGCTTCCCGCGCATGGGGCCCTTCCACTCGGAACAGAGCGCGGGCATCCGAGACATTGGCGACGGTCGCATGCTCGCCCGCCAGAGCGGTGGACAGCGTGGCGACAGCGGCCTCCGCCTCCTCATGGGGCACCATGATCAGCAGCTCATCGCGCGACATCCAGGCCACCGCCTTGTCATCGCCTGTCTTGATCTCCCGCTGACCGGGCATCTCGACGCCCGCCAGGCCGGTCACGGCGGCAATCAGCTTTGCGCTGGCAAGATCCCCGCGCAGGGTGATCATCCCGGCAAGCCCCGCCTCTTCCACGCGGGTCCGGCCTTCGGCCACCGCGCCCATCAATGCACTGACGTCAGACATTCTGCTTCTCCCCGTCCGGGTCGTAGAACACCGGGTTCACGATTTTCGCGGGCACCGTGGTGCCATCCACCTTGTTGAACTCGATCACTTCGCCCATCCGATCAGGCCCGTTCAGAACCAGCCCCATGGCGATGCCCTTGCCCAGAGTGGGCGAATGATAGGTCGACGTGATCCGGCCCTGGGTGTTGCCCTGCCCATTGGCATTGGTGCCGGAGGCCACGGCGTAGGAGCCATCGGGGATCACAGAACCATCCACCGTTTCCAGCCCCACCAGTTTCCAGCGGGTCGGGTCGGTCATGTGGCTGCGCTCCTGCGCGCGTTTGCCCAGGTAATCCTCTTTCTTCTTCGAGATCGCCCAGCCAAGCCCCAGATCCTGCGGGATCACGGTGCCGTCGGTTTCGTCACCGATCATGATGAAGCCCTTCTCCGCCCGCATGATATGCAGCGCCTCGGTGCCGTAGGCGGTGGCGTTCCATTCCGCGCCCGCCTCGTGCAGCGCATCCCAGAAGGCGCGGCCCTGGCTGGCGGGAACGGCGATCTCGAAGCTGAGCTCGCCCGAGAAGGAGATGCGGAAGACGCGGGTATTGAAGCCGCCGATCTTGCCCGTCGCAAAGCCCATGAAGGGCAGCGCCTCGGCCGACAGGTCCATGTCGGTGCCCAGTTTTTCCAGCAGCTTGCGCGCATTGGGGCCGACAACGGCGACCTGCGCATATTGCTCGGTCACGTTGACGGTATGGACCTTCCAGTCCCACCATTCGCATTGCAGCCAGTCTTCCATATGGCCGTGGGTGTGTTCCGCCCCGCCCGACGTGGTGTGGACAAGGAACGTATCCTCGTCGATCCGCGCCACCACGCCGTCATCCATCAGGAAGCCGTTTTCGTTGCACATCAGGCCATAGCGGCATTTGCCCGGCTTCAGGGTGCTCATCATGTTGGTGTAGAGCATGTCCATGAAGCGGCCCGCATCGGGGCCCTTGACGATGATCTTGCCAAGGGTCGAGGCGTCGAGCAGGCCAAGGCTGTTGCGGGTCGCCAGAACCTCGCGGTGCACCGCCTGTTCATGGGTTTCGCCCGCTTTCGGGTAGCAATAGGGACGGCGCCAGTGGCCCACGGGCTCCATATAGGCGCCCTGCTCCTCGTGCCAGGCATGCATCGGCGTGCGGCGCAGCGGCTGAAACACGTCGCCCCGCGCCTCGCCCGCGATCGCGCCCATGGAAATGGGGGTATAGGGCGGGCGGAAGGTAGTGGTGCCCACATTCGGAATCTCATCGTTCAGCGCCGAGGCAAGCGTTGCCAGACCGTTGATATTGCTGAGCTTCCCCTGATCCGTTGCCATGCCGAGCGTGGTGTAGCGCTTGGTATGTTCGACGCTTTCATAGCCTTCCTGCGCGGCAAGCCGCACGTCGGAAACCTTAACGTCGTTCTGATAATCCAGCCACATCTTCATGCGCTTCGCGGGGCCTGCGCCCTGCGGCATGATCCAGACGGCCTCCATAGGGGTTTCCGCCGGGTCATTGGCAGAGGGGGCGGAGGCGGTTGCAGAGAGGCCGAGCGCCTCAGCCACAGCGACCGCCGCGTTGCTGCCCGAGGCCAGTGCATCGGCAGAGCCGAGCACACCATCGGCTGCCCCGGCGGCGGTCACGAAGGGCTTTCCGTCATGGCTGGTGGGGGCGCGGTCGTGATCCGGGCGGAAACAGGCCTGATCCGCGTCCCATGTCAGCTTGCCGCCGCAATGGGACCACAGGTGCACCACCGGCGACCAGCCGCCGGACATGGCGACCGCCTCGCAGGCGATTTCATCGGTCACGGCCCCTTCCCCGGCCTGTGCACAGAGCGTCACGCCGGTCACGGCCTTCTTGCCCTTCACAGAGGCAATGCCGGTCCCGGTCAGAACCCGGATCCCCGCCGCACGGGCCGCTTCGGGCAGGTCGCCGGTCACGGTGGCGCGGGCGTCCACGATGGCGGGCACGGCCAGACCGGCCCCGTGCAGCGCCAACGCGGTGCGGTAAGCGTCGTCATTATTGGTCACGACCACGGTACGGTCGCCGGGGCTGACGCCCCAGTTCACCACGTAATCGCGCACGGCAGAGGCCAGCATGACACCGGGAATGTCGTTGCCTGCGAAAGACAGGGGCCGTTCCAGCGCCCCGGTTGCGGTGATCACCTGCTTGGCGCGGATGCGCCATAGACGGTGACGGGGGCCGTCCATTTCCGGTGCATGGTCTGTCAGACGTTCATAGGCCAGAACATAGCCATGGTCATAAACGCCAGAGGCCATGGTGCGGCTGCGCACCCGGACATTGTCCATGCCTTCAAGGGTTTGCAGGGCGCTCTTGATCCACTCATCGGCGGGCTGGCCGTCGATCTCGACCCCATCCACGGGGGCACGTCCCCCCCAATGGGCGGTCTGTTCCACCAGCAGAACCCGCGCGCCCGATGCCCCTGCGGTCAGGGCCGCTTGCAGACCGGCAATACCGCCGCCCACGATCATCACATCGACGAAGGCATAGAAATGCTCGTACCGATCCGCGTCGCGGTCCTTAGGGGCTTTGCCCAGACCGGCGGAATGGCGAACGATGGGTTCAAAGAGATGCTTCCACGCCGGACGCGGGAACATGAAGGTCTTGTAGTAGAACCCGGCCGGGAAGAACATCGCGAGGCTGTTATTCACGGCGCCCACGTCGAATTCCAGGCTCGGCCAGTGGTTCTGGCTTTCCGCTTCCAGCCCGTCGAAAAGCTCGGTGGTGGTGGCGCGCTGGTTCGGTTCGAACCGCGATCCCTTGCCGATACCCATCAGCGCATTGGGTTCCTCCGCGCCCGAAGCCACGACGCCGCGCGGGCGGTGATATTTGAAGGACCGGCCCATCAGCGTCTGACCATTGGCCAGAAGGGCAGAGGCCAGCGTGTCGCCGGCATAGCCGGTCAGGCGCTTGCCGTTGAAGGTGAAGTCGCGGGCGGCGCTGCGGTCGATCAGGCGACCGCCGGAAGACAGACGGGTGCTCATGCCTCAATGCTCCAGTTGGGGCGGCGGGCCGCAATGGCGTCGATGACGTGTTGGGGCGGTTCCGGGGTCTGGGCCGAATAGGTGGCGAAGACCTCCAGCGTGTTGGTGCATCGGGCCGCGAGGAACCACTTGCCGCAACCATTGGCGTGCCGCCAGCGTTCGAAATGCACGCCCTTGGGGTTCACGCGGTGGAAGAGGTAGCCCTCGAACTCCTCATCCGAAGAGCCGGGGCCGTAGCGCTTCAGATGCGCCTCGCCACCGGGGGCGAGTTCCGTTTCATCGGCCATCACGCCGCAGCAGGGGCATTCCAGGATCAGCATTGTGCCAGTTCCTTCTTGATAGGCGACATCGCAACGCCCATGTTCTTGAGTATGGGACCGTTAGTGAGCTTTCTGTTCATTCTGGCCGCCATTGCGGTTGATGTCTGGGTTTTGCGCCGGCTGCACGACATCTGGATCAGGCGGCGTGCAGTCGCGAAAAACCGGGGAGATTCAGACCAATGACGGCCAACACAATTGCGACTATCTTGCTGATAGCAACGGTGTTTATCGCGTTCTTTTTCGCAAGGCGCGCCAAGAAGCGAGCGGCGCAGGCACCTCGCATTCATAGTCCGCATAGTCCAAGCTCGGGCAATGATCCCGCCGCAATTGCCCGAAGTACTGGGGAAGGCTATGCTAATGGTGGACCCGGCTAGCATCAGTGTGCCACCCCGGCCGCGACGGACTCGTCGATGAAGCGGCCTTCCTTGAAGCGGTTGAGGCCGAATTCGGCAGTGAGCGGCGAGTAACCGCGCGCCATCAGCTCGGCAAAGCCCCAGCCCGAGCCCGGGATCGCCTTGAACCCGCCGGTGCCCCATCCGCAGTTGATGAAGACGCCTTCCACCGGGGTCTTGGACAGGATGGGCGAGCGGTCGCCGGTCATATCCACGATGCCGCCCCACTGGCGCAACTGCTTGAGGCGCGAAATCATCGGGAAGGTTTCCACGAGGGCGCGCACGGTTTCCTCGATATGATGGAACGACCCGCGCTGCGTGTAGTTGTTATAGCCATCCGCGCCGCCGCCGATGACCATCTCGCCCTTGTCCGACTGGCTCATATAGCCGTGCACGGTGTTGGCCATCACGACGCAATCCATGCAGGGTTTGATGGGTTCGGAGACGAGCGCCTGCAGCGCCACGGATTCAATGGGCAGCCGGAAGCCCGCCATATCGGCCAGCACCCCGGAATGACCCGCCACGACGATGCCCAGTTTCTTGGTGCCGATGAAGCCGCGCGAGGTCTCCACCCCCACGACCGCGCCGTTTTCCTTGCGCACGCCGGTCACTTCGGTCTTCTGGATGATGTCCATGCCCATATCGGAACAGGCCCGCGCATAGCCCCAGGCCACGGCGTCATGCCGGGCGGTGCCGCCGCGCGCCTGCCAGAGACCACCCAGAACCGGGTAGCGCGGCCCGTCTAGATTGATGATCGGCACGATTTCCTTCACGCGCGCGGGGCTGATGAACTCGGTCTTCACCCCCTGCAGCGCATTCGCATGGGCCGTGCGCTGGTAGCCACGCACCTCGTGATGGGTCTGGGCCAGCATGATGACGCCGCGGGGGGAGAACATGACGTTGTAGTTCAGGTCCTGGCTCATCGTCTCATAGAGACCACGCGCCTTTTCGTAGATCGCGGCCGAGGCGTCCTGCAGGTAGTTCGAGCGGATGATGGTGGTGTTGCGGCCCGTGTTGCCGCCGCCGAGCCAGCCCTTTTCGATTACCGCCACATTGGTGATGCCGAAATTCTTGCCCAGGTAGAAGGCGGTGGCGAGGCCATGCCCCCCTGCCCCCACGATGATCGCATCGTAGGACTTTTTCGGCTCAGGCGAGGCCCAGGCCCGTTCCCATCCCTGATGGTAGCGGGCGGCTTCGCGGGCGATGGCAAAGGCGGAATAACGGCGCATGGTAATCCCCGACGGCTGCGTGCCCGGACTACATGCTGGATTGCGTCCGATCCGGTCCACCCCCCGGCGGCATTTCGCAAGGAAAATGCGACAAGGCGCGCAGGGGGATGTCGCTTTTCGGGCTGGTTTGGGGCTTTTGATACGGCCTTGCGGTGTATAGATGTGTCCAGAAGGTTAAGCGCGGAGGGATCATGGGTTTCTGGATGCTGGCAGGGCTTCTGTCTTTGCTGATCGGCGCGGCGCTGGTCATGGCCGCGTGGCGGTCTCGTGACGCTGCCGATCCGGCGGCGGCCTATGATCTGCAGATTTATCGTGACCAGCTGCGCGAGATCGACAAGGACCTGGCGCGTGGGGTCCTGACCGAGGACGAAGCCGACCGCACCCGCACAGAGGTCGCCCGCCGGGTGCTGGAGGCCGACCGCGCGTTGCAGGCCCAGACAGCGGAGGCACATGCCGGGCGTCCGCAGCGTATTGCCGTCGTGGCAGGCGTTGCCGTGGTGATTGCGGGGGCCTTCTGGCTCTATAACGTCATTGGTGCGCCGGGCTACCCGGACCTGCCGATCGAGACGCGGATATCCCTCGTCGAACAGGCCCGCGCCGAACGACCGACCCAGGCGGAGGCAGAGGCGGGCGCCCCCAGCCAGACTCGCGAGGACCCGGACCCGCGCCGCGCCGAACTGGTGGCGGAACTGCGTGAAACCATGCGCGATCACCCCGATGAACCGGAGGGGCTGCGCCTTCTGGCCTTCGAGGAGGCGCGCGTTGGCAACTATGTCGCGGCCCGAACGGCACAGGCGCATCTGATCGAGGTCTTGGGCGACGAGGCCACGGCGCAGCATCGGCTGGACCTGGCCGAGATGATGTTCATGGCCGCCGGTGGCTATGTCTCGCCAGAGGCCGAGGCGCTGCTGAACAGCGTCCTGCAGGAAGATCGCATGAACGGGGCCGCGCGCTATTACGTCGGGCTGATGTATGCCCAACAGGGCCGCCCCGATCTGGGCTATCCGATCTGGCGCAACCTCTTGGCCGACAGCGAGCCCGACGCACCCTGGCTGACCGCCATTCGCGAACAGATCGAGATCGTCGCGGCCATGGCGGGCGATGACATCTCGGTCGAACAACTGCCACAGCCGCCCCTGCCCAACCAGCCCGGCCCCACTGCCGAAGATATCGAGGCCGCAGGTGCGATGTCGGCAGAGGATCGTCAGGCGATGATCGAGAGCATGGTTGCGGGTCTTTCGGAACGGCTGGCCAACGAGGGCGGCACGCCCGAGGAATGGGCGCGGCTGATCTCTGCCTATATCGTGCTGGGGCAACCGGACCGGGCGCGGCCGATCTATCAGGAGGCCCTGTCCGCCTTTGCCCGGTCCGATGCGGCGCTTGAGATCATCCGTGCGGCGGGTGCGCCGCTTGATGCAGCCGGCGATATGCCCTTGCCGGACGATGCCCCCCTGCGGGAGCCTGACGAGTGATCTTCGAAGATGTTGCGGAGTTTGCCGCCGCCCTGCCGCCCATGCGCGCCCTTGCCGGGCTCGATCTTGGCACCAAGACCATCGGCGTGGCCGTATCCGACCCGTTTCTCAGCGTCTCCACGCCGCTGGAAACCATCCGCAGGGTGAAATTCACCCAGGATGCTGCGGCCTTGCAGAAGATCCTGTCGCATCGGTCCGTTGGCGGTCTTGTGCTTGGCCTGCCAATGAACATGGATGGCACAGAGGGGCCGCGCGCCCAGGCCACCCGCGCCTTTGCCCGCAATCTGGACCGGCTGGTGGAGATGCCCATCACCTTCTGGGACGAACGCCTGTCCACCGTGGCCGCCGAACGGGCGCTGTTGGAGGCGGATACGTCCCGAAAACGTCGCGCTGAGGTGATCGACCATGTTGCCGCCGGGTTTATCCTGCAAGGGGTGCTGGACAGGCTGGCCCATTTGAAAGGTGCAGGTGGATGACGGATCAGGTCTGGAAACGCGACGAGATCGAAAGCCCCTGCGTGAAGATCTGCGTGGTGCATCCCGAGGCACGGATCTGCACTGGCTGCCTGCGCTCCATCGACGAAATCGGGGCCTGGAGCCGCATGTCGAGCGAGGATCGCCGCCGCATCATGGCAGAGCTGCCGGGGCGCCAAAGCCTGATCCAGAAGCGACGGGGCGGCCGCGCGGCCCGACTGAAGCGCGAGTTCTGACAATCGTTCAATACGTCTGAACGGGGCGGTGGAAGGATCTTGCAAGATCCTTTAAAGGCTTTTGCAAAAGCCTTCCCCGCGCCCGGTGATTACCGTCCCTCGAAATGCGCCGGTCGCTTTTCCAGAAACGCCAGCACCCCTTCCTTGAAATCGCGGGACTTGCCGGCCTGACCTTGCAGCCGGGCCTCCAGCATCAGCTGGTCCTCAAGATCGTTGCCAAGACTGTCCCGCATCGCCTGTTTGATCCGGGAAAAGGCCTGTGTCGGGCCGCTTGCCAGATGCTGCGCGCGAGCCCGCCAATGCGCCTCGAAGCTGGCATCGTCCACCGCTTCCCAGATCAGCCCCATCTCATCGGCCTCGCGTGCAGAAAGCTTCTCGGCAAAGAGCGCAAGCCCCATGGCCTTGGCAAAGCCAACCTTGCGCGGCAGCGTATAGGTGCCGCCCGCGTCTGGGATCAGCCCGATCTTGGAAAACGCCTGCATGAAGGACGCGCTTTCCGCCGCGATCACCACGTCACAGGCCAGCGCGATATTGGCCCCCGCGCCCGCCGCGACCCCGTTCACCGCCGCGACGATCGGAATCGGCACCTCTGCAATGGCGCGCAGGATCGGGGAGTATTCGTCGCGCAGCAGTTTTTCGAGGTTCAGATCGTTGAGATTGCCGGTATCGCCCAGATCCTGCCCTGCGGAAAAGGCGCGTCCCTCGCCCGTGATAACGCCCACGCGCGCTGCGTGTCCCGCCATCTGAACCGCGTGGCACAGCTCGGCCCGCATCTGGGTGTTGAAGGAGTTCATCACATCCGGACGCCGCAGGGTAATGACAGCAACGCCGTCGTGCAGATCGCTGGTAAGTGTCTGGTAGTCCATGGCCGTGCATTCCCTCGGTCTTGCGCAATCGCCCTGACAGATAAGGGCCAAGCCGCCCGACCGGAAGGGCAACGCGGCGTCAGTCTTCCATGATCTGCCGCAGCCGCGCCTGTTCCGCATCAGAGAGCCCGGTCGGAGCGGCCTCTCCCTCGGCTTTCCGCCGCGACTGGCTGCGAAGATATCCGAAGGCCAGCCCCAGACCGATCAGCGCCATGCCCGGCCCCGCCAGCCACAATACCAGGTTCGACCCGGTCAGCGTCGGCCTGAGCAGCACGTATTCGCCATAGCGCTCGACGATATAGTCCACAACCTCGTCATCGCTGTCGCCCTCGACCAGCCGTTCGCGCACCAGGAGCCGCAGATCCCGCGCCAGGTCCGCATTGCTTTCGTCGATCGATTCGTTGCGACAGACCACGCAGCGCAGCCCCGCCGAGATGTCCCGTGCCCGTTCCTCCAGGACCGGATCGGCCAGCATTTCATCCGGTTCGACCGCCCAAAGCGGGGAGGCCAACAGGCACAGGATCAGCAAGAGCCGCTTCATTCCGCGGGCACTCCCTTCGGTTCGGCCTGGCGGCGTGCCCCGGCCGCAACCCGGTACCGCCGGTCCGACAGGGACAGCAGCCCGCCAAGCGCCATGATGATCGACCCGCCCCAGATCCAGTTTGCCCAGGGCTTGATATAGGTGCGCAGGGCGAAGCCCCCCTGTTGCGGTTCCCCAAGCACGACATAGACATCGCGAGACACACCATTGTCGATGGCCGCCTCGGTCGTGGGCATGCCCGCCACCGGATAGAAGCGCCGTTCCGGATGCAGGGTGGACACCAGGTCTCCGTCGCGCGCCACTTCGACGGTTCCCATCAGGGCGATGTAGTTCGGCCCCTCATGCTCTCTCACGGCGGTCAGGGTGATCTCGTAGGGGCCGACGTCGAAGGCTTCGCCGAGCCGGGCAATACGGATATCCTCCGATTCATAGGTGGTCAGGGCGGCGACGCCAAACAGTGTCAGCCCAAAGCCCGCATGCGCCACCGCCTTGCCCCAATCCGCCCGCGGCAGCCGGGTCAGGCGGGACAGACGCGCCCCAAGCGCCCCGCGCCCGGTGCGGGTGAACAGGTCGACAACCGCGCCGGCCACCAGCCAGACCGCCAGCGCGATGAACACCGGTCCGATGGCCGAATGTCCGGTAAAGACGGCATAGGCCAGCAACCCGCCCGCCACGGCCAGCACGGCCGCCGGCAGCTGCTGACGCATGGCCCGCCCGATGCTGGCCCGTTTCCACGGCATCACCGAGCCGATCGGCAGCGCCACGGCCAGAACGAAGACAAAGGGCGAGAAGGCCGCGTTGAAAAAGGGCGGCCCGACCGACAGGGTCCGGTCGAAGAACATCTCGGACAGAAGCGGCCAGATCGTGCCGATGAAGACAACGAAACAGGACACCGCCAGAAGCACATTGTTCAGCACAAGCGCGCTTTCGCGACTGACAATACCGAACACGCCCTTGGCCTCCATCGCGCCTGCCCGCAGGGCAAACAGCAGGAAGGCCCCGCCCATGAAGAACGCCAGGATGAACAGGATGAAGACGCCGCGCTCGGGATCGTTGGCAAAGGCATGAACCGAGGTGATGACGCCCGAGCGCACGATGAAGGTACCAATGAGCGAGAAACCGAAGGCCAGGATCGCCAGAAGGATCGTCCAGCTTTTCAACGCCTCGCGCTTTTCCACCACGATGGCCGAATGCAGCAGCGCCGCCGAGATCAGCCAGGGCATGAAACTGGCGTTTTCGACCGGATCCCAGAACCAGAAACCGCCCCAGCCAAGCTCGTAATAGGCCCACCATGACCCAAGCCCGATGCCGATGGTCAGGAACAGCCAGGCCGCCAGCGTCCAGGGCCGCACCCACCGGCCCCAGGCGGCATCCACACGGCCCTCCAGCAGGGCGGCGACCGCAAAGGAAAACGCCATGCTCAGGCCCACATAGCCCAGGTAGAGGAAGGGCGGATGAAAGGCCAGGCCGGGGTCCTGCAAAAGCGGGTTCAGATCGCCCCCGTTCATCGGCGGACTTTCCAGCCGCAGGAACGGGTTCGAGGTAAACAGGATAAAGGCGAAGAAGGCCACGCCGATGCTGCTTTGCACCCCCAGAACCCGCGCGCGCAGACGCGGCGGCAGGTTGCCGCCGAACCAGGCGGCCATGGCCCCGAACAGGGTCAGGATCAGCACCCAAAGCAGCAGCGAGCCCTCATGATTTCCCCAGACCCCGGTGATCTTGTAGAGCAGTGGCTTCAGCGTGTGCGAATTCGCGGTCACCAGCGCCACCGAGAAATCGGAGGTCACGAATGCAAAGGTCAGCGCGCCGAAGCTGACGGCCGTCAGAAGGAATTGCGCGCTCGCGGCGGGGGCTGCGGCGGCCATCCATTCGGGCCAGCCCTTATGGGCCCCGACAAGGGGCACGACCGTCTGGAAGATCGAGACGGCAAAGGCGAGAATGAGGGTGAAATGTCCAAGCTCTACGATCATGCCTGTCAACCTAGAGCAGCCATGCCCGACCGCCAAGCCCAACCGTCCGCCACACACGCCTCCGTGACCGCCTGCCGCACTGCCCTTTCATCTTGGCCCCAATACCTCCGCCGGAGGCATCCGACGCGGCAACCGGCGTCTGCGCATCAGGTCAATCCCGATCCCCGCCACATTTCCGTGGCAACACGGCACGGGTGAGTGCCCCCGCGCAAGCGGGGGTCGAGCCGGGCCGTTCCCGGGTCGACGCCGGCAGGCGGCGAAACCGCTTATCTCCCGCGAAACAGCCCCCCCAGAATGCCCCGCACCACCGCACGGCCCGACTGGGTGCCCAGTTGCCGGGCAAAGCTTTTGGCAAAGGCCGTCCCGACCGAATCGCTGCGCCGCGACGACGACCGGCGGCGCGGTTGTTCCTCGGCAGGCGCCTGTCGGGACACCCGCGAACTGGACCGGCCCACGCGATTGCCGGAATAGCGCCGTCCGGCGCGGTATTCGCGCTCTGCCGCGCTCTCGGTCTCTTCCTCGATCGCCTCCGCCTCCTCGGCTTCACGCGCCGCAGCCTCTGCCCGCGCCTGCAGGATCTCGAAGGCGCTTTCCCGATCCACCTGGGCTTCATACTTCCCGGCAATAGGTGAGGTCGCGATCAGGCCTGCGCGCATCGCATCGGCCATCGGCCCCAGTTGCGACGAGGGCGGGCGAATAAGCGTGCGTTCCGCCATGCCGGGGATGCCCTTCCTTTCCAGCATCGAGGTCACGGCCTCGCCCACGCCCACTTCCCGTATCGCGTCCTCGATATCGAAAGCCGGGTTGTCGCGGTAGTTTTCCGCCGCATGGCGCAGGTCGCGCCGGTCTTTCGCCGTGAAGGCGCGCAGCGCGTGTTGGACCCGGTTGCCAAGCTGTCCCAGCACATCCTCGGGCACGTCGGCCGGGTTCTGGGTGATGAAATAGACGCCGACGCCCTTCGACCGGATCAGCCGCGCCACTTGCTCCACCTTGTCCACCAGCGCCTTGGGCGCGTCGTCGAACAGCAGATGCGCCTCGTCGAAGAAGAAGACGAGCTTGGGCTTGTCGGGGTCGCCCACCTCGGGCAGTTCCTCAAAGAGTTCCGACAGCAGCCACAGCAGGAAAGTGGCATAGAGCCGGGGCGACCCCATCAGCTTGTCAGCCGCCAGGATATTGATCCGCCCCAGCCCGTCCGCGTCCGTTTTCATGATATCGGCGAGGTCCAGCGCCGGTTCGCCAAAGAGCTTGTCGCCCCCCTGCCCCTCCAGCACCAGCAAGCGGCGCTGAATAGCCCCGATCGACGCGGTGGAGACATTGCCATATCGCAAGCTCAGCGTCTGGCGGTTCTCCCCCACCCAAACGAGCAGCGATTGCAGGTCTTTCAGGTCGAGCAGAGCCAGCCCCTGTTCATCCGCCACCCGGAAGGCAATGTTGAGGATGCCCTCCTGCGCCTCGGACAGTTCCAGAAGCCGCGAGATCAGCAGCGGCCCCATCTCCGAAATCGTCGTGCGCACCGGATGCCCGGCCTCGCCATAGAGATCCCAGAAGGTCACCGGGAAGGCACGGTAGGCATAGTCGGCAAACCCGATCCGCCCCGCACGGTCCATGAAGGCGTCATGCAGCTTGAAGCTTTCGCTTCCTGCCGCGCCAAGTCCCGACAGGTCGCCCTTCACGTCGGACAGGAAGACCGGCACGCCATTGGCGGAGAAGCTTTCAGCGAGAATCTGCAATGTCACGGTCTTGCCGGTTCCGGTTGCCCCCGCGATCAGCCCGTGCCGGTTGGCGTATTTCAGCAGCATGTGCTGCGCCACCCCGTAGTCTTCACCACCGCCGCCAATGAAAATGCTGTCCGACATGATCTGCCCCTGTCTGAAATTCCTCGCCCCGCACAATACAATCTTAACCATCCTGTGCCAGTCTCCTCGTCATGGCCCCGGCAAGTTTGCCGCCGGTTGACCCCGAGGTCATGGTTTTCCTCCCTGTTGACTGGCCGCGCCGGCTTTCCCCGGCGCGGTTTTTTCCGCGTCGGTGGCGGTGTTCCCGAAATGGTTCGAAAAACGGACCAAAAACGTAAATTACCCTGTTGACGACCGCGCGCACCTGTCCTAGCGTTCGGGCCAGAAAGTCGGCCAGTCCGACAGGGAGAGAAAAAAGATACTGAAAAGGGCCCCGTTGTTGGGCCCTTTTTGTTTGGCCTCCCCCCGTGCCGGAAACCAGCGTAGCAATTGGCGGAAACCGGCGCTTGGCGGAAAATTGCCCCTGACAGCGCCCCGCCCGCGTGCTAGCCATTTGCCAAACACCCTGTTCACACGAAGACAGACGAGGCGCTTTGATGAAAACCCTTTCCCTGACCGCAGCACTTCTGGCCGCTGGCCTTGCCTTCCCCCTGGCCGCGCAGGAAGCCACCGATTCCGACACCCCTTCGGCCGCCGAACAGGCTGGCCTGTCGCTTGGCCAGCCCGAGGTCGGCTCTGCCTATAGCCGCGAAACCTTCGGCGACTGGGACATGCGCTGCATCGTCTCGCCAGAGGGTCAACCCGATCCTTGCCAGCTTTACCAGCTTCTGGTCGATGCACAGGGCAACTCCGTCGCAGAGTTCAACCTGTTCGATGTTCCCGACGAAGGGGAACTGATGGCAGGGGCAACCATCGTGACGCCTCTGGACACGCTTCTGACAGGCCAGTTGCGCATGGCCGTGGATAGCGGTCAGGCGCGGGTCTACCCGTTCAGCTTCTGCCAGCCGATCGGCTGCTATGTCCGCCTCGGCCTGACCGGTGCCGATGTACAGGCATTCCGCGCCGGAAGCGAAGCGCGGATTGCCATCGTGCCGCTTCAGGCGCCCGATCAGGTCGTTCCGTTGACACTGTCGCTGTCCGGCTTCACCGCCGGTTTCGAGGCGCTGGAATCCTATAATGAAGAGGTGATCGCCCAGTTGCAGGCCGCCGCCGCAGCAGCAGCTGCAGAGGAAGACGGTGCCGCGACCGAGTAACCGGACCTGTCCGACCACGAGACAAAGGCCCGCCCGGACAGATCCGTGGCGGGCCTTTCCCTGTCGGATGCCGGATCAGATCGCCTTGCGCAACGCCAGAACCGCGTTGAGACCGCCGAAAGCGAAGGCGTTGGACAGGACCGCGCCGACCTCGGCCTCGCGCGCCACGTTCGGCACCACGTCCAGCGCGCATTCCGGGTCCGGTTCTTCGTAATTGATCGTCGGCGCGATTACCCCGTCGGTCAGCGCCATGATGCAGGCCAACAGCTCCACCGCGCCGGTGCCGCCGATCAGGTGGCCATGCATCGACTTGGTGGAGGAAATCATCAACTCATCCGCATGGTGCCCGAACACATCGGCCACCGCCGCGCATTCCACCTTGTCATTGGCCGCCGTGCCGGTGCCGTGGGCGTTGATGTAGCACACGTCCTCGGGGTTCAGACGCGCGTCATAAAGCGCGCCGGAAATGGCCCGCGCCGCGCCCTGTTTCGAGGGCATCACGATATCGGCGGCATCAGAGGTCATGGCGAACCCCACCACCTCGGCCAATATCTCGGCCCCGCGCGCCTTCGCGTGCTCATACTCCTCGAAGACGAAGACCGCCGCGCCCTCTCCCTGCACCATGCCGTTGCGATTGGCGCTGAACGGACGGCAGGCATCGCGCGACATGACGCGCAGACCCTCCCACGCCTTCACGCCGCCAAAACACAACATCGATTCCGACCCGCCCGTGATCATCACCGGGGCCATGCCCCACCGGATCATGTTGAAGGCCTGCCCCATTGCATGATTGGACGAGGCGCAGGCGGTGGCGACGGTGAAACTGGGGCCCTTGAGGTTGAACTCCATGCTCACATGGCTGGCGGCGGCGTTGTTCATGAGCTTGGGCACCACGAAAGGATGCACCCGGTTCTTGCCGTCCTCGTAGACCGAGCGGTAATTCTCGTCGAGCGTCTGCATCCCGCCGCCCGAGGTGCCCAGAACCACACCGGAGCGCGCCGCAAGCTCGCCGCTGAAGACCAGCCCGGATTGCGCGATCGCCTCGCGCGCGGAAATCAGGGTGAACTGCGTGAACCGGTCATAGAGCGAGATCTGCTGGCGGTTGAACAGCGCCTCCGGGTCGTAATCCTTGATCTGGCCGCCAATCCGTACCGACAGCCGGTCAAGGTCGCGCATTTCCAGCTCGCCGATGCCGCAGCGGCCTTCGCGCATGGCGGCTTTGGTGGCGGCTACATTGGACCCGAGGGCGTTGATCGTGCCCTGCCCGGTAATGACAACCCGTTTCATGCCGCGTCGGCCACGAGGCCCTCAACCGCCTTGACGATCGCCGCAACGCTGGAAATGTCGAAATCGCCCGCATCGGGTTCGTTGGCATTGAAGGGCACCTGAATATCGAAGGCTTCCTCGATGGCGAAAATGCTTTCCACGAGGCCGAGGGAATCGATCCCCAGATCCTCCAATGTTGCCTCGGGCTTTACGTCCTCGACATCGAGAACCGCCTGTTCAGCGATGATCCCGATGACCTTTTCTGCAACGTCCGTCATGGCTTCGTAATCCCTGCTACTGCGCCTGCGGCTGACTTAGTCATTGCCCGAGAGTTTTGAAACGGCTTTCTGCAACTCCGCGACAGTCTTGGCCAGACGCGGTAGGCGACGCAGCGCCTTGTAGCTTTCCACATGGGTTTCCATCTTGACCGCGGGATAGCCCAGAACCGCGCGGCCTGCGGGCACATTGGACAGGATCTTGGTGGCCCCGCCAGCGATCACGTCGCTGCCAACGGTCAGATTGTCGGCCACACCGACCTGGCCGCCGAAAACGGCCCGGTCCCCAATGGTGGTCGATCCCGCCACGCCGGTCTGCGCGGCAAAGAGGCAATCGCGCCCGACCTGCACGTTATGCGCAATATGAACGAGGTTGTCGAACTTGCAGCCATCCCCGATCTGCGTGTCCCGGATGGTGCCCTTGTCGATACAGGCATTGCAGCCGATCTCGACATCATGGCCGACGCGAACGGATCCGAGCGAATGAATGCGGGTCCAGCTTTGATCCACGGCCTGGGCCTGCCCCATGGATTCGCGCACCTGTTCCACGGTGGATTTCTCCGGCGTCACGAAGGACATGCCGTCACCACCGATCACCGCGCCCGGATGGGCGATGAAGCGATCCCCGATATGCACCCGGCTGCCCACGCGCACCCCCTGCATCAGCAACGCATCGTCGCCAATATGGGCCCGTTCCGCGACAGAGACATGACTGGCGATACGGACCCGCGCGCCGATCACCGCGCCGCGTCCGATCATGACGAACGGGCCGATGGCCGCACCGATGCCGATGGTGGCGCTTTCGTGGATGACGGCCATCGGATGAATGCCCGGCGCGATCTCGGGCCCCGGATCCAGCGCGGCGGTCAGACCGGCCAGCGCATATCGCGGGCGCGGCACCACGATGGCGGCCTCCAGCGCGTAGGCCTGCCAATCCATGTCCGGCCCCAACACCGCAGCCTTCGCCTGCCCGTCTGCCAGACCCTCCGCGTAGGCGGGCGACATGGCAAGGGCAAGCTGCCGGGGGCCCGCCAGAGCCGGTTCCGACAGGCCGTCAATCTCCAGGTCCAGATTGCCGAAAGCCGAGGCCCCAAGAGCCTCGGCTATCTTTCCAATGGTCAGCGCCATGATCGTGCTCCGCAGCGAGGGTTGCTGCGAAAGCTTTAGCTGGCCACGATCGGGAGTTCCACCCCGGCCTGTTCCATCGCGGTCCACAGGGCGCGGTCGCGCCCATAGATGTCGCGGCGGAAATTCAGCTCGCCCTCGGGCGTGACGAAGGCCGTCCAGTAGACGATATGCACCGGGATCTGCTGAACCAGATCAACCTGCGTTTCCTGACCGGAATGCAGGATGCGGTCGAAATAGCTCTGCGGCTGCGATTCCTGACGGGCCAGCAGATGATAGGCCAGTTCCAGCGGGCGATGAACCCGGACGCAGCCATGGCTGTAGGCACGGGTTTCACGGGCGAAGAGGTTCCGCGACGGCGTATCGTGCAGGTAGATATTGTGCCGGTTCGGGAACATGAACTTCACCCGGCCAAGCGCATTGCTCGGCCCCGGTCCCTGACGCAGGTCGAAGGGGAAAGTCGAAGCGGTGTACTGGCTGAAATCAATGCCCGCCCGGCTGACCTGACGACCGCCCTGCAGCAGGTCCAGATGCCCGGCGGCAGCAGGGTTGGCCTGCATCTGCGGCAGGTATTCCCCGATGGTGATCGAGCGCGGCACATACCAGCTCGGGTTGATCACCATATGCTCCATGGTGTCGGAAAACTCGGGCGTCACCCGGTTCGACGGGGTCGCGCCCACAACAACGCGGGTCTCGAAAGTGACCTCTTCATTGTCGATCACATAGGCATGGTAGTCAGGGATATTCACCAGAACATGACGGCTGCCGCGCTCCGGGTCTTCCCAGTTCATCCAGCGTTGACGTTCCATCGCCAGAATGACCTGACGCAGGCGGGTATCGAGCCCGATATTGACCTCTTCGATGGTCGAAGACCCCGCAACGCCGTCTGCCAGCAGCCCATGCGCGGACTGGAAGCGCTGCACGGCGGCCTCCATGTCGGCGTCGAACACGGCGGTGGCCGAGCGTTCCATGTAGCCCATGCGGATCAGCCGGTCGCGCAGCTGCACCACGGATTGACCACGGTCGCCCAGTTCCAGACGACCGCCATAGACGGACGCCCCCCATCCGCCCTCGTTGGCCATGCGGGTCAGGCGCAGCAACTCGCGCTGAAGGCGCAGGTATTCAGGGTGCGCGGGCGGCAGGGCGCGCATCACCTCGTAGGGGTCGGCATCGACGAGGGATTGCAACAGGTCCGTGGGGTCGCGGCGCGGCAGGTCGCGATGGATCTCGCGCACGACCTCGCCGGGATCGAGAATGCCGGACTGCACGTCATGGGCGTAGCGCAGGAACATGGCGGACGCCATGATCTCTGCCTGCCCCCGGCTGTAGGGGTTGTCTGCATCCATGAAGGCAGCGCGCAGGGCGTCCGGGTCGTAGCGGCCAGCGGGCAGTCCATGATTGGCGGCCCCTTCCAGCGCCATCAGCAGCGCATTGCGCCGCGCCGCATCCTCGTTACGGGTCCAGATCGGCTCGAATGCCCGGTCACGGTAGAATTCGGCCATGTCCTCGTGCTCGGCCACACCCTCGGCAATGGCCTGACGGAAGGCCGTGACCAGCGCCGAAGCGGGGGCAGGAACGATCAGCGAGATCGAAAGGATCGCCGCCAGAATTGGCAGCATGGACGGAAGAAAAAGCTTTTTTGTCATGGGTCACCTGATTGCGCGCGGATCACGTGTGTGTGAAGTCTAGATGACCCGTCCGATACGGCAGAGTCCATTCACAATTTCGAAAGATGTTCCTGATAGTTACTTGAAAAATACGACGTGCCCACGGTGCAACGCCTGCCGAAGAATCGGCCAATATCCCCGGAATCAACGCCTTTTTGGCGGATTTCTGCCGACAGGCCACCATCCTGGTGGGACGCCCCGACTTGAGACTTTCAAGAAAGTTTCAATTGTGTCATAAAACGCACAGCTGGGGATGGACATGTAACAAGTCACGGAAAAGTGACACTGGACGGAACGGGCAGAAGGACGGGGCAAATCTTATGACGAATCCGACGATGACGCGGCGGTCGCTGCTTGGGGTATTCGCAGCCACCACGGTTGCAGCCGCCCCCTATGCGGCAAACGCTTTCGGGATCCTTCGCGGCGGCGGCGACTATCGCAAGCTGCGCATGTATTCCGCGCGGACCGGTGAAACCCTCGACATGGTTTACTGGATTGATGGCGACTACATCCGGCCCGCGGTCGAAGAAATCTCCTATTTCATGCGCGACTGGCGCGTTGATGAAGCCCATGATATCGACCCGCGCACGCTGGACATCATGGCCGCATCCCACAACCTGCTGGAAACCGGCCAACCCTATCTGCTGTTGTCCGGGTATCGGTCGCCCTCCACCAATGCCATGCTGCGTGCCCGGTCCTCCGGCGTCGCGCGCAACTCGCTGCACATGCAGGGACAGGCCGCCGACCTGCGGATCGAGGGACGCTCCGTCCGGCAAGTTGCCGCTGCGGCGGAATCCTGTTCCGCAGGCGGCGTCGGGCGCTATTCCGGCTCCAATTTCACCCATATGGATTGCGGCCCGGTCCGCTCCTGGGGCGGCTGACAGGTTTGCGGCCACGTCGCCCAAGGGGTGGCCACACGTTTCCGAGGGACAGGAAAGAGCCGGCCGTCAGGGCCGGTTTTTTCTTGTCAGATCCGCTCCACCGGACAATCCGCGATCAGGCGTTCCGCGTCAGAGCGTTCGCACAGCCGCGTCGCTTCGGTCATCACCGCGGCGCTTGCCGCCGCCATGCCCCGTTGCAGACAGTCCGGTAAAGCCGCGCCCTGGGACAGGGCCAGCGTGAAGCCCGCAACGAAACTGTCGCCCGCGCCGGTCCTGGAGCGCACCGGCACATCGGCGGCATGGGACAGCCAGCGGTCCCGATCCGTCGCAAGGATGGAGCCATCCGCCCCACGCGCCAGCACCACGACCCGCGCCACCCCGTTCCGCACCAGCGATTGCGCGAAATCGGCGCTGTCCTGCGCGGTCGGAAAGGCCCGCGCCGCAAGCTCCTGTGCCTCTTCATGATCCAGTCTCAGCACCTCCAGCCCCGCGATGCGCCCGGCCTGCAACGCCCGAAGTGCTGCACCGGAGGTGTCAAGGATCAGCCGGGCCCGGAGCTTTGAACACATCGCCACCAGGCGGGCGGGGAAATCGTCGGGAAATCCCGGCGGGTGGCTGCCGGACAACACCACCAGACCGCCCTCGGGAATCACCTCGGCGATCTCGGACTCGGCCTTCGCGATATCATTCTCGGACCATTCCGGTCCCGGAAAGATGAACCGGAACTGCTTGCCGGTCCCGTCTTCGATCACCGCAACGCTCTGGCGGGTTTCACCCGGCGCTTCGATGATGCGAACCGGCAGACCGGTGGCCGCCAGCAGCTTGGCCAGAACCACGCCCATGCCACCGCCAGCCGCCACCAGCGCCAGGCTTTCGCCCCCCAGTTCCGCCATGGCGCGCGAGACGTTGAGGCCGCCTCCGCCGGGATCGAGCCTCGGCGTGGAACAGCGCAGCTTGGGGCCGGGGCGCACCTCGGCGGTGGAGGTATCGAGGTCCACGGCCGGGTTCAGGGTGACGGTCAGAACTGAGGTCATTCCAAAAGGGTCCGCAAGGGTGGCTACCCCCCGACCCTATGGCAGGCGCAGCGCCCCGTCGAGACGGATGGTTTCACCATTGAGATACGGCATCTCGATCATGAACCGGGCCAGCCGCGCGAACTCCTGCGGGTTACCCAGACGGCGCGGGAAGATCACGTCGCTGGCCAGCTCTGCCATCATCTCGGGCCCGAGGCTTTCCAGCATCGGCGTCAGGAACAACCCCGGCGCAATCGCGTTCACACGGATGCCGATCGCGCCCATATCGCGGGCCATAGGCAGGGACAGACCGGCCACACCCGCCTTCGACGCGGAATAGGCCGCCTGCCCTTTCTGGCCGTCAAATGCGGCGATGGAGGCGGTGTTGACGATCACACCGCGTTCGCCGTCTTCATTGGGCGCGTTCTTCGACATCTCGACCGCCGCCAGCCGTGCGACGTTGAAAGCGCCTACAAGGTTGATGTCGATTGTGCGCTGGAAAGCGTCGAGCGGGAACGGGCCTTTCGATCCAACCGTCTTGGCGCCTGTCACGATGCCCGCGCAGTTCACCACGGCGGTGATGCCGCCCATCTGCGCAACGGCATGTGCCACACCTGCCGCAACGCTGTCTTCGCTGGTCACATCGACCTCGGTGAAACTGATGCCGGGGGTTGCAGCCATCTCGGCTCCCTTGGTTGCATCGCGGTCAAACACCGTGACCGATGCCCCTGCCCCGGCCAGATATGCCGCCGTCGCGGCCCCGAGCCCGCTGGCCCCGCCTGTCACGATCACCTGTGCGGTTGCGATGTCCATGGGTGCCTCCCTGATAAATTGAACACGCGTTCAATTACGAAAGGAAACGACGCCGCGTCAATCAAGACGCAACGTCGTTTCTGTCGCGCCGTGCCGGGCGCGGGAGGAACCAATTACCGGTAGTGCAACGACACACCGTCCTTGAACACATGCACCTTGTCGGGCGCGGCGGTCAGGGTCACCTGCTGGCCGCGCAGTCCCCGATGGATGCCGTGCAGCTTGGCGATGACCGTGTCGGTGTCCTCAGAAGCGCTCGGAGTGGTGAAGTAGAGCTGTGTCACCTCGCCAAGCGCCTCGGTGATATCGACGGTGCCGGCAAAGGCGTAATCCGGGCCATCCGTGGGCACCATATCCTCGGGCCGGATGCCGACCTCTACCTCGGCGCCCATATCGGCCTCGGTCGAAGGATAGTTGGAGGTGATGCGCCCTGCCCCGTCAGACAGTTCCAGCGTCGTGACCTCTCCGGTGCCGACGATCTTGCCCGCCAGCAGGTTCATCGCCGGGCTGCCGATGAACTGCGCCACGAAGGTGGACCGGGGCCGTTCATAGAGCTCCAACGGGCTGCCCACCTGCGCGATGCCCTTGTTGGCCAGAACCACGATACGGCTGGCCAGTGTCATCGCTTCCACCTGGTCGTGGGTCACGTAGATCATGGTCGAGTCGGGCATCTGTTCCTTCAGCTGCGCGATCTCGATCCGGGTGGCCACGCGAAGCGCCGCGTCGAGATTCGAGAGCGGCTCATCGAAGAGATACACCTTTGGATCGCGCACAATGGCCCGGCCGATGGCCACCCGCTGCCGCTGCCCGCCAGACAGCGCCTTGGGCAGCCGGTCCAGATAATCCGTCAGTTGCAGCTTGTCGGCGGCGGCGTTGACGGCGCTGTCGATCTCGTCCTTCGATTTGCCCGCAATGCGCAAGGCAAAGGCCATATTCTCGCGCACCGTCATATGCGGGTAGAGCGCATAGGACTGGAACACCATCGCAATGCCGCGCTGCGCGGGCGGCACGTCGTTCATCGGCTCTCCGTCAATCGACAGGGTGCCGTCGGTGATCTTTTCCAGACCCGCGATCATCCGCAGAAGCGTGGATTTCCCGCACCCGGAAGGGCCGACAAAGACGATCAGTTCGCCCGTCTTGATATCGAGATTGATGTCATTGAGGACATTCACATCGCCATAGGATTTGACAACGTCCTTGAGGATGAGATCAGCCATCGGAGCTCTCCTGTGCTGCATAAAGGGCCTGCCAGGGCCCGAGGGTCTGAAGATTGCCATCGAAGGGCGCGGCGAGCGGGGTCCAATCGCCGTCGGGCATGTCGATATCCCGCGGGCTGTCCGACAGGTTGAAGACACACAGAACCGTGCGGCCCGCGTGCTGCCGGGTGAAGGACAGGATGCCATCCGCTGCTGTCAGCAGGGTGAAATCGCCTTTTGCCAAGGCTGGCTCGGATGTGCGGAAGCGGATCATGCGGCGGTAGAAGGCCAGCACGCTATCGGCCTTGCCCTCCTGCGCGGACACGGAATGGGACAGGTGCTCGACCGCCACGGGCAGCCAAGGCTTGCCTTCCGTGAACCCGCCATTGGCGTTGTCGGTGACCCAGGGCATCGGCGTGCGGCACCCGTCACGGCCCTTGAACTTGGGCCAGAAGCGGATGCCGTAGGGGTCTTGCAGATGTTCGAACGGCACATAGGCCTCGGTCAGGCCCAGTTCCTCGCCCTGATAAAGACAGGCAGAGCCGCGCAAGGACAGCAGCAGAGCCGCATAGGCCCGCTGCGCCGGTTCCGACAGGGCCCACCGGCTGGCATGGCGCACGACGTCATGGTTGGAAAAGGCCCAACAGGCCCACCCGTCGCCAATTGCCCCCTCGTAGCGCGTCAGCACCTCGCCCACCCGTTCCGGCGTGGGCGAAACCCCGGACAGGAACTCGAAGGAATAGCACATCTGCACCTTGTCGCCGCCCGACGTGTACTCGGCCTGAATCTCCAGCCCGTATTGGGCGTCGCCCACCTCGCCCACGGCGACCGCGTCGAACTCATCCATTACCGAACGGAACCGGCGCAGGAAGGCGAGGTTCTCCGGTTGGTTCTTGTCGTAGAGGTGATCCTGCCAGTTATAGGGGTTGACCTCGGGCGCGATGGTGGCATTGCGGGCCTCTGGCGCCAGCGCCGGGTTGTCGCGCAACTCCTTGTCATGGAAGTAGAAGTTGATCGTATCCAGACGGAAACCATCGACCCCGCGTTCCAGCCAGAAGCGCACTACATCCAGCAGGGCGTCCTGCACGTCCGCGTTATGCAGGTTCAGGTCGGGCTGTTCCGACAGGAAGTTGTGCAGGTAATACTGCATCCGCTCGCCATCCCATTCCCAGGCGGAACCGCCGAAAATGGACAGCCAGTTGTTGGGCGGTGTGCCATCAGGCTTGGCATCGGCCCAGACATACCAGTTGGCGCGCGCATTGTCGCGGCTTTGACGGCTTTCCTGGAACCAGGCGTGCTGATCCGAGGTGTGGCTGATCACAAGGTCGATCAGCACTTTCAACCCCAGATCATGGGCGCGTTTGATCAGCGCATCGAAATCGCCCAACGAGCCGAACATCGGGTCCACATCGCGGTAATCGGACACGTCATAGCCGAAATCCAGCATCGGCGAGCGGAAGAAGGGTGAAATCCAGATCGCATCGACGCCGAGTCGCGCGATATGGTCCAACCGGTGGATGATCCCCGACAGATCGCCGATGCCGTCGCCATTGCTGTCCTGAAAGCTGCGCGGATAGATCTGGTAGATCACCGCCCCCCGCCACCAGTCCTTGTCGACAGAGGCCGCATGGGCCGGGGTCATGTCTTGCATGAGGTTCATGGGTCTTGATGCCCTTTATTTGACCGAGCCAGCCAGAAGGCCGCGCACGAGGTAACGTTGCATGGTGAAGAAGACGAGAACCGGCACCGCGATGGACACGAACGCCGCCGCCGCCAGAATACCCCAGTCTCCGCCGCGAGAGCCAAGCAGGTCATCGGCAATGCGCACGGTCATGACCTTGGAGGCGTCGTCGGAAGGCAGGAAAACCTTGGCAACCAGCAGGTCATTCCATGTCCATAGGAACTGGAAGATGGCGAAGCTGGCCAGTGCGGGGAAGCTCAGCGGCAGGATGATCTTGGTGAAGATCTGGAAATCGGTGGCCCCGTCGACCTTGGCGCTTTCAATGATGTCGCGGGGCAGCCCGACCATGTAATTGCGCAAAAGGTAGATCGCCAGCGGCAGGCCGAACCCGGTATGGGCCAGCCAGATGCCGACAAAGCTTTGCCCGATGCCGATCTGGTTGTGCAGGTTCAGCAGCGGCACAAGCGCCAGTTGCAGAGGCACCACCAGAAGGCCGACGATGCAAGCAATAAGCAGGCCACGCCCCGGAAAATCCATCCAGGCCAGCGCATAGGCCGCGAAAGCCGCAATCAGGATCGGGATGATGGTCGAGGGGATCGTGACCGTGAACGTGTTGATGAAATTGCGGAAGACGCCGTTTTCATCCGACAGGATTTCCCAGAAACTCTGACCCTCGGCATAGGCTTCCTCACGCTCCTCGGTGGTTTGCGCGGTCAGGATGGTCAGGTAGTTGTCCATCGTGAAATCCGGCGGCGTGGCGGCCCCGAAATAGATGCGCAGTCCCCGGTCATCGGGCGTTTCCGCCGTCGTGTACCGGTAGCTGCCATCAGCATTGACCGTCAGGGTGCCGCCATCGCGGGTCTCTCCCTCGGTCCCGGCCGGGTAAGCCGTGGGTTCACGACCGGTGACGCCAAAGGCGGTGATGGACGCCTCGCCACTGGCAAAGGCTTCGGCCACTTCGGACGTGGCGAAGATGTTGCCCTCGACGACCCAAAGATCACCCTCCTGCACCGGCTCGCCGTCATTGGCGCGGGTGCGGTAGGTCAATTCGACCGAAAAAGGCGCGTTCCACCAGCCCGAGGCGGTGATCTGGTCGCGGTCGCGGAAGGAGGAGACGAACAGCCCCACCGTCGGGATCAGCCAGGCGATGACCAGTAGCGCCACCGAGATGTTGACAGCCCATTTCAGGCCAGAGCTTTTGCCGGCGATATTGTCCATCAGCGCATCTCCTTCTGGGCCTGGCGGATGTTCCAGATCATCACGGGAAGCACCACGATCATGATCACCACGGCCACGGCGGTCGCCCGCCCGTCATCGCGGAACATGAAGCTCATCATGTAGCTTGGCAGGATCTGGGTGCCGAAATTGCCCCCGGTCATCGTGTAGACGATGTCGAAAACCTTGAGCACGAGGATGGTGATCGTCGTCCAGACCACCACGATGGTGCCCATGATCTGCGGCACCTTGATCTTGAAAAACAGCTGGAACGGGTTCGCCCCGTCGATGATCGCGGCCTCGACCGTTTCTTCGGGGATACCGCGCAGCGCGGCCGACAGGATGACCATGGCAAAGCCGGTCTGGATCCACACGAGGATCGCCATCAGGAAGAAGTTGTTCCAGAACGGCACCTGCACCGGGTCCATCGGGTCAAGCCCGATCACGTCGCGCATGGCGTTGATGATACCGATATCGGGGTCGCCCGCGTAGACGAATTTCCAGATCAGCGAGGCCCCCACGAAAGAGATCGCCATCGGCATGAAGATCAGTGACTTGGCGATATTGCCCCAGGACAGCCGGTCGGTCAGCTGCGCCACCAGCAGGCCAAGGAAGGTCGCGGCGGCGGGCACGACAAGCGCCCAGAGGGCGTTATTCAGAAGCGCCTGCAGGAACTCCGGGTCACCAAACAGAAACCCGTAATTGTCGAGCCCGATAAACTCATCCCCGGCCCGGTTGTGCATCGAGCGCCACAGGCTGCCGATCACCGGGTAGACCAGGTAGAGCGACAGGGCGAAGATTGCCGGAAAGAGGAACAGCCAGGGCCGGACGGCGGTGGCGCGGTTGATATTGCGACCCGCCTGGGGGCCACGGGGCGGAAAGATTACTTTGTCGAGGATCAGGTTCGCGGCGTAGAAATAGCCCACGCAACCGAACACGCCCACGACGATGGTAATCACACCCTGCAAAAGCGGTGACATGACCTTGCCCTCCCGACATCAGGTCTGAAGCGGTCCGGGCCGCGCGGATGCGGCCCGGACCAGCAGGTGTTACTGCATCGAGTCCCAACGGTCCTGGATCGCCTGCGCCACATCGGCGGCGTCGGCACCAGAGGTGTAGTCGACCATACCGGTCCAGAACGCGCCTGCACCGATTTCGCCCGGCATCAGGTCGGACCCGTCGAAGCGGAAGGTGGTCGCGCCCAGAAGGATCTCGTTCATCGCGCGCTGCGCGTCGGACGGGAACACGTCGAGGTTGACGCCGCTATGCGGGGTCAGGAAGCCCGACTGCGCCATCCACAGCTCATGCGCGATGGGGGTTTGCAGGAACTCCATGAAGACATGGGCGGCGGGGGCGTCATCGGTGATCGCCCAAAGCGTGCCCGCGCCAAGCACCGGGTTGCCAAGATCGCCTTCCTCATAGGATGGGAAGTAGAAGAAGTCGGCATCCGCGCCCTCGGGGAAGAAGGTCGGGATGAACGACGCCTGGCGATGCATGTAGCATTCCGGCGGGTAGGAGAAGAGGCCCGCGGGGCTGTCGCGGAAGTCGGTCGTTGCGACGGCGCTGGCGCCCCCGTTCACATAGGCATCGTTGCGGGCGAAATGGCCGAAGGCCTCGATCGCGCCGACGATGCGTTCATCGGTGAAGGGGATCTCGTTAGACACCCAGCCATCATAGACATCGGCAGGCTGCGTGCGCAGCAGCAGGTCTTCGACCCAATCGGTCGCGGGCCAGCCGGTCGCCGCACCCGAGCCCAGACCGATGCACCAGGGCGTGCCGCCATCGGCGACGATCTGGTCGGTCAGAGCCATCAACTCTTCCATCGAGGTCGGGATGTCATAGCCCGCCTCGTCAAAGGCTTCGGGGCTGTACCAGACCAGCGATTTCAGGTCGACCTTGTAGAAGAAGCCATAGAGCGCCTCGTCCCCATCGGGGCCTGCATAGGTGCCCAGATCGACCCAGGAATCGCCCGCTGCATAGTTGGCAGACACCCAGTCAGCGGTGCCATCGGCCAGCGGCGTCAGCAGCCCGCGAGAGGCCATGTCAGCGGCCAGACCCGGCTGCGGGAACACGGCGATGTTGGGCGCGCTGCCCGCCTGCGTGGCGATCACGATGTCCTGTTCGAAGCTGTCGGAGCCGGAATAGTTCACGGTCGCGCCGGTGGCTTCCTCGAAATAGGCCAGGATGCTTTCGACCAGTTCGGCGTCGGGGCCGATCCAGGGGCCGGTGATCGACAGGGTCTGACCGGACAGGTCATTACCGTCAGCGAAGGCGGTGAAGCTGTCCCAGTTGAATTCACCTTCGCCGGGCGCGAACATCATGTGCCCGTCGGCCTGCGCCATACCTGCGGTGAGAGCCAGCGCTGCGGCGCCGGCGAGTAACGATTTCTTCATGGTTTCCTCCCAGAATGGGCCGAAGCCCCGGTTGATTGGAACGCAGTACTTACGTTTCCAAAGCGCTTTGACACCTCTCTAGGCATCCGCGATTCCCGGTTTTCTGTCAATGAGGATTGTGGAATCAGCGCAAAAAGAGGCCATACACGGCCAAAAGTTCATGCTTGGCTTGTGGAATTCGCCTTTGACAGCCCCGGATTTTCGGGGATACTGCCCAAAGTTTGAAAGCGCTTTGGGTGCCCTCTTGGCTATGAACCTCAAACAACTGTCCGAATCCCTCGGCCTGTCGCAGACCACGGTCAGCCGGGCCCTGAACGGTTATCCGGAGGTCAGCGAGGCGACGCGTCAGAGGGTGCAGGATGCCGCGCATCGCCACAACTACCGCCCCAATACGCGCGCCCGCAGCCTGGCCACCGGCCGCGCCCACATGATCGGCCATGTCATCCCGATCTCGACCCGGCACGAGATGATGAACCCGGTCTTCTCCGACTTCATCGCCGGGGCTGGTGAGGCCTATGCAAAGGCGGGCTACGATATGACGCTTTCTATCGTTCCTGACGATGCAGAGGACGCCACCTATCGCAGCCTTGCCCAGAAAAAGACCGTCGACGGCATCGTGATCCATGGCCCCCGCGCCAATGAACGGCGGATCAAGCTGTTGCAGGATCTGGACCTGCCCTTCGTCGTGCATGGCCGGGCATCAGCCGAAGACAGCGATTATTCCTGGGTCGATGTGAACAACCGCCGCGCCTTTTCGCGGGCGACAGAACTGCTGCTGGATCTGGGCCATCGCCGGATCGCGCTGATCAACGGGTTGGAAGACATGGATTTCGCCATCAGGCGCCGTCAGGGTTACGAAAAGGCCCTGCGAGAGCGCGGTCTGGACCCGGACCCGGAACTTGGGGCCAGCGATGAAATGACCGAGCATTACGGCTATGACACTGCCCGCCGGATGCTGGCCGGGGACACTCCGCCGACGGCCTTTCTGGTATCTTCGCTGATTTCCGCCATTGGGGTGCGCCGGGCCATCGAGGAATCCGACCTGAAAATGGGCCGCGATGTCAGCGTCATCACCCATGACGACGAGCTGAGCTATCTGGGCAATGGCAAGGACGTGCCGATCTTCACCGCCACACGGTCCTCTGTGCGCGAAGCGGGCCGGATCGCGGCCAGCACCTTGCTGGAACTGATCGAAGACCCCGCCCGCACCCCGCGCCATCACCTGTTGGAGGCCGAACTGATGCTTGGCCGATCCACCGGCCCTGCCCCGCAAGAAAGCTGACATCATGACATGGACACGCCAGGATTTCCCCGAAGGCTTCCTTTTCGGGGCCGCGACCTCGGCCTATCAGATCGAAGGGCATGCGTTCGGCGGCGCAGGCCCCACCCATTGGGACAGTTTCGCCGCCACGCCCGGCAACGTGGTGCGGGCGGAACATGGGCAGCGCGCCTGCGACCATTACCACCGGATGGGCGAGGATCTCGATCTGCTCAAAGCCCTCAATGTCGATGTTTACCGCTTCTCGACCTCCTGGGCGCGGGTGATGCCGGAAGGCACTGGCACGCCCAACCCGGAGGGGCTCGATTTCTACGACCGGCTGGTGGACGGGCTGCTGGAACGCGGGCTGAAACCTGCCGCGACGCTCTATCACTGGGAACTGCCGCAGCCCTTGGCCGACCGGGGCGGCTGGCGCAACCGGGATATCGCGGGCTGGTTCGCGGATTTCACGGAGACCATCATGGGCCGGATCGGGGACCGCGTGTGGTCTGCCGCGCCGATCAATGAACCTTGGTGCGTCGGCTGGCTGAGCCACTTCCTAGGCCATCACGCCCCCGGCCTGCGCGATATCCGCGCCACCGCCCGCGCCATGCACCATGTGCTGCTGTCCCATGGCCGGTCGATCGAGGTGATGCGCGGGCTTGGCATTTCGAACCTCGGCGGCGTCTTCAACATGGAATGGGCCAACCCGGTGGATGACAGCCCCGAGGCCGCCCGCGCGGCTGCCACCTATGACGCCTATTACAACCGCTTCTTCCTGGAGGGCATTTTCAAGGGCACCTACCCCGCCGAGGCCCTAGAAGGACTGGAACCGCATCTGCCCGACGGCTGGCAGGATGATTTCGCCACCATCGGCCAGCCGCTCGACTGGATCGGGCTGAACTACTACACCCGCAAGAACATCGCCCCTGCCCCCGGCCCCTGGCCCGCATTGGCAGAGATCGACGGCCCCCTGCCCAAGACCCAGATGGGGTGGGAGATTTACCCGGACGGGCTCTATCACTTTCTCAAACGCACCGCCGATCTGGTGCCCGACCTGCCGATCTACGTGACCGAAAACGGCATGGCCAATGCGGATGTTCTGGCCGATGGCAATGTGAACGATCCCGAACGGCTGGCCTATATCGACGCCCATCTGGACGCCTGCCGCCGCGCCATGGCCGAGGGCGTCGATCTGCGCGGCTATTTCATCTGGTCGCTGATGGACAATTACGAATGGGCGCTTGGCTATGAAAAACGCTTCGGACTGGTCCATGTGGACTTCGAAAGCTTGAAGAGAACGCCCAAAGCATCCTATCACGCCCTCGCGCAGCGTTTGCGCTAACCAGGGGGATCCTGCCCATGCACCGTGACATCTCGCTCGTGGCCGATATCGGTGGCACCAATACCCGCGTGGCGCTGGCCCGTGGCTTCGAGGTGCAGCGCGACACGGTTCGGCGCTATTCCAATGCCGGCGTCACCGGGCTGGACACGCATCTGGCCCGCTATATCGAGGAGATGCAGCCCGGTGCCCTGACCGGGGCCTGTGTGGCCATTGCCGGGCCGGTGCGCGATGGCGTGGGGCAGATGACCAACCTGGACTGGCGGGTGGATCGAGAGGGGCTGGGGGCCGTCACAGGCGCGCGCAAGCTGGCGGTCCTGAACGACCTTCAGGCGCAGGGCCACGCGCTTGGCCATCTGGAAGAAAATGACCTCGCCCGCCTGCTTCCGCAGCCCGACGCCATGCGCCACGCCGCCAAGCTGGTGGTGGGTCTCGGCACCGGGTTCAATGCAGCGCCGGTCTATGACACGGCGGGCGGGCGCTTCGTGCCGCCCTCCGAATGCGGCCATATCACCATGCCGCGTCAGACCCCTGCCCTTGCGGCGCTGGCCGAGGCGATGGAACCGCGTCACGGATTTGCCGCCGTCGAGGACGCGCTGTCGGGCGGCGGATTCGTCCGGGTGCACCGGCATCTGCATGGTGAGGATCTGGAGGGGGTCGAGATCATCTCCCGCCTGTCGCAGGGCGACCCCAAGGCCACGGAAACCGCGCGGCTCTTCATCGAGCTGATGGGAACCGTGATGGGTGATCTTGCGCTTATCCACCTGCCCTTCGGCGGCATCTACCTGATCGGCGGCATGGCGCGCGCGATCACGCCCTGGCTGGCTCCGCTCGGATTTGCCGACGCGTTCCGGGGCAAAGGCCGGTTCACCGGTTTCATGGAACAGTTCGGCGTGGCGGTGGTGCAGGACGATTATGCCGCCCTGACCGGATGCGCATCGCATCTGGGCCATTTGCCGATCGGCTGATCACGCCACTGGCCACCCCGCAACTTTTTTGCGCGGAAGGCCCCAAGCCCCCTTGCACCCGGCCCGGTCCTTGCGCTATCTCCGCCCGGCACGGAGAGGTGGCCGAGTGGTCGAAGGCGCACGCCTGGAAAGTGTGTAGGCGGGAGACCGTCTCCAGGGTTCGAATCCCTGTCTCTCCGCCATACTGACAGCACAAATTGAAGACTTGGACCGTCTTGATCCGACGGTGCGATACCCACATGCGGGCCTGCAGGTCGGCGGCACTTCAATCCGGCTTTTCCGCTTTCTCGCATCATGAGAGCCTATGACGCGTGGCGCCGAAAGCCGACTCGGCAAGGGACACTCAAGCTTGTTTTCGACGCCGTTCATATGCGCCGGGTATTGCGAGCAGGGCTCGGTACTTGGCCACAGTCCGACGGGACATTGGCATGCCGGCCTTCTTCAATTGCCCGGCAAGATCCTCGTCTGAGAGAGGGTTTCGCGCGTTCTCGGTTGCGATCAGCAGCTTGAGACGCTGAAGGGCCTGTTCGCGTGTTCGTCCGGACTCCTGTTCGTTTAGCGGTCGTGCAAGGAACGCCGTGGCAGCATGGGTTCCGCGATCCGTCCTGATGCTGCAACCGGACATGGCCCGGCTGATCGTGCTCTTGTTGACGCCGATCTCCGAGGCAAGCTGAGCCATCTTCAACGGTTGCCTGTCACGGTCACGTCCGGTTCTGATGAACTTTTCCTGATGCCGGGCGAGTGCGGTGCCGATGGCGAGGATCGTATTGGCACGTTTCTGCATGGCGCGGACCAGGTTTCCCGCTTCCCGATAGCAGTCCCGATAATAGACTTGAGCCCTGTCATCGGTCTCTGCCGCCATCGTTGTCGAAAACAGCGCGTCATCTACAAGGAGTGTGGGCATCGCGGCTTCGTTCAGCGCGACCGTGAAACCTCCATCATCATCCTGATGGATCAGAAGATCCGGCGCCTGCTCTGTCGTGACCGGATCGGGTTGATGCCCCAGTGGGGCGGGGTTGAGGCCACGGATATCCTCCAGCATGTCGACCGCGTCTTCCTCGTCGACGCCGCATTCAGCGCAGATTGCCGCGACGTCTTTGCTCGCGATCAAGTCCAGCCGTTCAAGCAGCCTCTCGATCAGCGGATCAAAGCGGTTTCTGGCCTCGAGCTGCAATCGAAAGCAATCCGCCAGCGACCACGCAAAAACTCCGGCGGGTTCCACTTCTCTTTGAAGCTTTGCGACGAGGTCCATCAATTCATCAAGGCCGCACTCAAGATACCCTGCAATCTCCTGGGGTGTGTCAGCCAGAAAGCCACGGTGATCGAGGCTATGCACAAGACCTTCGGCAAGATGCGCCTGTCTTGTGGATAGTTTGATCAGCCCGACCTGGTGAAGGAGTGCGTCCCTCCGGCTCTGCTTCTCCGGCCTTTCGATCTCCTCGTGATGAGCGGCGCTTTTGACGGGGATCGACGGGACCGATCGGAGAAACGCATTTCTGCCTTGTTCGCGCTCGATGAGTTTGGCGGCCTCTTCCTGGTCCATAGCCAGCAATGAAAGAGACGTCCGCATCGTCTGGGTCAATGCCAGTTTTTGCACCTGTGTCTGCTGCTGGACCTGTTTCAAGGGCATCCGTCAAAGCCTGATGTCTATTACTGGCATGTTTGTTGCTTGCAGATACAGGAGAAGTGGAGGGAAGTCGACTCATGGACCTTACCGGATCGAGGAAAATCGCGGCGCCCAGAGCCGATGTCTGGAACGCGATACTGTCAGCTGATTGCCTGAAAGCCTGCGTTCCGGGGTGCACCGAGATGTCTGGCTCGCCCGAAACGGGGTTCGAGGCGACCGTGGTTCAGAAAGTCGGACCGGTCAAAGCGACCTTCGTGGGCTTGGTAAGACTGTCCGACATGGTCCCGCCCAAAAGCTTGACACTGGACGGCGAAGGCAAGGGCGGCGCCGCCGGTTTCGCCAGGGGCGGAGCAAGGGTGCATCTCGAAGAGGACGGCGACTGCACCGTGCTTCACTATCATGTCGAAGCGAAAGTCGGGGGCAAGCTGGCACAGCTTGGATCGCGCATAATCGACGGGTTCGCCAAGAAGATGGCCGATCAGTTCTTTGCAAACCTTCAGGTTGAGATCGAAGGCCCCGACGACATCGCATCACCGGCACAGAAAAAGAAGGGGTGGCTGAACAGGCTGGTGAGCTGATCGGCGCTTCGCAGACCCAATGGATCAAGGGAGGATCTGATGTCCGAGATAAAGATGACCGTTAACGGGAAACCGGTTGGCGGTGACGTGGCAGACAACATGCTGCTCGTCGAGTTCATTCGCGAAACCCTGCGCCTGACCGGCACGCATGTGGGTTGTGACACATCGCAATGCGGGGCCTGTGTTGTCCATGTCGATGGCAAGGCGGTGAAATCCTGCACGATGCTGGCAGCGGCAGCAGACGGGGCCGAGGTGACAACGATCGAAGGCGTCGCCAACGGCGACCTGCATCCGATGCAAAAAGCCTTCAATGACAATCACGGGTTGCAATGCGGCTTCTGCACGCCGGGCATGATCATGAGCGGGATCGACATGGTCAACCGCTACAAGGCCGAGGGCAAGACGCTTGATGAGGCTGCAATCCGGCACGAGCTGGAAGGCAATATCTGCCGCTGCACCGGGTACCACAACATCGTGAAATCCATCAGCCAGGCCGCTGGCGAGATGTAAGGGAGGGTCATCAGATGAGCCAAGGAATTGGTGCCGCAGTCAAGCGCAAGGAAGACAAGCGCTTCACGACCGGCAAGGGAAAATACACCGACGATATCCGCATGGAAAACCAGGCCTATGCGGCCTTTGTGCGCTCGCCGCATGCCCATGCGCGGGTCAACAGCATCGACACAAGTGCCGCCGAGGCCATGGACGGCGTCATCGCCATTCTTAACGGCGCGGAACTGACCGGGGACGGGATCGGCAATATCATCTGCGGATGGGCGATCACCTCCAAGGATGGCAGCCCGATGAACATGGGTGCCTGGTCGGCGCTTGCCACCGAAAAAACCCGCTATGTGGGCGACGCGGTGGCGATCGTGATTGCCGAAACCAATGCCCAGGCCCGCGCGGCGGCAGAGGCCGTCGATATCGACTATGAGGAACTGCCGGTTGCGGCCAGCCTCGCAGCAGCGCTTTCTGACGGTGCCCCGCAGATCCACGAAAACGCCCCGGGCAACATCGTCTATGACTGGGAGATCGGCGAGAACGAGGCCACCGAGGCCGCATTGGCGGGTGCTGCGCATATCACCAAGATGGATATCACCAATAACCGTCTGTCGCCGAACCCGATGGAGCCGCGTTCAGCCGTGGCCATCTATGACGATGCCGAGGATCACTATACGCTCTATACAACCAGCCAGAACCCGCATGTGGCGCGTCTGGTTTTAAGCGCGTTTTATAACGTTGCGCCGGAACACAAGCTGCGCGTGATCGCGCCGGATGTGGGCGGCGGTTTCGGGTCCAAGATCTACATCTATCCCGAAGAAATCGCCTGTCTCTGGGCGTCGATGAAGACCAATCGCTCTGTCAAATGGACGTCCGACCGGACCGAGGCCTTCCTGACGGATGCCCATGGTCGGGATCATGTGACCAAAGCGCGGATGGGCTTCGATCAGGATGGCAGGATCGTTGGTTTCAAGGTCTCGACCAAGGCCAATTTCGGGGCCTATATGTCGCTCTTCTCCAGCGCGGTTCCGACCTATCTTTACGCGACTCTGCTGTCGGGCACCTACAATATTCCGAACATCTATTGCGAAGTTCTGGGTGTCTATACCAACACGGTGCCTGTCGATGCCTATCGAGGTGCGGGGCGACCGGAAGCCTCGTATCTTGTGGAACGCATGATCGAGACAGCCGCGCGAGAGATGGGCAAAGACCCTGCGGATCTGCGCAACATCAACTTTATCCGCGAGTTTCCGCATCAGACGCCGGTGATCATGAACTACGATTCCGGCGATTTCGAAGGCAATATGCGTCAGGCGATGGTTGCCGCCGATTGGGCCGGGTTCGGCGCCCGCAAGGCTGAAAGCGCAATGCGCGGCAAACTGCGTGGCATCGGCATGTCCTGCTATATCGAGGCTTGCGGCATCGCGCCGTCGGCTGCTGTCGGGTCGCTTGGGGCGGGTGTCGGTCTTTGGGAAAGCGCCGAAGTGCGGATGAACCCCGTCGGCACGATCGAGGTTCTGACCGGGTCGCACAGCCACGGGCAAGGGCACGAAACCACCTTCGCGCAAGTCGTGGCGGATCGTTTCGGCGTACCGATAGACACCGTGCAGATCGTGCATGGCGACACCGACAAGGTCCAGTTCGGCATGGGCACCTATGGGTCACGCTCCGGTCCTGTCGGTATGTCGGCCATCGTCAAGGCGCTCGACAAGCTCGAGGTCAAGATCAGGAAACTGGCGGCGCATCTGCTCGAAGCGTCGGAAGCCGATATCGTGATCGAGGACGGACAGGTCAAAGTCGACGGAACCAACAAGGTTCTCGCCTGGCACGAGGTCGGCCTGGCGGCCTATACCGGCCACAACCTGCCCGAGGGCATGGAGCCCGGACTGAAGGAAGGGGCGTTCTACGATCCTCTGAACTTCACCTTCCCGATGGGCTGCTTCATCTGCGAGGTGGAGGTCGACCCGCAAACCGGCAAGACCGAGATCCTGAAATTCGTCGCGTCAGATGACTTCGGAACCATCATCAACCCGATGATTGTCGACGGCCAGGTTCATGGTGGCATCGCTCAGGGTGTCGGGCAGGCAATGCTGGAGGAAGTGCGTTACAGCGAGGACGGCCAGCAATTGTCGGCGTCCTATATGGACTACGCAATGCCGCGGGCCGACGATCTGCCGGACTTCGATGTGCTGCATCACTCAACCCCCTGCACAACCAACCCCCTGGGCATGAAAGGCTGTGGGGAGGCCGGGGCCATCGGCACACCACCGGCGGTCATCAACGCGATCACCGATGCGATTGGCAATAACGATCTCAGCATGCCGGCCACCCCGGCCAAGGTCTGGGCCGCGCTGAACAGCGCCACAATCGCCGCTGAATAAGGGAGGTTACAATGCACAGTACAAACTATCACGCTGCCACAACGGCAGCAGAAGCCGCGAGCCTTCTGTCATCTGCCGAGGACGGGGCGCTGCTTGCCGGCGGTCAGACGCTGTTGCCAACGATGAAGGCACGACTGGCCGCGCCCTCGGACCTCATCGATATTTCGCGCGCAGAGGAGCTTCGCGGGATCTCTGTAACCGATGGCACAGCCATTATTGGCGCCATGACCACCCATGCAGAGGTGGCAGGGCACGCAGAGTTGCGATCCGCCTTCCCTGCCCTTTGCGATCTGGCGGGTCGGATCGGGGATCCCGCGGTCCGTCATCGGGGCACCATCGGCGGCAGCCTCGCCAACAATGACCCGGCGGCATGTTACCCGGCGGCGGTGCTTGGAACGGGGGCAACCATCTCGACCAACAAGCGCGACATTGCGGCCGACGACTATTTTGAGGGCATGTTCGCTACGGCCCTTGATGCGGGCGAGGTCATAACCTCGATCACCTTCCCGATCCCGGACGCCGCAAACTACCAGAAGTTCGCGCAACCTGCCTCGCGCTTCGCCCTGGTGGGCGTGTTCGTTGCGAAATCCGCGGATCGCGTGCGCGTTGCCGTGACGGGTGCCTCGGAAGAGGGCGTATTCCGATGGACAAACGCCGAAACCTCGTTGTCGTCCGATTTTACAGCAGATGCGATTGGCGGGCTGTCAGTCAGCTCGCAAGGGATGATTAGCGACCTGCATGGCGATGGAAGCTATCGCGCAAACCTGGTTCAGGTTCTGACAGCGCGTGCGGTTGCCGCCGCATCCTAAGACATCGAAAGACCCTGAGCCTGCGCTCGGGGTCTTTCCGCATGAGTGCCGGTGATAAGTCAGGCCGATTGGGGCCTTTGAAAAACCGCCCGCATTCCGCCTCCACAAGCATCCAGTCGTTTCGAATGCGGCGAGCGGTCTGCCAGGCGCCGCTCAAATCCTCTGCCAGCATGGTAGAGGATGAGCGGATATGCGCATTGGGGGGCACAGCGGTGCCATTCACGCGTCTTTTCGACACTTGAGCATTGATTGCCCTTTTCCGAGCGTATCCGCGCAGTCGCAAAGCAGACCGGGACGCAACCTTTGCTTGGGCCCGGCATCTAGCCCTGCGCACAGGGGGCGACGAACTCAACTCGAAACGCAATTGGCACAAACGTTGCTTTCTCTCATTGAAAGGGAGGCATCACTCGTGACCAAAGTTGGCATCATCGCAAACCCTGTCTCTGCCCGCGACATTCGCCGGATCGTCAGCCATGCGGGCAACCTGCCGATCAACGACCGGGCCAATATCGTGCTTCGGATGATGACGGGGCTTATGGCGACGGGCGTCGAAGAGGTGGTGATCATGCCGGAAAACGGTGGGATCCGCACACAGCTGATGCGCGTCATCGACCGCGAAAACCGCATGGGTCACGTTCGGTTTCCCCGTGTCAGCTATCTGGACATGCCGGTCACCTGCACCTCGGAGGACAGCGCGGAAGCCGCCCGCCAGATGCACGATCAGGGTGTCGGAGCGATCGTTGTTCTGGGCGGTGACGGGACCAACAGGGTTGTGGTGTCCAAATGCGGCAACACGCCGATTGCGGGCGTGTCCACCGGCACCAACAACGCCTTTCCAGAGTTGCGCGAACCCACGATCACGGGACTGGCTGTCGGACTGGCGGTAACGGGACAGGTGCCCTGCGAGCACGCCTTTGCCTACAACAAGCGGCTGGAAGTCCGCGTGAACGATCAGCGCGAGATCGCACTTGTCGATGTGGCCGTCGTTTCCGAGCGCTTCATCGGTGCCCGCGCCATCTGGAAGACGGCGAACTTCCGCGACCTGTTTGTTACCTTCGGCCTGCCTGACGGTATCGGCATGTCCTCTATCGTGGGGCTTCTTGCACCGCTTGATCGGCAGGAACCCGAGGGGCGAAGGGTACGACTTCTACCGCTTGAGACCGCAAACTTGCGTCTGACCGCCCCCATTGCGCCGGGCCTGATCGAAGAGGTCGGCATCGGGGCTGTCGAGAAGGTTGTTCCCAACGAGGTCTATCTGCCGAGCGTTTCCGCCGGGTCGTTTGCACTCGATGGCGAACGGGAACTGACCTTCAGCGAAATCGACGATGTCAGCATCCGGCTTCAGGCCGATGCGTTCCGCACCGTCAACGTGCCCGATTGCATGGCCTATGCGGCCCGGCACGGGCTTCTCACCCGCGCCGCGTCAGAGGCGCTGCGCACCGCTCAACCATAAGGGAGGACCTCATGAGCAACCCGTTCCCACTGGAAAAAGACGGGCTTCTGGAAGCCTATCGCCGGATGAAGACGATCCGGGAATTCGAAGAACGCCTGCATGTCGATTTCGGCCGCGGCGATATCCCCGGTTTCGTGCATCTCTATGCAGGCGAAGAGGCCGCGGGCGTCGGCATCATGATGCATTTGCAGGATCATGACCGCATCGCCTCGACCCACCGGGGCCACGGTCACTGCATCGCCAAGGGCGTGGATGTGAAAGGCATGATGGCCGAGATCTACGGCAAGGCGACCGGCTCCTGCGCGGGCAAGGGCGGATCGATGCATATCGCCGACCTGTCCAAGGGCATGATGGGCGCCAACGGCATCCTCGGTGCAGGCGCGCCGCTGGTCTGCGGCGCGGCGCTGGCGGCCCAGAAGCTGGGCCATGACGGCGTGGGCATCACCTTCTTTGGCGATGGCGCGTCGAACCAGGGCACGGTGCTGGAATCGATGAACCTGGCCGCGATCTGGAACCTGCCGGCGATCTTTGTCGTGGAAAACAACGGCTATGCGGAATCGACCTCGGTCGACTACGCCGTCGCGTCTGACAGCTACGTCGACCGCGCGACCGGTTTCGGCATGCCCGGCATCACCGTGGACGGCACCGATTTTTTTGCCGTCTACGAGGCGGCGGGCGAGGTGGTCAAGCGCGCCCGCGAAGGCGGCGGGCCGACCCTGCTGGAATGCAAGATGATCCGCTTCTTCGGCCATTTCGAGGGCGATGCGCAGACCTACCGCGCACCGGGCGAGAACGAGGACAACCGCAAGAACCGCGACTGCCTCAAGATCTTCCGCGCCAAGGTGACCGAGGCGGGTGTGCTGACCGATGCCGAGATGGACGCCATTGACGCCGAGGTCATGACCCTGATCGAGGACGCGGTGACCGAGGCCAAGGCCGCCCCGCTGCCCACCCCCGCAGACCTGACGACCGATGTGTACGTGTCCTACTGACACGCGCTGACAAGGAAAGGAGATAGAAAATGGCACGTACATTGAGCATGAAAGACGCGATCAACGAGGCGCTGGATCAGGAGATGAGCCGCGACCCCACGGTGATCATGATGGGCGAGGACATCGTCGGTGGCGCCGGTGCCGCGGGCGAGGACGACGCCTGGGGCGGGGTTCTGGGGGTCTCGAAAGGGCTCTACCACAAGCACCCCAAGCAGATGATCGACACGCCGCTGTCGGAAAGCGCCTATGTCGGCGCGGCCATCGGGGCGGCGACCTGCGGGCTGCGCCCGGTGGCGGAGCTGATGTTCATCGACTTCATGGGCGTCTGTCTGGACCAGATCTACAACCAGGCGGCCAAGTTCCGCTACATGTTCGGCGGCAAGGCCGAAACGCCGGTGGTGATCCGCGCGATGTGCGGTGCGGGCTTCCGCGCGGCGGCGCAGCACAGCCAGATGCTGACCCCGATCTTCACCCATATTCCGGGTCTCAAGGTCGTCTGCCCGTCCAACGCCTATGACACCAAGGGCCTTCTGATCCAGGCGATCCGCGACAACGATCCGGTGATCTTCCTGGAACACAAGAACCTCTACGCCTCCGAATGCGATGTGCCAGAGGAGCCCTATGCCATCCCCTTCGGTGAAGCGAGCATTGCCCGCGAAGGCAGCGACGTGACCATCGTGACCTATGGGCTGATGGTGCCCAATTCTCTGGCTGCTGCCGAAACGCTGAAGAAGGAAGGCATCGACGTCGAGGTGATCGACCTGCGGACGCTCTCGCCCATCGACATGGATACGGTCATTGAAAGTGTCGAGAACACCGGCCGTCTTGTCTGTGTGGATGAGGCCAACCCGCGTTGCTCCATCGCCACCGACATCTCGGCCAACGTGGCGCAGGATGCTTTCGGGGCCCTGAAGGCGCCAATCGAGATGGTGACGGCCCCGCATGCGCCGGTTCCGTTCTCGCCCGCGCTGGAAGACCTCTACATCCCGTCGCCCGACCGGATCGCGGCGGCGGTGCGCAAGACCATGGGGGCCTGAGCGGATGAGCGATCTGATAACGCCGATCCTCATGCCCAAATGGGGCCTTTCCATGCGGGAAGGCACCCTGGCCGCATGGCATGTCGAGGAAGGCACAGAGATCAAACCCGGCGACGAGATCATGGATGTCGAAACCGACAAGATCGCAAATGTCGTGGAGGCCGCCGACGGTGGCCTCCTGCGCAGATGCGTCGGGACAGCCGGAGAGATTTATCCGGTTCAGGCTCTCTTGGGTGTCCTGGCGCCGGCGTCGGTCTCGGATTCCGAGATCGACGCCTATATCGGCGCATTCGAAATGCCCGTGATCGAAGAGGATGAGGACGAAGCGCCCACGCATGAGATCGCAGAGCTGGGGGTGGGCCGCATCCGCTATGCGTCGCGCGATGGTGACGGCACGCCCGTGATCCTGATCCATGGCTTTGGCGGAGACAGCGACAACTGGCTCTTCAACATTGACGCAATCGCTGCGGATGCCCCGGTCTATGCACTTGACCTGCCCGGACATGGCGGATCGGTCAAATCCATCGACAACCCGGGCCTTGGCACAATGGTCGAAGCGGTGATTCAACTGATGGATCACCACTCGATCGACAAGGCCCATCTGGTTGGGCATTCGATGGGGGGGCTCGTTTCAGGGCAAACGGCAATTGATCACGGAGGACGCGTCGCATCGCTGACGCTGATCTGCTCTGCCGGTCTCGGGAACGAGATCAATTCGGACTATATCGACGGGTTCGTGTCTGCCGCCAACCGCAAGGAGCTCAAACCAACCCTGAAGCACCTTTTTGCGGATCAGAGCCTCGTGAGCCGTTCGATGGTGGACGATCTGCTGAAATACAAGCGCCTCGATGGCGTTCAGGGCTTCCTTGATGCGCTCAAAGGCAATCTGTTTTCGGATGGCAAACAAGCTGTCGGCATCGCGGACGGTCTGAGCAGCCTGGATCTCCCGATTCAGGTCGTCTGGGGAGAGGCCGACGCGGTTATCCCGAACTCCCACGCCGCTGCCATCACGGGTGCGAAGGTCACCGTGGTCGCTGATGCCGGGCATATGGTGATGATGGAAAACGCGTCCCGGGTCAACGAGCTGATCAAGGAACAGCTCT
>NZ_JASHJX010000060.1 GCF_030732985.1 Nioella sp. MMSF_3534
GCGGCGCAGGCGGTGAGTGCAATGGCTTTTTTCATAATGTCCCCCGTCGTGTTTTCGCGCGAGCGTACTTATGGGGAATGGCTGTGACAACCGCGAATTCCCGCCGCGTAGGGTGGGTTGGCAAGCCATCCTACAGGCCTGCGTGAGTATGGGAGCCAATGAAAAAAAGGACGCCCATACACTTGTTTACTTCCATGAATTATAACCCGGAGCGGGGCGTTCTTTTCAAAGGTGGTCATCCGGCCCGCTGGTGCTCCCCCCATCATTCGCCTCATTGATCAAATACCCCAGCACCCCGACGGCCAGCGCGCCGCCGATGATGCAGATGGCGGGATTGGCCTCGCAATAGGTTGACGACCCCTGGCGGGAGACGATCGCATTGTCGCCAACGGGCACGCCGTTGACAGTGCCGATGTTGGAGCAGCCCGCAAGCAGAGCGGCGCAGGCGGTGAGTGCAATGGCTTTTTTCATAATGTCCCCCGTCGTGTTTTCGCGCGAGCGTACTTATGGGGATTGGCTGTGACAACCGCGAATTACCGCCGTGTAGGGTGGGTTTCCAACCTTCCACCTGCTCGCTCGCACCTCTTAGTGGGCTGGTCGTAGGCTGAAAACCCGCTTCACTCTTGTTTTTGAGCAGTCCCGCGCGGCGCGCTCCATTTGTCATCTACGGTGCTTGACCCCACCTCCCGAACCCCCTAAGAGACCCCATCGGCAAGGCCCCGGATTCGTCCGGGGCTCTGCTTTTGTTCTGAGGCGGCATGCGCCGCCCGGCGGAACACTCACGACGGGCACCTACGGGGGCCTATAACATCAGGGTTTCGCGGCAACTGCCGCAGGACCCGCACAGAAAACGGAAGACAGTAAACATGGCACTCAAGTCGTATAAGCCGACGACGCCGGGCCAGCGTGGGCTGGTTCTGATCGACCGTTCGGAGCTGTGGAAAGGACGTCCTGTCAAGTCCCTCACCGAGGGTCTGACCAAGTCGGGCGGCCGGAACAACACCGGACGGATCACGATGCGCCGCCGCGGCGGTGGGGCAAAGCGTCTCTATCGCATCGTCGATTTCAAGCGGAACAAGTTCGACGTCACCGCGACCGTCGAGCGGATCGAATATGACCCCAACCGGACCGCGTTCATCGCCCTGGTCAAGTACGAAGACGGCGAGCAGGCCTATATCCTCGCGCCGCAGCGTCTGGGACTTGGCGACAAGGTGATCGCGTCGGCCAAGGCCGACATCAAGCCCGGCAACGCGATGCCCTTCTCGGGCATGCCGATCGGGACGATCGTCCATAACATCGAGCTGAAGCCCGGCAAGGGTGGCCAGATCGCACGCGCCGCGGGCACCTATGCCCAGTTCGTCGGCCGCGACGGTGGCTACGCCCAGATCCGCCTGTCCTCGGGCGAGCTTCGCTTGGTGCGTCAGGAGTGCATGGCCACCGTTGGTGCCGTGTCGAACCCGGACAACTCGAACCAGAACATCGGTAAGGCCGGTCGCAACCGCCACAAGGGCATCCGCCCCTCTGTGCGTGGTGTCGTGATGAACCCGGTCGATCACCCCCATGGTGGTGGTGAAGGCCGGACCTCTGGCGGCCGTCACCCGGTGACCCCCTGGGGCAAGCCGACCAAAGGGGCTCGTACCCGCAACAAGAACAAGGCGTCGCAAAAGCTCATCATCCGCTCGCGTCACGCCAAGAAGAAAGGACGCTGATAGATGTCGCGTTCCGTCTGGAAGGGCCCTTTTGTCGACTCCTACGTCCTCAAGAAGGCCGAAAAAGCCCGCGAGTCGGGCCGCAACGAGGTCATCAAGATCTGGTCGCGCCGTTCCACCATTCTGCCCCAGTTCGTGGGCCTTACCTTCGGCGTCTACAATGGCAAGAAGCACGTCCCGGTGAACGTCACCGAGGACATGATCGGCCAGAAGTTCGGTGAATACTCGCCGACGCGGACCTACTATGGTCACGCGGCCGACAAGAAAGCGAAGAGGAAGTAAGCCATGGGCAAGGATAAGAATCCCCGCCGCGTGGCGGATAACGAGGCGATGGCAAAGCTGCGCATGCTGCGCACCAGCCCGCAGAAGCTGAACCTCGTTGCACAGATGATCCGCGGCAAATCCGTGGACAAGGCGCTGGCCGATCTGACCTTCTCGCAGAAGCGGATCGCGCAGGACGTCAAGAAGTGCCTGCAATCCGCAATCGCCAATGCCGAGAATAACCACAATCTCGACGTGGACGAACTGGTCGTTGCCGAAGCCTATGTCGGCAAGAACATGGTCATGAAGCGCGGTCGCCCGCGTGGCCGTGGCCGCTTTGGCCGGATCGTGAAGCCGTTTTCGGAACTCACCATCAAGGTGCGTCAAGTTGAGGAGCAAGCCTAATGGGTCACAAGGTTAATCCGATCGGCATGCGCCTGCAGGTGAACCGCACCTGGGACAGCCGCTGGTATGCAGATACCAAGGACTACGGGAACCTCCTGCTGGAGGACATCAAGATCCGTGAGTTCATCCACGAAGAGTGCAAGCAGGCGGGCGTGTCCCGTGTGATCATCGAGCGTCCGCACCGCAAGTGCCGCGTCACCGTTCACACCGCGCGTCCGGGCGTGATCATCGGCAAGAAAGGCGCCGATATCGAAACCCTGCGCAAGAAGCTCGCGTCGATGACCGCTTCGGAACTGCACCTCAACATCGTCGAGGTCCGCAAGCCCGAGCTGGACGCTGCCCTGGTGGCAGAATCCATCGCGCAGCAGCTGGAACGTCGTGTGTCCTTCCGTCGTGCCATGAAGCGCGCCGTGCAAAATGCCATGCGCATGGGTGCCCTGGGCATCCGCGTGAACGTTGCCGGTCGTCTGGGTGGCGCCGAGATCGCGCGGACCGAATGGTACCGTGAGGGCCGCGTGCCGCTTCACACCCTGCGCGCTGACATCGATTATGCACATGCCGAGGCGTCCACGCCCTACGGCATCATCGGCATCAAGACCTGGATCTTCAAAGGCGAAATCATGGAGCACGATCCGTCGGCTCGTGACCGTCGCGCCGCTGAAGCCCAGGAAGGTGGCGGTCCGCGTCCTCAGGGCGGTGGCCGTGGCCGTCGTGATCGCTAAGGAGTAGAAGAAAATGCTGCAACCGAAGCGCACAAAATTCCGCAAACAGCACAAGGGCCGCATCCGCGGTGAAGCGAAGGGCGGGTCTGACCTGAACTTCGGCACCTACGGCCTGAAGGCGCTGCAACCCGAGCGGGTCACCGCCCGTCAGATCGAAGCCGCCCGTCGGGCCATGACGCGTCACATGAAGCGTCAGGGTCGTGTCTGGATCCGGATCTTCCCCGATCTGCCCGTGACCTCGAAGCCCGTCGAAGTTCGGATGGGTAAAGGTAAGGGTTCGGTCGATTACTGGGCCTGCAAGGTCAAGCCCGGCCGGATCATGTTCGAGATCGACGGCGTGTCCGAGCCGATCGCCCGCGAGGCCCTGCGCCTGGCTGCGATGAAGCTGCCGATCAAGACCCGCACCGTGGTCCGCGAAGACTGGTAATTGGTGGGCAAACTGCCCACCCTACGACATCAAAACCCCCGTCGAGCGATCGGCGGGGGTTTTCCTTTTGCTGCGATCCGGTTTGGGCGAGCCGTTTGACCCTGAGCGGGGCCAAGGCGGTTCGAACCGCCTTCCCACCCGATTTCGAAATCGGGTCAAAGCGCCTTCGAAGGCGCTTCCCCGCGCTCCCCTATCTGTCTCCGAACATATCCCCGAGGCCACCGAGAACCGATCCCTCGCCCTTGCTGCCACCGGGCATCGCGGCGCGCATGACCCGATCGGCGAGGCGAGAGAACGGCAGGCTTTGCAGCCAGACGGTGCCGGGGCCTTTCAGGGTCGCCAAGAACAGCCCTTCGCCGCCGAACACCATGGATTTCAGGTTCCCGGCACGCTCGATATCGTAGCCGACGCTGCCATCCATCGCGGCGAGACAGCCGGTATCGACGCGGAGGGTTTCGCCCGCCGCGAGCTCGCGCTTGATCACCGTACCGCCAACATGAATGAAGGCCATCCCGTCGCCATTCAGTTTCTGCAGGATGAAGCCCTCGCCGCCGAAGAACCCGGCCCCGAGTTTCTTCTGGAAGGCAATACCGGTGGTGGTGCCGAAGGCGGCGCAGAGGAAGGCGTCTTTCTGACAGATCAGCTCGCCACCGATCTCGGACATATCGACCGGGATGATCTTGCCGGGATAGGGGGCCGCGAAGGCCACGCGCTTCTTGCCCTGACCGTTATTGGTGAAATGGGTGAGGAAGATGGATTCCCCCGTCAGCACCCGTTTGCCGACATTGAGCAGCGAATTCATGATCCCGCCCGAGGGCCGCGCGCCATCGCCCATGCGGCTTTCGAAATCGATGCCGTCCTCAAGGTAGTTCATCGCGCCCGCTTCGGCGATCACCTTTTCGCCGGGGTCAAGCTCCACCTCGACGATCTGCATGTCGTCACCAAAGAGCTCGTAGTCGACTTCATGGCATTGCATCGGAAATATCCTTTTGACTGTTGGAAATGAAATCTACCCGGCCAGAGAATTGACGCCGCGGCTTCGGGCGTCAAGTGTCCTGTATCTGGAACCGGGGTCTGCGGTGCGTCCGCTGCCGTTCATCCACAGCCGCCGTATCACGATACGGGGCCGGGCCTCACTCCCACCTGTAGTTGAAACTGACCGAGATGCGTTCCTCTTCGGCCATGTTCATCGGTACCTCGTGGCGCAGCCAGCTTTCCCATAGCAGCACGTCGCCCACATCGGGTTTGACGTAGATGAATGTCTTCAGCTCCTCCCGCGCGCCTTTCCTGCGGGCGGGGGAGGCCATCATCCGTCCTGACCGCGGATCCTCCAGCTTCAATGCGCTGGCCCCGTCTGGCATCGCCACATAGGTTGTGCCGGAAATGACCGAATGCGGGTGCAGGTGGCTGGAATGCATGCCGCCCTCGGGCAGGATGTTGATCCAGAGATCCTCCAGCACCAGTTTGCGGCCATCGAGGTCGAACTCCAGATCCTCGGCAAAGGCCGCCACATGCTGATCGAGCACCTTTACTAGGTCCGCGAAGATTGGGAAGCGCCAGGGAAGGTCAGTGAGCGATGCGTAGGAGGTGTAGCCGGGATAGCCGTTCGCTTCGCACCAGTCCTGCCCCGCCTCGTCATCCTCGGCGATCACGATGCAGGAATTGTCCAGCTCTTGCGGATCGATTTCAGGGGCGAACTCCGACAGGCGGGCGCGGTAGAGGCGGGTCACGAAGAGGGAGGAGATGTTGGGCATGCGCGTGCTATTACCCCAAGGCGCGCCGCCACGCGAGAGCCATCGCAGCCTTATGGTGCAGGTTTTTCAATCTAGCCCTTGCCCCCAAGTCTCAACCCCCCTATAGAGCGGCATCGCACGCTTCCCCGGGTTCGCCCGGGGATTCGTCGTTTGTCATTCATCCACCAGGTCCACGGGTGACCCGACACGGGGCTCGCTGGTGTTTTGAGAGAAGGAAGAAGGCGCATGAACGCCACCGAACTGCGTGACAAGACCCCGGATCAGCTCCGGGACGAGCTCGTCAATCTGAAGAAAGAATCGTTCAACCTGCGGTTTCAGCAGGCCACCGGCCAGCTGGAAAACACCGCGCGCATGCGTCAGGTCCGCCGCGACACTGCCCGCATCATGACGATCCTGAACGAAAAAGCAGCCGCTGCTGCGTCGGCCGAGTAAGAGGAGCCCCTTAGATGCCCAAACGTATCCTTACCGGCACCGTCACCAGCGACAAGAACGAACAGACCGTCACCGTGTCTGTCGAGCGCCGCTTCAAGCACCCCGTGCTGCAGAAAACCATCCGTAAGTCCAAGAAGTACCGGGCTCACGATGCCAACAACACTTTCAAGGTGGGTGATACCGTCCGTATCCAGGAATGTGCCCCCATCTCGAAGTCGAAACGCTGGGAAGTGATCGCGAACTAAGCGATCCCGTTCCAGATTGAACGAAACCCTGGGGGAACAAACAAGACCAGCCCCCACAGGTCGGGAGAAACCACATGATCCAGATGCAGACCAATCTGGATGTCGCTGACAACTCCGGCGCTCGCCGGGTGCAGTGCATCAAGGTCCTGGGTGGTTCCAAGCGTAAATACGCCTCCGTCGGCGACATCATTGTCGTCTCGGTGAAGGAAGCCATCCCGCGCGGCCGCGTGAAGAAAGGGGACGTCCGCAAGGCCGTCGTCGTGCGCACCGCCAAGGAAGTTCGCCGTGAAGACGGCACCGCAATCCGCTTTGACCGCAACGCCGCCGTGATCCTGAACAACGCAGGTGAGCCGGTCGGTACCCGTATCTTCGGGCCGGTTGTGCGCGAACTGCGTGCCAAGAACTTCATGAAGATCATCTCGCTCGCCCCGGAGGTGCTGTAAGATGGCTGCTAAGCTGAAAACCGGCGACAAGGTCGTCGTGCTCGCTGGCAAGGACAAGGGCAAGGAAGGCACCATCGCCTCCGTCGACCCCAAGGCCGGCAAAGCCGTTGTGGATGGCATCAACATGGCCATCCGCCACACCCGTCAGAGCCAGACCGACCAGGGCGGCCGCCTTCCCAAGGCGATGCCGATCCAGCTGTCGAACCTCGCTCTGCTCGACGCAAACGGCAAACCGACCCGCGTTGGCTTCCGCATGGAAGGCGACAAGAAGGTCCGTTACGCCAAGACCACGGGGGACGTGATCGATGCTTGATTCCGCAAACTACACCCCGCGTCTGAAGGCCGCCTACAAGGACAGCATCCGTGCTGCCATGAAGGAAGAGTTCGGCTACAAGAACGACATGCAGATCCCGCGCCTGGACAAGATCGTCCTGAACATCGGCTGCGGGGCCGAAGCGGTTCGCGATTCCAAGAAGGCCAAATCGGCCCAGGAAGACCTGACCGCCATCGCTGGCCAGAAAGCTCTGACCACCACGGCCTCCAAGTCGATCGCCGGTTTCCGGGTTCGTGAAGGCATGCCGCTCGGCGCCAAGGTCACCCTGCGCGGCGACCGCATGTACGAATTCCTCGATCGCCTGATCACGATTGCAATGCCCCGCGTCCGCGACTTCCGTGGCGTGTCGGGCAAATCCTTCGATGGCCGTGGCAACTACGCCATGGGCATGAAGGAACATATCGTGTTCCCCGAGATCAACTTCGACAAGGTCGATGAGGTCTGGGGCATGGATATCGTGATCGCCACCACCGCGAAGACCGACGCGGAAGCCAAGGCGCTGTTGAAGCATTTCAACATGCCGTTCAACAGCTGAGCCGCGGAGAGGAAGTAGAACATGGCTAAGAAAGCAATGATCGAACGCGAACTGAAGCGGGAACGTCTGGTGGCACAATATGCCGCCAAGCGCGCCGCGCTGAAGGAAATCGCGAATGACGAAGAGCGGCCCATGGAAGAGCGGTTCAAGGCGCGCCTGAAACTGGCGAAACTGCCCCGCAACAGCTCTGCCACCCGTCTTCACAACCGTTGCCAGCTGACCGGCCGCCCCAAGGCGTATTACCGCAAGCTGAAAATGTCGCGGATCAAGCTGCGTGACCTGGCCTCGAACGGCCAGATCCCCGGCATGGTCAAGTCGAGCTGGTAAGGAGGGTTTGACATGATGAACGATCCTATCGGTGATATGCTGACCCGTATCCGCAACGCCCAGATGCGTGGCAAGTCGACCGTGTCGACCCCGGCATCGAAGCTGCGCGCATGGGTTCTGGATGTGCTGGCCGACGAAGGCTATATCCGCGGCTACGAACGTGGCACGGATGCAAAGGGCCATCCCACCATCGAAATCAGCCTCAAGTACTATGAAGGCGAGCCTGTGATCCGCGAAGTCAAGCGCGTGTCCAAGCCCGGCCGTCGCGTGTACATGAGCGTCAACGACATCCCGCAGGTCCGTCAGGGCATGGGTGTTTCCATCGTCTCCACGTCCAAGGGCGTGATGTCGGATGCAGCTGCACGTGGCGCCAATGTTGGCGGCGAAGTGCTCTGCACCGTGTTCTAAGGAGGTTTGGCAATGTCTCGTATTGGTAAGAAACCGGTCGAGCTGCCGTCGGGTGTGACTGCATCCGTCTCCGGCCAGACCGTTGAAGTGAAGGGCCCCAAGGGCACCCGCAGCTTCACCGCAACCGACGATGTGACGCTCTCCGTCGAAGACAACGCCGTGTCGGTCACCCCGCGCGGCAAGTCCAAGCGGGCCCGTCAGCAGTGGGGCATGTCCCGCACCCAGGTCGCCAATCTGGTGACCGGCGTGACCGAAGGCTTCAAGAAAGAGCTGGAGATCCAGGGTGTGGGTTACCGCGCGCAGATGCAGGGCAATGTCCTGAAACTGTCGCTCGGCCTGTCGCATGACGTGAATTTCGAGGTTCCCGCCGGGGTCACCGTGACCGCGCCGAAGCCCACTGAAATCATCGTCGAAGGCATCGACCAGCAAGAGGTCGGCCAGGTTGCAGCAAACATCCGCGAATGGCGCAAGCCCGAGCCCTACAAGGGCAAAGGCATCCGCTACAAGGATGAGTACATCTTCCGCAAGGAAGGCAAGAAGAAGTAAGGGCGCGAACAATGGCAAACAGCAAACAAGTCCTGTTCCAGAAACGCCGCCTGCGCGTCCGGAACAAACTGCGGAAAACCGCGAACGGGCGTCCGCGCCTGTCGGTTCACCGTTCGAACAAGAACATCAGCGTGCAGCTGATCGACGACGTGAATGGCGTCACCCTGGCCTCCGCCTCCACTATGGAGAAGGATCTGGGCGTGGTCGGCAAGAACAACGTCGAAGCAGCCACCAAGGTGGGCGCGGCAATTGCCGAGCGTGCCAAGGCCAAAGGCGTCGAAGAATGCTACTTCGACCGTGGCGGCTTCCTCTTCCACGGCAAGGTGAAGGCTCTGGCCGACGCCGCGCGTGAAGGTGGTCTGAAGTTCTAATCACTTGCAGGCGGCTCCGGTCAGGGGCCGCCTCGATGATCGGGGGACAGGCATTGCGCCCGTCCACTGCGATCGACGCAACCGGCGCAAAGCGCGCCACCTGAAAGAGGATGCCAATCAATGGCAGAACGTGAACAGCGCCGCGGCCGCCGCCGCGAAGAGCGCGAAGAAACCCCGGAATTCGCTGACCGCCTGGTCGCGATCAACCGTGTGTCCAAAACCGTTAAAGGTGGTAAGCGCTTTGGCTTCGCCGCCCTCGTGGTTGTGGGCGACCAGCGTGGCCGCGTCGGCTTCGGCAAGGGCAAGGCCAAAGAGGTGCCCGAGGCGATCCGCAAGGCGACCGAGCAGGCCAAGCGCCAGCTGATCCGTGTGCCGCTGAAGGAAGGCCGCACCCTGCATCACGACGTCAAGGGCCATCACGGCGCCGGCAAGGTGACCATGCGCACCGCACCGGAAGGTACCGGTATCATCGCCGGTGGTCCGATGCGCGCCGTGTTCGAGATGCTGGGCGTCAAGGACGTGGTTGCCAAGTCGACCGGGTCCCAGAACCCCTACAACATGATCCGCGCCACGCTGGACGGTCTCCGCAACGAGTCCTCCCCGCGTATGGTTGCGGCGCGCCGTGGCAAGAAAGTGGCCGACATCCTGCGCAAGCCGGAAGCCGAAGCCACCGCCGAAGCCGCTGACTCGTAAGGAGACGCACCCATGGCAAAAACCATCGTCGTCAAGCAGATCGGCTCTCCGATCCGCCGCCCCGCCATCCAGCGCCAGACGCTGATCGGCCTGGGCCTGAACAAGATGCACAAGACCCGCGAACTGGAAGACACCCCTTCCGTCCGTGGCATGATCGCCAAGATCCCGCATATGGTCGAAATCATCGAAGAGCGCGACTAAGCTACCTTGTGTTGTATGCGGCGTGTGACGTGCAATTCCGTAGCGGTAGACTCGCGACGGATTAGTGGTCTATAAAGGAAACTGATGTATTTTTGCAACGACCACGCTTGTGCAGCGCGATAGCTACTGGAAATCTGACTTTTTTGATCTGAATGACTGATGATCTGGAGTAGGTTCCGGTATGAATTGTTGGAGATTGAAATGAGTACGGAAACACAGGGCCACTCGGAGATTGGTTTGGCTCGCCGTTTGGAAACCGGCAACGCAGCCCTAGGGTTCTCTGATAACACAGATGTTGCGGTTCGGAAGTTCCCCAATCCTAGCGACTTCATAGAGAGAGTTTGCAAGAGAGTCTCCGAAGCTCCGTCGTTGTAGACTAGACGATCTCAAAAAGAATGATTATGCCCGCCTATTGGCGGGCATTATTTGTGTTGAGGGGCAGGAAGGGAGCTGGGTATTGACACGAGTGGAAGAAATTTTGCATCCGTTTCCAGACGCGGAGAGCTTTTGTGCAGCCCTCAAGGCCGTTGGCAAAGAGTACTTTTCGAAGTACAATTTTACTGTCGAATGGAGTGATGCATCACTTCTGGATGCGCATGCATTCTGGGTAGCCGAAGTGCAAAGATGTGCACGGGAAATAAACCCCATGCAGCGATCAAGAGCCACTAGTGGATTGGCTTCATCGGTGCCTAGCCAGTTAAAGAAGGCGGGCGCGCTCACTTCTGCTGTCAATCGGACCAAGCCCATCCGTTCTTTGAGCCCAAAGCTCACCTACGACTTCGTAGAAAAATCTCCGTTTCAAAGGGACGTGGTAGAGCTATACCCAAGTGAATTACTCTCCTTCGAGCTCGCTCGCCACATGCTACTTGAGGCAGAACAAGGCCGCCCAAATCTTGCAGAGTTTGAGGACTTTTTGACCTGTACACAACTGTCGGAGGAAGAGATATTCTCTGAGGCCTTTATCAATGACATTTGCTTCTTCCTTAGATCTCGTGCGCCCTCCGCTACGTCCATGTACATGATGTACCGGGCGGTCTTTGCGATGTCATACGCTTGGAGAAAAAAGAATTTCGAAGGGCACGCCGCTCAGTAGACAACTCTTGCAGGTTGGCATTTTTGACCTCTTGATACCCCGATTTCGATGAAGCGCCCCGGTCGACAGGCCGGGGCGTTTTCTATTGCACAGCCTTTGCGGCGTCAGCCTCTGCGATCTTCTCGTGAAACTGTTCGGGCCGGTTGCCGGACGGGTAGGGCTCGGATGGCACGTCGCAGCCCAGAAACGTGCAAAGCGGCTCCCATCCGCTGCCAAGCTCATAGGTCAGCAGGCGCTCGGGCGGGATCCTGGCCTTCACCTGCGCAACGTGATCCTCGTAGACGCCAATGATATGGTCCCGGTCGTCCAGCCTGCCTGAGAAGACCTTGTCGCGGATCACGACGCAGCCGAAGCTTTCCCGGTCGGTGCTATCGCGCAATACCGGCAGAATGGTGTTCTGCATGCTGTTGAACCAGCTATCTGCATCCCGAACGGACAGGATGATCTTGGCCTCCGGGTAGTGATCCGCCAGCACGTCCCAGTAATGCGTCGAGGGCCAATCGACCGTGGATTGGTAGCCGCTGAAAACCGTCGCCCAATCGGGCTCCGCGCCCGCCGCAATGGCCCGCCACTGCTGGTTCAACCCGGGTCGTGCCATGACCTCATGCATATGGTGACACGGGCCGAAGCCCAAAATCTCCAATGCGCGCTTCAGAGATTCCGTCCCAGTTCGGCCAAACCCGGCCCCGATGATCTGTAACGCCATTTGCCCCCCTTTTCGCCAAGCCTAGCGGGGTTCGGGCGCATTGCTAAGGAAAATCGAAAGGCTGCTCAGGGACGTTTGTCGGTAAAACTCACCCCAAGCCGCGCCAGCCGGCTATCGACGAAACCGCGTTCCTCATCGGTCAGCCGCTGATGCCGGGGATAGACGGGGTCCTCCCGGTCCCGGCAGATGGGCATGTCCCAACCATGGGTGGTGGCGAAGAAGCGGTCCGCCCCCTCGACGCCAAATTCCCGCAGATAGCCCTGCACCACCACATCCAGATAGCTCTGCAGCAGGACATGGTCGCCGGTTTCTTCTATATGATCCGCGCTCGCGCGATAGATCTGGATATCGGGCAGGGGCGGGTGGCTGTGTCGGATCTCCAGAACCGGTAACCGGTGATAGGCGCGTTCGCGTTCATCCAGCGCCACCCAATCGGCCCCCGGCACGGCGGCGATCAGCCCGTCGATTTCCTCGCCATGCGCCTCCACCGCCGTCAGGAAGGCCACCCGTCGAAGCTTGGATTTTTTCCATTCACGCGCCCACCCGGTCACCGTCGCCTTGGCGGCGCGGGGATAAGTGTGGGTGGATCGGTTCACAAGGCTGCCGTAGCCAAAAAAGAACGGGTCTGACATGAGGTAAGAAATGCCCGCGTATGCGGTTGCATGCAAGGGCTTGCCGGAATCAAAAAGATCGGTATTCTGCCCCTCGTTCAAGCAGGGAGAATCCGGTTCCGTACCGGTGCCGAAGGAGCAACCGCCCCGGTAAACTCTCAGGCGCCAGGACCTGCTCGAACATCGAAACTCTGGAGAGAGGCGCGTGTTGCGTCCGCCGAAGGGATAACGATCTCAGGCGAAAGGACAGAGGGGGCATCGTGACGTGCGGATTACGCATGTTTTAGCGATGCCGGGCCAGCCCCGGTCGATGAAAAGGGGAGGCCGCATGAGCGATCTGAAACACTTGCCGCTGAAGGCGCTGCACGAGGCGCAGGGCGCCAAGATGGTGCCGTTCGCGGGCTATGAAATGCCGGTGCAGTTTGCCGCCGGGGTCATGGCGGAACATCAGCACACACGCGAAAAGGCGGGTCTGTTTGACGTCAGCCATATGGGTCAGGTTCTGCTGCCCTTGTCGGCGGATGCGGCGTTGGAGGCTCTGGTTCCGGTCGATGTGATCGGCCTGAAAGAAGGCCGCCAGCGCTATGGCCTTTTCACCAACGACGCGGGCGGGGTGCTGGATGACCTCATGATCGCGCGGCGGGCGGGGGATCTGTTCCTTGTCGTCAACGCCTCGCGCAAGGAACATGACATCGCCCATATGCGCGCCGCCATAGACGGTGTTCAGGAAGTGACCGACCGCGCGCTGCTGGCGCTGCAAGGGCCGCTGGCGGAAACCGCACTGGCGCGGATGGTGCCGTCTGTTGCGGACATGAAGTTCATGGACGTGGCGCAGGTGGCGTGGAACGGGGTGGAGCTGTGGATTTCCCGCTCGGGTTATACCGGCGAGGACGGGTTCGAGATCTCGGTCCCGGCTGATGCCGCCGAAGGTTTCGCCTCCGCCCTGCTGGAAATGGATGAAGTCATGCCCATTGGCCTCGGCGCCCGCGACAGCCTGCGAATGGAGGCGGGGATGCCGCTTTATGGCAATGACCTGACCGAGGAGATTTCCCCCATCGAGGCCGGGATGACCTGGGCCGTGAACAAGGTGCGCCGCGCAGGTGGCGACCGAGAGGGCGGCTTCCCCGGTGCGGACCGTATCCTGAACGAAATGCAGAATGGTGCAGCGCGCCGCCGCGTGGGCCTGCGCCCCGAGGGCCGCGCGCCGATGCGCGGTGGCGTGCCGCTCTTTGATGCGGCCGAGGGCGGCAACCAGATCGGTGTGATCACCTCCGGCGGCTTCGGCCCCTCGGTCGGTGCGCCGATTGCCATGGGGATTATTGTCAGCGCCGTCCCCGCGGACATTACGCTTTACGGCGAGGTTCGCGGCAAGCGCCTGCCTGCCATCCAGACCGACTTGCCGTTCCATAAACCCGATTACAAACGCTGATCCAACGAAAGGGAGAGACCCAATGAAATTCACCGAAGAACATGAATGGCTGCGCGCCGATGGCGATGTTGTCACCGTGGGCATCACCGAACATGCCGCCACCGCCCTTGGCGACGTGGTGTTTGTCGAACTGCCCGAGGCCGGCACCCAGGTGGCCAAGGATGATGACATCGTGGTGATCGAATCCGTCAAGGCGGCCTCTGACATCATGGCACCGCTCGATGGTGAGATCGTGGAAGTGAACGACGCGCTCGCCGACAACCCCGGCATGGTCAATGACGACCCCATGGGCGAGGCGTGGTTCTTCAAGATCAAGGCGACCGACCTCTCGCAGATGGACGAGTACATGGACGAAGACGCCTATAAAGAGATGATCGACTGAGGAGAGACCCAGATGGCCTTCACCCCCACGGATTACAAACCCTACGACTTCGCCAACCGCCGCCACATCGGCCCTTCGCCCTCGGAAATGGCGGAGATGTTCGAGGTGCTGGGGGTGAAGGATCTGGATGAGCTGATCGAACAGACCGTTCCGGCCAGCCTGCGTCAGGACAAGCCGCTCGATTTCGGCAAGCCAATGTCGGAACGGCAGTTGCTTTACCACATGCGGCAGGTGGCCAAGAAGAACAAGGTCTTCTCCACCATGATCGGGCAGGGCTTTTACGGCACCGTCTGCCCGCCCGCGATCCAGCGTAACATTCTGGAAAACCCGGCATGGTACACGGCCTATACGCCCTACCAGCCGGAAATCAGCCAGGGCCGGCTTGAGGCGCTGCTGAATTACCAGACCATGGTGACGGACCTGACCGGTCTGGATATCGCCAACGCGTCCCTGCTGGATGAGGCGACGGCGGCGGCCGAGGCGATGACCATGGCGCAGCGCGTGTCCAAGTCGAAGGCCACCGGTTTCTTCGTCGATGAAAACTGCCACCCGCAGAACATCGCCGTGATGCAGACCCGCGCCGCGCCTTTGGGCATCGAGATCATCGTGGGTTGCCCGAACGATCTGGACCCTCAGGCCGTGTTTGGCGCGGTGTTCCAGTATCCGGGCACCTATGGCCATGTGCGCGACTTCACCGACGAGATTGCCCGCCTGCACGAGGCCAAGGCCATCGGCATCGTCATCGCCGACCCGCTGGCGCTGACCGTGCTGAAGGAACCGGGTGCCATGGGCGCGGATATCGCTGTAGGCTCCACGCAGCGCTTTGGCGTACCCATGGGCTTTGGTGGCCCCTCGGCGGCCTACATGGCCTGCAAGGACGCCTGTAAGCGCAACATGCCGGGCCGGATTGTCGGTGTATCCATCGACGCGCAGGGCAACCCCGCCTACCGCCTGTCGCTGCAAACCCGCGAACAGCATATCCGGCGCGAGAAAGCCACGTCGAATGTCTGCACCGCGCAGGCGCTTTTGGCCAATATGGCCAGCTTCTACGCCGTGTTCCACGGGCCGGAGGGGTTGAAGGCCATCGCACAGCGCGTGCATCGCAAGGCCGTGCGCGTGGCGCGCGGGCTGGAGGAGAAGGGCTTCAAGGTCGAGCCAGAGGCGTTCTTCGACACGATCACCGTGGATGTAGGCCCGCTGCAGGGCGCGATCATCGACGCCGCCCGGCGGGAGCGGATCAATGTCCGCAAGATCGGCAACACCCGGATCGGGATTTCGCTGGACGAAACCACGCGGCCCGAAACCGTCGAACGTCTGTGGCGTGCCTTCGGTATCCATGACCGAAAGGCGGGTCTGACAGCGGAATACCGCATCCCGGACGCTCTGCTGCGCCAGTCGGACTATCTGACTCACCCGATCTTCCACCTCAACCGGGCAGAAACCGAGATGATGCGCTATATGCGCCGTCTGGCGGACCGGGACCTGGCGCTGGATCGCGCGATGATCCCGCTCGGGTCATGCACCATGAAGCTCAACGCCGCGGCCGAAATGATGCCGATCACCTGGCCCGAGTTTTCCAACATGCACCCCTTTGCCCCGGCAGACCAGGCTGAGGGCTATGCGGAACTGGCCAAGGACTTGTCGGCGCAGCTCTGCCAGATCACCGGCTATGACGCGATGAGCCTGCAGCCCAACTCGGGCGCGCAAGGGGAATATGCGGGACTGCTGACCATTCAGGCCTATCACCGCGCGAACGGTCAGGGAGATCGCAACATCTGCCTGATCCCCGTGTCTGCCCACGGCACCAACCCGGCCTCGGCGCATATGTGCGACATGAAGGTCGTGGTGGTGAAGTCGGCAGAAAACGGCGATATCGACGTGGAGGATTTCCGCGCAAAAGCGGAAGCGGCGGGCGACAAGCTGGCGGCCTGCATGATCACCTACCCCTCGACCCACGGCGTGTTCGAGGAAACGGTGCGCGAGGTGTGCCAGATCACCCATGACCATGGCGGCCAGGTCTATATCGACGGGGCCAACATGAACGCCATGGTGGGTCTGGTGCGTCCCGGCGATATCGGCGGGGATGTCAGCCACCTGAACCTGCACAAGACCTTCTGCATTCCGCATGGCGGCGGCGGCCCCGGCATGGGCCCCATCGGCGTCAAGGCGCATCTGGCCCCGCATCTGCCGGGCCACCCGGAAACCGGGGGGGAACAAGGGCCGGTTTCGGCGGCTCCGCTCGGGTCTGCCTCGATCCTGCCGATCTCCTGGGCCTATATCCTGATGATGGGCGGCGAGGGGCTGACACAGGCGACGAAGGTGGCGATCCTCAACGCCAACTACATCGCCAAGCGGCTGGAAGGGGCCTATGACGTGCTGTTCAAGGGGCATGCGGGCCGGGTTGCACATGAATGCATCCTCGACACCCGTCCCTTCGCGGACAGCGCCCATGTGACCGTCGACGACATTGCCAAGCGGCTGATCGACAACGGCTTCCACGCGCCGACGATGAGCTGGCCGGTGGCGGGCACGCTGATGGTCGAGCCGACGGAGTCGGAAACCAAGGCGGAACTGGACCGCTTCATCACCGCCATGCTCTCGATCCGCGATGAAATCGCAGCCATCGAGAAGGGCGAGATGGATGCGGAGAACAACCCGCTCAAGCACGCGCCGCACACGGTGAATGCGCTGATCGGGGACTGGGACCGGCCCTATAGCCGTGAACAGGGCTGTTTCCCTCCGGGCAGCTTCCGGGTGGACAAGTACTGGCCGCCAGTGGGTCGGGTGGACAATGCCTATGGCGACCGGCATCTGATCTGCACCTGCCCGCCGCTGGAGGAGTATCTGGACGCGGCAGAGTGAACCAAGGAAGGCGCCGGCATCCCCGGCGCCTTTTTCGTTAGCGGGCGTTGAAGCGGCGGCGCAGTTGCGCCAGCGTGTATTGCTTTTCCACCGGCCCGTGTTCTTCCGGGTAGAAACCGGGATCGGACGGCAGACAACCCCGCCCGCAGACCTGATACATGAACCCGGTCTGGCCGTTGATGAACCACAGCCGCCCGCCGGGGGTCGCCACCCAGCCATTCACGCCACGGGCCATGTCGCCCTCGACGTCGATGGTTGAGGGAACCTCGCCGTCATAACCGGGTGCCCAGGCCGCATGGGTGTGCCAGGACGAAATGATCTGAAATCCCGGCTCGACCGGGATCATCCCGCAAGACGCTTCGCCCCCCCAACTGACCTTGCTGACATCCAGCTGCCCCGAGGGTGTGCGCACGATATAGCCGCAGACCTCGCGGTTATGGGTGATCGACTGGGGGTTCATGTTGCGCAGAAGGGCATGGACCAGCTCTGTCTCCTCGACGCTTTGCGCCTGTGCGGCGGGGACGGTCAGGGCGAGGGCCAGAAGCGCGGAAATGAGGCGCATGGGGAACTCCAATTCTCTCAATCTCATGAAAAGATAGGGGCAGCCGGGGCGTGATGCCAGCCTTGTTTGTCCCCGGCTGCGGTGCCACTCTGGCAATGGCTTAGGAAAGGCAGGCGAGATGAACGACCAGAGAACAGAGCCCAAGGGCGATCTGACCCTGCGCACGGTGGCGATGCCCGCCGACATGAACGGCAATGGCGATATCTTCGGCGGATGGGTGCTGAGCCAGATGGATATCGCCTGCGGTATCCTCGCCCGCGAACGCGCACGCGGGCGCTGCACCACGGTGGCCGTCGATGCAATGAAGTTCATCCGCCCCGTTGCCGTGGGCGATGTGCTGAGCGTCTACACTCGGATCGGGCGAGTGGGTCGCACCTCGATGGGGATCGAGGTCGAAGCATGGGTCAAACGCGGCGCGGTTGGTGAACGCGAAAAGGTGACCGAGGCGCTCTTTACCTTCGTTGCCATTGACGAAGAGGGCAGGCCAAGGCCGGTGCCCGCGTCCGAGACCTAGGGGATCTCGACCCGCCGACGGTCGATCTGCACCGCGCCCGATGCATCGGTCGTGACGATAAACAGGTCGCCATATTCCACGGGCGGTGGCCCTTCCAGGTCTAGCGTTTCCCAGATGTCGCGCAGATTGCCACTATTGCCGACCCAGACGACGCTTCGTCCCGCAGACAGTCGGGCAATGCGCCGGGCGATCTGATCCACGGAAACACGCGTGATTTCAAGGCCTTTGGCACGCGCCAGGGGCTCGGCCGTATCAAGGTTGCGCTGAATGCCGGGGCTGTAGATTGCGTCAATTTCCACGCTCTCCAGGGCATCGGCGAAGGCTGCTGCGCGGGCGATCCCCTGCGGTGTGAGGTTCTCGTCGACCCGATCGGCATGTCTGTAGATGATCAGACGGCTGTTCGGCGCCAGACTATGACCTGTGACGCGCGACAGTGGAGAGCAAGCCGCCGCCGCTCCGAGTGCGGTGAACAATAAACCACGTCTGCTGATTGCAAGCATATCTTTCCCCCGTTTCGTATTGGGGATCGAAGGTAGCATGGATGGGAAAGCTTTCAAAATGCCGCTTCGTTTTCAGGCATCTTGACGGAAAAACCCCCGGAAGACGGGGATCTTCCGGGGGTACAGTCAACAACAGGCAGGGACTGCTCAGATCATCGCCCAATCGGTGAAGCGAAACCCCGTGGGGCGCTTCGTGCCCTTTTGGCCATTGGTCCGGTGGGAGGGGC
>NZ_JASHJX010000061.1 GCF_030732985.1 Nioella sp. MMSF_3534
TGTACACCCCCCGTACACCCCCTGTGCATATGAAATGCGGTTTCGCCGCCTGTCGGCGTCGACCGGTGAGCGGCCCTTCTCAACCCCCGGCTTGCGCCGGAGGCCTCGGCGGTCCGCGTTGCCACGGAGATGTGGCGACGGAGGTGCGCAGGGTCTGGCGGCGGGTCCGGTTGCGAGGGCGGGATGCCTCCGGCGGAGGTATTTGGGGCCAAGATGAAAGAGGCCGGGCAAAGGGGGGGAGGCGCGTGCCCGGTTGTAACCTGTGGGGCCGGGACATTCCCGATCCGTCCCATTTTCGTCAAACTGTCAGGGCAGTTTGGGCGCGTCACAAGTGCCAGGAGCATCCAGATGAGTCGCGTGTCCGTTTTCGTGGATGGAGAGAATATCTCGGCCAATTTCGCGCTGAAGATTTTCCATGCGGCGCAGGGGTTGGGAGAGGTCGATTTTTTGTGCGTCTATGGCGATGCGGGGCTGCTCACTGGCTGGGACGACACGCCGGGGTTCCGGCTGGTCCATTCCGGTAGCGGCAAGAATGCCGACGATCTGCTACTGACGGTCGATGCGATGGAGCGGGCCTTGAGCGGGGCCTGTGACGCGGTGGTCATCGCAAGCTCTGACGGGGATTTCCGGCATCTGGCCGGTCGGCTGCGCGAACGCGGGGTGACGGTGATGGGCATCGTGCAGGAGCGGGCGGGGCTGCGGTTCAAGGCCAGTTGCAGCCGGTTTGTGTCGCTCAGCCAGAAGAGCGCTGCGCGCAGGGATGAGGACGCACTCTCTGCTGGCCTACCTGCCGAACCCGATCCGGCACACACGGACGCGCCGCTTGCGGTCAGGAAATGGCCTGCTGCCATCACGCAGCTGATCCTCGAATTCGGGCAGTCCGGCGGGTTGACCACGAGTGAGCTTGGCATGCTGATGGGGGCCCGCCATCGCGTTCATATCCGCGACCATCCTGACAGGACATGGAAGGACTACCTGGAGAAGCGTCACGGTCTTTTTGAACTGGCGCAGGGGGCGCGGGGGCTGTGTGTTTCGGTTCGATCTGATCAAGCGGCCCATGTCGCGGCGGAGTAGCGCCGCGCAGGGGGCTGCCTGTCCAGCGTTGCTTGCCTGACAAGCCTGCGACTGCGAGTTGGCTGCAAGGGCGGGTTATTGCGCCGATCCGCGTGGTCATTGCCATTTCCCTAGCCGCACAGGGTTTTTCACGCTAGACTGCCGATCAGACCCGGAAAACCGGGCATTCAGAGGCAGTATCGGGCGGTACTCAATGACGGAAATGGCGCATGGCACGGTGCTCGTGCAATCTGGCGAAGCGATTCTGCCGCGGTGGTGGCGGACCGTGGATCGGGTCACGCTGGCCTGTATCCTGACCCTGTTCCTGATCGGGTTGCTTCTGGGATTTGCCGCCTCGCCGCCCCTGGCCGAACGCAACGGGCACGAACCCTTCTATTACGTGTACAAACAGGCGTTTTTCGGCGGCATGGCCTTCGTCGCGATGATCCTGACCTCGATGATGTCGCCCACCATGGTGCGCCGGATCGGGGTCATGGGGTTCTTCGGGGCTTTCGCGGCGCTGGCGCTGTTGCCGGTCTTTGGCACCGATTTCGGGCAGGGCGCGACGCGGTGGTATTCGCTTGGCTTTGCCTCCGTGCAGCCTTCGGAATTTCTCAAGCCCGTCTTCGTGATCTTCACCGCCTGGATGATCGCCGCCAGCCAGCAGATTGCCGGGCCTCCGGGGAAAACGCTGTCGCTCTTTGTGATGCTGATCATCGTGGGCTTTCTGGTGATGCAGCCCGATTACGGGCAGGGGGCGCTGATCCTGTTTGCCTGGGCGGTGATCTATTTCGTGGCCGGTGCGCCGATCTGGGTGCTTGGGCTGGTGGCGATCCTTGTCTGCGCGGGCGGGGTCTTTGCCTATTCCACATCCCAGCATGTGGCGCGGCGGATCGACGGGTTCCTGTCGCCCGAGGTCGATCCCAACACGCAGCTGGCCTATGCGGCCAATGCCATCCGTGAGGGCGGGATTTTCGGCACCGGTTTGGGGGAGGGATCGGTCAAGTGGACGCTGCCCGACGCCCATACGGATTTCATCATCGCCGTTGCGGCCGAGGAATACGGGCTGGTCCTGGTCCTTCTGATCATCGCGCTTTTCGCCACCGTGGCGATGCGGGCGTTTTTCCGGTTGATGAAGGAGCGCGACCCGTTTACCCGGCTGGCCGGTGCGGGGATTGCGTCGCTCTTCGCGCTGCAGTCGATCATCAATATGGGGGTGGCGGTGCGTCTGCTGCCCGCCAAGGGGATGACGCTGCCCTTCGTGTCCTATGGCGGGTCGTCGCTGATTGCGACGGGGATCGCTGTGGGGATGCTTCTGTCTTTCACCCGGTCGCGTCCACAGGGCGAGATCGGCGATATCCTTCTGAACCGGCACAGGTGAGTTCATGTCAAACGGCCCCCTCTTGATCATCGCGGCAGGCGGAACGGGCGGGCATATGTTTCCCGCGCAGGCGCTGGCCGAGGTGATGATCCGCAAGGGCTGGCGGGTGCGGCTGTCAACCGATGCGCGCGGGGCGCGTTATGCAGGCGGCTTCCCCCATATGGTCGAGGTGCGGCAGGTGGCGTCGGCCACTTTCGCGCGCGGGGGCGTGCTGGCCAAGCTGGTGGTGCCGTTCCGCATTCTGGGTGGGATCGTGTCGGCAACGCTTGGCATGATGCGTGACAAGCCTGCCGTGGTGGTGGGCTTTGGCGGCTATCCGACCATTCCGGCGCTTTCTGCTGCCTGGATCACGCGCAGGCCCCGGATGATCCATGAACAGAACGGGGTTCTGGGGCGGGTCAATAAGCTTTTCGCCAAGCGCGTTGATGCGGTGGCTTGCGGGACGTGGCCGACGGCTTTGCCCGCGGGCGTCGAGGGCATTCATACCGGCAACCCGGTGCGCGGGGCGGTGCTGGACCGGGCGGGCGCGGCCTATATCAGCCCCGGAGACTATCCCATGAGCCTGCTGGTGATCGGCGGCAGTCAAGGCGCGCGCATCCTGTCGGATGTGGTGCCCGCCGCCGTGGCGATGTTGCCCGAGGAGATCCGCCAATATGTGCGCGTCGCCCAACAGGCGCGCCCCGAAGATCAGGACCGGGTCATCGCCGCCTACTATGAAACGGGCGTGGGCTGCGAGGTCGAACCCTTCTTCCGCGATATCCCCCGCCGCCTGTCCGAGGCGCAGCTGGTGATCAGCCGCTCTGGTGCGTCCTCGGTCGCCGATATCTCGGTCATCGGGCGGCCCTCGATCCTGATCCCTTATGCCGCCGCCACCGCCGACCACCAGACCGCCAATGCCCAAGGGCTGGTCGATGCAGGCGCCGCGATCCGCATCCCTGAAAGCAAATTCACCCCTGAGGCGCTGGCCGAGGCTATCGCCACCGTGCTGACACAACCCGACGCCGCGCTGAGGATGTCTCAGGCCGCGCTGTCGGTCGGGATGCCCAATGCCACCGAGCTGCTGGTCGGGCTGGTCGAGGAGCTGGCCGGGGAAGACGCCACCGAAAAGGACACCGCATGAACGCCGCTGCCACCAAACTGCCCACCCAACTGGGCGCGATCCATTTCGTCGGCATTGGCGGCATCGGCATGTCGGGGATTGCCGAGGTGCTGCTGAACCATGGCTATGCGGTGCAGGGGTCGGACCTGAAACCCTCCAAGATCACCGAGCGGCTGGAATCCCTGGGCGCGCGTATCTTCATTGGGCAGGCCGCCGAGAACCTGGAGAATGCCGAGGTGGTGGTGATCTCGTCGGCCATCAAACCCGGCAACCCGGAGCTTGATGCCGCGCGTTTGCAGGGCCTGCCGGTCGTGCGCCGGGCCGAGATGCTGGCGGAACTGATGCGCCTGCGCTCGAACATCGCCGTGGCGGGGACGCATGGCAAGACCACCACCACGACCATGGTGGCGACGCTGTTGGATGCGGGTGGGGTTGATCCCACGGTGATCAATGGCGGTATCATCCACGCCTATGGATCGAACGCGCGGGTGGGGCAGGGCGACTGGATGGTGGTGGAGGCCGATGAAAGCGACGGCAGCTTCAACCGCCTGCCCGCCACCATCGCCATCATCACCAATATCGACCCCGAACATATGGAGCATTGGGGCGATTTCGACCGGCTGCGGCAGGGTTTCCTCGATTTCGCGTCGAACATTCCCTTCTACGGGCTGGCCGTCTGTTGCACCGATCACCCCGAGGTGCAGAGCCTCGTGGGCAAGATCACAGACCGGCGCGTGGTCACTTATGGCTTCAACGCGCAGGCCGATGTGCGGGCAGTGAACCTGACCTACAAGGCGGGCGTGGCGCATTTCGACATCCGTTTGGGCAATGAGGAGCAGGTGATCGAGGGCTGTACCTTGCCGATGCCGGGGGATCACAATGTCTCCAACGCCTTGGCCGCCGTGGCCGTGGCCCGCCATCTGGGGATGAAATCCGCTGAAATCCGGGAGGCTATGGCCAATTTCAAAGGCGTCAACCGCCGCTTCACCAAGGTGGGCGAGGTGGGCGGCATCACCATCATCGACGATTACGGCCACCATCCCGTTGAAATCGCCGCCGTGCTGAAAGCCGCCCGTCAGGCCACCGAGGGCCGGGTCATCGCCGTGCATCAGCCGCACCGCTACAGCCGGTTGCATTCGCTCTTTGACGACTTCTGCACCTGTTTCAACGAGGCCGATGTGGTCGCCATCGCCGAGGTCTACGCGGCGGGCGAGGATCCCATTGAAGGCGCGACGCGAGACGGTCTGGTCGCGGGCCTCGTCGCCCACGGCCACCGCCACGCCCGCGCCATATTGAACGAGGATGATCTGGAACGCTTGGTCCGCGAACAGGCCCGTCCGGGGGATATGGTCGTGTGCCTCGGGGCGGGGACGATCAGCGCATGGGCGCATGGGCTGCCGGAGCGGTTGAGGGAAGGGTGACAACAGGCATCTGAATGGTCGAGATCGCGGATATCAGGGATGAAATCAGTTTAGAGACTTGGCTCTCTAGTGTTTCCCCGGAGCATGGGGTGCTGCTGTCACATCGAGCGGCAGCGCGCGTCATGCCTTTGTATTGGGGATGGGCCGCTGAAAAGAGTTCGTTGTCCGAGTTGACCGATATCAGCCACTGGCGGCTCCTGCTTGTGACGCGCCTTCGAGCTGTCGAAGCGACTGAACAATTAGAGCGTGCCGTTTCATCTACTCTTAACTCTGTTGGCAAATTCGTACGGCCGGAAGACCTGAGTGCAAGCCATGCGCTCGATGCTGCCTTGGCCGCACTGGCAGCAGCGGATAATGCTACCTTTCTTGTCTTCAACTCGCATAGGGACGCTGCATCGGCAGTATACAGCTCCCATATTGCAGTGAGCACGACTGCGGACAGCATTCCTACAGCGGCATATGAAGACGTTTGGAGTGAAACGCGTAGAGATGCCAACCTATTTCAAGGCACGCAACTCACTGGTGGTCTATCGCTTTGGCCCGACAATGTCCCTCCCGCGATTCTGTTTCCGTGGCAAAGGGTCCGGGAGGCTTTGTCGAAGCAAATTCGACTTGGTGACACCGGCTGGCAATTCTGGATCGACTGGTACGAGGCTCAGTTGACCGGGGCAGACCAGAACTGGGAGATGTTGAAAGAGATCGTCCTGATCCCCGACGAGGATTGGAAGCAGGGCGCAGCGCATGTGAACGCGATGATCGCCGAGATTGTAGAGAAGTACAAACCCGACGATGTTGAGAGACCCCTAAAAACACTGCTTGCCGAAATGGAAGCCGGTTCTAAAGCTTCCATAGCGCGCGTCAAAGGCGCGATGATTGCCAATCGCTCCGAACTGCCGCCTACCTTTGACGCGGTTCTTGGGTTCATCTCCTTGGAAGTTCAGCGCTTGCAGAACCGGAATTACCGGGATGACGCTGACGAAGAAGAAAGCAAACGACAGATAAGAACTCTGACGACGCTCTACCAAGCCGTCGAGGGCTTGCAAACACTGGTGCCCGTTGCCGACACCATGTCCGAGGTCGATGCAGAGAAAGCCGAGCGTCTGTCGCGCCTGTTCCTCAACTCCTTTAGGAAATGGCCGCGAGAGAACGTGGATGAGGTGGCAGACAGCACCTATCGTTTCGGGTTGGTCGGGGCATCGTCCTACGTTCTAACGCTCTTGGGAATGCAACCTGGTCACGCACTTGCAGCGGCGTCGGTCTTCTTTGCTGGTAAGAGGATTGTTGAAACGGCCAAAGCGGCCAAGGACCTGTTCAATCCGGGAGGCGCCCCATGACCATTTCGCTCACGCTGGCCTGTGTCTGGGTCGTGGCGGCAGCCATTGTCGCGTTTCTGCCGATGCGGATGCAGTATGTGCCGGGGCTGACGCTGCTGGTGCTGGCGGTCCCTCTGCTCATCTATATCGGCATTCAGCATTCCTTCTGGGTGGTGTTGCTGGCCGTAATGGGGCTGGTGTCGATGTTTCGCCGTCCGCTCTGGTTTCTGGGACGACATTTGTGGGGACGTCTGAGAGAAGGAGGCACGTGATGCCGTTTTCCCTGACATTGGCGAGCCTTTGGGGGCTCACGGCCTGCCTGTTGGGCCTGACCCCGAGCCGCTTTCACTGGCCCGCGGCCTTTGCCTTGATCGCCACGGGCATTCCCTTGCTGGGATATGCGACCATGCAGATGGGGCCTTGGTGGGGCTTGGCCCTGCTGGCCGCTGGCGTGTCGGTCCTGCGCTGGCCGGTCTTCTACGCGGGGCGCTGGCTGCGCCGCCGCCTGTTGCAGCGGAGCGCGCATGAATCCTGAGGCGCTGATCGCCATCGGTACGGGGCTGGCTGTGGGCTCCGGCATCGGGTTTGTCCTTGGGCGCTATGCGGGCGGGGGCTGGCTGTTCAGCTTTTGCCTGCTGTTGGGCCTGCCCGCGCTAGGCCTGCTGAGCAGCGACGTGCTGGAGGCCATCGGCATTCCGCGCGAGGGGTTCAACCACCTGGGCTATTTCGCCTTCAGCATGTTTGTTCTGATGCCGGGCATGGCGGGGGCAATCGTCTTTGGCGGGATCGGCCTGTGGCGTGCGTCGCGGGTGCGCCGGGATGAGGATACGGAGTGATGTGGCCGCTGATCGGAATGGTGGCGGTCTGCCTCGTGCTCGGCTTCGCGCTGTCCTGGGCCATCGGGCGTTACCTCAGCCGGGCGCTGCTGCGCGGGGTCTGGCTGGCCTTGGTGCTGATCTTTGCCATGCTGATGTGGCCCGTAGTGCAGATCTGGGCGGGCTGGCGCGAGGGCACCGGGTTCGACGGCGTGGCGGAGTTCTACCTTGCCGTGGGCTTCGTGTTGCCGACGCTGGTGGCGGCGATTGTCGGGGGCCGGATGGGGGCCGCTGCCAGGGCGCGCCGGTCCGGGCTGGATCGGGGCTAAAGGCTGGACAGCTTTCCGCGACCGGGGCAGGGTAGGGCATGGTCTATGTCGTCCCGATTGTCTGTTTCGTGATCCCCCTGATCACCGGCACCGTCGCAATGCGGCACCGCAAGGGCTGGCTGGTGCCGGTTCTGGCGCTGCTTGGGGTGGCGATCATGGTCTGGGCGACCATGCAGGGCCGTCAGAGCACGGGGTTCGACGGGATGGGATATGCGATTGTCGCGATCCTGATGGCGGCGCCTACCATTCTGGGCGTGCTGATCGGCGGGGCGATCGGCTGGTTTCGCCGCCGGGGTGAGGCGAAGGGATGACGCCGGGGCTTGCGCCTGTGCCAAGGCGGCAGTAGCCAAGCGGATATGACACAGATGCCGACGCCAAGGGGCCGCCTGACGCCCGACCGCCCGCTTTCCGATCTGACCTGGCTGCGCGTCGGCGGGCCTGCGGACTGGCTGTTCCAACCTGCGGATATCGACGACTTGAGCGATTTCCTCGCCGCACTGGACCCGGCGGTTCCGGTCTTTCCCATGGGAGTGGGCTCGAACCTGATCGTGCGGGACGGGGGCCTGCGCGCGGTGGTGATCCGGTTGGGGCGCGGGTTCAACGGGATCGAGACCGGCGCGGGCACGGTGACGGCTGGCGCGGCGGCGCTTGACGCGCATGTGGCGCGCAAGGCGGCGGCGGCGGGGATGGACCTGACCTTCCTGCGGACCATTCCGGGCAGCATCGGCGGCGCGCTTCGGATGAATGCGGGCTGCTATGGCAGCTATGTGGCCGATCATTTCCTGTCAGCCGAGGCGGTGTTGCGGGATGGCAGTCGCGTCACGCTGACCCGCGATGACATTCATTTCCAGTACCGCCAGACCGATCTGCCAGAGGGCGCGGTCATCACCTCTGTCACCTTCCGGGCCAACCCCGGTGATCCGGAGGCGCTGGAGGCCCGTATGGCCGAACAACTGGCCAAGCGCGACGCCACGCAGCCCACGAAAGAGCGCAGCGCCGGCAGCACCTTCCGCAATCCGGCGGGGTTTTCCAGCACCGGCCGCGCCGATGATGTCCATGACCTTAAGGCCTGGAAGGTGATCGACGACGCAGGTATGCGCGGGGCCCGGCGGGGTGGCGCGCAGATGTCGGAGAAACACAGCAACTTTCTGCTCAATACCGGGGGGGCAACGGCGGATGACCTCGAGTCCCTTGGCGAAGAGGTTCGAAAAAGGGTTTTCCAAAACAGCGGAATAGAGCTAGTATGGGAAATCATGCGCGTCGGCGAACCGGCGGGCGGTGACAAGCCGGAGTAACCGGCGAAAACGATAAGCCAGACGGGCAGATAAGCCCGCGGCATGAATGAGGCACAGGTGGCGGATAGTTCGGGCAGAACACTCCCCACAGTTGCGGTTTTAATGGGCGGGCTCTCAGCCGAGCGCGAGGTCAGCCTGTCGTCCGGCAAGGAATGCGTAACCGCGCTGAGGGATGAAGGATTCACGGTGATCGAGGTCGATGCGGGCCTTGATCTGGCCGAACGGCTTGCCGAGATCAAACCAGATATCGTGTTCAACGCGCTTCACGGTCGGTGGGGCGAAGATGGCTGTGTGCAGGGCATCCTGGAATGGATGCGGCTGCCCTATACCCATTCGGGCGTTCTGGCCTCGGCCCTGGCGATGGATAAGCAGCGGTCCAAGGATGTGTTCCGCGCGGCGGGCATTCCGGTGATGGAGAGCATCATCGCCCCGAAATCCGAGATCATGGCCGCCCATCTGATGGACCCACCCTATGTGGTGAAGCCCAATAACGAGGGCTCTTCCGTCGGGGTCTATATCGTGCAGGAGGCGGCGAACGGCCCGCCGGCGCTGTCCGAAGACATGCCCGACATGCTGATGGTCGAGACCTATGCGCCGGGCCGGGAACTGACCGTCACCGTGATGGGCGACCGGGCGCTGACCGTAACCGAGATCTTCACAGATGGCTGGTATGATTACCACGCCAAGTATTCCGTTGGCGGATCGCGCCACGAGATGCCCGCCGATGTGCCGCAGGACGTGTTCGACGCCTGCATGGAACAGGCCCTGACCGCCCATAAGGCGCTTGGCTGCCGGGGCGTGAGCCGCGCCGATTTCCGGTGGGACGACACGCGCGGGCTGGATGGGCTGATCATGTTGGAGGTCAACACGCAGCCCGGCATGACGCCCACTTCACTCAGCCCCGAGCAGGGCGAACATTGCGGCATCAGCTTTGGCCAGATGTGCGCCTGGATGGTGGAGGACGCGTCATGCGACAGATAATCCGCCGCCGGGGGGATGCGCCGCGCGATCCCGCGCCTTCGCGCTGGTCTTATCGCGCGCAACGTCTGTGGCTGACGCCGCTGTTCCGGTCGGTTCTGCGGGTCGGTATCCCGTCTTTCCTGATTGCGGGGGCGGTCGGGCTCTACGCCTCTGACCCCGCCAATATCCAGCGATTGCAGGACAGTGTCGCGGAGATCCGCCGCTCGGTCGAGGATCGGCCAGAATTCCGCGTGAACCTGATGGCCATCGAGGGCGCGACCCCGGTGCTGGCCGAGGAAATCCGCGCGACGCTGGCGCTGGACTTTCCCACATCCTCCTTCGATCTGGACCTGCCGCGTCTGCGCGCGCGGGTGGAGGAAATCCGCGCCGTGGACACGGCGGAACTGCGCGTCCGGTCCGGGGGCGAATTGGCGGTCATCGTGACCGAACGCCGCCCCGCCATGGTCTGGCAGGCGCGCGAGGGGCTTTGGGTCGTGGATGCGGGCGGCGAACGGGTGGCGCCTCTGCTGGCGCGGCCAAGGCTGGTGGATCTGCCGGTGATTTCCGGCGATGGCGCCAATGACGCGGCAGAGGAAGCGATGGCGCTCTTTGCCGTGGCGCGTCCGCTTGGGGACCGGCTGCGGGGCCTCGTGCGGATGGGCGAACGCCGGTGGGACGTGGTGCTGGAGGACGGGCCGCGCATCCTGCTGCCCGCCGATCAGCCGATGCGCGCGCTGGAAGAAGTGCTGGCCCTGCATGATGCGCAGGAGCTTTTGGACAGGGATGTGGCTCGCGTCGACATGCGCGATGGCACGCGGACGGTGTTGCAACTGACCCCGCAGGCAATGGCGGAACTGCGCCGCATGCGGGCGACGGATATCACGGGAGACCGGAACGGATGAGTATGCTGTATCAGTCACAGCGGGCCATGCGGGCCAAGCGACAGGAAGCCATGCGCCGGGGCGTGATCGCCATTCTGGATATTGGCAGCTACAAGACCTCGTGCCTTGTGCTGCGCTTCGACAGCTCGGACGACCTGCGCCCCTCGGAAGAGGTGGGCGCAATGGCGGGGCAGTCGAATTTCCGGGTGATCGGCGCGGCCACGACCCGATCCCGCGGGGTGAAGTTCGGCGAGATCGACACCGTGCAGGAAACCGAGCGCGCCATTCGCACCGCCGTACAGGCAGCGCAGAAAATGGCCAATATGCGCGTCGATCATGTGATTGTCAGCTTCTCTGGCGCGCGGCCCCGGTCCTACGGGCTGGTGGGCGAAACCAGTTTGCAGACCGGCACCGTGACCGAATGCGATGTGGCCCGCGCGCTGGCGGCCTGCGACGTGCCCGATATCGGCGAGGGGCGCGAGGTGCTGCACGCGCAGCCGGTGAATTTCGCGCTCGACCACCGGTCGGGGCTGAAGGACCCGCGCGGCCATGTGGGCAACCGCCTGTCGGCGGATATGCATATGCTGACCATCGAGGCCCATGCGATCGAGACGCTGCTGCATTGCGTAAAGCGTTGCGATCTGGAACTGGCCGGGGTGGCCTCTTCCCCTTACGTGGCGGGCGTTTCCAGCCTCGTGGAAGACGAGCAGGAGCTCGGCGCGGCCTGCATCGATCTGGGGGGCGGCACCACGGGCGTGTCGATCTTCATCAAGAAACACATGATTTACGCGGACACCGTGCGGATGGGCGGCGACCACGTCACCAGCGATATCAGCCAGGGGTTGCAGATCCCGGCTGCGGATGCGGAACGGATCAAGACCCGCTTTGGCGGGCTGGTCGCGACCGGCATGGATGACCGCGAACGGATCGAGCTGGAAAGCGATACCGGCGATTGGGAACATGACCGCCGCTCGATCAGCCGGGCGGAGCTGATCGGCGTGATGCGGCCGCGGGTGGAGGAGATCCTCGAAGAGGTGCGCGCCACTCTGGAGGATGCAGGCTTCGACCATCTGCCCTCGCAACGCATCGTGCTGACCGGCGGCGGCAGCCAGATTCCGGGCCTTGACCAGCTGGCCAGCCGCATCCTTGGCAACCAGGTGCGCCTTGGCCGCCCGCTGCGGGTGCAGGGCCTGCCGCAATCGGCCTGCGGGCCGGCCTTTTCCGCCTGTGTGGGGCTGGCGCTGTTTGCCGCTTACCCGCAGGATGAATGGTGGGATTTCGAGGTTCCCGCCGACAGATACCCCGCCCGGTCCCTGCGCCGCGCGGTGAAATGGTTCCGCGACAACTGGTGATCCGCGGATAAATCAGCCGGACCGGACCCTGCATCTTTGGTGTGGGGCCGGTAATTTGACGCTAGATGCAGGGGCCACGAGCAAAATCCCGCCGCCATGCCCGGATTCTGCCCCATATTTCGCGTCATTGGGCCAGTTTTTGCGTGACGCCCTGCCGCGAACGCGTTAGGATTCAATCCAAACAAGGCAGAAATCGGCTATCCGGCACAAGATCGGGGCCATCAAACAAGAACCACAGGCGGACTTTCAAATGACCCTGAATTTGACCATGCCGGATCAACCGGACCTGAAGCCGCGCATCACCGTGTTTGGCGTTGGCGGGGCAGGCGGCAATGCCGTCAACAACATGATCGACCAAGAGCTTGACGGCTGCGAATTCGTGGTCGCCAACACCGATGCGCAGGCATTGCAGCATTCCAAATCCTCCTCTCGCATCCAGATGGGCGCGAAAGTGACGGAAGGTCTGGGCGCGGGCGCGCGCCCTGCCGTGGGTGCCTCTGCCGCCGAGGAAAGCATCGAGACCATCGTTGATCACCTGGTCGGCGCGCATATGTGCTTCATCACCGCCGGGATGGGCGGCGGCACCGGCACCGGCGCGGCCCCGATCATCGCGCAGGCCGCCCGTGAACTGGGCGTGCTGACCGTCGGTGTCGTGACCAAGCCCTTCCAGTTCGAAGGGGCCAAGCGCATGCGTCAGGCCGATGAGGGCATCGAGGCGCTGCAAAAGGTCGTCGACACGCTGATCATCATCCCCAACCAGAACCTGTTCCGGCTGGCGAATGAGAAGACCACCTTCACCGAAGCCTTCGCGCTGGCCGATGACGTTCTTTACCAGGGCGTCAAGGGTGTGACCGACCTGATGGTTCGTCCGGGCCTGATCAACCTCGACTTCGCCGACGTGCGCGCGGTGATGAACGAGATGGGCAAGGCGATGATGGGCACCGGCGAAAGCGAGGGCGAAGATCGCGCGGTTCAGGCCGCCGAGCGCGCCATTGCCAACCCGCTGCTGGATGAAATCAGCCTCAAGGGCGCCCGTGGCGTGCTGATCAACATCACCGGTGGCTATGACCTGACGCTGTTCGAGCTGGATGAAGCCGCGAACCGCATCCGCGAGGAAGTGGATCCGGAGGCCAATATCATCGTGGGCTCGACCCTCGATACCGAGATGGAAGGCAAGATGCGCGTGTCCGTCGTGGCCACCGGCATCGACGCCGCCGAGATCCACCAGGACATTCCGGCACCGATGCGCCGCCTGCACGCGGACTCGGTGGCCATGTCGGGCCGGGGTAGTGCTGCCGCTGCGGCGGCTCCGATGATGCTGGAAGAAGAGATCGAGGAAGACCAGCCCGCAGCCACGCCGGAACCCAGCCTCTTTACCCGCTTCGATGCGGAAACCGCCCATGAACAGGCAGAAGACCTGTTCGAAGAGGATGACAGCATTCCGGCCCCGGCCTACACGCCTCAGGTGGCCGAATCCGCTCCGGCCCCGCGCCCGGAGGCTCGCGTCGCTTCGGAACCGGTGGAGGAAGACTACGTCGCCCCGCGCGCCAACAAGGGTCATCCGACCCCGGAAACGCTGGCCCGTCTGCGCGATGCGATTGCAAAGGACCGTGGCAATGCGCCCCGTGCCGCCACCCCGGCCCCCGAGGCGGAGGATCACGGCAGCAGATCGCGCTTCGGCATCAACTCGCTGCTCAACCGCATGACCGGCCATGGCGAAGAGGCCCCGGTGCCCACTCAGCGCCGTCAGCCAAGCATGCAGACGCGTGCCCATCACGAGGATGACCAGGTCGATCCCGAGCAAGACCGGATCGAGATCCCGGCCTTCCTGCGCCGTCAGGCGAACTGATCGCGTTACACATTGTGACCAAGAGGGCCGCCCTTCGGGGCGGTCCTTTTTCGTTTAGGGTCAGGGGGATACGTGGTTATCCACAGGTCGGTGGCGAAAAACTGCCGACATATTTCCGCTTTGTTGCAGCGAGTCACAATCCTTGAATTGTTAATCATGGAAGAGGCGGTTAAGCCCTTGGTCATGCAAATGGAGGGGGCACTCTGTTTGCCATGGGGATTGCGTCAGGGCCGTGGGATGTGGCCGCACCGATCCTCGTGATCCTGGGACAGACAGTGGAGCGCGCCTTGCAGGCCACCATCAGAACAGCAGTTCAATTCAAGGGCATCGGGCTTCATTCAGGGCGTCCGGCGCGATTGACGATTCATCCGGCGGCGGCCTCTTTCGGCATCTGGTTTCGGCGCACCGACATCACCGACCGTGACAACATGATCCCGGCCCGCTACGACGCGGTGCCGCAAAGCCAGCTATGCACCATCCTGCGCAACGAGGCCGGTGTCGAGGTCTCGACCGTGGAACATGTGATGGCGGCGCTTGTGGGCTGCGGCGTGCACAATGCGCTGGTGGAAATTGACGGGCCGGAAGTGCCGATCCTCGACGGGTCTGCCGCGCAATTCGTGCGGGGCATTCTGGCGCGCGGCGTGCAGGGGCAGGGCAGTGCGATCACCGCGATCGAGATCCTGACCGAGGTCAGCGTCGAACAGGGCGAGGCCCGCGCCACGCTGCGCCCCTCGGCCAGCATGAAGATGCGCTTCGATATCGAGTTTCCTGATGCCGCCATCGGCCGCCAGACCCGCGAGATGGATCTGTGCAACGGCCATTTCGTGCGTGAACTATGCGATAGCCGCACCTTCTGCCGCCAGGCGGATGTGGAATTCATGCAGGCCAACGGGCTCGCGCTTGGCGGTGTGCCCGGTGAAAACGCGGTTGTCGTGGACGGGGATTATGTGACCAGCCCGGGCGGTCTGCGCCACGCGGATGAACCCGTGCGCCACAAGATGCTGGATGCGCTTGGCGATCTGGGCCTTGCCGGGGCGCCGGTGCTTGGCGAATACGAGGGCGTGCGCGCCGGTCACATGCTGACCAACCAGCTGTTGCGAAAGCTGTTCGCGACCCCCGGCGCGTGGCGCATGGTGGAATGCACGCCCGATCAGGCGGCGCAGCTTCCCGGCGTCGATCTGCACCCCGAGGACTTGTCCGCCGTTGCGTGAAACGCGCGAGGGACGATTCAGGCGTTTTGCCCTCAGAATTAATGTGCTAGGACCAATGGCAGAGAGGGCAGGCAAGCAAGCTTGCCGCAAGTAGACGCATGAGGTTTCGGGCAATGGCACGGGGGCGAGGATTGCTGAGAACGGGGTTGAAAGCGAGCGTGGCATTGGCCTTGGTCCTGTCGCTTTCGGCATGTGCCAGCTGGCGCAACCGCAACAACGACACCCCGATCGAGGAGATGGAGGCGCAGCCGATCTTCCAGCAGGCCGAGGCCGAGATGGAAGCGGGAAATCCCGATGATGCCGCCGCCCTGTTCCTTGAGGTCGAACGCCTGCACCCCTATTCGGAATGGGCCCGGCGCGCGCTGATCATGGCCACCTATGCCTATCATCAGGACCGCGATTACGAGAACAGCCGCGCAACCGCGCAGCGCTTCCTCGATTTCTACCCCGCCGATGAAGACGCCGCCTATGCGCAGTATCTGCTGGCCCTGTCCTACTATGACCAGATCGACCAGGTGGGCCGCGACCAGGGCCTGACCTACCAGGCACTGCAGGCGCTTCGGGTGGTGATCGAACGCTACCCGGACAGTGAATATGCCGCCTCTGCGATCCTGAAATTCGACCTGGCCTTCGACCATCTGGCGAGCAAGGAGATGGAGATCGGGCGCTACTACCTGCGCCGCGAGAATTATACGGCGGCCATCAACCGCTTCCGCGTGGTGGTGGAGCAATTCCAGACCACCAGCCATACGCCCGAGGCGCTGATGCGTCTGGTCGAGGCCTATCTGGCGCTTGGCCTGCCCAATGAGGCCCAGACCGCCGGCGCGATCCTGGGTCACAACTTCCAGGCCTCGCCCTTCTATGACGATGCCTTCCGCCTGCTCAACGATCAGGAACTGGCACCGGAGGCTGCGGGCGAAAGCTGGTTGCGCGAGATCTGGCAGCAGACGGTGCGCGGGGAATGGCTCTGACGCTCAAGGGCCGTGAGGGCAGAGATGCTGCGCAATCTCGACATTCGTGACATGCTGATCATCGACCGGCTGGAGCTGAGCTTCCAGCCGGGTCTGAATGTGCTGACCGGCGAAACCGGGGCGGGCAAGTCGATTTTGCTCGATTCCCTTGGCTTCGTTCTGGGGTGGCGGGGCCGCGCCGATCTGGTGCGCGCGGGGGCGGACCAGGGCGAGGTCGAGGCGGTCTTCGATCTGCCGGACGGGCATGGAGCGCATGCGGTGCTGGAAGAGGCGGGCCTGCCCGGTGGCGATGAACTGATCCTGCGCCGCGTGAACACCGCGCAGGGGCGCAAGACGGCCTGGGTCAATGATCGGCGGGTCTCGGGCGATGTGCTGCGGGCGCTGTCTGACACGCTGGTAGAGCTGCACGGGCAGGGCGATGACCGGGGCCTGCTGGATCCGCGCGTGCATCGGGACATGCTGGACGAGTTCGGCGGGCTTGGGGCGCGGCGCGACGAGGTGGCAGCCCTGTGGCGAGCCGTATCAGCCGCCGGTCGGGCGCTGGCCGAGGCCGAAGCCGAAGCGGCGGAGCTGAAGGCCGAAGAGGATTTCCTGCGCCATGCGGTGGAGGAACTGGATGCGCTCGACCCGCAACCGGGCGAGGAAGAGGTGCTCGACGCGCGCCGCCGCCTGATGCAGGGGGCGGAGAAGATGCGGTCCGACGTGGCGCGGGCGCTGGAGGCGCTTGGGAGCCAGGGGGGCGAGGGCGCTCTGTCGGATGCGCTGCGCTGGCTCGACGGGTTGACAGACAAGGCCGAGGGCGGGCTGGAGCAGCCGCTGGCCGCGCTCGAACGGGCGCTTGTGGAACTGGGCGAGGCGCAGGCGGGGGTGGAGGCCTTCGCGGAGCGGCTGAGCTTCAACCCCGCAGAGCTGGAAGAAACCGAAGAGCGGCTGTTCGCGCTTAGGGCGCTGGCGCGAAAGCATGGCGTGGCCCCCGATGATCTGGGCGGCTTCGCGGAAGAATTGCGCGGACGGCTGGAGGCGCTGGACGGGTCGGTCGCGCATCTGGGGGCGCTGAAAACGGCGCGGGACCGGGCGCGGGCAGCGTTTGACGCAGCAGCCGGTGCATTGACCAAAGCGCGCATGGACGCGGCGGCGCGTCTTGATGCGCGGATCATGCAGGAACTTGCACCGCTGAAGATGGAACGCGCGGTCTTCGTGACCGAGATCACGCGGGCGGAACCCGGCCCGACCGGGCAGGACGCGGTGGTCTTCGCCGCCCGCACCAACCCCGGCGCGCCGATCGGGCCTCTGAACAAGGTGGCCTCGGGCGGGGAACTGTCGCGGTTTCTGCTGGCGATGAAGGTCTGCCTGAGCGAGCGGGCCGAGGGGCTGACGATGATCTTTGACGAGATCGACCGGGGCGTGGGCGGGGCCACGGCGGACGCGGTTGGGCGGCGGCTGAAGGCGCTGGCGGAGGGCAGCCAGGTGCTGGTTGTCACACACTCACCACAGGTTGCGGCGCTTGGGGCGCATCACTGGCGGGTGGAAAAGCGTGTCGAGGGCGAGGTGACGCTGAGCCGGGTTGTGCCCCTGTCGGACGCGGATCGCGTGGGCGAGGTGGCGCGGATGCTGTCGGGCGACACGGTGACCGATGCCGCGCATGAGGCGGCGCGGGAATTGCTGAAGCTCTGAGCGGTTTCGCCGACTGCGTCGTCGACCCGCGAGCGGCCCTCGTCAACCCCCGCTTTCGCGGGGGCCTCCTCGGGCCGCGTTGCCACGGGATATCGGAGGGATCGCTGAGAAAATGGCCCTTGTTGCACGGGCTTTGCGGTCCTGGCTGTCTGCCGAGAGCCCCTGAAGCCGGGATCTGCCCGCTTCAGGGCCTTTGCAAGCCTTTTGCCGTCCCCCGGCCTGTCAAGGCCAAGCCGCCTTGCGGCGGGCGCTGGCGCGCGCCTTGACAGGCCGGGAAACGGCGCGCGGCGGGACTGACATCGCGATTTTCATTGCTGTGAAAAGCGGTTAGGGATGGGGAAAGCCGGTGCGCAGCGGGCGGGCCGGATGATTGCGAGGATGACGGCCCCGTGTCAGGCGAGAAACAGCCCTTTTTGCGCGATCAGCTGAGCCAGGCGGTGACGGCTGCACGGGGCGGATGGGACGTGCTGCGCCACAAGGGGCCAAGCCAGATCCAGTTCTGGTTCATCGCGCTGGCCGTTGGTATCGCGGCGGGGTTCGCGGCGCTCTTCTTCCGCAAGGGCATCGATTGGCTGCAAAGCACGATCTATGGCGTTGAAGACCCGCGCATGCTGCACAGCTTTGCCGAAGGTCTGCCGTGGTTCCTGATCCTTGTCGCGCCAATCATCGGCGGCTTGATCGTGGGGCTGATCCTGCACTGGTTCACGCCGGATGGGCGGGTGCGCGCGGTGGCCGATGTGATCGAGGGCGCGGCGCTGGCCGATGGCCGGGTGGAGCAGAAGGCGGGGATCGCCTCTGCCGTAGCCTCGCTGATCACGCTGTCCTCGGG
>NZ_JASHJX010000062.1 GCF_030732985.1 Nioella sp. MMSF_3534
TTGGAAAAAATACTCCCGCCGGAGGCGTCCCGCCCTCGCCACCCGCGCAGGCCTCGCCTATCTTTCTCCCGAAGGAGACACATAATGACGAACCCGCTTTTGCAGGATTGGGACACAGCTTTCGCCCTGCCACCCTTTGCCCAGATCGAAGACACCCATTTCGCCCCCGCGCTGGACCATGCGCTGGACCAGGGCCGCGCCGCGATCCGGGCCATCGCCGACACCCCCGAGCCGCCCACTTTCGCCAACACGATCGAGGCGCTGGAACGGGCTGACCGGCTGCTCGACCGGGTGGCGGGCGTCTTCTACAACCTCGCGGGGGCCGATGCGACCCCGGCGCGCGAGGCGCTGCAGCGGGACATGGCGCCGAAACTGTCCGCCTATTCCTCGGAAATCACCAACAACCGCGCCCTGTGGGAGAGGATCGACGCGCTCTGGCAGGGCCGCGACGGCCTCGGCCTGACCCCGGAACAGCTGCGCGTTCTCTACCTCACCCATCGCAGCTTCACCCGCGCGGGCGCGGCGCTGGAGGGGGCCGATCGGGACCGGCTGACAGAGGTGAAATCGCGACTTGCGGTTCTGGGCACGCAGTTCACCCAGAACCTGCTGGCCGATGAGCGCAGCTGGTTCATGGAACTGTCCGAGGACGATCTGGACGGCCTGCCGGGCTTCGTGGTGGATGCCGCCCGCGCGGCGGGCAAGGAAAAGCGGGTCGACGGCCCGGTCGTGACGCTCTCGCGGTCGCTCATCGTGCCGTTCCTGCAGTTTTCCCCCCGCCGCGACCTGCGCGAAAAGGCCATGCAGGCCTGGGCCGCGCGCGGCGCGAACGGCGGTGAGACGGACAACCGCGGGATTGCGGCGGAAACGCTGGCGCTGCGTGAGGAACGGGCGCGACTGTTGGGCTATGACAGCTTCGCCGCCTTCAAGCTCGATACGGAGATGGCGGGAAAGCCCGGCAATGTGCGCGATCTCTTGATGCAGGTGTGGGAACCCGCCAAGGCGCAGGCCGAGCGGGACGCGGACCGTCTGACCGAGATGATGCAGGCCGAGGGTGTGAACGGCGATCTGGAGCCATGGGATTGGCGCTACTATTCGGAAAAACGCCGGGTGGCGGAGCATGATCTGGATGAGGCGGAGCTGAAGCCTTATTTCCAGCTCGACAGCATGATCGCGGCGGCGTTCGACTGTGCAAAACGGCTCTTCGGTCTCGACTTCGCGCCGCTTGACGTGCCGATGTATCACCCCGATGTGCGTGTGTGGGAGGTCACCCGTGACGGCCGCCACATGGCGGTGTTCCTCGGCGATTATTTCGCGCGCGGGTCCAAGCGGTCGGGCGCATGGTGTTCGGCGATGCGGTCGCAATCGAAGCTCGATGGTGAGGAGCGGCCCATCGTCGTCAATGTCTGCAACTTCGCCAAACCCGCCGAGGGTGCGCCTGCGCTGCTTTCCTATGACGACGCCCGCACGCTCTTCCATGAATTCGGCCACGCCCTGCACCAGATGCTGTCTGACGTGACCTATGGCTCGATCTCGGGCACCTCGGTGGCGCGCGATTTCGTGGAACTGCCGAGCCAGCTGTATGAGCATTGGCTCGATGTGCCGGAGGTGCTGGAAAAGCACGCCCGCCACGCGGAAACGGGCCAGCCGATGCCCAAGGATTTGCTGGACCGGCTGCTGGCGGCGCGGACCTATGACATGGGGTTCCAGACGGTGGAATATGTGGCCTCGGCTTTGGTCGATCTGGACTTTCACGACGGGGCCGCGCCCGCCGACCCGATGGCGGCGCAGGCGGAAACACTGGCGCGCATCGGCATGCCGCGCGCCATCGTCATGCGCCATGCGACGCCGCAATTCGCGCATGTGTTCTCGGGCGATGGCTATTCCTCGGGCTATTACAGCTACATGTGGTCCGAGGTGATGGATGCCGATGCGTTCGAAGCCTTTGAGGAAGCGGGCGATGTGTTCGATCCGGCAACCGCCCAGAAGTTGGAACGCTTCATCCTGTCAGCAGGCGGCAGTGAGGAGGCCGACGCGCTCTACACCGCCTTCCGGGGCCGGATGCCGGGGGTTGAGGCATTGCTGAAGGGCAGGGGGCTGGACACGGCGGCCTGACGCAAAAGGGCGGCTTTGGTGGCCGCCCTTTTCCTTATTCCCACTCGCCGGAAAACCCCTTGGGCACCAGGATGTTATGCCGCCCGAGATTGGACAGCTGTCGTTCTCCGCACAGCGCCATGTTGGTGTCCAGTTCCTTGTGGATGACCTCCAGCGCCTTGGTGACGCCCTCTTCACCCATGGCACCCAGACCGTAGACGAAAGCGCGCCCGATATAGGTGCCCTTGGCTCCCATAGCGATGGCTTTCAGCACGTCCTGCCCTGACCGGATGCCGCCGTCGATATGCACCTCCACCCGGTCGCCCACGGCGTCCAGGATCGGTTGCAGCATGCGGATGGAGCTGAGCGCCCCGTCGATCTGCCGCCCGCCATGGTTCGACACGATGATTGCATCGGCCCCCAGATCGGCGGCCTTTACCGCGTCCTCGGGGTCGAGGATGCCCTTCAGGATCACCTTGCCGCCCCACATGTCCATCAGTTGCTTGACCCGGTCCCAATCCAGTGCGTGGTCGAATTTCTCCGCCGTCCAAGAGGTCAGCGAGGCGGGATCGGTGATGCCCTCCACATGGCCCACCACGTTGCGGAAGGTGCGGCGCTTGGTGCCGAGCATGCCAAGGCCCCATCGCCACTTGGTCGACAGGTTGATCATGTTGGCGAGCGTGGGTTTCGGCGGGGCCGAGAGGCCGTTCTTGAGGTCCTTGTGCCGCTGGCCGAGCATTTGCAGGTCAAGCGTGATGACCAGCGCCGAACAGCCCGCGTCGCGCGCGCGCCCGATCAGGCGGCGCATGTAGTCGTCATCGGTCAGCGTGTAGACCTGGAACCAGAAGGGTTTGGAGGTGTGTTCAGCCACATCCTCGATGGAACAGATCGAGAGGGTCGAGAGCGTGAAGGGGACGCCGAATTTCTCGGCGGCGCGGGCGGCCTTGATCTCGCCATCGGCGCATTGCATCCCTGTCATGCCCACGGGGGCGAGCGCCACGGGCATGGACACGTCCTGACCAACCATCTTTGTCGCGGTGCTGCGGTTGGTCATGTCGACGGCCACCCGCTGCCGCAGCCGGATCTGGCTGAAATCGCTGATATTTTCGCGGAATGTCTGTTCCGTCCAACTGCCCGATTCCGCGTAGTCGTAGAACATCTTGGGGGTGCGCCGCTTATAGATGCGCTTGAGATCGTCGATATTGGTAATGACGGGCATGGGATCTCCTCCAAGATTGGTGAGAAATTCTTACCAATATGTGCGCGTTTTCACAACGGCCTTTTTCCGGATACTCTGCCGCAGGGGACAAAACGCGGAGGGAGACATGTTTTTCGACGATTTGCCCGTAGGTTACCGGTTCAAGACCGAGGCGCGGACGCTGCCACTGGCCGAGATCGTGGGCTTTGCCCGCAGGTGGGACCCGCAGCCATTCCATACCGATCCCGAGGCGGCGAAGGAGTCCCCCTATGGCGGCATCATCGCCAGCGGGTTCCACACCATCCTGACCGCTTTCGTGCTGACACTGGAGGCGGATGTGTGGAACGAGGCCTCGATGGGGTCACCGGGGCTGGACGAGATGCGGTGGCTGAAGCCGGTCTATCCCGGCGATACGCTGCATGCAGAGGCGGAGGTGATCGGCTCCACCCCGTCGCAGTCACGGCCGGACCGGGGGCGGACGGAAATCCAGTACCGGATCTACAACCAGACCGGCGATGAGGTCGCGAAATACCGCGCGACGCATATCCTCAGGCGGCAGGTGGGTTAGCCGAATGCCGACAGGACGGTGACCAGCCCCGGCAGAAGCGTCGGTGCGCCGGGGGCTGTCGTCGCGATCATGGCGATTGTGCCGGGGGCCGCTGCAATCAGGGCGGGGGCGAAGCTTCCGAGGGAAAGGGCGATCATCGGACTTAAGCCCGATGCGCACCGTCGGCGAGGCCCTTCACGAAGCTCAGCACCTCTGGCACCGGCTTGCCTGCCGCGATTTCGGACACGATGGCGGAGCCGACAACGGCCCCATCCGCGACGGACGCGATGGCCTGAGAGGTCTCGGGTGTGCGGATGCCGAAGCCCACGATCACGGGCAGGTCGGTCTGCGATTTGATGCGCGCGACCTCGGGGGCGACATCGGTCGCCTCGGCGGCGGCGGCGCCCGTGATGCCGGTGATCGAGACGTAGTAGACGAAGCCCGACGTGTTCTGCAGCACCTTGGGCAGGCGCTGATCATCGGTGGTGGGGGTGGCCAGACGGATGAAGTTGAGGCCCGCCTTCTGGGCGGGAATGCACAGCTCTTCATCCTCTTCCGGCGGCAGGTCCACCACGATCAGCCCGTCGATCCCGGCGGCCTTTGCGTCGGTCAGAAACTTGTCCACGCCCCGGCTGTAGATCGGGTTATAGTAGCCCATCAGCACGATCGGGGTCGTGTCGTCGGATTTGCGGAATTCGGCGGCCATATCCAGCGTCTTTTGCAGGGTCTGGCCACCTTCCAGCGCGCGCTGACCGGCCAGCTGGATGGTGGGGCCGTCGGCCATCGGATCGGTGAAGGGCAGGCCAAGCTCGATGATATCGACACCGGCTGCGGGCAGGCCTTTCATGATCTCCAGCGAGGTGGCGTAGTCGGGGTCACCGGCCATGATATAGGACACGAAGGCTTTCTTCCCCTCGGCCTTCAGGGCAGCGAATTTGGCGTCGATCCGGGTCATGGCAGTTCCTCGCAAGTCTTCCGGCCCGGTTTGGCGAATGTGGGCGGGGAAATCAATGCCCTGAATTCACTGGCTCGGCAGGAACATCACCAAATGAAATGGCTCCACTCACATATTCGAATTTGCATCGCGGCTGCGCCGCCGCCAGCTTGAGTGGGCAAGCGACAACAGGAGCATCCAATGACCGTACAGAAGCTGGCCTCGTTCACCCGCGACGGGCAGGGCGGGAACCCTGCGGGTGTCATGATCACGGATCGGCTGCCCGATGGTGCCGACATGCAGCGGATCGCGGTGGAGGTCGGCTATTCGGAAACGGCGTTTGCCGCACCTGAGGGTCCGGGCTGGAGGGTGCGCTATTTCGCACCGGAAGGGGAAGTGCCGTTTTGCGGCCACGCCACGATTGCCCTTGGTGCGGCACTAGGGCAGGCACATGGGGCGGCGGTTTATCCGCTGCATCTGAATGATACGGAAATATCGGTCGAGGCCTATGAAGAGGATGACATCTGGGGCGCGCGACTTGTGTCGCCCACCACGCGTCATTCGGTGGCGGATGAAAGTCTGCTGCAAGAAGCCATGGCCCTCTTTGGGCTGAGGCAAGAAGACCTCGATCCGGCGATCCCGGTGGCGAAGGTGCATGGCGGTGCGGATCATCTGGCCGTGGCGTTGGCGCGCGATGAAAGCGTGACGAGCATGGCCTATGATTTCGACACCGGTGCGGCCTTCATGCAGCGACACGGCTTTGTTACGGTCACCCTCTTTCACCGGGCTGCCCCCGATCTGATTCACGCCCGGAACGCCTTTGCCGGGCATGGCGTTTACGAAGACCCGGCCACCGGAGCCGCCGCAGCCGCACTGGCCGGGTATTTGCGCGATACCGATGTTCAGTCGGGTTCGTTCCGGGTGCTACAAGGACAGGAGATGGGCCGCCCGTCAGAACTCTGGGTTACGCCCCGTGAGGGACGCGGGCAGCCGATTGAGATTTCCGGTCTGACACAGGCCATCACAGATTAGGCGCTCCACGATCCAACGAGCCCGTTGCAGCGCCGTCCCCTTACGCATAGAAGGCGCCGGAACACAGGATGCGGAGGGCCGAGATGGGCTTCAAGATGGGTATTGTCGGGCTGCCGAATGTGGGCAAGTCCACGCTGTTCAACGCACTGACCAAGACGGCGGCGGCGCAGGCGGCGAATTTTCCCTTCTGCACGATCGAGCCCAATGTGGGCGATGTGGCCGTGCCCGACCCGCGGCTGGACAAGCTGGCGGCAATCGCCGGGTCCAAGCAGATCATCCCCGCCCGCATGACATTCGTCGATATCGCGGGGCTGGTGAAGGGCGCATCAAAGGGCGAGGGTCTCGGTAACCAGTTCCTCGCCAATATCCGCGAAACCGATGCCATCGCGCAGGTGCTGCGCTGCTTCGAGGATGACGACATCACGCATGTGGATGGCCGGATCGACCCGATTGCGGATGCCGAGACCATCGAGACCGAGCTGATGCTGGCCGATCTGGAAAGCATCGAGAAGCGTCGCGCGAACCTCGTCCGAAAGCTGAAAGGCAACGACAAGGAGGCGCAGCAGCAGGACCGGCTGCTGGCCGAAGCACAGGCGATGCTGGAAGACGGCAAGCCCGCGCGGCTGGTCGAGGTCAGCGCAGAAGATGCCAAGGCGTGGAAGATGCTGCAGCTTCTGACCACCAAGCCGGTGCTCTATGTCTGCAATGTCGATGAAGGTTCGGCGGCTGAGGGCAATGAATTCTCTGCCAAGGTCGAGGAAATGGCGCGCGAACAGGGCGCTGCCACGGTGATCATCTCGGCCCAGATCGAGGAGGAAATCAGCCAGCTTGATGCCGAAGAGGCCGAGATGTTCCTGGGTGAAATGGGGCTGGAGGAAGCCGGGCTCGACCGGCTGATCCGGGCGGGCTATGGCCTGCTGAACCTTGAAACCTATTTCACCGTCGGCCCGAAAGAGGCCCGCGCCTGGACCATCCGCCGGGGCACCGCCGCCCCGCAGGCCGCAGGCGTCATCCACGGCGATTTCGAACGCGGTTTCATCCGGGCCGAAACCATCGCCTATGACGACTACATCGCCTGCAATGGCGAGGGTGGTGCAAAGGAAGCGGGCAAGATGCGGGTCGAGGGCAAGACCTATACCGTCAAGGATGGCGACGTGCTGCACTTCCTGTTCAACGCCTGATCCCTTTGGCAATTAAGGCAAACTTGCTGCAATTCCTCCTCAATTGTGACGAGATATCAGTCCATTGCCGTCTCGGGGGCACTTGATTGGTGCATAGAGATGGCGGGACTGAATACTATCAGTGCTTTTTGCCTGGACGAATTCGGCGCGGTTACCACAGATTGGGTGCCGCTTGTCAGCGCGACGGTGGGGCTTGGCCTTGCGGTTGCCGGCGTGGTCAGTGGCGGGCTGGAAAGCCTTGCCGGCAGTATTCGTGATACCCTGAATTCCGATATTATCGCGGGAGGATCCGGTGAAGCCTCGGGCGCCGGTTCCGGTGCCGCGGGTGCAGCAGGTGGCGATGACGGGCTGGTCGAGCTGGTCTTCAACGATTTCACCAATGGGGATCAGGGCTGGATCACCATGGCCGACGAGCATGACGACCCGCTGCTCGAAGGCATGCTTGGCCCCTACTACGATCAAAGCGGTGCCCCGGTCTTGCTGAACACCTATTCGTTCGATCCCGATACTGGCTATGCGATGTTCGAGTTCGATCTGACGACCATCGGCAACTGGGAGGCAGCAGACCAGATGCGGCTCTTCGTCAACGGGGTTATGATCGACGCGACGCGGCTGGCGGGTGGCAGCACCAACAGCGTGGCCAGCGATGGATCCGACGAAACACTGGTGTCCTACAACTTTATCGAACGTGAAAGCGTCAATCGCGATGTGACCGAGGAACGGCTGGAAATCGCGGCCGCCTGGTACGAGGCCGAGGCCGATGGCGCCCGCTATGAAGCCATCCGTTCCAACGTGAACACGCAGAGCGAATACACGGTCCAAGTGGTCGTGCAGAACCCGAGCGAGCAGATCCAGTTCGGCATCGGCCGCATCGGCGACGACCCTTATGGCGGCGAGGCCTGGGCCATCGACAATGTGGGCTCCTACGGGTCGGAGATTCTGCCGGTCGAGTTCAACGGCGAATAGACCCGGTCAGTCCACCTTCACGATAAGTTTGCCGGTGTTTTCCCCCCGATAAAGCATCCCGATGGAATCGAGCGCAGCCTCTGGCCCGTCGAGGATGTGTTCCCGCACGCTGATCTTTCCCTCGCGCAGCCAGTCGGCCAAGGCGGTGCGGGCCTCGTGCAGCCTGTCCTTGTAGTCGAAGATCAGGAACCCCTGCATCCGGGCGCGCGCGACCAGCAACTGTCGGTGAACGCGCGGGCCAACGGGCAGCGGATCCCATTCGGTGATTGCTGCCGTGCCGCAGATGGTGATCCGCGCGCCGACCGCGAGCCGCGTCATCACCGCGTCGGAAATCGGCCCGCAGGTATTGTCGAAATAGCAATCCACCCCGTCGGGGCAGGCGGCGGCGACGGCGCTGGCCACGTCCTCGGACTTGTAGTCGATGGCTGCGTCATACCCGAAGTCCTCGCGGCACTGGCGCACCTTCTCGGCCCCGCCCGCAATGCCCACGGTGCGGCAACCGATGACCTTGGCAATCTGCCCCACGGCAGACCCGACAGCCCCCGCAGCGGTCGAGACCACGACCGTATCGCCCGGCTTCGCCGCGCAGGACTCCAGCAGCCCGAAATAGGCGGTGGTGCCATTCAGCCCCATGATCCCGAGCGCGTAGCTGCGCGGCAGGTCGGCCTCGGTCACCTTGCGCCCGATATTGGAGCCATCGCTGATCGCATGAGTCTGCCAGCCCAGAAGCCCCTCGACCACATCGCCCTCGGCATAGTCCGGATGGCGGCTGGCCATGACCTCGCCCACGGCGAAGCTGCGCATGGGGTCACCAAGCGCCACGGGCGGCGAGTAGTTGGGCACGTCATTGGCCCATCCCCGCATCGCAGGGTCCACGGACCAGTGACTGACGCGGATCAGGACCTGCCCTTCGGCCAGCACCGGTACGTCGACCTCCCGGATGGCAAAATGCTCGGGCTTCGGGACACCAACCGGGCGGTTGGCGAGAATGACCTGGGTGTTTTTCATGAGGGGCCTCCTGTCCGGGCGATCCTGCCCGCCCACCCCGCAGAACGCAATCCGCTAACCGAAGATTGCCGCGTTGCCCCCGCGGATATCAAAAGCGCGCCCGCAAAGGCAAATTTCCCCTTGTTCCCCGGTTTGCAGACGGATACACCCGCCAGCGGAGACGTGGCCGAGTGGTCGAAGGCGCTCCCCTGCTAAGGGAGTAGGCCCGGAAGGGTCTCGAGGGTTCGAATCCCTTCGTCTCCGCCATACCTCATTGATTTTATTGGGAAAAATTGGGTTTTTTAGATCCTACCCGCCATACAGCCCGCCATATCAAAAACGCTTGGTTGCAACGCGATGTGCCTAGACGCACTGCGAATCCCGGTCGGTCGCAAAGCGACAATGGTTCGACAGGGGCGTCACTGTGGAAGAGGATTTCGCCTGGAGTGGCCTGTTTGACAGGAAGTCTGGTGCCGGTGATAGGACTCGAACCTACGACCCCATCATTACGAATGACGTGCTCTACCAGCTGAGCTACACCGGCCTGTCGCCCCAAGTAGCATCGCGTCAAGGGGACTGAAAGAAGCTTCGTTCGAGATAGGTGAGGCGAAAGGCCGATATCTGCCCTTTTCCAGAAAATCGAGCGATGTGCGGTGAACCGATGCCGTGCTGCACGAAGGTCAGACTGGGGTGGCCCGCCGCACCGGTGCCGTTGTCAGGTGGCAAATCGGCCTTCCTCCACGATTCGCGCATGCCCCAAGGCCGTGAGGCTTTCCAGAAGTGGCCTGACAGATGTCGCGCGGGCACGCTGAAATTTGCGGGCAACCTGTTCTGGCGTTGCTTCTCCCAGATCGGAAAGAGCGGCTTTTACGGCGGAAATCTGTTCTGGCAGGGTCTTGGGCCATGGGTCTTTCGTGCCAGTGTCCACATGGCCGATATCCATGGTGGTTTGTTCGCCCGCAGCGACTTCTTTCCTTCCGCCTGGGTTCTGGTAGTCCGGTCGCAGCCATCTAACCAACCCGTACGCCTCTTCCGCTGCCCGTTCGTGGTTCAAGTCTACCAGACGGTACAGTATTTCGTCATCCGACAGATCGGCGGGCCAGCCGTAAGCCTCGGCTACTGCCGTATCAATCTGGTCGTGCAGGTCGCGCAGGATGCCGATCAGCCCTTGGTCATAGATTTCGCGGTCCTTCCCCTCGATCCGGTCGCCCGCGCGCAGTTTTTCCAGCACGTTATACATTTGGGTCAGGGTCAGCTTGGGGTGGGCCATTTGTTGGGCTTTCCTGTGCGCGTCGAGTTGCTCGCCCAAGGACCGCAACCGGACCTTTTGCGCCTCGGTGGGGTCAGGGAAGGGGAAGGGGTCGAAGCACTGCCCTTTTGGATAAACTGCATCACCTTCATAAACGCCGATCTTTGCGGCATTTGCGATGGCCCAAATCCAATGGACTCGCGCCGATAACGTCGTGAAATGCCATGCATCATCAAGTGCCATCACGATCAATTTGTTATCTGGTAAAACACCACTATCCAGCAGGCTAAAAATTCGGTGTTTGGCTGTTTCCACTGTCCCGACATATCTTGAAAGGCCGGTCAAAGCGGGCCGCAATTCTTTGCGCGGTTCGCCAAACAGCCACCAGTTCTTGCGATAAGTCTCTCGGTTGTTTTGGTCTCTTTCCGGCTTCACCCTGTCCAGCACACGCTGATAAACAGCTGGAAAACGGCTGCGCACCTCTGCCTCGCTTAACCCGAACAGATCAATCACCATAACACCGCGCGGGGTGGCGGTCAGGTCACGCCCGTTGCGGTATTCGCGGATATGGTTTTCCAGCCCCGGCACGGTGCCAAGCCCCAAGGCGCGGGCCTCGGCTGGGGTGACGATGAAGCCCGCCCCATGCAGTTTGACGCCGGGCGATGAAATTCCCTCATTCGCCTTCAATGGCACCGCCCCTGCCACATCTGCCCCGATCCGCAGATCGGCGAAAATCTTGCCCTTCTCGATTTCGAACCGCACGGGCCGCCCCTCGGCTTCGCTTTCGCCCATGCGTTCCGTTGCAATGGTCAGAAGCCGTCCGGTCGATTTCGCCTTCTCTGCCACGGTCATGGCAATGCGCACGGCGGCCCCGTCGCCAGCATCCACCCAAGGGTGATCAGGTATGGCAAAAACCAGAGACAGCGGGGCTTTCGGGGCGGACAGGTGGGGTGCCAGCACTTTGCGGTTGAAGGTCTGGCGTAGCGAATTCGTGGTGATAAACCCGAACCGGCGCGTGCCCTTTGCCGGGGTCTTGGCGGTCGCGGGTATCCAGCCGCGCGCCGCAAGCGCCGCCTTTTCCCACCAGAACATCACGAAATCCGCACTTTGCGGCATCTTGGGATAGGCCTTCCACAGCGCCTCGGCATAGCCATCACCAAGCGCCTCCCGCATCCGGCTTGCGCCAATGAAGGGCGGGTTGCCCACGATAAAGTCAGCCTCGGGCCATTTGTTGGCGCTGGGCTTGATGTAGTCCAGAACAGGCACCCGCGCCTCGGGGTCTGGCACTTCCTCCCCTGTGACGGGGTGCGTCATCATAGTACGCCCGTCCCAGCGCGTGACAGGTGCGCCGCTCTTGTCAATCCGGGGTTTGGTGCCCTCATGACTCAGCACCGCATCGCGGTTCACGATGTTGCGGAAATCGCGCAAGACAGGCTCCGCAGGGGACGCCTTGCCATGAGTGCGGAAGTGCCATTGTAGATAGCCAATCCACAACACCAGTTCAGCAACCGCCGCCGCCCATGGGTTCAGTTCAAGTCCCAGAAACTGGTGCGGGTCTACGGTATGGCCTGCAAGTGACAGTGGGCTTTGATCTTCCCCGAGTTCCGCCAGAAGCGCCGTTACCTCACCCTCCAGACGCTTCATCAGTTCAAGGGCAACATAAAGGAAGTTGCCTGACCCGCAGGCCGGGTCCAGAACCCGGACTTCGCAAAGGGACGCATGGAAGTCCGCAACGATCTTGCGAGCCTCTTCCAGCTTGTCTTGATTGGCAAGGGTCAGTGCCGCCGCCTGGATATCCCTCCAATCGGCCCGCAAAGGTTCCATGATCGTGGGCACCACAAGGCGCTCCACATATGCGCGGGGGGTGTAGTGCGCCCCTAGCTTATGGCGTTGCCGCTTGTCCAGTGCCCGCTCCAGAAGGGTGCCGAAAATTGCCGGTTCGACTTCACGCCAATCCCTTTCGGCGGCATCAATCAACAGAGACAGTTGAGCCTCAGACAAGGGAAGCGCATCGGCATCCTTGAATAGACCGCCATTGAAGCGCTTCAGATCAATCATGAGCGCCTGAGAAAACCCGCCGGTGTCCATGGTCTGCCACAGCCCCTTGAGCGCTGGGGCGGCATGTTCAGGGTGCCCCCTGAGGCGCTTAAGCAAGTCCGTGAAGCTATCATGCGGGATCAGGTCCACATCTTCCGCGAACATGGTGAAGAGACACCGCATCAGGAATCGCGCTACCGCCTCGGGTTCATGGCCCTGGCCTTCAAATGATCGGCCTAGCGCAGCCAGTCGGTCGGCAACTTCGCGTGTGACCTGTGCACTAATCTTTGAGGGATCAAGCGCGTTGGGGTCTGTCCAGATCAGGCGCAGCCGCTCACGGGTCTTTTCGTCTCGCAGATCCTCAAGGGCGATCCGATAGCGGTTGCCGTCGGGGAATTGGGTGTAGCCCTGACCTTGGCCCGAAAAATCGGCATAGACCTCTATGATGTGCCCCACGTCTACCACCAGAAGGAAGGGCGGCCATCCGTGTTCACGGGAAATGGCGCGGGCATAGCTATCCGCCTGAGCGCGGGCGCGCATCATGGTATCATCCCAACGCCTTGTGCCGCGCGTTCCATGGCCTTTCCGGGTTGCGCTGGGCATGTCCGGCAACAGGGCTACTTGCGCCTCTTCGTCGCCGCCTGAGGCTCCAACGCCTTGCTTTGCCTCCATGACAAAACACCCGGCACGATAAAGATCCATGAAGCCGCGCGATTTGCTGCCCGTGTGAATGAAGGTCACGGGATGCTCAAAGCAATAAGAATTTGCATTCAAGGATTGCGTTGCGGGTGCGGGCTTTGGCACGCCAAGAAGCTCACACAATTCATTCGCAAAGGACTGGAAATTGGCTCGTTCGCTTCCACCAGAAGTCTGCCAGCGAGCAATGAAGTCTTCGATCCGCAAGCCTTTGTCCTGACTACCGTACAAAACTGGTTCAGCGGTATGTCAGCCGCACCAATTCACTAAGCCTTGGGCCTGAAAAGACTGGGGGCGCGCACCGCAATTTAGGCACTAAGTACTCGCCCCCAGCCACCCCCACGCCAGATGGAGAAATTGGGAGGAGACAGGGACTTCTCACGTCAATGAGATTTCAGTTGAGGCAGGGGACCGCCAGTCTCTTTTGCGATTGCCGACCTCGGCACCGGCAATGGCTCAGACGCTCAAGGAAGTGTGAAGGTGCTGCGAAAGATCAATGTACTTCACGAAGAGCCCCCTAACGGCAAGAACCTACAATTTCAAACTGAGACACTACCGAAGGATCTATTCGATTGACAAAATAGTGAAGCTACAGTCGCTGTTCCTATACTGCCCCAGCGCCGTGCCCACGTTCATGCCACCGAAGCCATTCCGTGCGCGATACTGCATTATGATCGTGTGCATCCCATCTTCATCAACTGGGGCTACACGCGTTTCGATATGTTCGAAGCTATCCGGTTCTCTCATACGATCACGAACGGCGTGTCGGAAATCTCTGTGTGATCCATCCCAGGCGCTGAGACAATGGAACCCCCGCCGTCGCTCGTCCTCGCGTTCCTGCTGTTCACGGGCATGACGTTCTGCTTCTACCGCTGCGGCCTCTTCGGCTTCGCGGGCGCGCTCGGCTTCAGCCTCTGCCGCCTGTTGGACGCGTCGCGCTTCCTGTTCGGCGAGTATCGCAGCGCCCTCTGCCGCCCAAACGTCAGGATCGGTGATGCCCGCGTCAAGAGCTTCTCGATAGGTGGTATAGCTTTCAAACCCTGCCTGTGAGGCGATCGAGTTTTGATAGATACCCCCCCCTAGGGCGGCGGCTATGAAAACTACAAATGAGACGCCTATGACCTTCACGCCTCGCATCCGTCGGCCCTTCCTAAAGACGGCCACGAAAAGTCCATAGGAGAACGCACAGAGCGCTAGTAGGGCGCTAATTAAGATTAGAATCTCCAAGACATCATCCTTTTCTATCTACCCCGTTAACTGCCTTCCGATGTCGTAGATGCAAACGCTCATACTCGACCCACCTTGGTGCGCAAGGGCATGATGAATGTCGCGCGCCCTGTGAACCGCCAGACACTTTTCGCCTTTGAGCAACGAATCCGTGCAAATTGTTGCTCTGATCATCTCACTTGAAGGTGATGCGAGGGTGTTCAAAAAAGTGACTGCTAGCCCCCCTTGCACTTGGGTTGGTCGCCTATAATGGTTCCGAGAGATATGGCATTCCTCTTCAGCTCCTAGAGGAACCTTATTGCTCAAACTAACCCGCTTCGGCGGGTTTTTTTTGTTCGTTTTTTACGCCTTATAGGCTAGGTCCGTCTTGAGGGGCGCTACGCTATCTGAACGGGGTTCGTTCGCAAGTTGGGCCTTCCCGGTCCACCCCCCATGCGGTTTGGTAAGGGGCATCCTTCGCCGGGCGTGAGTCAAGGGTCGCATTCAGTTTCTCAGTTCTCTGGAAATCCAAAGCACAATATTAGTGCAAGACAAGGGGGGATGCCAATTTGGGGAGAATAACCAAACGGTGGGTTTTGCGAGGCAAAAAACTCCGAGATATCGGGCGGTCCTTGCCTCGCATCTAATTTGAACAAAACACGGTCCCTAAATGCCACTGGGCTTGCCGTAAAACGACACCCGCCCGCTTTGATGGAAGGTGACGACAATACCGTCGCCTATCGCAATGCTGACCTGTCTATAGCGGGGCTTGAGTGCATCCCCATCGAAGTAGTCTGTCCATTCATCCGGCAACACAAAGACCCTGAGCGCAGCCATCCAGGTTGCCCGGTCGCGAGCAACACCTTCCTGTTCTTGCAACCTCACAGCCCATTCCTTGAACAGGGTGATCTGTTCGGAAGCGGGGGGATTCCCCGCTGCATTCTTGTCAGGTTTTGCGGCAGTATCCCCTGCGACTTTCGCGACATTGCGACACTTGGGGACCGACGCTTCTTTTGCCCTGTGCACAGGGGGCGTTGCGACACTCGCGACTTCTGCGACGAATTGGGGCGTTTCTCTTTCTTGTGTCGCTGGTGTCGCGGTTGTCGCAAGGGGTGAGCCTCTGATTTCTGCAAGCGCGGCCTTCACATCAAACCACATCAGCGCACTCCCTTCACGATAGACCAAGCCTTGGCTCGGGCGATTCCACGCACAACGGTTCCCTCGGGTAGCGGGGCAATCCACCCGTGCTGTTCAAGAATGCCCAGCGCGGCTTTCGCCTTTGGGCTTTCGCGCAATGAGTTTGGCCCAAGTCGCACAACGTCACGTACCGTGATCTCGGCGTGATCCCAGTTTTCCAAAAGCCATCTGCGCAAGGTTTCGGCTAGGCTGATTTCTCGGCTGAACTTTGATGCACTCGACAAGCGTACCGCTTCGGAGAGATAGAATTGAGCAAGCGCAATACCATCGGCCATGTTTCGCGCAAGCACGTGTTGGGCGTCAAGGTCGTGCCAAAGGGTAAACACCCCCGCAATGCGTGCGGCCTGTTCCGCCGCCTTCGATGCAAAGCCCGTTACGTTCTCAAGTTCACCACCCGGCGCTTGCGCGGTCTCGATTGCATCCGCAAACCCTACCAGCAACGCGTGGGCCTCTGGGGTCAGCGATAAGGAGCGCGGTTCCAAACTCCGGGTGTCCGGGTCCATCGGCATCGGGGTTTCGAGTATCGCACGCAAGCGTTTCGAGAAATTACGCAACGCCAATTCATCTTGCCGGGTATTGGCATGAAGCCGCGTCCCGATTGTCGAATTTGGTTCGCAGATCAGGAACCGTGGGAGGAACCCCGTGTCCACCGCCATCGGGTCAGCCATGAATGAGCGGGCAACAGTCGGCTGCACCATCAGGTGAATCGCCAGCCTGCGATCAAAGAGCGTATATGCTCCATCCCCTTGCCGTGTCCGCCGAATTGGATTGCCCTGCCACAGGTCATTCAAAGCCGCCAGCGTCTTTTGCCGGTTTTCTGAGTTCATGGCATGGCCGCCCAGGAATTGCCCGCCTTCATCAGAAAATATCCCAAGTGACGGCTGCCCGGTCGCGAAGAGGCGGGTCAGCCCCTCAAAGGTCGGCTCAGACACCGTGCGCTCATAGCTTGGTGGGGCTGCTGGTTCGGGCCCAATCGCGTTCAAATCAGCCTGCGCTTCGGTTTTCTTTTCCCCTTTGCCTCTCTTGGCTTCGAGAAGAATACCGTCGCGCTTTCCTTTCCATAGCGCATGTTCGTTTTCCCAATGCTGCATCACTTCGCGCTGGGCTTTTGCTTTGACTTTTTCGTGGTCGCGAAGAGCTGTCATGAACGGACCATCACAGCTGGTTTTCCGTTCCCCGCTTTTGGCTATGGTCAAGGCATAGAGGGACACAGGACGCGGCCCGCCCAGCGTCTCTACATTCGCAAAGCCCTGCACTGCCAGCGATGCCACTGCTAGAGCGGACGCCGCCGGAATAGCTATCGGGGCCTGCACCTTGCCTTGCACGGCTTCGACTGCGTCACGAAGTGGTCCCAAGTGTTCAACCGGATAATCCTTGCCGGGGGTGATCTCCCCCACCAGCGGTTGCGGACCCTCTGGGCTGAAAGCCGTTTCGCGGGGATGAAGCGCTGTGTTCATGTTCATGCGCGCCCCTCTTTCGCGTTGATCAAATCATTCCAGTCGCGACCGTTCGGTGCAGGCAAAAGGCTTACCTGCCAGCCAAGCGCACAGGCGCGTTCCGCAAGCGCGTTCCCGGCTTCATGGCCCGCCGCGTCGCCATCTGTTGCGATGGTCAATCGCCCGGCGCGTTCTGGAAGGTGCAGCCCGCGCATCCCCGATGTGGACAGCGCCGCCCATATAGTTGCAGGGCGGCGCAGAAGGCCGCTGGCAAGGCTCAAACCAGTTTCGATGCCCTCACACACCACCAGCCGCCCATCGCACTCAGTGAGCCTGACAGCGCCCCCTGACACGGCACCAAGCATCATCTTATTCGGCTCCAGCGAAGCCTTGCCCGCCCCATCATTGCGCAGATAGGTCCGATGTACCGAAAAGCCTCCGCTGCCCATCACCAGCGCAATCATTGCCGGATATCGCCCGGCGCTTGGGCCATGCCAGCAATCCGGGTGAAAGCGCAGGCTCGGGGGCAAAGGGCATTTGATACCACGGGCGCAAAGGTAGGCCTCGGCAAACGTGCCTTGGATTGGGCGCGCCTCTTTCCAGACACGGGCCGCCTGTTCTGTTTTCCGCTGGTTTTGCGCCTTTCGCTCCGCCTCGTAGGTCGCGACGGCTTCCCGGTCAGGGGGGCAATGTGCACCCCTCCTTAGGCCAGCCGCCGCAAGTATGTCGGCAAATGCGCAGCTGCTCTTGTGACAGTGGAACAATACGCGGCCCGCCTCCAACTTGATTGCCAGTGCCTTTTGGGCAGGCGCGCCCTCAGGTTGGCATACCGGGCATGGGGCATTACCCGTGTTTCCCCGCCAAATACCGCCAAGGGCTGATTTCAGTTCGGTTGCACTGGTCATAGGGCTTCCCCCTTCATGCGGGCATCGGACCGGCCCGCTTCATAGTGTTCCACTTGATGTGCGCTCAGGACGCACTTCTCCATTCGGCCCAAAGCCGTTTTTCTATTCATTCAGTATCCTTTCAGGATTGAATGCCCCGGCGGGGTCGGCTATCGGGGGCTATTCCCTCCCACGAAATCAGCCGTTCCCCCGCCTTGGGGCGGTTGGTTTCGTTACAGGGCCGCCGCTTTCGCGCGGCCCTCTTCCCAAGCTTCGATCTCAGACAGCTTCCAGCGCGTACATTGCGCCGACAACTTCACCGATTTCGGGAAAGTTGGGTCTGCTTTCGCCCAGCGCCACGGGGTGACACGATGCACACCATACCGCGCCGCAATCTGTTCCGCGCTCAAATAGGTCTCTGCCATTCTAGGCTCAGGACCCATTGATTTCCGTCTGGCGGCATGATTCACGGCTCGAAAAAACGAGCGGTAACATGTCTGATC
>NZ_JASHJX010000063.1 GCF_030732985.1 Nioella sp. MMSF_3534
GGGGCTTGTGGCCTTATATGGGGAGGCGTTGGAAAGGCGACGGCGATGGCAAAGAACACGAGCGGGCGCGGGCAGCGCGATTTGCGGGTCAAGGTGAAGACCGCGCGGGGGCGGAAACTGTCCTCGACGCTGTGGCTGGAGCGTCAGCTAAACGACCCATATGTGCAACGCGCCAAGCGTGAGGGCTATCGTGGTCGCGCGGCCTTCAAGATACTGGAGCTGGATGACAAGTTTCGCTTCCTCGTGCCCGGTGCGCGCGTGGTCGACCTGGGTTGTGCCCCCGGCGGCTGGTGCCAGGTGGCGGTGAAGCGCGTCAATGCCCTGGGCGAGAAACCGGGCAAGAAGATCGGCACGATCCTGGGCATCGACCTGCAGGAGGTGGAGCCGATTGCGGGCTGTGAGATCCATCAGCTCGATTTCATGGAAGACGATGCCGACGAGAAGGTGAAGACCTGGCTTGGCGGCAAGGCCGATGTGGTGATGAGCGACATGGCGGCGTCGGCCTCGGGGCACAAGCAGACCGATCATTTGCGGATCATCGCACTGTGCGAGGCGGCGGCCTATTTTGCTTTCGACGTTCTGGAAGAGGGAGGCACCTTCGTGGCCAAGGTTCTGGCAGGCGGCGCCGAGGGCGATTTGCAACAGATGCTGAAGCAGAAATTCACCAAGGTCGCCAATGTGAAACCGGGGGCGAGCCGGTCGGATTCTTCCGAGAAATTCGTGGTGGCCACCGGCTTTCGGGGCTAGGCCCCGCGCCAATCCGTCCCAGCCACCGGAATTGGGGCTTTCCCTTTTGCCAAACCCATGAGATAGGGACGTGCCAACCGTAACTCCCAGCCTTGGAGGCCCTTATGGAGATTCGCGAGGCGCTTACCTTCGACGACGTCCTGCTTGTGCCCGGCGCATCCTCGGTCCTGCCGAGCACCGCCGACACGCGCACATGGGTGACACAAACCATCAAGATGAACATCCCGCTACTGTCCTCTGCGATGGACACGGTGACCGAGAGCCGCATGGCGATTGCGATGGCGCAGGCGGGCGGCATGGGGGTGATCCACAAGAACCTGAATGTCGAGGACCAGGCCCGCGAAGTGCGGCGGGTCAAGCGCTTTGAAAGCGGGATCGTCTACAACCCGGTGACGTTGCGGGTGGATCAGACGCTGGCCGATGCCAAGGCATTGATCGAAAGGTATAATTTCACGGGCTTCCCGGTGGTCGATGCAGAGGGCCGCGTGGTGGGCATCCTGACCAACCGGGATATGCGATTTGCCTCGTCGGACGACACCCCGGTGCATGTGATGATGACCTCACACGATCTGGCGATGCTGGCCGAACCCGCCGATCTGGAAGAAGCCAAGAGCCTGATGCGGGCGCGGCGGATCGAAAAGCTGCTGGTCCATGACGGGCAGGGCAAGCTGACCGGGCTGCTGACCCTGAAGGACACTGAACAGGCGGTTCTGAACCCCACGGCCTGCAAGGACGAGCTTGGGCGCCTCAGGGTCGCGGCGGCGACATCGGTGGGCGATTCCGGCTTTGAGCGGACCGAGGCGCTGGTGGAGTCCGGTGTCGACATCGTCGTGGTCGATACCGCACATGGCCATTCCGAGGGCGTGATCGACGCGGTGAGACGCGCCAAGCGGCTGTCGAACACCGTGCAGGTCATCGCGGGCAACGTGGCGACAGGCGAGGCCACGCGGGCCCTGATCGACGCGGGCGCGGATGCGGTGAAGGTCGGGATCGGGCCGGGCTCGATCTGTACCACGCGGATCGTGGCGGGTGTGGGCGTGCCGCAGCTGACCGCGATCATGGATTGTGCCCGGGCCGCGGCCGAGACCGGAACCCCGATCATTGCCGATGGCGGCATCAAGTATTCCGGCGATTTCGCCAAGGCCATCGCGGCGGGGGCCAATTGCGCCATGGTCGGCAGCATGATCGCGGGCACCGATGAAAGCCCCGGTGAGGTCATCCTCTACCAGGGCCGCTCGTTCAAATCCTATCGCGGGATGGGGTCGCTCGGCGCCATGGCGCGCGGTTCCGCCGATCGCTATTTCCAGAAGGATGCGGCCAGTGACAAGCTGGTGCCCGAGGGGATCGAGGGGCAGGTCCCCTACAAAGGGTCCGCCAGCGCGGTCGTGCATCAGCTGGTGGGCGGCCTGCGCGCGGCCATGGGCTATACCGGATCTGCCACGGTGGACGAGATGCGGGGGGGCTGCAACTTCGTGCGGATCACCGGCGCTGGGCTGAAGGAAAGCCATGTCCATGACGTTCAGATCACACGCGAAAGCCCGAATTATCGTTTTGGATGATGGTGTTGCGGGCTGAACTTGAGGTGGTTTCGTGACCCCCGCCGCGCGGGTTGCCGCCGCAATCGAGGTGCTGGATAGCTGGCTGGACGGCGTGCCGGCCGAGAAGGCCCTGACCGGTTGGGCGCGCGGGGCGCGCTATGCCGGGTCCAAGGACCGGGCGGCCGTTCGCGACCATGTCTATGATGTCTTGCGCCGCAAGGGTGCGTGCGCGGCGCTCGGCGGTGTGGACGGGCGCGGGCTGATGCTGGGGCTGTTGCGGTTGCAGGGCGTTGACCCCGCGACGGTTTTCACCGGCGAGGGGCACGCCCCGGTCCCGCTGAGTGATGCTGAACGGCAGGCTCCGGATGCGTCCCCCGATATCTGGCGCGATGTTCCTGACTGGTTGCATCAGCCCCTGCGGGAAAGCCTTGGCGCGTGCGCTGCGGATGTCATTGGCGCCTTGCAGAAACGCGCGCCGCTCTACATGCGGGTCAATGCCCGGAAAGCTTCGGTTAACCAAGCTCAGGAACGCCTTCTAGAGGACGGAATTAATTCGGAAACCTGTCAGGCTGAGATGGCTTTGAAAGTCACGGAAGGCGATCGTCGCTTGCGGCAATCCTCTGCCTATCTGGACGGGTTGGTCGAGATCCAGGACCTCTCGGTTCAACTGGCCTGCGCGGCGGTGGACTGGCCGCAGAGGGGCAGGGTTCTGGACTATTGCGCCGGGGGCGGTGGCAAGGCTCTGGCCATCGCGGCGGTGTCGGATGCGCAGGTCTTTGTCCATGACGCCAATCCCTCCCGAATGTCGGATATCCCCGCGCGTGCGGCGCGGGCGGGTGTGATACTGACGACGATCTCTCGCCCGGATGACTGCGAACCCTATGATCTGGTGCTATGCGACGTGCCCTGTTCGGGGTCCGGTACGTGGCGGCGGGACCCGGAAGCCAAATGGCGGCTGACCCCGGAGAGACTGGCGGAACTCGGGCAGGTCCAGCGCCAGATTGTCAAGCAGGCACAAGCACTTGTCAGGCCCGGTGGGCGCCTGGTCTACATGACCTGCTCGCTGCTTGATGCGGAAAATCAGGCTGTGGTGGACGCCGCCCTGTCGGCGGCGGACTGGGAGATGCTGACCTCTGCCCGATTCCTGCCCCCCGAGGCATCCGACGGCTTTTTCCTGGCGGTCACGCGCCGGAATGGCAACGGCTGAAACCGTTCAGATTTTAATCCGAAATTAACACATTTCTGTCCTGATGGTCCCGGAATGGAAGCTGGAGGATCAGGGTGGCGGAGCATTCGGTCGTGTCGCGCAGGCGAAACCTGTTGCCAAGGGGCGGTGCCTCCTGGGCATTGATCCTGCTGGCCCTGGCCTGTTTACCTGTGGCCTATCTTGCGGAGTCTGTCCTGGCGCGCGTTGCAGGGCTTGCCGCGGCGGCGTCGATCACGGCGACGGCATTCCTGCTGACGCTCGGGCAATTCCGCCGTGCGCGGGCCGATGAAACGGCCATGCGCAATGCCATCTCGGTGGCCGCAGAAGATCCCGTTGCGGTGTTCTGTACCGATTCCCAAGGTGCCATCCTGTTTCAGAACCCCGCCGCCTGCGACAGGTTCGGCCCGCGCGACGGGCAACCCATGTCGCGGGCCCTTGCTGGGCTGGTGCCCAATGCCTCGGCTGTGGCCTTCCGGCAGGAAACCGCCCTGATGCGCGACCGATCCTGCCGCGAAACCGTTGTGACGCGGCGCGGTGCGGTGCAGGTGACGGCGTTTCGCGTGGGCACCGGAACGCTCTGGCGTCTGGAGGAAATCGCGGACCACCATCATCGTCATCCCGGCGGCACCAGCCTGCCGATGATGGTGGTCAGCCGCAGCGACACGATCCTGTCGATGAACGAGGCGATGCGCGAGACGCTCGGCGACCGGAAAAAGGCGCTTTCGGATGTGTTCGAAGCCCTGCCGGTCAAGACCGGTCAGAGGGTACGTCTGAGCGGGGCGGAGGACTGGATCGAGGTTCTGGTGATCGAGCTGCAGGCCGGTGACGGGCGGCGCGAGATCTATGTGCTGCCGGTGGACCTGCTGCCGCTGGAAGACAGCGTCGCCGCGCGGGCCTTCGGTGCGCTTCCCGTGGCGCTGGTCCACATTGCCGGGGACGGGCGCATTCTGGCTGCCAACCCCCGCGCTCAGTCGTTGATGGCCTGCCACCCCGATGGCACGACGAACCTCGCCGATGTGGTCGAAGGTCTGGGGAGGCCGATTCATGACTGGCTGAGCGATGTGCTGGAGGAGCGCATCCCCTCACGGCCCGAGATGGTGCGGGCGAAGATGCGCGAGGATGATTGCTTCGTGCAGATCACCCTTGGCCGCATTGCCGGAGAGGGCGAGGCCACGCTTCTGGGTGTTCTTCACGATGCGACGGCGCTCAAATCGATGGAACAGCAATTCGTGCAAAGCCAGAAGATGCAGGCCGTGGGGGAGCTCGCAGGCGGTGTCGCTCATGATTTCAATAACTTGCTGACGGCGATCACGGGCCATTGCGATCTGCTGATGCTGCGCCACGACCAAGGGGACCCCGACTATGCGGATCTTGTCCAGATCAACCAGAATGCCAACCGCGCCGCCAGTCTCGTTGGCCAGTTGCTGGCTTTCTCGCGCAAGCAGACCATGCGGCCAGAGGTGCTGGACCTGCGGGAAACCATGCCCGATCTGACCCATCTGCTGAACCGGCTGGTGGGCGAAAAGATCAAGCTGGACCTGACCCACGATCCGAATCTCCTGCCGATCCGCGCGGATCGCCGTCAGCTTGATCAGGTCATCATGAACCTCGTCGTGAATGCGCGCGACGCCATGCCGGAGGGCGGCACCATCCGCGTCGAAACACGCGTCACCACCCTGCAAGACGCGCTGCGCCGCGACCGGGCAGAGGTGGCGCCCGGTCAATATGTGACGATCCATGTGCGCGATGAGGGCACGGGGATACCGCCTGATCAGATCGCGCGCATTTTTGAGCCCTTTTTCACCACCAAGCGCGCGGGAGAGGGAACCGGGCTGGGGCTTTCGATGGTGTATGGCATTGTCAAGCAGTCGGGTGGCTACGTGTTTGTCGATAGCACTGTGGGGGAAGGCTCTGAATTCGTGATCTATTTCCCTGTGCATGAGCGAAGCGAACCGGTCGCCCCGGATGGCGAAGCGACCCGAGAGCTCCCGGCCCGGCTCGTGGATCTGCCCCGTGATGCGGTGGTGCTGCTGGTCGAGGACGAGGCCTCCGTCCGGGCCTTCGCCTCGCGGGCGCTGCGGATGCGCGGGTTCACCGTTATTGAGGCTGAAAACGCAGAGGACGCTCTGGAGACACTTGCGGATAGCAGCCTCGACGTGGATGTCTTCGTCACCGATGTGATCATGCCGGGCATGGACGGCCCGACATGGGTGCGCGAAGCGCTGAAGGATCGTCCCGATGTCAAGGTCGTCTTCGTGTCAGGCTACGCCGAGGATGCGGTGGAACAAACCGAGGCGAAGGTCCCGAATTCGGTCTTTCTGGCCAAACCTTTCACCCTGTCGGACCTGACCTCGACAGTGCAGCGGCAACTGCATTAGTCCTGCCCGGAAAGACTGTCCCACAAGGCAAACTCCGCCGCGGCCTCTCGCATCAGGCGATTCCGCATCGCGTCCGAGAGCTCTACCGGCCCCTTGGGGGACACGTTGGCGCGCGAAATGTCCAGCGACCTGTCCAGCCGGTCTTCCATGAAACGGACCAGATTCGCGATGCGATCGTACCGGAAGAGCCGGTCGACGGCGAGATTGCCCTGACCGTCGGAGAGAAAATTGGCCTGCGATCCGACTTCGGCATAGGCAGGTTTGTCGTCGCGCAACCAGGCCTCGACGAATGCGTCGAAGCTGAGCCCGGCGGTGGAGTTCGGCTTGCCGTCCAGTTGCGGGCGGGACCGGTACCTGTACCAGCTTCCCAGCCAGTCAACCGGCTCTCGCATCACGGCCACCAGCTCCATCGGGCGCTTGCCACGCTGCTCGAAAAAACTCGACAGGCGGTTCCGGTATCCCTGCGCCGAGACATGTTTCTGCCCCGGCGGATCGAGAATCGCCGCGCTGGCGTGAGGCAGCAAGGCTTGTTCCAGCGCCGTTGTACCCGTCTTGGGGACCGCCAGAAGAACGATTCTCTGCTTCCAGAACACCAGCATCCGTTTGAAACTCCACTTACTTCGTCACTTTAAACCTTTTCTTAATCCTTCACGGAAAAACTGGGTACGACAAGATTTTACTTGAAATGTTCGCGTTTTGATCTCAGAACGGGTTGAGAACAAGAGGCGAACATGAGCATCATTGCCGCGGAGCAAGCGGTATGGAATAAGGAGCCGAACAACATGGCAATGGCAAACCTTCTCGACATGACCGATCGTAAATCCGCAGACAAGCAGAAGGCGCTCGACAGTGCGCTGGCCCAGATCGAACGTCAGTTCGGCAAGGGCTCCATCATGAAACTCGGCGCCGACAACCCGGTGGCGGAGATCGAGGCGACCTCAACAGGCTCTCTCGGGCTCGACATCGCGCTCGGTATTGGCGGCCTGCCCAAGGGCCGGATCATCGAGATCTACGGGCCCGAAAGCTCGGGCAAGACAACGCTGACGCTGCATTGCATCGCGGAAGAGCAGAAGAAGGGCGGCGTGTGCGCCTTTGTCGATGCGGAACATGCGCTTGACCCGCTATATGCGAAAAAACTTGGCGTCGATCTGGACGAGCTGCTGATTTCGCAGCCCGATACCGGCGAACAGGCGCTGGAGATCGTGGATACGCTGGTGCGCTCCGGTGCGGTGACCATGGTCGTGGTCGATTCAGTCGCCGCCCTGACCCCGAAATCCGAACTGGAAGGCGACATGGGCGACAGCTCGGTCGGTGTCCACGCCCGTCTGATGAGCCAGGCGATGCGCAAGCTGACCGGCTCGATCAGCCGGACGCGATGCACGGTGGTGTTCATCAACCAGATCCGCATGAAGATCGGCGTCATGTTCGGCAGCCCGGAAACCACAACCGGCGGCAATGCGCTGAAATTCTACAGTTCTGTCCGTCTGGACATTCGCCGGATCGGGTCCATCAAGGACCGCGACGAGGTGGTGGGAAACGCCACCCGCGTCAAGGTTGTGAAGAACAAGGTCGCGCCGCCTTTCAAACAGGTGGAGTTTGACATCATGTATGGCGAAGGCATCTCGAAGACCGGCGAGTTGCTGGACCTGGGCGTCAAGGCCGGCGTGGTGGAAAAATCAGGCAGCTGGTATTCCTACGGGGATGAGCGGATCGGGCAGGGCAGAGTGAACGCCAAGGCCTTCCTGAAGGAAAACAGTTCGGTGGCAATGTCCATCGAGGACAAGATCCGCGCCGCCCATGGGCTGGATTTCCACATGACCGAGGGTGACGAGGATATGGTCGAGGAGTGATCCTCCGACGGTAGAATGACAGGGGCGGCCCGGCAGGAGCCGCCCTTTTTCATGGGCGCCCCGCGCCCCGAGACCGCTTTGCCCTGTGGACAGCGCCGCAGGTGGGGTTTACATGCCGTAAGACCTGCAAAACCGCCTGCCGAGAAGGGGCCCTGCCACGATGGCCAGCCTGAACGACATCCGCTCCACCTTCCTGAATTACTTCGCCCGCAACGGCCATGAGATCGTCGACAGCTCACCTTTGGTGCCGCGCAACGATCCGACGCTCATGTTCACCAATTCGGGCATGGTCCAGTTCAAGAACCTCTTCACCGGGGTCGAACATCGCGACTACAACCGCGCGACGACATCGCAGAAATGCGTGCGGGCTGGCGGCAAGCATAACGACCTCGACAATGTGGGCTATACCGCGCGTCATCACACGTTCTTCGAAATGCTGGGAAATTTCAGCTTCGGAGATTATTTCAAGGATGAGGCGATCCATTTCGCCTGGGAACTGATCACCCGCGATTTCGGCATCCCGAAGGACAAGCTGTATACCACGGTTTACCATACCGATGACGAGGCGTTCGAGATCTGGAAGAAGGTGGGCGTGCCCGAGGATCGGATCATCCGCATCGCGACCTCCGACAATTTCTGGCAGATGGGCCCGACCGGCCCCTGCGGCCCCTGCACCGAGATCTTCTATGATCACGGCGATCATATCTGGGGTGGCCCCCCGGGTAGCCCCGAGGAAGACGGCGACCGGTTCATCGAGATCTGGAACATCGTTTTCATGCAGAACGAGCAGTTCGAGGACGGCTCGATGCGGGCGCTCGACATGCAGTCGATCGACACCGGCATGGGGCTGGAACGGATCGGTGCGCTGTTGCAGGGCAGCCATGACAACTATGACACGGACCTGTTCAAGGCACTGATCGAGGCCTCGGCCCATGCCACCAGTGTCGATCCCTATGGCGACAAGAACGTCCATCACCGGGTGATCGCGGACCACCTGCGGTCGACCTCGTTCCTGATTGCCGATGGCGTGATGCCCTCGAACGAAGGACGCGGCTACGTTCTGCGCCGGATCATGCGCCGCGCCATGCGGCATGCGCACCTGTTGGGCGCGGCCGATCCGCTGATGCACCGGCTGGTGCCGTCGCTGGTCAGTCAGATGGGCCAGCATTACCCGGAACTGACCCGCGCACAGGCGCTGATCGAGGAAACCCTGAAGCTGGAGGAAACCCGGTTCCGCCAGACGCTGGATCGCGGCCTGAAGCTGCTGGACGAGGAACTGACCGATCTGCCCGACGGGGCGGAACTGCCGGGCCGGACCGCGTTCAAGCTCTATGACACTTACGGTTTTCCGCTCGACCTGACTCAGGATGCGCTGCGCGAAAAGGGCCGGGCGGTGGACATGGCAGGCTTCGACGAGGCGATGGAAGAACAGAAAGCCAAGGCCCGTGCCGCGTGGTCGGGCTCTGGCGAGGCGGCGGACAATGCCGTCTGGTTCGACATTGCCGACGGCAAGGGCGCGACGGATTTCCTGGGCTATGACACGGAAAAGGCCGAAGGCCAGGTCATCGCGCTGATCGTCGATGGCGCCCGAGTCGAGGGAATTGCCGAGGGCGGAGACGGCTGGGTCGTGGTGAACCAGACCCCCTTTTACGGCGAATCCGGCGGCCAGGTCGGCGATACCGGCGTGATCCGGCGGCTGGAAGACCGCGACGAGGTGGCGCTGGTCGAAGACACCCGCAAATTCGCGGATGGCAAGATCACGGCCCACAAGGTCGTGATGGAGCGTGGCGAGATGAAGCTGGGCGACCCGGTGGAACTGGAGGTGGATCACAGCCGCCGCAGCACGATCCGGGCCAATCACTCTGCCACGCACCTGCTGCACGAGGCGCTGCGCCGGGCACTTGGCGATCACGTGGCACAGCGCGGGTCGCTGAATGCGCCCGACCGGCTGCGTTTCGATTTCAGCCATTCCAAGGGGCTGACGCTGGAGGAACTCAAGCAGGTCGAGGAGGAGGTGAACGCCTTCATCCGCCAGAATACCCCCGTCGAGACCCGGATCATGACGCCCGATGATGCACGCGGCCTTGGGGCGCAGGCGCTGTTTGGCGAGAAATACGGCGACGAGGTGCGCGTGGTGTCCATGGGCAAGCTGGCCGGGTCCGGCAAGGGCATGGATGGCGAGACCTATTCGTTGGAACTCTGCGGCGGCACCCATGTGCGCCAGACCGGTGACATCGGTGTGTTCGTGGCGCTTGGCGACAGTGCCTCCAGCGCCGGGGTGCGCCGGATCGAGGCGCTGACGGGGGCGGCGGCCTTCGATTACCTGTCGGCGCAGGATCACCGGCTGGCCGCGGTCGCGGGCCTGTTGAAGGCGCAGCCGGGCGATGTGGCCGAGCGGGTGCAGGCCCTGATGGCCGAACGCCGGTCGCTGGAAAACGAGGTGGCGCAGCTGCGCAAGCAATTGGCGATGGCCGGTGGTGGCGGCGGCGCGGCCCCGGCGGATCGCGATGTGAACGGCATCACCTTCCTGGCGCAGGTGCTGGAAGGCGTGACCGGTAAGGATCTGCCGGGCCTGATTGACGAGCACAAGGCGCGCATGGGCGAAGGCTCTGCCGTGCTCCTGATGGCCGATGCGGGCGGCAAGGTGGCCGTGGCAGCTGGGGTCAGCGATGACTTGACGGGCCGGGTGTCGGCGGTCGATCTACTGAAGGCGGCGGTCGTTGAACTGGGCGGCAAGGGCGGCGGTGGCCGGCCCGACATGGCCCAGGGTGGCGGCAAGGATATCGCCGGGGCCGAGGCGGCCATCGCGGCGGCGGAAACAGTTTTGAAGGGAGTTTGAGCCATGCCATCTGCACTCTGGATTGCCCATGTGACGGTGACCGACGAAGCAGCCTATTCGAAATATGCGGCGATCGCGACAGAGGCGATTGCCGAACATGGCGGTGTCTTTCTGGCCCGTGGCGGGCGCTACATCCAGAAGGAAGGCCGGGACCATCCCCGCAATGTGGTGGCCCGGTTCCCGTCTCTCGACGCGGCCAACGCGTGCTATGAATCGGCGCGCTACCAGGAGGCGCTGAGCCATGCGCGCGGCGCGTCCGAGCGCGATCTGGTGATCGTCGAGGAATACGAATAGGGGGATTTCGCCGCCTGCGGCGTCGACCGGGGGGGGGGGGGGGGGGGCCCCTTCGGGGCCGTCGTCGGCCCGCGTTGCCACGGGATGGTGGCGGGGGCGGTGCCCTGTGGTTTCGGCGGGTTTCGCCGGTTGATGGCTACGGGATGATCTGCTGAGAGGCCCCGAGGGTGGGATCTGCCCACCTCAGGGCCTTTTCGAGTCTATCGGTCCGATCCTCGCGTCAAGGGCAAGCGGCCTTGCGGCCGGCGCATGCGCGCCCCTTGACCCGAGGATCGGACGGGGGCGCTATTGCGGCAGGGCGGTTTTGGACTGGGGCATGGCGAGGGGGTGGTCGGGCCAAACGGGTACGGCACTGCGCAGCCCTTGGTTAATACCAATCTTTGCGATTGTCATGATCTTCTCGGCGCCGGAGAATCGGCGCAAAAGAGTGATAGTTTCGCCGGAGAAAAGCATATGTGCCGTTGGGCCGCCTATATCGGGGAACCGATCTTTCTGGACGAGGTGGTCAGCCGTCCCGGCCATTCCCTGATTCACCAAAGTCAGAACGCCACCGAGGCCAAGACCGTCACCAATGGCGACGGGTTCGGGCTGGCCTGGTATGATCGCAGGCCGGAACCGGGGCTCTACCGCGATGTCTATCCGGCCTGGTCGGACCCGAACCTGCGCTCGCTGGTCGAGCAGGTCTGCTCTGGCCTGTTCCTGGCCCATGTGCGGGCCTCGACCGGATCGGCGATCAGCCGCAACAACTGTCATCCCTTCGTGGTCGGACGCTGGAGCTTCATGCATAACGGGCAAGTCGGCGGGTTTGAACATTTCCGCAAACATGCCGATATGATGGTGCCCGACGATCTTTATGCCTATCGCAAAGGGGCGACGGATAGCGAGGTGCTGTTCCTTCTGGCACTGGCGGAAGGTCTGGACGGCGATCCGGCGGGGGCGCTGGCACGGGCGGCGGGCAAGCTGGCGGGATTGTCCCGGTCGCATGGTGCTGCGCCACATCTGCGCCTGTCGGCGGCCTTCAGCGATGGCACCGCGCTTTGGGCCGCGCGCGGATCCTCGGACAGCATCTCGCCCACGGTCTACTATCGCTGGTCGGACACGCGCAAAGGTTGGGCCGTTGTGTCCGAACCGCTGGAGATGGGAGAGGCGGACTGGACACCGCTGGCCCCCGGAAAACTCGCAAGGTTCGAAGGCGACCGGATGGATCTTTACGACCTGCCGCTCTGATCCTCATCCGGGTCTTCGGGCGCGGGCATCTCTGGCCTTGCCTGACGGAAATATCCTGCAATGAGCGAGAGGCGCATCGACAGGCTGTCTTTCTGCTCGTGCAACTGGCGCACGGTCATCCGGCGACGGCGCACCACCGCGCGGGCGACACGGAAATCCCACCGGCGTTTCTGTTCCAGATAGCTTTCGGGCAGGCGGCGGCGGACCCATTTCCACGCCCATCCCAGTTGCAGAAAGGCGATGAGCTTGAACAGCCATTTGGCCAGCGTCGTCCAGAGCATGCGCCAGAGCGCGCCGACGCCCGCCGCGATCATGAAGGGCAGCTTGACCGAGAAGAGCACGACCCAGAGCCCGATGGAACTGACCGAGAGCGCCAGCGTGGCGAAGATCACGATGAGCGCGGCGACCAGTTGTTCATACCATTGCAACCCGCGATACCAGCCCATCATGCGGCTGTAACGCTCGGCAGCCGCCGCCTTGAACCGTTTGAACAGCGCATCGAGTCGGTTGCGAAGGGCCGAGCCCATGATCATCGGCAGGACCGTGGTCATGACCCATTTCTTGATCAGCTCGATGCGGAAGAAGAGCGCGGCTTGCGTTTTCAGCCAGATCAGAATGGCGGGCAGCTCGATTGACACGATCTTCTGGCCGATCACCTTGAGCTGCAGGAAGATCAGCCCGAGCGCGATCAGCACCTCGTCGCCAAGCCACAGGGTCAGCAGGACCGACAGGGCCACGACGAGGACAAGCAGGAACAGGGCGCGCCAGAACATGGAGGCAATGTAGCGATTGGTGGCGCGGTGGCTATGCCTGATCCGCGCCGGGCCCGGCCTTGCGTCGGGCCTGCAAGCGGAACAGGCCAAAGCTGACCGCCGGCAGGACCAAGAGGACAGCAATAACGGCAAGGATCAGGGTTGCCCGTTCATTGTCCCAGCAATCGGCCACGTTATAGCCGGGGTTGGCGGCGCGGCCTCCGGCGCAGTCTGCCTGCCATTCTAGACGCAACCGAACAACCGCGTAGGCGGGGAGTAGTGCCAGAATGGCAGGCAGCCAGATGAAAAGGTTTTTCAGGAAACGGATCACCCGGCCAGCGCCTTGTTCAGGTTCTCGTCGATCTTTTCGAGGAAGCTCATCGTCGTGTGCCAGCCCTGATCGGGGCCGACCAGCAGGGCGAGATCCTTGGTCATGTGGCCCGCTTCCACCGTGTCGATGATGACCTTTTCCAGTGTCTCGGCGAAGGCCCGAAGGGGCTGATTATCGTCAAGCTTGGCGCGGTGTTTCAGCGCCCCGGTCCATGCGAAGATCGACGCGATGGAATTGGTCGAGGTCTGCTGGCCCGCCTGATGCTGGCGGTAATGGCGGGTGACGGTGCCGTGCGCCGCCTCGGCCTCCATGATCTTGCCATCGGGCGTCAGGAGCTGAGAGCTCATCATCCCGAGCGAGCCGAAGCCCTGTGCCACGGTGTCGGATTGAACGTCGCCATCGTAGTTCTTGCAGGCCCAGACAAAGCCGCCATTCCACTTGAGCGCGCAGGCGACCATGTCGTCGATCAGGCGATGCTGGTATTCGATGCCCGCGTCCTTGAACTGGTCCTCGAACTCCGCTTCGAACACCTCCTGGAAGATGTCCTTGAACCGCCCGTCATAGGCCTTGAGGATGGTGTTCTTGGTGGACAGGTAGACCGGCCATTTCAGGTCCAGCCCATAGTTGAAGGATGCACGGGCGAAATCCCGGATGGAGTCGTCGAGGTTGTACATCGCCATGGTGACGCCGGCAGAGGGCGCGTCGAAGACCTCGCGCTCGATCACCTCGCCATCTTCGCCCTCGAATTTCAGCGTGATCTTGCCCTTGCCGGGGAAGCGGAAATCGGTGGCGCGGTACTGGTCGCCATAGGCGTGGCGGCCCACGACAATGGGCTGGGTCCAGCCCGGCACCAGACGCGGCACGTTGCGGCAGATGATCGGTTTGCGAAAGACGACGCCGCCCAGGATGTTGCGGATCGTGCCGTTGGGGCTGCGATACATGCGCTTGAGCCCGAATTCCTCCACCCGCTGTTCATCGGGGGTGATCGTCGCGCATTTGACGGCGCAGCCGACCTCTAGCGTCTTTTCTGCGGCGTCCACCGTCACCTGATCGTCCGTGTGGTCACGCTCCTCGATGCCCAGATCGTAGTAGAGCAGGTCGATATCCAGATATGGCAGGATCAGTTTCTGCTTGATGAAATCCCACATGATGCGGGTCATTTCATCGCCATCCATTTCGACGATGGGATTGTCGACTTTGATCTTGGTCATCGGGAACCTCGGAACTGGGGGTGTGTTGCGGGAGGAATAGCAATTCCGCAAAGTGTATGCAATCGTATACCGTTATCTCGGCGTGAGTTCGCGTTGCATCGTTGCGCCAAGCTCCGCGAGGGCGAGAACCTGTTCGGGGCGGGACAGGGCTGTGCGCAGCGAGATCTCCAACCCCTTTGGCGAACGGCGGATGACGGGCAGGGCACCGCGCGGCAAGCTGTCCTCGGTTCCGTCCATGATCGGGTGCGTGGCGATCGGGGTCAGCGCCTCCCGCGCCTCTGGCGTGGCCATCATCAGGCAGCGGGCACCGGGCACGTCCACGGATTCGAGCCGCGCAGCCTCTGGCCCGAGATCGCCGAACATGCTGGACATCAGGAAACCGCCCATGCCACCGCCGAGCTTGCCAAGCATGGTTTCGGCCTTCCTGGCCTCCGCGGGGGACATGGCAGGCCCCAGAATGGCCAGCCCCTCCGCGATTCCGGCGTCTGGGGCGTGCCATGTCGTGCTCCGCTTGGTGCGGCCGCTGCCATCGGTGGCCGAATTGAGCTTGATTTCCATCCGCCACCCGGCCTCCGGGTCGGAAATCGTGGTTACGCGGGCGCGTCCCCCGGTGCCTTCCTGCCGGTCATAGCGCCAGCCCCGGTCCGTCACAGCGTTGCGCAGCGCGGCTTGCCGCCGGGACGACTGCATGAGGGCGTAGCCGATCAATACCGTCCCGGTGAGCGATGCGAGAATGAGAATGACGATAACAAGGGTCTGGGACATGCGGGCTCTCAAATGACATTGCAGCAACTATGCGCAAAGCCTAGCGGACGGCGGCCCGCCTGTCACCGCAGGGCATCAGCGCCGACCGAAAAATTCCGCGATCTTCGGGCTCAGCCAGTCCCACAGCCCCGGTGCGCCCTTGGTGATCTTGTGACCCACGCGGGTGCGGATCTGATCTTCGGTCACGTTGTATTCAGGCCAGCTGCCGCCCTCGGAATGCAGGTTCAGAACCGGCGGCTGAAACCTGTCGAGCGATTTGGCAAAGACGGCATCGGGGCTTTCGGCGGCTTCGAACTCGTCCCAAAGCGCGCGGAACTCTGCCGCCAGATCGTCGGGGAGAAGTCCGAAGATCCGGTCGGCGGCGGCCTCTTCGGCGAGGGCAAGCGCCTCGAAGTCGTGGGTGCCGTGAACGGGGGCGTCACCTGCGTCGATTTCCACGAGGTCATGCAGGATCAACATGCGGATCACCCGGTCGATGCGAACGCCGTCCGGGGCCTGATCGGCCAGGGTGAGCGCAAAGAGCGTCAGGTGCCAGCTATGCTCGGCACTGTTTTCGCGGCGGATACGCCCGGTGATCCAACTGGCCCGGTCGATCCGTTTCAACCGGTCGGCCTCGATCAGGAACGCCAACTGGCGGTCGAGCCGGTCTCTCATTCCGCCGCTTTCGCCGCCTTGGCCTTGGCGATACGTGCGTCCAGCCAGATACGCCCGCGCTTTTCGGCGCGGCGGATGCGGACAGATGTCATGAAGGCCTCTTGCAGGGTCATGGAGGCGGCCCCGATCGTGGTCGACAGCTGTTCGATCAGCCGGTCATCATCATAGTCTTCTTCGGCCTGAAGCGCGTCCATCGCCAGCTTGTCGGCCAATTCAGTGATGAAATCGCCGCCACCGGACATCAGCGGGTAGACTCTGTCAGGCGGCGCTTCACATAGGTCTGCACCGAGTCGATCATCGGGTCCATGTAGGGATCCTCGAAGAAGTGACCGGCACCTTCCATCTCCTCATGGGTGATGGTGATGCCCTTCTGTTCATGCAGCTTGTCGACCAGAATGCGGGTGTCCTGCGGCTTGGCCACGCGATCCGCCGATCCGTTGATGATCAGCCCCGAGGAGGGGCAGGGCGCGAGGAAGCTGAAGTCGTACATGTTCGCGGGCGGGCTGACCGAGATGAAGCCGGTGATCTCGGGCCGCCGCATCAGCAGTTGCATGCCGATCCAGGCGCCGAAGCTGAAGCCCGCGACCCAGCAATGTTTGGAATTCTGGTTCATCGACTGCAGATAGTCGAGTGCCGAGGCGGCGTCGGACAGCTCGCCGATACCCTGATCGTACTCGCCCTGACTGCGGCCCACGCCCCGGAAGTTGAAGCGCAGAACGGTGAAGCCGATCTTGTGGAACGCGTAGTGCAGGTTATAGACCACGCGATTGTTCATCGTGCCGCCGAATTGCGGATGCGGGTGCAGGATGATCGCGATCGGGGCGTCCTTGGCTTTCTGGGGGTGGTAGCGGCCTTCCAGTCGGCCCTCCGGTCCAGGGAAAATCACCTCGGGCATCGCGGCTCCTTCAACTTTTGCTCTTGCTGGCGCGTCTGGCGCGGCGGGGTTGTCATTGACGCCCTTGCGCGACGCTACCTAGAATGTCGGATCAGCCCCCGTCCGGCTTGAACAGGGGGGTGGATCGCAGTTAAGCCTCCTTGCGGGAAAGGTCAATGTTCATAGGCCTCTGAACGCCGCGCCAGAAGGGAAAAACCGATGAAACTGAGCACCAAGGGACGCTACGCGATGGTTGCGCTGGCCGATCTGGCCCTTCAGGGAACCGAAGGGCTGACTTCGCTGGCGGAAATCTCGAAGCGTCAGGATATCTCGCTGCCCTATCTCGAGCAGCTCTTCGTCAAGCTGCGCCGGGCCGGGCTGGTGGAGTCGGTGCGCGGGCCGGGGGGCGGGTATCGGCTGGCACGTCCCGCCGCCGAGATCCGGGTGTCGGATGTGCTGGGGGCGGTGGATGAAACGGTGAGTGCGCTGCATACCGGGGCCGGGGCCTCGGGCGGGATGTCGGGCAGTCGCGCGCAGAGCATGACCAACCGGTTGTGGGAGGGGCTGAGCGCACATGTCTATGTCTTTCTGCACCAGACGCGACTTTCTGACGTGGTGCAGAACGATCTGACCCCGTGCCCGGCGGTGCCGAACCTGTTTCATGTGGTGGACGAGGAGTGAGCCACTTTGCTGTGGCGCAGTTGGCTGGGTCGGGACGCCTCCGGCGGGAGTATTTTGGCCAAGAAGAAGGGGGCAGGGCGCGCGTTAAGGTTAACGGGGATGCGTTAAGGGGCTGGCAACTGGACCTTTCCGTTGCGGCGGGGCAGAAGGGCGTGAACCGAGCAGGAGGGTGACATGGCACCGCGCAGCTATCTCGACTGGAACGCGACCGCACCTCTGCGCCCCGAAGCGCGGGCTGCGATGTGTGCGGCCATGGATGTGGTGGGCAACCCGTCCTCGGTCCATGCGGAGGGGCGCGCGGCAACGGCGCTGATCGAAAAGGCGCGGGCGCAGGTGGCCGAGGCTTTCGGGGCACAGGCCAGCGATATCGTCTTTACATCGGGCGCGACCGAGGCCGCCGCGCTGGCCCTGGCCGGGCGGGGGCTGCATGGGTCGGGCGTGGAACATGACGCGGTGCGGGCCTGGGTCACCGAGGATATGCC
>NZ_JASHJX010000064.1 GCF_030732985.1 Nioella sp. MMSF_3534
ACCCCCCACACACAGGATGACTTCATGACAGAGGCCACTTCAGGCAGCAAAGTTGCGTTCCACTACACCGGCACGCTGAACGACGGCAGCGTCTTCGACAGCTCGGAAGGCCGCGAACCGCTGAGCTTCACGATGGGGGAAGGCCAGATCATCCCCGGACTGGAAGCCGCGTTCGAGGGCCTGAAAACGGGTGATGCCAAGACGGTGACCGTGCCCGCCGACCAGGCCTATGGCGACCGCGATCCGAACGCGATGCAGCAGATTCCGCGGGATCAGATCCCCGACAACATCCCGACCGAACCCGGCACCCAGTTGCAGATGCAGGCCCCGAACGGGCAGGCCATCCCCGTTGTCGTGGCCGAGGTCAGCGAAACCCATATCACGCTCGACGCCAATCACCCGCTTGCCGGGCAGGATCTGACCTTCGCGGTCGAGGTCGTGTCCGTGGACTGAAACGCATGGCGGCACCCGACGGGTGCCGCCCCTGCCCGCCGGTCCGGCGGGGCGCAGGCCTGAGACCTCTCAGAGGTTTTCAGGCTGCATCATTCCCAATACGTGATAGCCGCCATCGACGGTGATGATTTCGCCCGTCGTGCAGGCGCCGTAGTCGGACGCCAGATAAACGGCGGTTCCACCGATCGACTCCAGCGTGGCGTTGTCGCGCAGGGGGGCGTTGTCGCGGGCGGTGTTGAAGGTCTTGCGTGCGCCCGAAATTGCCGCGCCTGCCAGCGTTTTCATCGGACCGGGGCTGATCGCGTTCACGCGGATCCTGTTCGGCCCCATGTCGTTGGCCAGATACCGGACCGAGCTTTCCAGCGCCGCCTTGGCCACGCCCATCACATTATAGAACGGCGTCACCCGGTTCGACCCCATATAGGTCAGGGTCAGGATCGTGCCGCCGTCAGACATCAGCGGTTCCGCCCGCCGGGCCACGTCGATCAGCGAATAACAGGAGATCGTCAGCGAATTGCGGAAATTGTCCCGCGTGGTGTTGATGAAGCGCCCGCCAAGTTCATTCTTGTCGGAAAACGCAATCGCGTGGACCACGAAATCGAGCTTGCCCCATTTCTCGCCGATCTGCCCGAAACAGGCATCAAGCGAGGCATCGTCGGTCACGTCCACATCGACCAGCAGATCGACGCCCAACTGATCCGCCAGTGGCTTCACCCGCTTGCCGAACGCATCGCCCTGGTAGGAAAAGGCCAGCTCCGCGCCCTCGGCCCGCATGGCCCTTGCGATGCCCCAAGCGATCGAGCGGTCATTGGCGACGCCCATGATCAGCCCGCGTTTGCCCTTCATCAAATCAGCCATGTGGAATTATCCGTTATATCTGGAAAGCAGCATGGAGCCGTTGGTGCCCCCGAAGCCGAAACTGTTGGTCATCACCGTGTCTAGCCCTGCGTTCTCTACGTAAGCGGTGGCGACCTCGCCGGGGTTGATCCCCTCGGCAAGGGTTTCGACATTGATCGAGGGGGTGATGAAGTCGCCCTTCAGCATCAGCAGGCAGAAAATGGCCTCCAGCGCGCCGGCCGCACCCTGCGCGTGGCCGGTCATCGACTTGGTGGAGCTGATCGGGGGGACGTTGCCCTCGCCGAAGACCCGGCGAACGGCGTCCACTTCGCCAACATCGCCCACGGGCGTCGAGGTGCCATGGGCGTTGATATAGCTGACCTTGCGGCCCTCGGGCAGCGTCTGCAGCGCCAGCCGCATGGCCCGTTCGCCGCCCTCACCCGAGGGGGCCACCATGTCGTGCCCGTCCGAGGTCGCGGCGAAACCGGTGACCTCTGCGTAGATCGTGGCGCCGCGCGCCAGCGCGTGATCCAGATCCTCCAGCACCACGATGCCGCCGCCGCCGGAAATGACGAAGCCGTCGCGCCCTTCGTCGAAAGCGCGAGAGGCCTTGGTGGGCGTGTCGTTATACTTGGAGGACATCGCGCCCATGGCGTCGAAGAGGCAGGACAGGGTCCAGTCCAGTTCCTCGCCACCACCCGCGAACATCACGTCCTGCTTGCCCATCATGATCTGTTCCGCCGCATTGCCGATGCAGTGCAGGGACGTCGAACAGGCCGACGTGATGGAATAGTTGATGCCCTTGATCTTGAAGGCCGTGGCAAGGTTGGCCGAGATCGTGGACGACATGCATTTGGGCACCGCAAACGGCCCGATCCGCTTGGTCGCGCCAGAGGACAGCACCGTCTGATGCGCGGCCAGCATGGCAGAGGTCGAAGGTCCGCCCGATCCCGCCACCAGACCGGTGCGCACGTTGCTGACATGCTCGTCAGACAGCCCGGCATCGGCAATCGCCTGCGTCATGGCGATATGGGCATAGGCCGCGCCCGGCCCCATGAAGCGCAGGGCGCGCTTGTCCACGTGTTCCTTGGGGTCGATCTTGAGCGTGCCAGCGATCTGGCTGCGGAACCCGTGTTCGACCATCTCGGGGCTGGCCTCAATGCCCGACCGGCCCGCTTTCAGGCTGGCCGTGACCTCTTCGGCATTGTTCCCGATCGACGAGACGATCCCAAGGCCCGTGACAACTACTCGGCGCATGTGGCCTCCCTTGCTTTGCTCTTGTCTTAGTAGGGCATTGCCGGGGGAAGGTGCAAGGTGGCGTGTCTGTTCCTGCAATGGGTGCGACCAGGGAATCCGAAGGACAAAATACGAAGCTTATCGGGGTGGTCGGCCAGAGCAGGAACAAGTTGGTGCGGCGTGGGGGTCGGCTCCTACCACGCGGTGATCCGGACATTTCGGAACGAGACTGAAACATTGTCAGTGTCGGCGATATTCATGCCACCAAAGAGACCATATCTGAACTGAATCTCGCTGCCTTCGGCCAGGTTGGGGCGGCCGCTTCCATCGACGATTACCTCGCCATCGCATTCGACCACAAGCACACCGGGCGTTTGATCCCTGAGGGATTGGCGGGGCGTTGAGTCATACTGGATGCGCACGGCGACGCTGTGCCACTCCCCAAATTCTTCGACAGGTATGCAGGTCTGCGCCCGGAACGTGTAGCCACCGTTGTTCAGCTCGAACCCGTAGAGCATGTCGGTGCCGGTTTCGAGCTGGCCGACCGTCAGTCGCGCATTGGTTGCAGAGTAGCTGAAATCTTCCGGAATGAAGATCTCCCATTCGTACAAACGCCGGTCTCCGGCGCTCGCTGTCGAAGTTTCGTAATACTCGATCCGGTTTCTTTGCCGCCCACAATCGGAGGTCATGATCTGCAGCTCGTCCGAGAAGTATTCGAGATCGCTGCACTCGCCGGGGAGAAGCCGGAAGGTCTCGCTTCCGTCGGCATTGCGAACGGGCGCATCTTCGCGCGGAGTGATCAGGTCAAACTCCTGCGAAACCGCCGGGGTGGTCAAGAGCAGTAGCGCGGAAACTGCGAGGATGCGCCGCGTGGCGGCCCCATGTGCCAATCCGGTCGACCAAATGCCCGCTATTCTCGTTGCGCGTTTCATAACGTATCCTCCATCTTGGGAGCGGATGACGCCCCTGCATTTTGCCAAAGGGCCGCTGGTGGGAGAGAAGTTGCAGCAGCCTGAGGCACTGGTCGGAGTAGAGAGCCTGGGGATGCGTTTCGCCAAACGAAATACCTTGAATTCTTTTGAAATGCGCCTCGGAAGCGTGACCCTGGATTGCGCCTCGGGCCGCGTTTATGACGATACCGGGACCGAGCTCGACCTGCGCTACCAATCCCGTGAAGTCCTATCCTTTCTCGCTGAGACACCAGGGTGCACGGTCACAAGAGACGCCTTGATCGAACGCATCTGGTCGGGCAGGGCCGTTTCGCCCGACAGCGTGGCACAATGTATCGCCGAGATACGCCGCGTGATTGGCGACGCGAATAAAACCATCGTCGAAACCGTACCGCGCGGGGGATATCGACTGGTCCCCACCCGGCAAGACGCGCCTCGCCGCCGGTCGACCGCCGAACCGCCTGTGATCGCGGTCCTGCCCTTCGATGATCTGAGTGCCGCCCCGCACAAAGGGTTTTCTCAGCGACGCGGTGAGCGAAAACATCATCACGGCGCTCGCCCGCAATCCACAGATGACGGTGATCTCTCGCAAGTCGGCCGCTCAGTTCCGCGAGACAGACCTTGGTATTGCAGAGATCGCGTCCAGACTTGGGGCCGATTTTGTTGTCGAGGGGAGCCAGCAATATGACGGCAAACGGCTGCGCATCACGGTACAGCTGATCGACGGTGTGACCGAGGCGCATATCTGGGCCGAGGAAATGGATGTGCCTCTGGCGGACCTTCTGGAAACAAACAGCCGGATCAGCGCCAGGATCGCGAATGCCGTCGGCTTCAGTGTTGTCGATATGGCTGAGGCCAAGATGTCTGCGGGCGATGTGAACGCACTGATGATCACGAACGCGGCGCAAAGCAGGATCATGCGCAACTTCAACCGCGAGAACCTGCTGATCAATCTTCAGGAGCAGGAAGCGGCAATCCGGGACTACCCGGATTCCGCATGGGGGTATCTGGGCCAGGCCCTCGCCTTGCGAAACGGACTGCGCCATGGCTGGATCGAGGGCGATGAGGTGGCGGCACGCGAACGTATGGAACGGCTGGCGCGCAAAGCCGTGGAACTGGACCCGAACAATTTCATGGCTTACCTCGCACTCGGGCGCGTAATGCTATTCAACCGCGAGGTTCCCGCGGCCATCGGCGCTTTTCGAAGAGGGGCGGAGCTGAACCCGTCTTCGTCGTTGGTCCTTGTCGGTCTCGCCGATGCGTTGGTGTTCGTGGGAGAGACCGGTCAGGCGCTCGACGTGATCGCGCAGGCGGAACGGATCGACCCGCTTTATGGGTTCAGTGTCGTATGGACGAAGGCCTGGGCGCTTTGGCAGGCTGGAGAGTGCCAGACCGCGCTGGAGGAATTCCTCGGGTGCCCGTCAATGCCGGTGGCTGCCTACAAGGATCTTGCGGCCATCCATCACTGCCTTGGGAACAAGCAAAAGGCGGCAGATGCGATCCGCGCATATCTCGCTCAGAACCCGACCTACACGCTTGCAAGGATAAGGGCGGAACACACCGGGATGTGGACGGCCCCGGGGGCACTCGACCGCTGGCTCGCAGTCATGGAGGCCGTGGGAGTGCCGCCGGAATAGCGGCCAGTCTCCCGTAGCATATCGAGTGGTTGGCTCAGCTCTCGCTCAGCGCGACCTTCATGTCCTTGACCTGATAGATCACCTCGCCATCCGCTTCGACGATGCCGTCCGCGACGCCCATGGTCAGGCGGCGGGTCTGGATGGCCTTGGTGAAATCCACCTTGTAGGTCAGCATCTTGCGGTCGGGGCGGACCATTCCGGTCAGCTTCACCTCGCCCACGCCAAGCGCATAGCCGCGCCCCTGCCAGCCGCGCCAGCCGAGGTTGAAGCCGGTCAGTTGCCACAGCCCATCCAGCCCAAGGCAGCCGGGCATGATCGGGTTGCCGGGAAAATGGCAGGAGAAGAACCACAGGTCGGGGGTGATGTCGAATTCCGCCACCACGTGGCCCTTGCCATGCGCGCCGCCATCACCGGAAATATCAGTGATCCGGTCCATCATCAGCATCGGCGGTTCGGGCAATTGCGCGTTGCCGGGGCCGAACAGCTCTCCGCGTGCGCATTTCAGAAGATCGTCCCGATCGAAACTCGTGGGATAGTCTGCCATGTGTCCTCGCCCCTTCCCGTGGTCTGCGGCCGTCTGTGCGGCCAAATTCGACATCCCCTAGCACCTGCACAAGTGGGGACGCAAGGTAACACCTGTTGGCCCCGCGACGGTGCGTCAACCCGAATCCGTTTGAAAACCGGTGCGCTGCGCGCCTATATTACATGTCAACACGCTAGATGAGACCCCAGATGACGCCAGAAGCTCTTGAACGCAGCACCAAATGGCTCGCCCAGGCAGACCTCCGCCCCACCCGTCAGCGCCTGTCGCTGGCGACGCTTCTGGTGGGCGACGGGCAGGACCGGCATGTGACGGCGGAAGGGCTGCACGCCGCCAGCGTCGCGGCGGGGGACAAGGTGTCTCTGGCCACGGTCTACAACACGCTGCGCGCCTTCTGCGAGGCGGGGCTGGTGCAGGAAGTCACAGTTGACGGCACCCGCAGCTATTTCGACACCCGCATGGACGATCACCCGCATTTCTATTTCGAGGAGGACGGCCAACTGGTCGACGCCGCGAAATCGGAACTGAAGATTGCCGCGCTGCCGACCCCGCCCGAAGGCTATGAGGTCGCCAAACTCGACGTGGTCGTGCGCCTGCGCAAGCGGGGGTGAGGGCGGCCAAGGCGCTTCGAAGCGCCTTGCAAAACTCTTTCAAGAGTTTTGGTCTGGCCTTTGCCGCAACATCCCTGTAACGGCCATGCCAACTCAGCTTATCTTGAAAGGCCCACTCGGATGGACCTCCGTAATATCGCGATCATCGCGCATGTCGACCATGGCAAAACCACCCTCGTTGACGAGCTTCTCAAACAGTCCGGCGCCTTCCGCGCCAACCAGGCCGTGGCCGAACGGGCCATGGATTCCAACGATCTGGAGCGCGAACGCGGGATCACCATTTTCGCCAAGCCCACATCGGTCGAATGGAAAGGCACCCGGATCAACATCGTCGACACCCCCGGCCACGCCGATTTCGGCGGCGAAGTGGAGCGCATCCTGTCGATGGTCGATGGTGTTGTGCTGCTGGTCGATGCCGCAGAAGGCCCGATGCCGCAGACCAAATTCGTGACCTCCAAGGCGCTGGCGCTTGGGCTGCGCCCCATCGTGGTGCTGAACAAGGTCGACAAGCCGGATGCAGAGCCGGATCGGGCGCTGGACGAATGCTTCGATCTTTTTGCCACGCTGGATGCGACCGAGGATCAGCTCGATTTCCCGCATCTCTATGCCTCGGGCCGCTCCGGTTGGGCGGATGCCGATCTCGACGGTCCGCGCAAGGATCTGCATGCGCTGTTCAACCTGATCGTGAACCATGTGCCCAAACCGAAGCAACTGGCCCATCAGGACGAGGATTTCCGGATGCTGGCCACCACGCTCGGCTCCGACCCCTTCGTGGGTCGCCTGCTGACCGGCCGGGTCGAATCGGGCAAGCTGAAAGTGGGGGCCACCGTGCAGGCGCTCAGCCGCATGGGCGAGAAGGTCGAACAGTTCCGCGTCACCCGCATCCAGGCCTTCCGGGGTCTGGCGCAGCAGGATATCGAAGAGGCGCAGGCCGGCGATATCGTCTCCCTCGCGGGCATGACCAAGGCCACCGTGGCCGATACCATCTGCGCGCTGGCCGTGGACGAGCCTCTGGCCGCGCAGCCGATTGACCCGCCCACCATCACCGTCACTTTCGGCATCAATGACAGCCCGCTGGCGGGCCGTGACGGCAAGAAGGTGCAGTCCCGCGTCATCCGCGAGCGCCTGATGAAAGAGGCGGAATCGAACGTCGCCATCAAGGTCACCGACACGCCGGGCGGCGAGGCCTTCGAGGTCGCGGGCCGGGGTGAATTGCAGATGGGCGTTCTGATCGAGAACATGCGCCGCGAAGGGTTCGAGCTGTCGATTTCTCGCCCGCAGGTGCTCTTCCGCGACGATGGCGACCAGAAGCTGGAGCCGATCGAGGAAGTCACCATCGACGTGGATGACGAATATTCCGGCGCGGTGATCGAAAAGCTGACCGGCCCCCGCAAGGGCGATCTGGTCGAGATGCGCCCCGGCGGCGCGGGCAAGACCCGGATCATCGCCCATGTGCCCTCTCGCGGGCTCATTGGCTATCACGGCGAATTCCTGACCGACACGCGCGGCTCTGGCGTTCTGAACCGGGTGTTTCATGAGTGGTCCCCCTATCGCGGGCCGATTCCGGGGCGGCGTCAGGGGGTGCTGATCTCGATGGAGAACGGGGTGTCCGTGGCCTATGCGCTGTGGAACCTCGAAGACCGGGGCAAGATGTTCATCGGCGCGCAGGAGCCGGTCTATACCGGCATGATCATCGGTGAACACAGCCGCGACAACGATCTGGAAGTGAACCCGCTGAAGGGCAAGAAGCTGACCAACGTGCGCGCCTCCGGCACCGATGAAGCGGTGCGCCTGACCACGCCGGTCACCATGACGCTGGAACAGGCCATCGCCTATATCGACGATGATGAGCTGGTGGAGGTGACGCCGAACGCAATCCGCCTGCGCAAGCGCTTCCTCGACCCGCATGAGCGCAAGCGTCAGTCCCGCGCGGCGGGCTGAGACAAAAAAAGGGCCTACCGATACTTGGCAGGCCCTTTTCGTTAATACTGGCCGTCTTAGCGGGACAGAAGCTCCCTCAGATGTGCCCGGGCAGCGTCGGAGAGGTCCAAGTCCCCGGCGATCTCCTCCAACTCTTCGTCCGCAGCGTCTTCTGCGTCTTCGTAGTCCGCAGCGGCGCCGTTGGATGCACTGGCAAGATCGCTAAGGCGCGTTTCATGGGCTTCAGCGTCGTCGTATTCACCTTCCAGCCGCGCGAGATCGTCCTCATAGGTTTCTGACGTGTCATCCAGATCGTCGATTTCTGCCTGGATCTCCTCGGTTGTCCGACCGGTCCAGCCATCGCGTTCAGCGACATAGTCGGCATAGGCGTCCTGCCATTCTGCATAGGCGTCCTGCGCCTCGCGATAGGCGTCGCGCAGGGGGGCGAGTTCTCCGACGCGGCTGTTGGCGGCGGCGTTCAGGAAGGCCTGTTCATTGGCATGGGCCGCATTCAGCCCGCCAAGTTCGCGTGCAACCAAACCGTGACCGTTGCCGTTGCCTCCGGCGTTCCCGTTGCCTCCGGCGTTGCCGTTCCCGCCGCCGTTGCCGTTCCCGCCGCCGTTCCCGCCACCGTTTCCGTTGCCGTTTCCATTGCCCTGCGCCTCGGCGGCAGAAGGAATGGACAATGTGACGCCGACTGTTGCCACTGCGATGCTGAGGGCAATAAGGGAACTGGTAATCACCATTTTCGCTTTGTTCGGAATCATCGCCGACCTCCTTGGATATGTCACCGGGAAGGTGTCTTCATGATTTGGGCGAAGGGATGGCATTTCTTGGACTATCGCGGGATGCGCAAAGACCTGTCTGAAAGCATCTTAGCGGTTTGATGCCTGGCCGACTGATGTGTCGCGGGCGGCGAAGCACTGTAGGTCAGCTTGTGCCTGCCGAAGGGCCGCCTGAGGTATTCCGTCAATCCTGACCTCAGGATCGATATCTGCCCCCTGTAGAGCGCGTTGGAGCTCGGATGCAGAATGCCGCGCAAGGGCTTGGGCTTCGTCAGAACGCCCCGACAGCACCAGCAGGTTGAGCGGGCCTGCGTCAGACAGGCGATTGCTGTGGTGCAGATGAAGGTCTTCGATCAGGCTATCGGCCAGCATCTGCGCAAGATGTGTGGGCAGCCCACGTGACGCAGATTGCAGGTCTTCAAATCGGCGATCCGCTGCGGCGGACAGGAGGGTTCGGGCCGCGTCGTTGTTTCCGGAAAGAGCGTGCAGACGCGCCGAACAGAGCAAGAGAGGCAGATCGTCCACCGACCCGGAGTCGATCACATCTGCAGCCTCGGCCAGAGCACCCTCATCCATCAGCGACGACGCCAGCGCCTGACGCAGCATCGCTGCAGTCACGGGTTCGTTCCGCCTGGAGACGAGGCGTCCGTCGGACTCCACCCTGGCCAGCGCATCACGCAGCCCGCTGGTGTCGAGGGAGTGCAGGTCAACCACATCGCGCCGGACGGGTGTCCTACGGGCGGCCCGGTCTTCGGCATCTGCCTTGGCACGGCGGTGTTTCTCGCGCCGGTTCCGCCACAGGATCGACAGCAGCATGACCGGCACGATGGCGATCTTGAGGATCATCAGCAGAGTGTCTTGCGATAGGCCGGTCATGGCGTGATCCTGAATGGGGCTGCCCGTTGACCTACTAGCAAGGCCACGCGGCGGTGCAAGGGTTAGCGCCGATGCGCGGCCAGCCAGCTTTGCGCCTCGTCCCGCTCTTTGATCGTTGCGGTCAGATTGTTGGCGCCCGGTTTGGCAGCGGCGATGTCACGGTCGAGGGTCTCGATCTGCTGTTCCATCAGTCGCATCGCCAGATCCGTCCGTCCGATCTGCACCAGAAGATCCCGTGTAGACCAGCCATAGCCGTAATGCGGGTCCAGGAAATAGTCGCGTGCCGAGTCGATGGACCAGTCGGCTTCGAAGGGGCGGCCCTGATCCAGATCCTCCGCAAGGCGGGTCGCCATGGGGGCGAGCTCTGACAGCGTCTGCTCGGCAGCGTGCCGGTGATCCAGGTCGCGCTGGATGCACCACAGGGTCCAAAGGGCGTAGATCAGGTCCACAGCGGGGCTGCCCGGGGGGTCCTCCACCCGGCCCAATGCAACCCGCGCGGTGTCGCACCACTCCTTTGCAAAGGGCAGCGCGTCGTGGGCGCGACCGGCGCTGTGCAAGTCACGGGCAAGCTGCGCGGTGCTGAGCAGATGCTCGGACTCGCGCGGCATGACGATGGTCTGCCCGGCATCGCGCGCGCGACGGGCATCAAGCCGGTCATCGAGGGACGCATCCGGACCGATGGTCAGCATATCCCCCGCCCGTTTGGCCGACAGCCAGTCGCGGAACCTGCCCGCCAGTTCCGGAGCCTCTGCATCTGTCTGCGCTGCTGGCGCGGCGTCAACGATTGCTAGGGCCTGTCGGACGAGGGCAATCGCCTCTCCCAACCGCCCGCATAGTTCCAGCCACAAAAGGGCCCCATGGTCGCGAAACCTCGGGTCGGTGAGGCAGCCGCTCTGCGCCTTCTCCGTGCTGCGCTGTGGCAGTTCCCGTGCCAGTTCGGCGGCTGCGAGAGGGTCTCCTGCGTCGAGCCTTTGGCGAAGGCCCCTCAGCCGAAGGTCTGCCATCTCCTGAAACAGGCCCGACACTGCCCTGTCAGCGGAGTGGCGGGCGATGCTTCCGGCTTCCCGCTTGTGCGCCTCATGAACGGCGATCCGGGTCTGGGAAATCAGCATGGCCAGGCGGTCTTCGCGCGAAGGGGGCTGTTGTTTGTCCTGGCCGTAAACCTCCTGCATCTGCAACCGGACGGCTTTTCGGGCCTCTTGCGTCCTTCCCTCAAGCAACAGCGCCCGCACCAGGGCAATATGCAAATCCCGACGCGCCACGGGCTGAGCTTGATCGTCGATCACCTCACCCCCACCCGCATCAACGCGCAATGCTCGGATCAGCTTGCCGACGGGCGCGGCGGACAGGCGCAGCTGCATGCGCGTGGGGGCGTCTCGCGCCACTGAAGCAGATGACACGAGCCGTTCCAGGTGTGGGGCGTCACGCTGCTGCTTCAGTGCCCGAACGGGTTGCCAGAGAACGAATAGGCCCAAGGCCGCCAATAGGCCGAAGATGATCGCGTGTTCAAATGACATGTCCGGCCCCTTTGTTGACTGGGTGCCCAATATAAGTGTTGTTTTTACAATTACAAACCACGAAAAGGGTCAGGCCGTTCCGCGATGCAAATCCGCAACATGCGGCGCTTGCAGGCTAGCCAGCCCGGCCCGGTGCGAAAAACTGGTCTGAGGGGATGATGCCGGCCAATGATCCCGCCGCGCACCATTCGCGTTCCACGGCGGTGGCCGAGACCAGAACGACCCCGTCGGCGGGCAGGCCCCGCTCGCGGACCATCCCTTGAATGCGGTCGCGCATGGCCGACCAGCTTTCGGTGAAGCGCGGCGCGGGGGCGGCATGGTCCAGCAGGTCGGGATTGGCAGAGAGCAGGGCGTCAGGATGCGCGGGCGCATAGATGGCGGCCAGCCGGTCCGCTGCGCCCCCCAGCCTCTCCAGCCGCTCTGTCACATGGCCGGGCAGGGTGAGCCGCCTTGGCGTCATTTCCAGCGCGTTGCCCGAAAACAGGAAGGCCACCACGTCATGGCCCGACGCCGCACGGATCGAGGCATAGGTCGTGTAGTCGATCCCCAGGCGCTTGGCGCGGGCGACGCGGACACGGACGATTTCAATGGGCAGGGTCTTCAGCAGTGACTTGCGCGCCTTGCCCCAGGCCAGTTTGCGAAAGCCGAAGCCCGGTTCCATCGCCGGGCCGCCGTTATGTCCGATACCGCTCATTCCGCTGTCTCCTCGTCCAGCCAGGCCACCCGTTCCCGTGCGTCGTTCAACGCTTCTGCCTCGCGGGAAAATTCCCGTGCGGCGTAGAACACCACGCGCCAGCCATGTGAGTCCTCAGGGTCGCGGCGGCATTCCAGCCATATGTGGCGTTCCGGGCCGATCTGCACAAGATCGAGGCAGCGCAGCCCGGTCTGATCATTGATTGATCGGGTGACGACCCGGCTCACGCCCAGTCCTGCAACCGGGCGACGTAGCGGGCCAGCGTGTCGATCTCGAGGTTGACCTTGTCGCCGACCTTGGCACCGCCCCAGGTGGTGACCTGCTGCGTATGCGGGATGATGTTGACGCCGAAATCGCAGCCATTCACCTCGTTCACGGTCAGCGAGGTGCCATTGAGCGCGACCGACCCCTTGGGCGCGATGAATTTCGCCAGTGCCTCGGGCGCGCGGAAGGTGAAGCGGGTGCTTTCGCCCTCGTCCACCATGGCGACGATCTCGGCCATGCCATCCACATGGCCCGACACGATATGCCCGCCAAGTTCATCCCCCACCTTGAGCGCCCGTTCGAGGTTGAGCCGCTTGCCCTCCACCCAGGTCTGGATCGTGGTGACCGAGACGCTTTCGGCAGAGATATCCACGTCGAACCATCCCTCGCCCAAAGCCACGGCGGTCAGGCAGACCCCGTCGCAGGCAATCGAGGCGCCGATGTCGATGGTTGCGGTGTCATAGCTGGTGGCGATCCGCGCATGCAGGTCGCCGCGCTGTTCCAGCTTCTGAACGGTGCCGATATCTGTGATGATGCCTGTGAACATGGGGGCGCCTTTCGCATTGGTCCCCCTGACCTAGCCGCCCTGTCCGCTTCCGACAAGTCCCCGATAACGGTCATATTAACGGCACAAACCGGCCCTCATGACGCCCATGACAGGTGCAATCCTGCGCCACAAAGGTTACCAGTTCTTATGTTCACGAGGCCCCCAGTGCCGCCCAAGGCCGTTCACCGCAGATCCTTCCTGTTTCTTCAGGGGCCGCATGGCCCGTTCTTTCACCGTCTCGGCAAGATGCTGCGCGCGGCGGGGGCAGAGGTCTGGCGGGTGGGGTTCAACCAGGGTGATAGCGCCTTCTGGCATCACCGCCCCAGCTATATCGCCTATACCGGGCGGCCAGAGGATTGGCCCGACCGGCTGGCGCAGCTGCTGGACGAAAAACGGACCACCGATATCGTGCTCTACGGCGACACGCGGCCCATCCACGCGGCGGCGGTCGAGGCGGCGAAGGCACGCGGGATCACCGTGCATGTGTTCGAGGAAGGCTATCTGCGCCCCTATTGGGTGACCTATGAACGCGGCGGCGCGAACGGACATTCCCGGCTGATGCAGACTCCCGTGCCGCAAATGCAGGAGGCCCTGAAAAACCTGGACCTCGACCTGCCCGACGCACCCGCCAGATGGGGCGACATGCGTCAGCACATCTTTTACGGCGCGCTCTACCACTGGTTCGTGATGTTCCTGAATCTCCGCTACCGCAACTTCCGACCACACCGGAATATCACCGTCGCGCGGGAACTCAGGCTCTACCTGCGCCGGATCGCGCTGATGCCCGCCTATGCGCTGAACCGCATGTATGCGACGTGGAAGATCAAGACCGGCGGCTTTCCCTATCATATTGCCCTGCTGCAACTGGAACATGACGCGAGTTTCCAGAACCATGGGCCATTCAGTTCCATGACCGAGTTCCTCGAAATGCTGATCGAGGGCTTCGCCAAGGGCGCGCCGCAGCATCACCATCTGGTGCTGAAGGCGCACCCGCTGGAAGATGGACGCGCGCCCATTCGGCGTACCATTGCGCGCGTCGCTGCCGAACAGGGCATTTCGGGCCGGGTGCATTACGTGCGCGGGGGCAAGCTGGCGGGGTTGCTGAACGATGCGCGCAGCGCCGTCACGGTAAACTCCACCGCCGCGCAACAGGCGCTGTGGCGGGGCCTGCCGCTGAAAGCCTTCGGAACGGCGGTCTATCTGAAACCCGAATTCGTCTCGACACAGCCCCTGGATGAGTTCTTTCTGCGTCCGACCCGGCCCGACAGCAAGGCCTATCGCGACTACCGGCACTACCTGCTGGAGACCTCTCAGATCACCGGCAGCTTCTATTCGGCACGCGGACGACGGCAATTGCTGCGTCAGGTGGTCGATATGATGCTGTCGCCAGAGGACCCCTATGACTCGTTGGAGGCGGGCCGTCCTGCACCTCGGCAACACCTGCGCGTCGTTAACTAATGAAAACTGGCCATGGCGACAGAAATTCGCTAATGTGGCAAAAAATATAAACGAGGCAGTACAGGCAATAAGGAGCCAATCCGTGAAATTTATGGCTTCCCGAGGGGCGCGGTTTGTCGCCCTCTTGGTGGTTGTGTCGCTGGTGGCCACATGTGGCCTGCCGCGATCCGGCCCCAACAGACGCGAGCTGTTCGCAGGATCCGTGCAGCGAGAGGGCGATGCCTTCGTCGTTTCCGTCAATGACCGCGTGCTGCGTGCCACGGCCCTGGTCGAGGCGCTCGGCTTCTCGTCGGACTTCATCAATGCGGGCCAGCTCGGGTCCGACACGATCCGCCCGGGCGACACGCTGTCCCTGTCGATCTGGGAAAACGTCACCGATCCGCTTCTGGGGCCGCAGGGCACGCCCTCGACGGTGCTCGATGAAATCCAGGTCGATGGCGCGGGCTTCATCTTCATCCCCTATGCGGGCCGCGTGCGGGCGGCGGGCAACACGCCCGACCAACTGCGCCAGATCCTGACCCGCAGCCTGGATGAACAGACCCCCGATCCGCAGATCATCGTGCGCCGCGTGGCGGGCAATGGCGCGACCGTATCTGTCGCGGGTGTCGTCGGCGGGCAGGGCATCTACCCGATCGACCGGCCCACCCGCACCCTGTCGGCCATGCTGGCCGCGGCGGGCGGCGTCACGGTCGAACCCGAGATCGCCCGCGTGACCGTGGTGCGCGGCGACCATACCGGGACGATCTGGTTCAACGACCTCTACGCGAACCCGGAACTCGACATCGCCCTGCGCGCAGGCGACCGGATCCTTGTCGAAGAGGACACGCGATCCTTCACGGCCCTTGGCGCGACCAATGCCCAGACCCGCGTGCCCTTCGACACGCAGACCATCTCGGCCATCGAGGCGATTGCCACCGTGGGCGGGCTGAACCCCAACCTCGCGGATCCCACCGGCGTCTTCATCCTGCGCAACGAGCCAGAGGCAATCTCGCGGCAGGTTCTGGGCCGCAACGATATCAGCGGCACACAGCGGATGATCTACGTGCTCGACCTGACCGAACCCAATGGGATGTTCCAGGCGCGGGATTTCGTGATCCGCGATCAGGACACGCTCTATGTGACGGTCGCACCGTTCGCCCAGTGGAACCAGGTGATCGGCGCGCTGACCGGCACGCTCGCCACCGCCGGTTCGATCAGCAGCCTGGCCGAATAAGGCCCCGCATGACGGGCCACGCCCAAGATACGCCCGCCGGAGCCGCCAAGCCCCGGCGGGCCTTCTATGTCACCGGCGGGTTTCTGACCAATCGCCGGGTGCGCCGCATACTGGAACTCGCAGGCCATGACCTGACGCTTGGCAAGCCGGGGACGGGCGAAGATGTGCTGGTCTGGGGTCACAGCCCCTATGCGGCGCGCGGCGAGAAAGCCGCCGAGGCGACCGGCGCGCATGTGGTCCGGGTCGAGGATGCCTTCCTGCGGTCACTTCATCCCGGCCGCTCCGGTGAACCGCCGCTTGGCCTGACCGTCGACCGGCGCGGCGCGTGGTTCGACAGCCGCCAGCCTTCCGATCTGGAGCATCTGCTGGCCACCCATCCGCTGGACGACACGGCGCTGCTCAACCGGGCGCGGGATGCCATCGCACGGATGCGCGAAAACCACCTGACCAAATACGCCGCTGTCGATCCCACACTCGCCGCACCCCCGCCCGGCTATGTGCTGGTCATCGACCAGACGAAAGGCGATGCCTCGATCCGGCTTGGCGGCGCATCGGATCGGACATTCCGCGAGATGCTGGTGCTGGCGCAGGAGGAAAACCCCGGCGCGCGCATCGTCATCAAGACCCATCCCGAAACGACAGGCGGCCATCGCCCCGGCCATTACGGCGATGGCGACACGAACGACCGGATCAGCCTGTGCACCGATCCGGTCAGCCCCTGGGTGCTGATGGAGGGCGCGACGGCGGTCTATACCGTATCCTCTCAACTGGGGTTTGAGGCGATCCTTGCCGGGCATAAACCGCAGGTCTTCGGCCAGCCCTTCTATGCCGGCTGGGGCCTGACCGGGGACCGCAACCCGGTGGCCCGCCGCAAGCGGCGGCTGACGCGGGCGCAACTGGTGGCGGGGGCGCTGATCCTCTACCCCCGCTGGTACGACCCCTACCGCGACCGGCTCTGCGGGCTGGAGGATGTTCTGGCGACGCTGGAGGCCGAGGCCCGCGCCTGGCGGCAGGACAGGCGCGGCCATGTCGCCTGCGGGATGCGCGCCTGGAAACGGGGACCGCTGCAAAAGATGTTCGCCGCGTCCGGCCCCGCCCTGCGCTTTGCCGAGACGCCGGAGGAGGCCGTTCAGCATGGCCGCCCGGTGATGGTCTGGGCCGGGAAGGAAACGGACGCGCTGCGCGAGGCCTGCGACCGGGCCGCCCTGCCGCTGACACGGGTCGAGGACGGGTTCCTGCGATCCCGTGGCCTGGGGGCGGAGCTTGTCCCGCCGCTCAGCCTCGTGACCGACGATCTGGGCATCTACTACGACCCCACCCGCGCCAGCCGTTTGGAGCAGCTGATCACCGAGGCGGCCAGCCTGCCCCCCGAACGTCTGCAAAGGGCCGAAAGGCTGGTGGCGGCTCTGGTGGCCACCGGGGTCGGAAAATACAATCTTGGCGGCGCGACGGGGCTGCCCGACAGCGGCGGGCGGCAAATCGTTCTGGTTCCGGGACAGGTGGAAGACGACGCCTCGATCCGGCTCGGCGCCGGTGAGGTGCGGGGCAACCTTGCGCTTCTGCAAGCGGCGCGGGCACGCTACCCGGACGCCTTCCTGGTCTACAAGCCGCACCCCGATGTGGAGGCGGGGCTGCGCAGCGGGCGGATCGACCCGGACACGCTGGCCGGTCTTGCCGACCACGTGGCGGACAGGGCCGATCCCATGGCGCTGCTCGCGCGGGCCGACCGGGTCATGACGATGACATCCCTGATGGGGTTCGAGGCGCTGTTGCGCGGGGTTCCTGTCAGCGTGACGGGCGCGCCCTTCTATGCCGGGTGGGGATTGACGGAGGATCTCGGCCCGGTGCCTGCGCGGCGTCATGCAAGGCCCCCGCTCGCGGCATTGGCCCATGCCGTGCTGATCGCCTACCCGCGCTACCATGACCCGGTGACCGGACGACCCTGCCCGGTGGAGGTGGTGGTGGAGCGGCTCGCCTCCGGCCTGGTCCCGACCCCGGCGATCCGGCTCCGGGCGCTGGCGAAGCTTCAGGGCTGGCTCGCAGGACATGCGTGGCTCTGGCGGCGCTGACATTCTGGGCGCACGAATTTTCTTCGAAGAAAATTCCGCCCCGGGACCGGACAGTCTGGGCTTTTCTATCCGACCCGATCGGAAAATCGTGGAGAGGTGTTTCGCGG
>NZ_JASHJX010000065.1 GCF_030732985.1 Nioella sp. MMSF_3534
TCAGACATGTTACCGCTCGTTTTTTCGAGCCGTGAATCATGCCGCCAGACGGAAATCAATGGGTCCTGAGCCTAGGGCGTTCGCAATCGACCTGAAACCGGTGCAGCGTATCTCTGTGCCTGCCGCCGTGGTACTCGCAGCCGAACTTCACAGGTGGTCTCTGAATCTGGCGGGTAAAACCAAACTTCGGCCAAGGAAACCCTCAAGTTGGACACCTCGAGTGCGAGGGCTGCTAGCTGATCTCGGTGCGTTCGACCTCCTCGGAGTTCATCTCAAGAAGCGGACCAAGGACCCGCATGACGAGATTGTTCTTCTGCCACTTCAATCGGATGAAGTGCGGGACGGAGAGCGCATGCAGCTCCTCCAGAGTTGGTTGAAAAACATGGGTGTTGTTTTCGATACGAAGAAGTACGTCTTTGGGGCCCTGGACGAAGCTGTCATGAACTGCATCGATCACGGATACATCGATCTTGGAGGAAAGCCAAAATTCCCGTATGCGGGCCATCGTTGGTGGGCAACAAGTTGCTTCGATCCTGCTAGCGATTCGTTAAGGTTCTTCGTCTATGATCAAGGTGTTGGTATTCCGGCTTGCCTGCCCACAAACGAGGACTTCTGGCCAGGTGTCTCAGTACTTCTTGCGAAAATAACCGGGAAGAAAACTCAATCGAACATCATCGAAAGTGCCTTTGAGGTGGGTCGCACGAGGACAGGTCTCTCCGAGCGGGGAAAGGGCCTGGACAAGATGCGAGAGGCCATTCGTAGCGCAGGCGGAGGCTACATCCGGGTAATCAGCGGGATGGGCGATGTAACCTTGGGACCAACGGAAACGGTTAGAAAAATCGAACACAGCGCCCATATAGGTGGTACACTAGTGGAATGGAGTATACCAATTGATGCACTCAAAGATTGAGGAGCCGACAATGGTCACCGTTGCGGTCGCGCGAGACTTCAACCGCTACCCAGGCGGTAGATATCCCCGGCATGGAAAGGGGAACGGCGAAGATTTTCGAAAGAACCATCTCTTGCCGTTGCTGGAATCGGATCAGGCAGTTGAGGTGGTGCTTGATGATGCCGCAGCAGGATTTCCGGCATCATTCCTGGAGGAAGCCTTCGGCGGGCTTGTGAGGGAAGGACTTTCCTTAGAGAAGATCAGACACCTCCTAACCATAACGGCTGAAAGCGAGGACAGTGAGGTCTATCGAGATGAGGCTTGGCAGTACATCGCCGAGGCCGCTGATCGGGAGATATCACACTGAGTTGGGAAGCTTTTTTTTCAGCATCTGCCGGGGCGATCGCAGGGCCATTTGTGTCCCAAGTTCTCAAGTCATTATTCGGTCGCGCTTCGAGGCCCGAAGAGGCAAAGGATGATTTGTGCGCCGAAATCTGTAGCAATATTGACCTGCTGATGTCCGAGTGCACGGACTTCTGGGGTAAAGGTGCACAAGACATCCCTCTTCTGAGAGCTCAGCTTATCGCAACAATCAATGCACGGCTTCATCGGATCAACGGGCTACAAAACCAACTCTTCGATTCGAATAGTATTCAGAGAAAGAACTCCCGAGAGGAATGGTTTGCCCTGCACAGGGCTGCAACCGGGGACAACATGTACGATGAAGACAGGCTATCTGACCCGAGCCGACTATCTGTGATCCTTCAGACTGGTTGGGAACTAAGACGCGGCGTCAAGCTTCGTCGACAACAGCTCCCACGTAGTTGGTTGAGTGGCTAGAGGTGGTTGCTGAAGCGTCTACACGTGATCCACGCTAAATTTGGCGCATTTGCATTAGGAACTGATGGAACAGTGCAGCCGGCAGATCGATTCTGCCAGATCTATATGATCTCCTTTAAACACCCCGTTAACAAGCATGGCCCAGCGCGCCTGTTTAACGTTTTCGGCTCTCCCAGATCCTCAAACCGAAAAACCAACTGCTGCAAATATCCCTGTCCCTGACTGAAAAACTTGGTGTCCCGCTACAGAGGTGCTGCAATCTCCCTACCCGTGACTGAAAAAAACAGGCGCCCTGCCGCAGCAAAGAAAATGTAAAAACTTTTCACATCACCCCTTGAAGCCTCCGCCCGCCTTCCCATCTTGGATCATGTAAAGAAGTTTTACATTGACCCCGAAACGGAGGACACCATGACTGCAACCGCCACCACGACCGATGTGGCCGACACCGCCAAAGGCTGGTTTTCGCGTGCCGAAGACTGGCTCGATGACAAGGGCAAGGGCGCCTGGATCGCCGCCATGGTCCTTGGTTTCATCTTCTTCTGGCCCGTTGGCCTCGCCCTTCTCTTCTACATGATCTGGAGCAAACGTATGTTCACCAAAGGCTGCCGCGCCCGTACCCGTTCCCATGGCCATTCCTTCCGCACGTCGGGAAACACGGCCTTCGACAGCTACAAGGCCGACACGCTGCGCCGGCTGGAGGAAGAGCAGGACGCCTTCGAAAGCTTCCTCAACCGTCTGCGTGAGGCCAAGGACAAGGCCGAGTTCGACCAGTTCATGGCCGACCGCGCCCGCCGGGCCCGGGAAGAGGCCGTTGACGCCGAAACCGTAGAGGCCTGATCCCCCACCCCTGGGCCTCTCTCTGCCGGCCGCGCCTGTCCCCGCGCGGTCGGCCCTTTTCAATCCATGAAAAACGCGCCATGACCTATACAATGACTTCCGCCCTGCCCGACCCCGACCGCCAGGCCGTCTTTTATGACGGCATTCCCGCCAAGCGCCTCTTCGCCTGGGTCGTGGATGTGGCGCTGATTTTCATCGCCATGCTGCTGCTTGGCGTTCTGACCCTGTCGATCGCCTGGTTCCTGTGGCCGCTCTTCTGGATCGCCACCAGCTTTCTGTACCGGTCCCTGACCATCGCGTCGGGCTCTGCCACGCTTGGCATGCGGCTGATGAATATCGAGCTGCGCAATGCGCAGGGCCAACGGCTGAACGGCACCGAGGCGATGATGCATACGGGCGGATACCTGCTCTGCGCCAGCTTCTTCCTGCCGCATGTGCTGTCCATCGGGATGATCGCCCTCAGCCAGCGCCATCAGAGCCTGCCCGATGCCTTTCTTGGCACGGCGGCCATCAACCGTCCGCGGTAACGGGCCGTTAACCGGGTGGGCAGGCCAAAATGGGTTGCCCGCCCGCCGATCCTGTTGCAGGCTTTCCTGTGACAGGACAGTAACAGCAGCCCTTGCAGACAGGACGTTATGCGCCACAGCCTACCGCTTGCGCCACAATTCTATGTGACGGCTCCGCAGACTTGCCCATATCTTGAGGGTAAGCGGGAGCGGAAGCTGTTCACCGCATTGCAGGGCGACCATGCCGAAAAGCTGAACGATTCGCTGTCCAAGCAGGGATTCCGCCGGTCACAGAACGTGCTTTATCGCCCGTCCTGTTCGGACTGCTCCGCTTGCTTGTCCGCCCGGATCCGCGTGGCGGACTTCGTCCCGACCAAAAGCCAGCGCCGCGCCCTGCGCCGAAATCAGGGCCTCGTCCGCGAGGCGCGCAGCCCCTGGGCAACCGAGGAGCAATATGCGCTTTTCAGGAACTACCTCGATAGCCGCCACGCCGATGGCGGCATGGCCGACATGGATGTGTTCGAGTTTGCCGCGATGATCGAGGAAACGCCGGTGCGCAGCCGGGTCATCGAATATCGCGACATGACGGATGCCGAGAACGCTCTGACCGCCGTCTGCCTGACAGATGTGCTCGATGACGGGCTGTCGATGGTCTATTCCTTCTTCCGTCCCGATCAGGCCAGCAGGTCGCTTGGCAGCTATGTGATCCTCGACCATATCCAGATCGCGCGAGATGCGGGGCTTCCTTATGTCTATCTTGGCTATTGGGTGCCCGGCAGCGCGAAGATGGGCTACAAGGCCAAGTTCTCGGCGCTGGAAGTCTATCTGGGCGGTGCCTGGCAGCAGTTGAAAGATCCCGAGGCCTATGAATCCGAGGCGCATCCGCTGTCCATCGACCCGATCGCGGAACAGGTGGCGCGGCTGACCCTGCCTGACACCCGCCCGATGGACGACTGAGCCTGTTCAGAGACCTTTGACAGGCAGAACGGGCCCCCGATTGGAGGCCCGCTTTTGTTTGGGTGTCCGCCTTGACCCTAGTTGTTGGGCAGCAGATCCGGCACGATGGTCACGATCTGCGGGAACAGCCACAGAAGCGCCAGCCCGATCACCTGGATCAGCACGAAGGGTATGACCCCCCGATAGATATGGCCCGTCGTCACGCTGGCTGGCGCGACCCCCCGCAGATAGAACAGCGCAAAGCCGAAGGGCGGTGTCAGGAAGCTGGTCTGAAGGTTCACCGCGATCATGATCGTCACCCATTTCGGGTCCATCGTGCCGCCATAGATGACCGGCCCCACAATGGGGATCACGATGTAGATGATTTCAAGGAAATCCAGAACAAAGCCCAGGATGAAAAGGATGATCATCACCAGAAGGAAGACCTTCCATTCCTCGTCGAAACTGCGCAGGAACGCCTGAATGTAGTGTTCGCCCCCGAAGGAGATCACCACCAGGTTCAGCAACTGCGAGCCGATGAGGATGGTGAACACCATCGAGGTCACCTTCGCGGTTTCGCGCACCACCGGCGACAGCACACCGCCGCGCAGCAAGACCCAGCACCCGTAAAGCAGCCCGAAGAACGAGAAGTGATAGGCGCCAAGCGTGATCAGGTAGGCGATCCAGTCTTCCACCGCCACGGACTCGCGGTTCACACGAAGGTCGAAATTGATCCCGAAAAGGATCATGATCACGATGGCAAGGCTTGCCCAGAGGATGATCTTGCCGGACTTCTGCTCTTCGCTCAGCTTGCGATAGGCCGCCAGCATGATCGCCCCACCGGCCCCGAGCGCCGCAGCCGGTGTCGGGTTGGTGATGCCGCCAAGGATCGAGCCGAGCACGGCCACGATCAGCACCAGCGGCGGGAAGACCACGCGCAGCAACTCGTTCGTGGACAAGCGCTTCATCGCCTCCAGCACCCCGTAGGCCGTGATGGCGAAGGGAATGGCCAGCAGGATGAAGGTCCTGCCGGAACTGGTGGCCGGACCGATCAGGGCAATGTCCACCAGGAATGCGGCAAGAACACCCGCACCACCGATCAACAGCGGGCGCGGATCGGCCGAGGGCATGATCCCGCGGGCGGTGGTCAGAACCAGGGCCAGCATGACGAAGAACACGGCCACGCCGGTGCCGATCGGCGCGATATTGGCCAGCGCTTCGGCGCGGGCAGCGTCCATTTCCTCGGCGGAGCGTTCATGCGACTGCTCCACCCCGCCGGACGCGTCGATGGCCTCCTGCTGCGCGAGGGCTGCATCCCAGGCCTCCTGGCCATGCAGCTCGATCATGGCGTCGCGGCAGCTGTCGGACACGTTGGTGCGCAGGTCAGCGGACTCGCCGGCCTCGGAATAGGAAGAGACGAAAATCGACTGGCTGCCGACCAGGCCGGCCTGCCCCGCCACGACCACCGCAAGAATGATCGCAAGCGGTACACCAAGGAACCATGTCAGCCCTTCGTTTCTAGTGATGACCTCGCCCGAGCCACCCTCGAACTGCACCGCAGGCGCCTTGGAGGGATTCAGCATCGCAAAGCCGAACGCATAGGCCCCGTAGAGGAACGCAAGGAAGATCCCCGGCAGCAGCGCCGCCTGGAAGAGCGTGCCGACCGACAGAACCGCCGGGCTGCCCAGATAGGTCAGCGCGTCACGACAGCCCGCCGCGATGGCGCGGGTTTCCTGCCCGATGGCATAGAGGTCACCGGCCAGCGTGCCGAGCAGAACGATCACGATAGAGGGCGGAATGATCTGCCCGAGCGTGCCCGAGGCCGCAATCACCCCGGTCGCCAGCTCTGGCGAGTAGTTGTTGCGCAGCATGGTGGGCAGGGCCAGAAGACCCATGGTCACCACGGTTGCGCCCACGATCCCGGTGGAGGCCGCAAGGAAGGCTCCCACGATGACGATGGACACCGCCAGACCGCCCGGCAGCGGGCCAAAGACGCGCGCCATGGTGGTCAGCAGGTCATTGGCGATCTTGGAGCGTTCCAGCGTGATGCCCATCATCACGAACATCAGCACCGCCAGCAGCGTCTCGATGGACTGACCCGCGATGACGCGTTCGTTCATGCGGTTGACGATAAAGCCCAGGTTGCGGTCCAGCGCCTGTTCCCAGCCACCGGGGAAGAGATGTTCTTCGATCCTTGGCAAATCCGGGTATCGGAAGACCGATATGGCCTCTCGCGCCACCCCTTCCGCAATCAGCGCGGCATATTCCGCCGAGCCGGTGTCGATGGCTGCGTGAACCAGCAGCCCGGCATTGTCCAAAGCGGCGATGATGCCGAAGGAAATCACCCCGGCGCCGCCGATGGCGAAGGCCACGGGGAAGCCCGTCATGATGCCCCCGAAGAGGCAGAGGAAGACCACGATCAGGCCGACCTCGACTCCGTCAAGTCCGAATAGCATTGATCCCAGTCCCCTTAATGCGTGCCTTCGTAGGCTTCTTCGCCCTCACCGAGCGAGTCCTTGTCGAGATGTTTTCCAGCGCTCTCTTCGCCCTCGACCATTTCGAGGTAGGAGCGCCAGAAGAATGCCATCGCCTGAATGAAGACCAGCGCGCAGTAGCTGACGAGCAGGATCTTGAACAGGAAGTAGGCATTGAACCCGTTCGGGCTGAACCCGATGGTTTCCACGTTCCAGCGCAGCGCCCGGGCCTGCATCATCATCCGGTCCAGCGTCGCACCCGCATTCGGGTTCGGCGTGACCAGGTGGCGCCACAGGAAATACCACGCATACATCCAGGTCAGCACGGTCGCCGGCATCATGAAGAAGATGGACCCGAACATGTCGATGATCCGCTTGGTGCGGTGGCTGACGGCCGAATAGACGAGGTCCACCCGCACATGCCCGCCCTGCACGAAGGTGTAGGTGACGCAAAGCGCCACGATCATCGCGTTGTAGAGTTTGAGCTCTTCCGAGAACCAGCTGAGATCCTGCGTGAAACCAAGCCCCATCGGCCCGATGGAGATTTCAGCGACCCGGAAGATGCGTTGCAGGAAGACGATCATGATCTGTTGCAGGACCATGATCAGACCCGCCCAGGCGAAGAAGCGGCCAACCCCGTTGGCAACGCCCTCCAGCCCGCGCACCAGTGCCCAGAGGAAGTCCCGCTTCCAGAAACCGATGGCGGTCAGAACAAGGAAGGTCGTGAAGATCACGAAGAAGAATTCGACCGACCCGCCGTAATAGATGAACCGCGCCAGCGACTGCTTTATCTCAAGCGCGCGGTCGCCTTCGGCATGTGCCCATCCGCCAAGCCATGCCAGCCACTCACCGGGATGCGTGATCGCATAGCCCAGGTTGTAGAAGGACATGGCGATATTCTCCAGCGCCCAGAGAATGCCATCGAACATGTGGAATGCTCCCCCGTTTCGGTCGCAGATGCGGCCCTGCGCCGGATGCGTCCGTCACCTGTGGCACCGCCCCCCGGTTTTGAGGTCGGGGGGCGGGCCTTTCCGTATGAGCTTGATCAGCCCTTAGCCGAGCACGCGGTCACGCTGTGCGCGGTAGGTGCCTTCCGAGGCCTGGATCCAGCCCGAGGAGGTGCGCATCGAGGTCATCGCGCTTTCGCGGATACGGGCGAAGAGTTCGTCGCCCATGTTCTCGTCGAGCACTTCCTGCGACGCCGCGCCGAAGGCATCCCAGACCGAGTCGGGGAAGGTGCGGACCTGCACGCCACCGGCAACCAGCTGTGCCAGCGCGTTGGAGTTGTTGGCCAGGAACTGAGAGAGGTTCCACTGGTGGCATTCTGCCGCCGCGATCTCGATGATCTTCTGATGCGCGGGCGACAGGCTTTCGAACACGTCGCGGTTCGTTGCCACCGACAGACCTGCACCCGGCTCGTGGAAGCCTGCGGTGTAGTAGATGTTGGTGATTTCCTGGAAACCGGCCGACTGGTCCGCCCAGGGGCCGATCCATTCGGTGCCGTCGATGGCACCGGATGCCAGCGCCTGGTAGACTTCGCCGCCGGGCAGGTTCTGCACCGATGCGCCGAGACGGCCAAGCGCCTGACCACCGAGGCCGGGCATGCGGAAACGCAGGCCCTGGAAATCCTCGGGGCTGTTGATTTCATTGCGGTACCAGCCACCGGACTGCGCGCCGGTGTTGCCGCCGAGGAAGGATTTCAGGCCGAAGATCTGGCCCAGTTCGTCATGCAGTTCCATGCCGCCCTGGTGATAGTACCAGTTGGCCAGTTCCTGCGCGGTCATGCCGAAAGGCACGGCGGTGAAGAAGGCGTAACCGGGATGCTGGCTGACGAAGTAGTAGTCCGCGCCATGATACATGTCGGCCTGACCGGAGGTCACGGCGTCGAACACCTCGAAGGCGCCAACCAGTTCGCCTGCGGCCCGCAGATCGACGGTCAGTGCACCATCCGACATCGCGGTGATCGAATCGGCAACACGCTGCGCCGAGTCATGCACACCTGCAAGGCCACGGCCCCAGGTGGTGACCATGGTCAGGGTCCGGTTGCCCTGTGCGTAGGCCGGTGCGGCCAGTGCGGTCGAAGCAGCAGCAGCGCCGCCGACAGCGGACGTTCTCAGAAAAGAACGACGGTCCATATGGTATCCTCCCCATTTGGATCTCCACGACCCCCATCGGGCCGCGGTTGAGTGTTTTTAGTGAGGCCACGTTAGCGAAGCCTCCCAGCGCAACAAAGCGCATTTTGGCATGTTTGGCTAGAAAATTGTAAAATTTTTTTACCAATTCCCGCAAAACGGGTGTTGCCGCCGAAGAAAGCACGATTTGCTGGCGCTAACACGGACGACCTGTGAACCGTCCTATGCAGCCGAATGCCAATCGGCGTCACAATGCGACCGCTGATTCTCTTTTTGCGACCATGTTTTCAGGGAAAACGGACCGGCCGGGTGCCCTTGCGTCAACGCCTCGGATCGGTCCCTTGCTCCAATGACGTCAAGCGGTGCGGGGGAGACGTTACTTCCCTCCAGCTTTTCCAGACAGAAAGTTGCTGAAAAACACCGATCCGCGACATTCTTTCGCCCATGCGAGGTTGACGGGCTTTTTCAGCCGTGCATAAGCTGCCGCCACTTGCAAAGAGGAGCCCGCGAATGCCCCGCATTCTCGTACTTGTAGGAAAGGCGCGCATGGGTCGGTGACGACAACCATATCGGTACCCCATGCGCCCCCGTCACACCGGGGGCTTTTTTTTGCGATGGTGACAGGATTGATCAAGGAAAGCCCATGAGGGGCAACTGCTGGAAGGAGCAAGAGCAATGACCCAGATGACCGGCGCCAGGATGGTGGTCGAAGCCCTGAAGGAACAGGGCGTCGATACCGTATTCGGCTATCCCGGCGGTGCCGTCCTTCCGATCTATGACGAGATTTTCCAGCAAAACGAGATCCGCCATATCCTTGTGCGTCACGAACAGGGCGCGGTCCATGCGGCCGAAGGCTATGCCCGGTCCACCGGCAAGCCCGGCGTCGTTCTGGTGACCTCGGGCCCCGGTGCCACCAATGCGGTGACCGGCCTGACCGATGCGCTGATGGACTCGATCCCGATTGTCTGCCTGACCGGACAGGTGCCCACCTTCATGATCGGCTCGGACGCGTTCCAGGAAGCCGACACCGTGGGCATCACCCGCCCCTGCACCAAGATGAACTGGCTGGTGAAGGAAACCGACACCCTGTCGGGCACCATCCACGAAGCGTTCCATATCGCCACTTCGGGCCGTCCCGGTCCGGTGCTGATCGACATTCCCAAGGATGTTCAGTTCGCCACCGGGGCCTATTCCAACAAGCCCAAGGTTTCGAAATCCCATTACCAGCCGCGCGTGAAGGGTGACACCGAGATCATCACCGCGCTGGTCGAGGCGATGGAAACCGCCGAGCGTCCGATCTTCTATACCGGTGGCGGTGTCATCAATTCCGGCCCGGCGGCAAACCAGCTGCTGCGCGAACTGGTCGAGGCGACGGGCTTCCCGATCACCTCCACGCTGATGGGTCTGGGCTCCTACCCCGCGTCCGGCGACAAATGGCTGGGGATGCTGGGGATGCATGGCCTGTATGAAGCCAACCTCGCCATGCATGGCTGCGACCTGATGATCAATATCGGTGCGCGGTTCGATGACCGGATCACCGGGCGCATCGCCGATTTCAGCCCCGGCAGCCGCAAGGCCCATATCGACATCGACCCCTCGTCCATCAACAAGGTCATCCACGCCGATTTCCCGATCGTGGGCGATGTGGGCCACGTTCTGGAGGATATGCTGCGGATCTGGAAAAGCCGTGGCCGCAAGACCAATTCGGCGGCGGTCAAACAGTGGTGGGCGCAGATCGACGAGTGGAAGAAGACCCGCTGTCTCGACTACAAACCGTCCGAGGCCACCATCAAGCCGCAATACGCGCTGGAACGGCTGGAGGCCCTGACCAAGGACCATGACCGTTACATCTGCACCGAGGTGGGTCAGCATCAGATGTGGGCGGCGCAGTTCCTGGGCTTCAACGACCCCAATCGCTGGATGACCTCGGGCGGTTTGGGCACCATGGGCTATGGCACCCCGGCCTCCATTGGCGTGCAGATCGCGCATCCCGACGCGCTGGTCATCAACGTGGCGGGCGAGGCCAGCTGGCTCATGAACATGCAGGAAATGGGCACCGCGGTGCAGTACCGCCTGCCCGTGAAGCAGTTCATCCTGAACAACGAACGGCTCGGCATGGTCCGCCAGTGGCAGGAACTGCTGCATGGCGAGCGCTACAGCCATTCGTGGTCCGAGGCGCTGCCCGATTTCGTGAAACTCGCCGAGGCCTTCGGCGCCAAGGGCATCATGGTCAGCGACCCCAAGGATCTCGATGACGCGATCATGGAGATGCTGAACTATGACGGGCCGGTCATCTTCGACTGCCTGGTCGAGAAGCATGAGAACTGCTTCCCGATGATCCCGTCGGGCAAGGCCCATAACGAGATGCTTCTGGGCGAGGCCGAAACGCAAGGTGCAATTCAGGCCGGCGGGGCGGTTCTGGTCTGATGACCGGGCCCTCGCAGCCTGCACTTCATCTCACCGAAGGCCGCGCCGGCCTTCGGGCCGGGGTGCTGTTTGCGGGCTCGACAGTCCTGCTGCTGGCGATCTGGCTGTTCTTCATCTGGCGCCTGGTGCTGCCCGGCGGGGCGGTCAGCTTCGACGTGGATTTCCGCGTGTTCTGGGCCGCCGCGCAGCTGGCCGTGGCCGGAGACCCGCTGGCCGCGTTCGACCCGGCCCGGCTGATCGAGGTTCACGGCATTGCCGGGGATGACTGGCTGCCTTGGGTCTATCCCCCAACCTTCCTGCTGATCCTGCTGCCGCTTGGGCATCTGTCCTTCTTTGCCGCATGGCTTGTGTTCACAGGGCTGTCGATCCTGGCCATCCTTCTGGCGATCCGCCCGCTGGCGGCCGGAAATCGCGGCCTGTGGGCGGCCATCGCTCTTGCCCCGGCGATGCTGCCCGCGCTGCTTCTGGGGCAGGTCTCGGTGCTATGGGCCGCTGGTCTGGTGGCGGTGCTCGCAGCCTTGCAGGCGGGGTGGCCGGTTCTTGCAGGGGTCATCTGCGGGCTGCTGACGATCAAACCGCAACTGGGGCTGATGCTGGCCATCGCGCTGCTGGCCGGTCGCCAGTGGACGGCCATCGGCGTGGGCGCTGGCGTGGCCGTGGCCTTCGCCGCGCTCGCCACCCTTGTCTTCGGTCCCGACTATTGGCCCGCCATGGCCGAGATGGGCCAATCCCATCTGGAGGTCGTGCGAAGCCGCATCGCCGAGGGCGACTTCATGGTCAGCGCCTATTCCGCCCTTGTCGGACTGGGCCTGCCCGAACCGCTGGCGCTCGGACTGCAATGGGGGCTGGCCGGGGTTGCGGCCATCGCGGTCTGGCTTGCGTGGTCATCGGACCGGATCGGCCCCGATCTGCAAGGGGCCGTGCTGCTGACTGCCACGCTCCTCTCCGCGCCCTATCTTTGGTATGGTGAAACCGCGCTTCTGGCCCCTGTGCTGTTGCTGTTCCTTCGCGCCGATGCCCTGCCGCCGGGCTGGGTCGGCTATGGCTTCGGCCTGCTTCTGATGCTGGGGGCCGCGCCCTATATCCTGTTTCAAATCCTGACGACCGGAGCGCAAGTTCCCGTTCGTCTCTTCGTCTCGCCTGTCATCCTGGCCGCGTTCTGCCTGGCGATGGCCACCCTCCTCTCGCGCCGCCGGGCGCGCTAGCCGCTTTCGGGAAAGGAAGTTCACATGTCCCCGCTCAATATCGAACAAGGCTCGTCCAGCCACTCCGCCTACGACCTTCGCAGCCACATGTCCGATGTGGTGGAGGTTCATACCCTGGCCATTCTGGTGGAAAACGAACCGGGCGTTCTGGCCCGCGTCATCGGGCTGTTTTCGGGCCGTGGCTACAATATCGAAAGCCTGACGGTCGCCGAGGTCGATCACACCGGACGCCGGTCGCGCATCACCATCGTGACCAGCGGCACCCCGCAGGTGATCCACCAGATCAAGATGCAGCTCGAACGCATGGTGCCGGTGCATGAGGTGGCCGACCTGACCGTGGAAGGCCCCCATGTCAGCCGCGAGCTGGCGCTGATCAAGGTCTTCGCCAAGGGCGAGTCCCGCGTGGAAAGCCTGCGCATTGCCGAGATCTTCCGCGCCAATGTGGTGGACAGCACGCTGGAAAGCTTCATCTTCGAGATGACCGGCACGCCCGAGAAGATCGACGCTTTCGCCGACCTGATGCGCCCCTTGGGCGAGGTGCGCATGGCCCGCACCGGCGTCGCCGCCATGGCGCGCGGTCTGTAAGACCCCTTCAAGACACAAATCGGGGGCGCCGGATCATCTCCGGCGCCCCCTTGTCGTGGCGGCTGTCCCGCTGTCCGGCCTTGCGCACCCCGCCAGCCGGATCGCTGCCGCCACGGGCTGCACCCCTCAGGCGTCTTCGGGCAGCAGACCCATGTCGATGGCACGGGTCACCTCGGCCAGGTCGAGCGTGCCGCTGTCATCGGTGTCGATGGTGGTGAAAAGCTCCTCCGTGGCCTCGGGCACCACGGCCTGAAGCTCTTCGAGCGTCACCAGCCCGTCGCCATCCGCATCCATCGGAGCCCCCTGCGCGGCCAGCGCCGCCACCAGAAGGGCGCCTCCGACAAGGGCCGCGCCCAGGATGCCGGAAATCCCTCGTTGCAGGATATGGGTAAACGTCATGTCTCTTGCTCCTTCGCAAGCTGTTCCGGGTTGCAAGGCCGGGCCTGTCCCCGTGCCTCATGAAACAGGACGGCCAGACCGGGCATTCCTTCCATCGCGGCCAGACCGTGCGCGGCGGAAGGCCCAAATCCCGGCCTGACATGCGCAACAAGCCGCCAAGGGCAAAAACCCGTGCGAAACCCCGCCGACCGGCGGCAAGGAGCGGCCCGCGCAGAGACCGGCGGAACAATGAGATTGCCTTGACCGGTGCTCCGCCCCTTTCGTTGCGCCATGACACGCCCCATCCCCACCAAGGCCGCCATCCAGTTGGAGGCCCTGTTGCCAGACCTGCTGCGACTGGCGCGCTACCTGCTGCGCGACCGGGCGGCGGCCGAGGACATGGTGCAGGACATCGTTCTGCGGCTCTGGTCTCGCATGACCGACCCGGCCGAACCCGCCATCGACGATCTGCGCGCCTATGCGTTTTCCGCCCTGCGCAACCGGCTGCGCGACCGTGGGGCGGCCCTGCCCGATCTGGACTTGGACGCGCATCTGCCCGATCCGGTGGCCGGCAGCACCCTGCCCGCCCGATTGGCCTGCGCCGAAACGCTTGCGGCAGTGGACAGCCTGCCCGCAGATCAGGCCGATCTGATCCGAATGCGCGCCATCGAGGGGCTGTCCTACGCCCAGATCGCTGCCCGCACCGGCCTGTCCGAGGGCACGGTCACCTCTCGCCTGTCACGCGCCCGCGCGGCCCTGCGAGAACGGCTGAATCTGCCGCCCGGCGCGCCGGTGACCTTCCTGCTGGATTGACGGACAAACCCGACACCTGTGTCAATTTCCGTCATCCCCCTGTCGCGCACAGGCAAGACGGGCTGACCATTGCGCCCTATCCCCGTTCCATTGTCTTTGGGACCGAGCGGGAGGGATGACATGCCTAAGGATCGTGAACTGAACGTGCTGGACGCCGTCCGCGCCCCCATCGAATCCGCGCGGGGCCTGCCCAACAGCCACTACACCGACCCCGCCACCATCGCCGAGGAAAACGAGGCCGTTCTGCGTCGCACATGGGCCGGTCTGGCCGTTGGCGCGGATGTGCCCGAACCCTCAGATTGCAAACCGATCGAGTTTCTCGGCCAGCCCCTGCTGCTGGTGCGCGACAAGGACGGCACCCTGCGCGTGTTTGAGAACATCTGCCGCCATCGCGGCATGATCCTTGTCGAGGAACCCCGCAAGATCGAGGGCGCGATCCGCTGCCCCTATCACAGCTGGTGCTATTCCAAGGACGGGCGTCTCGTCTCCACCCCGCATGTGGGCGGGCCGGGGCAAAATAGCCACCCGCAGATGAATCGCTCCGATCTGGGCCTGATCGAGGTGCGCAGCCATGTCTGGCGCGACGTGGTGTTCATCAACCTTTCCGGCGACGCCGCCCCCTTCGAAGAGGTCCATGCGGACCTGCTGACCCGCTGGAGCGACGTGGAAAAGCCGCTCTATCACGGCGGGTGGGACAGCCAGTTCACCCTGGATGTGCAGACCAACTGGAAGCTTGCGGTCGAAAACTACTGCGAAAGCTACCACCTGCCCTGGGTCCATCCGGGCCTGAACAGCTATTCGCGGCTGGAAGATCACTACCACATTGAATCGCCGGGCAACTACTCGGGCCAGGGCACCTATGTCTATCGCCAGCTCGAAGGCCAGGATGGCGAGAAGTTTCCCGATTTCGCGGGGCTGCCGGACTTCTGGGACGCGGGCGGTGAATACGTCGCGGTCTATCCCAACGTGCTGCTTGGCGTGCAGCGCGACCATGCCTTCGCCATCGTGCTGGAGCCAGTCAGCCACATGCAGACACGCGAACACGTGCATCTCTACTATGCCGAGCCTCAAACCGATGCCGCTCTGCGCCAGAAGAACGCGACGCAATGGAAAACGGTCTTCGTCGAAGACATTTTCGTTGTCGAGGGCATGCAGAAAGGCCGCAGCGCGCCGGGCTTCGACGGGGGCCGCTTCTCGCCCGCGATGGACGGGCCGACGCATCTGTTCCACGACTGGGTGGCCGGCAAGGTCGCGGCCCTGCGGGCCGAGCGCGATGCTTGAGGATCTCGACCGGCGCCTGCTGGAGGCCCACGCAGTGGAGGACCGGGGGGCGCTGATCCAGCTCTATCAGGAGGCGTCGGGCGCGGCCCGTTCCGTTGTCGCGCGCAATTTCTACCTGACGCATGCCTATGTCTATGCGCTGGAGGCCGGGGTGCCCGAGGCGGATTTCCTGCGCAAGCGACTGGTGGAATACGGGGCCGAAACACCGGACTGAGGCGTTTTGCAACCTGCTTGTCCCAAAGGGCACCGGTCGCCTTTGCTGGCGGCAGGTTTACAAATCCACCCGACGCCAGGCCCCCGCATACATGGCCACAGCCTCGTGCATTTTTCAGAAACTTCACGGCAAGCGCCCTGCCCGCGCCACAAAGTCCTGACCGAGTGTTAACGCCGTTTCGGCATGATGCTCAGCTGTGGGGGCCCTGCTTGGCTGGGGCTGGAAATGCCGGTACTGAGTTACGTTGCGCTGCTTGAACGCGACGTCGCCGCATATCTGACGGGAATTTCGGATCTGGATGTCCGCACCGCGGAGTCCGGCGAACAGATCCTCTATGCGACCAGCCGCTCCGGCGAGGCCATCTCTGCCTTCACCGTCACCGGCACTGACGGCGCCACCCTGACCGATCACCAGACTGTTTCCACCAACGCAGACCGGATAGATTTCCTGTCTCTGGGCGGCGAATCCTATGTCGTCACCCTCGCACCGCAGGAGGATTCCACCCGGCTCTACACGCTCGACAGCGAGGGTCGGATGACCGGCACCGCCCTGACCCTGTCAGCTGAGACCGCCGCCATGCACAGTCTCGTTCAGATGCAGATCGGGCAGGAAAGCTACCTCTATTGCACCGATGCCGATAGCGGAGCACTCGATGCCTTCCGGGTGGGCCCCGATGGCAGTCTCGCGGTCGTCGAGACCACGGCCTCCCCTGCCAATGTGGCAGGGCTTGCCCGCGCGGATATCGGGGCCTCGCAATTCCTCGTCATGGCCGACGCCGATGGCCAGCATGTCCGCAGCTACCGGGTCGACGGAAACGGTGCCCTCATCGAAGGCGGTGTCTCTGGGGTGGATCAGGGGCTTGGCGTCGCCGGGATCAGCACGATGGAGCATATCAGCCTCGCCGATGGTCACTACGTGATCGTGGCAGCGCGCGACAGCTCGTCCATCAGCGTGCTGCGCATGGACCCCGACGGAACGCTCAGCCCGGTCGATCACATCATCGACGATCTGAACACGCGCTTTCAGCATGTGACATCGCTGGAAACCGTCATGCTCGATGACCGCGCCTTCGTCATTGCCGGTGGCGCGGATGATGGCGTCAGTTTTTTCGAGCTGCTGCCCGGCGGTCGCCTGCTCCTGCACGACACAATTTCCGACCGCTTCACGACCACGCTTGAAAATGTCTCGGCCATCGGGGCCACCGCCGTGGACAATCGGTTGCAGATCTTCGTCGGCAGCGGAACCGAGACCGGGATCACCCAGTTCACCGTCGATCCCGGCCCGACCGGAACAACCCGTCTCGGCGGCTCGGGGGGCAGCATCCTGACGGGAACCGACGCCGGCGAAGTGCTTGCCGGGCGCGCGGGGGATGACGTGATCGAGGCAGGTGGGGGCGACGATGTGCTGATGGATGGCGCTGGCAGGGACACCCTGACCGGCGGGGCCGGGCGCGATATCTTCGTCATGGAGGCGGATGGAACCTATGACGAGATCCGCGATTTCAACCCTTCGGAGGACCGGATCGACCTGACCGCCTGGCCGATGCTGCGCAATCTGGGACAGATCGAGTTCACCGCGACCGGCGACGGCGCTGTGCTGCGCTTCGGCACGGAAGAGCTGCGCATATACTCCCATGACGGGCTTCCGCTGACCCCGCACCAGGTGCTGACGCAGGATCTGATCGCGCTGACCCGCATTCCCGCCGCGCTTCCGGAACCGGAGTCTGACCCCGAAAGCGACCTGACCGGCGACGGCACCTCCGACATTCTCTGGCGCAACGGCACGACGGGCCAGTATGGCATGTTCGACATGTCGGGTGGCACGCCCACCTGGAGCGTTCTGGG
>NZ_JASHJX010000066.1 GCF_030732985.1 Nioella sp. MMSF_3534
GCGCGCCCTCTCATCCCTTCACCGCCCCTGCGGTCAGGCCGCTGACAATCTGGCGCTGGAAGAACATCACCAGGATGAAGAGCGGCGCGGTGGCCGAGACAACGGCGGCGACCGCGAACATCACGTTGCCCTCGGTATAGGTCGTGCCCAGGAAGGCCGCGATTTCCGGCACCATGGTGCGGTTCGATTCCGACAGCAGCATCGAGGTCACGGCGAAATCGTTATATGCCAGCAGGAAGCTGAACAGCCCCGTGGTGATCACGCCCGGCCACATGACCGGTACGATGACCAGCCGGAAGGCCTGGAACTGGGTGCAGCCATCGACCTTGGCGCTTTCATCCAGCTCCTTGGGGATGTTCTGAAAGAAGGAATGCAGCATCCACAGGGTGAAGGGCTGGTTGATCGCCACCAGCACGATGATCGTGGTGGGCAGGATGCCCCACAGGTTCCACTCGAAGAAGGGCAGCATATAGCCAGCGACCAGCGTCACCGGCGGCATGGCGCGGAAGATGAGCGCGATGATCAGCAACCAGAACGTGTAGCGGAACGAGGACCGCGATAGGGCATAACCGCCAAGCGTTCCAAGCGTCAGCGAGGTGCAGACCACGAAGAAACACACGATGAAGGTGTTGATGACCGCGCGCCAGAATTCTTCCGTTACCCAGGCCCCTTCATAGCCCGCCCCGGTAAAGGGGCTGCCATGGGTCCGCTCGGTGTTGAAACCGGTCAGCGCGTTGGTCCAGTCGGCGATCGAGAAGAAATCAAGCTCGACCTTGAACGATCCCCAGAGGGTCCAGAGAAAGGGGAAGGCCGCGAGGATCAGCCAGAAGATGATGAACCCCTTGGTGGCGATGCGCAGCGGCAGGGGCGCGCGGAGAGCATTGGAAGCCATTACATTTTCCCCTTGAAGTCGCGCCAGGTGCGCACCAGCACGGGCGACAGCAGAATTGCCACGCCGATGATGGTCATGACGGAGGTGGCCGCCGCCGAAGAGAGCTGCCGGGTTTCGCCGCCAAGATCGTTGAGGATGAACCAGCTTAACGATTGCGCATGGGCGGCGGCGTTGAAACCGATGATCGGTTCCAGAACCCGGAAATTGTCCATCAGCTGGATCAGCGCCACGAAGGTCACCAGCGGCATCAGATGCGGCACCACGATGTAGCGGACCTGCTGCCAGCGGCTGGCGCCGTCGATCTGGGCGGCTTCGATCTGATCCTCGGGCATGGTTTGCAGCCCGGCATAGAAGACGACGAAGGCAAAGGGCGCGGAATGCCAGACGCCATAGACGATCAGCGCGATCCACATCATCGGGGTCGAAGCCTTGACCGACAGGTCGGGGTCATTGACGAGCCAGCTGATGAAATTGCCAAGGACGCCCCGGTTGTCGATCATCCAGAACATGATCAGCGAGCCCACAAGCGGGGTCACGATCATCGGCAGGAGGGAAAAGAAGATGACGACGCCCTTCAGCCTCTGGGTCAGGGTGTTGACCGCCAGCGCGATCATCAGCCCGAGGATGATCAGCAGCGGCGTGACGGTGAACGTATAGGTCAGGGTAAAGCCCATGGCGCGGTAGAAAGGCAGGTCGCCCAATTCGTCGAAGAACGCACCCAGGGTTTCGGCACTGCGCCAGGCCTCCGCCACTTCGGTCGTGGCCAGATGCCCGCGGTTCAGGTAGATATCCAGCCCCACGAACCGGCCCAGAGGGCGTTCCGCCCGCAATTCGCGCGTGGCGACCTGGTCAATCGTGGTCTCTTCGACACAGCTGAACGGGGTGCAGGTTTCCACGGTTACCAGAACCGGCTCCAGCGGGGCGAAGACCGACTGCATCACCACCGACACGATGGGGGCGGCGATGAACAGCAGCATCGCAAGGCCCGTTGGCAGGAAGAACCAGAAGAAGGTGCGATGTTTCATGGGTCAGGCCGCGCTCGCTCGGTCAGGGGGAAGAGGGAGAGTTGCAGAGGGGACATGCGCCCCCTCTGCGAAGGGTCTGCCTATTGCAGGTAACCCTGTTCCTGGGCCGCCGCGATATAGGCGGCTTCCACGTCGGCCAGCGCCTGTTCCGCGCTTTCATTGCCTTGCATGAAGTCCGACAGTTCCGCCCCAAGCGCGGTGTGCATCAGACCCATGAAGGGCAGCATCGGATAGGGCACGGTGCCCATTTCGGCGGCGGCAAAGACACCCACGGCGGCCGGTGTCGGCTCATATCCCGGGATCAGCCAGACAGCCTGGGTGCGGACGGCTTCGTCTTCCATCAGCGCCGGGCGGATGCCGTTCATCATGGCGATGAAGGTGGCCTCTGCCTCTTCATCCGAGATGTTGGAGGCCACGGTCCAGCCGTCCCACCACAGGGTAGAGGCCGGGATATCGCCACCGCCCACGGTCATCGGACCGGCAATGGCAAAGCCATCGACCACTTCCTGCGGCACGCCATCGGCGGTGACCAGCGTCGCGGCGCGGCTGCCCCACATGTTCATCAACGCCACGTTTCCGGCGCGGAATTCCGCGTTGGTGGCGTTGGAATCGTGGGTCAGGAAATCGGGGTTCATGTATTCGGACAGGGCCAGCATCATTTCCAGCGCCTGAACGCCTGCTTCCGAGTTCACGTTCGGCGCGGCGCTGCCGGGCTCAAAGTGCTGCCCGCCAAAGCCCAGGAACATGTTGTTGAACTCCTGCGCCAGGTTCCAGCCAGCGGCATAGGCACCGCCCACGGGATATTCCATGATGCCCGCAGCACGGATCGCCTCGGCAGCGGCCAGCATTTCCTCGTAGGTGGTCGGCGGCTCCAGCCCGATCTGTTCCAGCACATCGGCGCGATAGACCAGGTGCTGTGCATTGGCCATGAAGGCCACGGCCATCACGTCGCCGCCAATGGTGATCAGCTGGTTGCGGTTCAGGCCCTCGCCATGCGCCTCGACCAGGTCATCCAGCGGGCGGATCACGTCGGCATTCATCAAAGCCACGATGGAGGAGTTCGCAATAATGGCCGAGGTGTACTCGGCCGGGTTGCCCTGCATCCCCGGAACGTTGATTTCCTGGTGGTCCGCGGTGAGGTTCGTGGACACCTCGGCGCCCGAACATTCCTGCGCACCGGCGCCGACCGTCTGGATCGCGGGGAATTCATTGCCGACGATGGACACACGCGCACCGATGGTGCAGCCATGGCCATCCGCCAGCACGGTTGTCGAGGCAAGCAGGGTTACAGCCCCTGCGGTCGTGAGTGTTCTGAGAAACATGGAGATCCTCCCGTTGGTGTTGTCTCGGATGCATCTTGCAAGCCTGCACCCTTGTTGGCCCCGGCACCCTGTCGTGCCGGAATTGGAATGAGGGCTAGCCCCCGATACGTGCCCCTGTCTTCGCGTCGAACAGGTGGCAATGCTCTGCCGGTATGCGGATCGAAACGGTGTCCCCGATCTCGGCCCGAAAGGTTTTGTCGGCCTTGGCGCTGACCAGCGCGCCGCCGATGCGAAGGCTGACCATCGTGGCCTCGCCCAAAAGCTCCAGCGTGTAGATCGGCCCGGTGATCTGGCCGCCCTCATCCACGACGGTTGCATCCTCGGCCCGGAAGCCAAGCGTCACGGCCCCGTCGGGAACGTTCAGCCCATCGACCCGCGTGTTGGGGGCGGTGAAACTGCCCCCGGTCACCTCGCCATCCACAAGGTTCATCGCCGGGTTGCCGATGAAGCTGGCGACGAAGGTATTCGCGGGCCGGTCGTAGATCTCGGTCGGAGACCCCACCTGCTGCACCACGCCATGGTTCATCACCACAACCCGATCGGCCAGCGTCATCGCCTCGATCTGGTCATGGGTCACATAGACGGTGGTGACGTTCAGCTCGTGGCTGAGGTTCTTGATCTGCGCGCGGGTGGAAACACGCAGCTTTGCGTCCAGATTGGACAGCGGTTCGTCCATCAGGAAGACCTTGGGCTTGCGCACGATGGCGCGGGCCAGCGCCACGCGCTGCCGCTGCCCCCCCGACAGGGCCGCAGGCTTGCGATGCAGGAAATCCGTCAGTTCCACCATCTCGGCGGCACGCTTCACCCGTTCGTCATGGGTCGCCGGGTCGATCTTGCGGACCTTCAGCGGGAAGCGGATGTTTTCGTAGACATTCATGTTGGGGTAGAGCCCGTAGCTCTGGAACACCATGGCGATGTCGCGGTCCTTGGGCTCCAGGTCGTTGACCACCCGATCGCCGATCACGATCTCGCCCTCGCTCGGGTCTTCCAGCCCCGCGATCATCCGCATCGTCGTGGTCTTGCCACAGCCCGAGGGGCCAAGCAGGACAAGGAACTCCTCATCCGCGATGGTCAGATCGAAATTGTCGACACCGACGAAATTGCCCCATCGCTTCGAGATGTTGCGCAGCTGAATTTCGGCCATCGGGCTCCCCGCAGGTACTTTTGCATACGTTTGCAACAAGGCTAGACAAGACTGCGGCAAGTTGGCAAGGCATTTTTGCAAACGTATGCAATTTTCCTCTGGCAACACCGTGCGGACTGGCCCAGACTGCCCGGCAAATGCTTGAAAATCAGGCGGAGACAATGATGACCTTCCAACAGGAAAAAGACCTGGTCCGCAGCTTCTACACGGCGTTCGATGCGGCGGGCCCTGACGAATCGTCCGCCGTTCTTGCGCGGTTCTGCGGGCCTGACCTGATCTGGCGCGGGATGCATCCCTTCGACATTCTGACCGGACCCGATCAGGTGGCAGACCGGTTCTGGTCGCCGCTGAAGACGTCGCTGACCCGGTTGCAGCGACGCATGGACCTGTTCATGGCCGGGCAGAATTCACTGACCGATGACGGCGCGGTCTGGGTCTCCTCGATGGGCCACCTGATGGGGCTTTTCGATGCGCCCTGGCTTGGCATCCCCGCAACCCGCAAGATCGCCATGCTGCGCTATGCGGCCTTCCACCGGGTGGAAAACGGCAAGATCGCGGAAACCGCCATGTTCTTCGACATTCCGGCGCTGATGATGCAGGCAGGGCTACAGCCCTTCCCGGCCCAGACCGGCGCGCAGCTTGTGCAACCCGGCCCCCTGCCCCATGACGCGCTGATGTTCGACCCGCAACCGCGCGCGGACGGCGCGAGAACACTGGCCACGATCAACGCGATGATTTCCGATCTGGGACAATGGCAATCCGGCCTGCCGCTGGAGGAGGAACTGGCACGCACTTGGCATGACGACATGATCTGGTGGGGGCCCGCCGGGATCGGCGCGACCTACACGATCGAACGCTATGCCAAACAGCATTCCGGCCCCTTCCGGGCAGGGTTCGCGGACCGCAGCGGCACCGGCCATATCTGCCGCTTCGCCGAAGGCCATTATGGCGGCTTCTTCGGCTGGCCCAATTTCACCGCCCGGCCCACGGGCGGCTTCATGGGCATGCCCGCGACGGGAAAGCCGGGCGAATTCCGGGTGGTCGATATCTACCGCCGCCGGGGCGACAAACTGGCCGAGAACTGGGTGTTTATCGACCTGCTGCATTTCTGGAAAACGCAAGGTCTGGACGTTCTGGGGCGAACGGTGGGACTCTGACGCCCCTTGCAACGATGCCCTTGGGAAAGGCGAACAAGACCCGCGCGCGGGATGTCATGAAGTGGCGGTCCCGGTGTTTCAGAAAGCACCGTCCCGGCCGCACCGACCTGCCCTTTCATCTTGGCCCAAATACCTCCGCCGGAGGCGTCCCTCCCCAGTCACCGGCACTGCCGCCCGACCCGGCGCGACTCCGCCACCACCCATCCGTGGCAACGCGGCCCGAGGAGGGCGCCAGAGGCGCCTGACGAGGGGCGCTCCCCGGTCGACGCGCCAGCGCGGCGAAACCGCGTTTTGTCTGCACGGGGGGTGTACGGGGGGTGCACAGGGGGTGTACGCATGGCACCCGCCCTTTCGCGGCCTTAGCCCGCCAGCTTGCCGTCCAGCGCGTCGCGGATCAGCTGCCTGCTCTCCTCGATCCCGTAAAGCGCGATAAAGCCCCCGAAACGGGGCCCCTGGGACGCGCCGAGACAGACCTCATAAAGCGCCTTGAACCAGTCGCGCAGCGGCTCGAACCCATGGGTCTTGCCGATGGCAAAGACGATGGATTGCAGGAACTCCTCATCATGCCAATCGACCTCCGGCAACGGATCGTCCCGACCCGCCTCAGCGGTCTTTCTGGCAATGACATCAAGGGCTTTGTCGGCATCCCCAAGGCAGACCAGCAGCTCCTCCATCGCGGCCTTTTCCTTGTCATCCGCAAGACGGAAGGCGCGCGTGGGCTTCACAAAATCATTGTAATAGCGGATCGCGAAACCGGCGGCCTGATCGAGGTCCGGGTTGGCCTCGGGGCTCGCCTCCGGCGCATAGCGCTGGATAAAGCCCCACAGCTTCTCCTTCTCTTCCGCCCCCGACACGCTGGCCAGGTTCAGCAACATCGCAAACGGCACCACCATCGTGCTGACCGGCACATCGCCCGCGTGGATGTGATAGACCGGGTTCGCCAGTTTTTGCTCAGCGTTTTGAGTATGATAGGCCCGCAACTGCTGATGATACTCATCCACCGCCTTGGGGATCACGTCGAAGTAGAGCCGCTTGGCCGTCTTGGGCTTGAGATACATGAAGTAGCTCAGCGACTCGGTCGAGGCATAGGTCAGCCACTCGTCAATCGAGATCCCGTTGCCCGAGGACTTGGAAATCTTCTGCCCCTGATCATCAAGGAACAGCTCATAGGTGAAATGCTCCGGTGCGGGCTCGCCCAGGATCCGGCAGATCGCGTCATAGATCGGCGTGTTGGTGGAATGGTCCTTGCCGTACATCTCGAAATCCACGCCAAGCGCCGCCCAACGGGCGCCGAAATCGGGCTTCCATTGCAGCTTCACATTGCCGCCGGTCACCGGCAGCGTCCATTCGCGGCCATCCTCGTCGTCAAAGGTGATCGTACCATTCACCGAATCCACATGCTTCATCGGCACATAGAGCACCCGCCCCGTTTCCGGGTGGATCGGCAGGAAGATCGAGTAGGTCTGGCGACGCTCCTCGCGCAGGCTTTTCAGCATCACCTTCATCAGCGCGTCATAGCGTTCCGCCGCGCGCAGCAGGATCGTGTCGAACTGGCCTGTGCGATAGAATTCGGTGGCCGAGTAGAACTCGTACTCGAACCCGAACGTATCAAGGAAGCGGCGCAGCATGGCGTTGTTGTGATGGCCAAAGCTTTCATGCGTGCCAAACGGATCGGGCACCGAGGTCAGCGGCTTTTGCAGATGCTCTTTCAGCATCTCCTGATCGGGCACGTTGCCCGGTACTTTCCGCATCCCGTCCAGATCGTCGGAAAAGCAAATCAGCTTGGTGGGGATGTCCGAGATGACCTCAAATGCGTTGCGGATCATCGTGGTGCGCAGCACCTCGCCGAAGGTCCCGATATGCGGCAGACCCGACGGCCCATAGCCGGTTTCGAACAGCACATATCCCTTTTCCGGCGGCGACTTTTCATAGCGTTTGAGCACCCGGCGCGCTTCTTCGAAGGGCCATGCTTTCGAGCTCATTGCAACGTCGCGCAGATCAGACATTTCATTCTCCAGAACGGGCGGGGGGCGCACCATGCGCCGAAACCCGCCGCTTCCTAGGGCGGGCGGGGCGCGGGGTCAACATCAGCCCCCTTGAATCGCGGCCTCTGCGACGATCCAATCATGAATTCCGGTCACTTCCGCACTGGCGGCCAGCCCGTCGCGGCGGGTGATGAAGTAGCCCCGCACCGACCGGGCAGACGGACCGTCGAGCCGCACCATCGCGCCCGTGTTCAGGAAACTGTCCAACAGGCCCGACCAGCACAGGCAGACCCCCTGCCCCGCCAGGGCCGCGTTGACCAGCATGGCGTAGGAGTTGAAATCGAGCTGCCGCACGCCAACGGGCATTCTTTCGCCCGCCGCTTCGAACCAGCTTGGCCAGTCGTGCCAGTGCTGGCGGGCGGATTCCATCGTCAGCAGGGTCATCTTCGACAGGGCCGGCGGGCTGGGGTGGCGGGATAAGTAATGGGGGCTGGCGACGGGGAACACCTCGTCCCCAAGGATGCGCCGGGCCAGAGGATCTGCCTCCGACGCCATTCCGTAACGGATCGAAACATCGCCCGGTCGGTCCGGATCACCATACTCCTGGCTTATGATACGGATCGTCACTTCCGGGAAGGCGGCTTCCAGTTCCGCCAGCTTCGGGATCAGCCAGAATCCGACGAATCCCGACGGTCCGGTCACCGTCACCACCCGCTTGGCATTGCCCCGCCGGATCGTTTCGGCGGCGGCTTCGATTTGCCCGAATCCGGTTCGCAAGGCCCGCATCATCTCTCGCCCCTGTTGGGTCAAACGTGCGGGCTTGTGGCTGCGGTCGAACAATCGGCAGCCCAGATCCTGCTCCAGCGCGGCGATCCTGCGCGACACGGCGGGTTGTGACACGTTCAGCTCCCGCGCGGCGCCGGTCAGTGTACCGTGGCGCACCGCGGCGTAGAAGGCCGTCAGGCCGGAAAACGGGGGAAGGCGTGATGACATCATAATCTCAACGTATGTTTCCGATCATCTTTAGCGCATTGCGCAGCAACCGGACAATCCGCAATCTGCGCCCATCACACGGGCTAAGAAGGACACCCCCGATGACCCAGTTCGCCAGCGCAGCCGCCGCCCCCCTGACCGAAAGCGAAGAGGCCTTCGTCGCCCATGCCCCCGCCGATAACAGCCCCTATCCGCCCTCTTGCGAGGCCTTTTCGATCCATGCGGATGACGTGTTGCAAGAGGGCGGCGATCCCACTTACGGCACCGTCACCTGGCGCACGCTGATCAACGGCACCCCCGACGTGCCGCGCGAATTCGTTCTGGGCATCGCAGAGTTCGGCCCCCATGGCACCTTGCTGCCGCACCGCCACGATCCGGCGGAGTTCTATCTTGGCATCGACGGTTCGGGCGTCGTGACCATCGAGGGTGTTCCGCATGTCATCGCCGCAGGCGTGGCGATTTATGTGCCTGCAGGCGCGGAACACGGCGTGGTCGCGGGCCCCGAGGGCCTGCGCTTCACCTACGGATTCGCCGAAGGCAGCTTCGAATCCGTTCAGTATCGTTTCAGCGCCGCGAGCGCCTGAGCGAGACACGCCGCCGCGCTTTCGCATTCCCTTGGCGCGGCGGCGTCACGTCCCCTTGCCCCCATGCGCGGCTGACCCTAGTCTCTGGCCGGTATCCGCATTGGAAGGCATCAGACCCGTGACCGAACAGCCCCCCCTTTCCCCGCAGGACGCGCTTGTCGCGCTGATGATCGCCGTTTCGGTGTCGGATGAGAACATCCGCACATCGGAACTGGTCACGATTGAACGCATCGTCGATCATCTGCCGGTATTCGCAGAGTTCGACGCCGACCGGCTTGGGGTCGTCGCGCGGATCGTGTTTGACCTGATGGAAGAGGAAGACGGGCTCGATGCGCTGTTCGGACTGATCACCGATGCGCTGCCTGAACGCCTGTTCGAAACCGCCTATGCGCTGGCCTGTGACGTGGCTGCCGCGGATGGGCTGCTGCGCCAGACGGAATTGCAGATGCTGCAGGAAATCCGCTATCAGCTGAACATCGACCGCCTGCACGGTGCCGCCATCGAACGCGGTGCACGGGCACGGCACATGACGGTCTGATCCGGTCCGCTAGTCGTTTTCCACGTCTTGCGTCACGGTCATGGGGGCGACCGGGTTGCCCGGTGCCACCGAGGATTCGGCCACCGGATGCGGGCTGAGCGTGGTGCGTGAGGAGCGAAGCTCGCGATACCCCAGGTAAAGCCCGCTGGCGATGATCAGCGCCATGCCCGTCAGCGTTGCGGTACCAGGCACTTCCCCCCATAGCAGGTAAGCCATTACCGAGGCGATCGGCAGGTAGATGTAGTCGAAGGGCGCCACAAGGCTGGCCGAGGTCACCATATAGGCGTGGGTCAGCAGGAAATACCCGATCAACCCAACCGCCCCCATCAGCCCGAGCCGTCCCAGTTCCCAGCCCGACGGGAGGACCCAGGTGAACTGCAAATGGGTGTGTTCCGCCGGGATCGGCACCAACTGGTTGGTCAGCCAGCCCACGGGGATGATCAGCAGGCCCGAAAAGACCAGCGTATAGAGCGCCGTGGTCAGGGTGGTTTCGCGGTCGCCGATCCGGCGGGCGAGGATCTGTGCGATGGCGTAGAACAGCGCGCAGGTCAGCGGCATCAGGGCGATCCAGCTAAAGGCGTCTCCCGTCGGGTTCATCGCGATCAGGACGCCAATGAACCCCACGATCAGCGCGCCCGTCCGGTGCGGGCCGATGGTCTCCCCCAGCCACACAGCCGCCAGAACGGCAATGATCAGCGGGGCCGAGAAGAACAGGGTAGACACCTCGGCCAGCCCCATGAAGGGAAACGCGCCATAGAAGGCGGCAAAGCCGGTGGCCAGCAGAAAGGCGCGCAAGAGATGCAGCCGCCAGAGCGGCGTGAACAACCGGTGCGCCCCCCTCAACCACAGGATCATCGGCACCATCACCAGCACCGCCATGACCCCGCGCGTGACGATCAACTGCCAGACGCTGTAATCCTCCAGCAGCGATTTCATCATCCCGTCCATCGCAACGAAAAAGAACATCCCCAGCACAACGCTGGAAATGCCCTCGATCGCGCGCGGAGCAGCGACCCCGGTTGCTGGTTGTGTGGCGTCTGACACGCGGGTTATCCAATCTTCTTAGAAGTCGTCCGGCCACAGATCCCGGCGCGAACGTCCGTCAAGTCAAAGTCGGAAAACGTCCCCTGTCGCGCCTGTTTGCGACCAGGTGTCAGGTCCGGTCATGCACCAGTGCCCATCTCTGGATCAGCTCCTGCTGCAAACGCTTGGCGCGGCTGTTGTAGCCGCGGGCCCCGGGCGGGCGGCCTTCCTGCGACGGGTCGAAGGTGGTGCGCCGGGGCAGATCCCCGCAGAACACCGCAAAGGCCAGATCCCGACCGGATGGCGCGCGGACGAATCCCGCGAGGGTCGAGACGAAATAGAGCGTGCCGGTCTTGGCCACCACCTGCACGGGATGGTCGGGGATCGGCGCGCCCTCGTCATCGAGGATCGGAATATCCCTCATCAGCCGACGCAGACCGCCATTCGGCCCGGTGCCAACCAGCGCGCGCACCATTTCGCGGGCGCTGATCCGGCTGTCTTCGCTCAACCCCGAATGATCGAGCAAGTTCTGGCGCCGGACGCCGAACCGGTCCTGCATCCAGCGGCCCATTTCATCGGCGGACTGTTCCAGCCCTTGCGGTTGAACCCCGCCTGCCTGCGTGGCCATCAGGCCCGCAACTTCTGCCGTCAGGTTGGTGGACCACCGCATCATGCCGCGCAGGATGTCTTCCAGCGGCTCCGATACATGTTCGGCCATGACAAGCGCGCCCTCGGGCGGGGCCTCACCCGGTACTGCCGTTTCCAGCACGATACCGCGCGACCGGGCCAGCACCTGGAACACCTCGGCGGCGTAAAGATGCGGGCGGCGGACAGGCAGCCAGCGCGCGCCGCTCTGGCCAAGCGCACCGCGTGCGACGCTCCATTCCTCGCGGTCTTCCGTGGCCTCGTATTCATAGACGGGCGCACCCCGATCCACGACCTGCATCCGCGCAACCGAGACCGGAGGGCGCACCGATTCCGACCGGGCATCCATGGAAACGGAATAGCCCTCGGCCCCGCGCTGCCATTCGAAATGCACCCGGTTGAAGTTCAGGTTCAGCCCTGAAATGGCGGGGTTATAGCCCACGTGACCTGGCTGATCGGGGTCGATGGCGGTCACATGGGGAATCGCGCCAGAGGCCACGCGGAACGCCCCCGTCACCTCGCGCAGTCCGGCATCGGCCAGATCGCGCGCCATGGCATTGAGCGCATCGGTATCGAGCAGCGGATCGGCCCCGCCAACCAGCCACAAATCACCCTCCAACCTCCCGTTCGACAGGCTGCCATCGGCAATCAGCCGCGTGCGGAACCGATAGCCGGGGCCAAGCCGGTCCAGCGCATAGGCGGCTGTCATCGCCTTGGTGACAGAGGCGGGCGGCAGACCCAGAAGCGGGCTGACCGCCTCCAGAACCTCACCGGTATTGGCATCGGCCACAACGCAGGACACCGCGCCACCCAGATCAGCGCGCGCGATCAGCTCCGCGGCGCTTGGCAGGGTGCGCAACTCGAACCCGTCGGGGCGGCGCAGCGGAATGCGGGATACCTCGGGCGGCAAGGCGAACGCGCCCTGCGCAAGGCTGGCGAAGGTGCCGGCCAGGAATGCGCGTCTCGAAACCATAATGCTCAAATGCTCTTTTCCGTCCGATGCCTACTAAACCGCAGGCAGCCCCGTCACTCAAGCCTTTCGGTGGTCGGAATTTGCCCCTATCACGCGAACATGACCCAACCGCTGCTCCGCGCCTTGCCGCTCATGATCGTGGCCATGTTCCTGATCCCGCTTGGCGATAGCGCCGGACGGCTGCTTGGGGCGTTTCACGGGGTAAATCCGATCTTCACGGCGTGGAGCCGCTTCGCCCTCGGCTTTCTGCTGCTCGCCCCCTTTGCCTTCTCGTTTTCCGCAATGCGCCTGCTGACCGATTGGCGTATCTGGCTGCGCGCCGCGTTCCTGATCTGCGGCATCACCAGCATCCTGACCGCCCTGAGAACCGAGCCGATTGCAAATGTCTTCGGCGCTTTCTTCATCGGCCCGATCCTGAGCTACTTCCTGTCGGCCCTGTTCCTGCGCGAGCCGATCACGCTGATGCGCACGGCGCTGTTGCTGGCGGGGTTCTATGGTGTCGTCATGGTGGTCGATCCGCGCTTCGGCCTGTCCCCCGGTCTGGGCTTTGCGTTGCTGGCCGGGTGTTTCTACGGGGCCTACCTGACTGCCTCCCGCTGGCTGACCGATGCCGGTCGCCCGCGCCAGATACTGATCACCCAACTGCTGATCGGGGCGGTGGTGCTGCTGCCGGTCGGGCTCTACCACTGGCCCGAAATGTCCATCGAGATCGCGGCATACACCACGGTTTCCGCCCTAGGCTCCGCGCTTGGCAACCTGCTTTTGATCGTGGCGCTTGGCATGGCGCCTGCATCGCGTCTGGCCCCGTTCGTCTATATCCAGCTGGTCGCCGCAACGCTTTGGGGCCTGCTCATTTTCGCAGAAATCCCGCAGGAGCGCGCCCTTCAGGGCCTTGCCCTGATCCTGGCCTCGGGCCTTGCCACCCTGTTTCTGCGGGAACGGCGCTAGCGCGTCCAGTCGCCCCGCGCCCGGATCTCGGTGGACGAGATATCGACCATCGGCACATTAAGGAAACACCAGGCTGGCGTGTCGCGATACGCAAGCCCCTTGGCCCCGGCGGCAGGCACCTTGAACCGGCGATAGACCTGCGCGGCCTTGGCGGTGCGGGCCGAAATCCGCTGACCGGGCCGGGCCAGAACGCCCACGGGGATGTTTTCCATGATCCAGTCCCATCTCTGCCAGCGATGCAGGCTGGCGAGGTTATCGGCCCCCATCAACCAGACGAACCGCACACCGGGATAGAGGGCGAACAGCCCCTCCAGCGTTTCGGCGGTGTAGCGGGTGCCCAGATGCGCCTCGATATCCGTCGCCTCGATACGTGGATGCTGGATCAGCGCGCGCGCCACCGCCATTCGCTTGTCCAGCGGTGCGGGACCTTCCGATTTCAGCGGGTTGCCGGGGCTGACCAGCCACCAGACCCGGTCCAGCCCGAACCGCTTCAGCGCCTCGCGGCTGACATGCACATGGCCCTCATGCGGGGGATCGAACGACCCTCCGAACAGGCCCACGGTCATGCCGGGGCGGACATATGGCAATCCCGCGCGCATGAGGGCCTTTGTTGCGGCCCGCGCGCCCGCTGTCCAGAGGTCAGATGTTGACACGCTCGTATTCCTGTCTTTCCCTGCCCGGTGAAGGAGCCAGCCCATGTCCACATTCGACAGCAAACACGCCGCCCATCTGCACCGCCACATTCATTCCCATGTGCCAAGTGACCCGGCGCTGAGGGTGAAGGCGCTGGAAAGCCTTGCCGTGGAAAAGGGGCTGATTTCCTCCGAGACCATCGACGCCTGGGTGGAGGCCTATTCCGAACATATCGGCCCGATGCGCGGCGCCAAGGTGGTGGCGCGGGCCTGGGTCGATCCCGGTTTCAAGACGCGCCTGCTGGCCGATGCCACCGAGGCAATCAAGGAATTCGGGTTCGAGGGCAACGCAACCGGCCACCTGAAGGCCGTCGAAAACACCGACGCGCAGCACAACATGGTCGTCTGCACGCTCTGCTCCTGCTACCCGTTCTCGATCCTCGGCATGTCGCCCGCCTGGTACAAATCCGCCGCCTACCGCGCCCGCGCCGTGCGCGAACCGCGCACCGTGCTGGCCGAGTTTGGCGTGAACCTGCCCGAAGAGGTCGCCGTGCGGGTTTGGGACAGCACCGCCGAACTGCGCTATCTCGTGGTGCCACAACGCCCCGCCGGGACAGACGACTGGGATGAGGACCGGCTGAGCGGGATCGTCACCCGCAACTCCATGATCGGGACCGACCGGGTGTTGAAAGCAGGGGGCGCCTGATGGATGGCATTCACGATCTCGGCGGCAAAGAAGGCTATGGCCCGGTTCCGGTGACGGAGGGCGATGCGCCTTTCGCCCATGATTGGGAACAGCGCATGTGGGGGCTGGCGCGCGAAGGCATCTGCCCGTCCATGACCATCGACTGGTTCCGCCACGGGCTGGAACTGATGGTGCCGGGCGATTACCTGACATTCTCTTACTTCCAGAAATGGGCCACGAATTACCTGATGCTCATGGTCGATGCGGGCCAGATCACGCTGGAGGAACTGGAGCGCGGCTATGTTCTGGAACCGGCCGATCCTGCCAGGACCAAGACGGTCGACCAGATCGTCGAACAGGTGCGCCGCGCCTGCACCGATTTCTCTGTCCCCGAAGAGACCCCGGCGCATTTCGCCGTGGGCGACACCGTGCGCACGTTGCGCCAGATCAACCACAATCACACCCGCCTGCCCGCCTATGCCCGCGATTGCGTGGGCGAGGTGATCGCCCATCATGGCAGCCACCTTTTCCCCGATGAGGGTGCCCATGACCGCCATGTCGGGCAGCATCTCTATACCGTCAGCTTCTCGGCGCAGGAGCTGTGGGGAGATGATGCAAACCCCCGCGACACGGTCACGCTGGAGCTGTGGGAGAGCTACCTTGTTCCGGCCTGACAACCCGCTCGCCCCCCGCGATCCGGTCTTTGACGAGGCCTGGCAGGCGCAGGTGCTGGCGATTGCCGACACCATGGTGCAGGCGGGCCGGTTCAGCGCCACGGCCTGGGCCGAAACGCTCGGGACGGAACTGCGCGCAGCGGAGGCGGCGGGCAAGCCCGACACGACCCAAACCTATTACGAGGCGGCCCTTGCTGCGCTGGAACGACTGACGACAGAGGCCACCGAGATCACCGGCACGGACCTCAGCAAACGCAAGGCCACCTGGACCCGCGCCTATGAACGCACGCCGCACGGCCAGCCGGTTTTGCTGGAACGCGGGCGCGACGGGCAGGACTGAACCTCCAACCAATCGGACAGCGAACAGCTCGGCGCCTTTTTGCTTGCCAGAGAATTTTATCTGACCTAAGTCAGACAAATGACCGATGACATCCAGCGCATCCGCCGTTTCAATCGCGCCGTGACCTCCGAGGTGGGCGCGCTCGACACGTCTTTTCTCGGACTGGGGCGCCCGCTCGGCTCGGCGCGCGTGCTGAACGCCATTGGCCATGGATTGCAGGAGGTCGGGGTCATTCGTGACTATCTCGGGCTCGATTCCGGCCTGATGAGCCGCCTTCTGCGCGGGTTGGAGGCTGAGGGGATGATCACCACCGGTCCCAGCCCGGATGACAGCCGCCGCCGCATCGCGCAGCTGACCGATGAGGGTCGCGCCGCCTTCACGGAATATGAGCGGCTGTCGAATGACCAGGCGCGCGCCATCCTCGCGCGCCACCCGCGCCCGCAGGCAATTCTGGACGCGATGGACCTGATTGCCACGGCGCTTGGGCAGGACCGTATCGAGATCATCGAGATCGACCCGCGCGAGCCCGAGGCGATCCATTGCCTGACGCAGTATTACCGGGAGCTTGAACGCCGGTTCGCCACCGGCTTCGACGTGAACCTGTCACGCGACCCGGAGGCCACCGACATGATCCGCCCGCGCGGGGTGTTCCTGCTGGCCATGTCCGACGCGTTGCCGATTGGCTGCGTAGGGTTGAAGGGCGGCGACGGACCGGTGGCCGAGATCAAACGGCTTTGGGTCTCACCCGCCGCGCGGGGGCTGAAGCTGGCGACCCGGCTGATGACACGGGCCGAGGACGTCGCACGCAGCCTTGGCATCCACACTCTGCGGCTCGACACCAATTCCGCCCTGCCCGAAGCGGCGGCCCTCTATCGCAAGACCGGCTGGCAAGAGATCGACCGGTTCAACGACGACCCCTACCCGGACATGTTCTTCGAAAAGACCCTCTGATCCTTTCATCTTGGCAGAAATACCTCGGGGGG
>NZ_JASHJX010000067.1 GCF_030732985.1 Nioella sp. MMSF_3534
GGCCCCGCAGCCCCCGCACATGGGTTTGTCGCCAAGCGTTTCCCGGACGCCTTTTGCCAGCTCTCGGGGCAGGCGCGGCGATGCCATTGGCGACAGGTCGCGGAACTTGTCCATGAACCCCTGGTCGATCCGGTCCTTCCAGCGCCACAACATGGACCCTGCCCCGACGACCCCTCCCCTTTCCGCCAATGCCCGTTTGCTGCCCAGGGAAATCAGCTTGAGGTAATCGCGCTGTGGTCGGAAGGGCAGCAGGTCATCTTCTCGCCCCATGGCCAGAGCCCGCATATTGCGCAGAAGGACAGGGGCGGCGCGCACGGCATAAACACCGGCCTTGGGGCGCGGATCGAAAGCCAGATCGGCGCAATCCCCGGCGGCGAAAACCTCCGGATGAGACACCGAGCGCAAGTGCCGATCGACGGTGATATACCCCTCCCGCAGGGTCAGACCGGTATCGGCAAGCCAGCCATGAGGGCGGGCCCCGGCAACGCCAAGGGTAAAAGCGGAGGGCAGGACGCCGCCCGATGCGAGGGTGACACCGGCCGGGGAAATCCCGGCAATTGTCTCTCTCGGGACGCATTGGACTCCGGCCTTGGCAAGCTCTGCCAGCAATCGCGCGCGGGCCTTCGGGTGTATGCCGTCGAGAATGTCTCCCTTGTCGATCAGGGTCACTTCCGCAGCACCTGTTTCGGCTCTCAGCCGGAACGCCGCCGCAAGCGCAAGTTCCGCTCCGGCCACACCAGCCCCGATCACCGTTACCGGTCCGCCGCCAGCCTCGACAAACCGGCCCCAGGCATCCGCGAAACGGTCAAGCGGTTTCGCGGCGATACCATGGGGGTCAAACCCGCGGATCTCGGGCATCCGGCTGTGAATGCCAATATCGACGGACAGAAGATCATAGCTGATCGGGGCCCGATCCGGGACCGTCACCTGCCGCGCAACCGGGTCGATGCCGCTGGCCGTGCCGATTACCAGCCGCGCCCCGGCAAAACGGGCCAGTCTGACCAGATCAATATCGAGCGCGTCGCGGCTGTAATGCCCCGCAACATGACCGGGCAACATGCCGGAATAGGGTGCCGTCGGTCCGGGGTTGATCACCGTCAGCCGGACACCCGGCAAAGGGCGCATCCCCCAGGCCTTCAGCACAAGCGCATGGGTATGGCCGCCACCCACAAGTACGATATCCGTTACGATTGGCAGGGCCGGTCCCATCTGTTCCCTCATCTCGTGCCAGACCCGCCATAGCGCGTCTCAGGCCCCAGTGGCACCCCGTGCATGGTCGCGACAAGGTAAATACTTCGTCACACTATCCCCATTAACCTTAACGCGCCCCCCCCTTTCATCTTGGTTACAAATACCTCGGGGGAGTCGCCTGAAAGGCGACGGGGGCAGCGCCCCCATGCTTATTTTCCAGCCACGAAAACCGGTTCCGGGTAGAAAACCGGTTCCGGGTAGCGGACATGATTCAGGTAGAGCCCCTCTGGCGGGCTGACCGGTCCGCAGGCCGCCCGATCCCTCGCCTCAAGGGCCGTCTTCACATCCTCAGGCGACCATGACCCGGCCCCGACCCGTTCCAATGTGCCAACGATCGACCTGACCTGATTGTGCAGGAAAGACCGTGCACGCAGGTGAAACCGGAACTCGGCCCCATAGGGGTAGTCAACCTGCTCGATCCTGATCTCGTCCAGCGTCTTGACCGGACTTGCCGCCTGGCAGATCGTGGCGCGAAAGGTGGTGAAATCATGCAGGCCGATCAAATGCCTTGCCCCTTCTCGCATCGCCTCGATATCCAGCTTGTTCTTGACATGCCAGACCTTGCCCGCGTCATGGGTCAGGGGCGCGCGCCGGGCGATCAGGCGAAACACGTATTGCCGTTCCAGCGCCGAAAACCGCGCATGCCAATCGTCTGCGACACGGGCTGCGGCCACAACAGCAACCGGGCGCGGTTTCAGGTGATAGTTCACCGCCTCGGTCAGTCGAAACAGGTCCCAGTCGCGGGCCAAATCGCAATGGGCAACCTGGCCGAGCGCATGCACGCCCGCATCGGTACGGCCCGCGGTTGCAATCGAGGGCACGTCCCGTTCCAGACGCGACAGGGCTTCTTCAATCGCTCCCTGAACCGAGGGCCGGTCGGGTTGTCTCTGCCAGCCTGAAAAGGGGCGACCGTCATATTCTATCAATAGCGCAAAGCGGGGCATGGGCTTCCGCTACCGCAAAGCGGGTGAAAGGGCAATCGGCCCTGTAAACCGCCGCCGCGAATGCCTATTCTCTGACCCATTGGGTTTCGCAAAGGACAGTTCGCTTGGTCATCGGTGCCATTTCCGACACTCTGGGCCGCGGCGTGGAAAACGTCGGCTCGGCCATTTCCGAAACGTTTTTCGAACCGGTGATCCGCTTGGGGGTCACTGGCCTGTCGCGTGCGGGCAAGACGGTGTTCATCACCTCGCTGGTGGCCAATCTGCTGGACCGGGGGCGGATGCCGGGTCTGCAAGCCGCCAGCTCCGGGCGCATTCAGGCGGCGTTCCTGCAACCGCAGCCGGACGATACGGTACCGCGTTTCGACTATGAAACCCATCTGGCGGCGCTGACGGGCCGCAACCCCCATTGGCCCGAGTCGACCCGCGCCGTGTCGGAACTGCGCCTGTCCTTGCGCGTCCAACCCTCGGGCCTTCTCTCGGGCCTCTCCGGCCCGCGCACGGTTCATATCGACATCGTGGACTATCCGGGGGAGTGGCTGCTGGATCTGGCGCTGTTGGAGCAAAGCTACGACCAATGGAGCGCCGACACCCTGTCGCGGGCCGAACATCGCGATCTGGCGCGCCCGTTCTGGTCCCTGATCGAGGCCACAGATGGCAGCGCGAATCTGGAAGAAGCCACAGCGCAGGGCCTTGCCCGCAGCTTCACCGACTATCTGAACGAGGCGCGTGAGGCGGGCTTCTCCGATTGCACCCCCGGCCGGTTCCTGCTGCCCGGAGAGCTGGAGGGCAGCCCGGTTCTGACCTTCGCACCGCTGCCCCCCGGTGACGCCCCGCGCGGTAGCCTGCGCCGGGAAATGGCCCGGCGGTACGAAGCCTACAAGGCGCAGGTCGTCAAACCCTTCTTCCGCAATCACTTTGCCCGGATCGACCGGCAGGTGGTGCTGGTCGATGCGCTTGGCGCGATCCATTCCGGCCCGCAGGCGGTCGAGGATCTGCGCCGTGCGATGGCGGGCATTCTGGGGGCGTTCCGGCCCGGGAGGAATTCCTTCCTGTCGGCGATCATGGGCAAGCGGGTGGAGAAGATCCTCTTCGCCGCCACCAAGGCCGACCACCTGCATCACAAGCAGCACACGCGCCTGACCGCGATCATGGAGGCGCTGCTGCGCGACGCGCGCGACCGGGCCGATTTTGCCAGGGCGAAGACACAGGCCATGGCGATTGCCGCTTTGCGGGCCACGGTGGAGGAGACGAGGGCCCACAACGGCAAGGAGCTGGATCTTGTGCGGGGCACTCTGCTGGATACAGGCAAACAGGCGGCCTTTCACCCCGGTGAACTGCCCGAAGACCCCGGCCACCTGCTGGCCCCGGCGCGGAAGGGCGAAACCGCCTGGCTCGATGCCGACTACTCGGTCATGCGCTTCGCGCCCGCCGAACTGACCCTGAAACCCGGTGAAGGCCCGCCGCATATCCGGCTGGACCGCGCCGCCGAATTCCTGTTGGGGGACAAGCTGGCATGAGCGACCGCAAAGGCCCCGTCCTGATCGAGCTGGACGACACCCCCGCAGAAGGCCCCGCCGCCGCCCCGCCGGTGCCCGATCTCGACCTGCCCGCGCCCACGGGCCGCGCCATGCAGACCGTGGCAACGCTGGCCGCACGCAAACCCTCGCGTCTGGCGCGGTTCTTCTGGGCCTCGCTGACGGCGCTTCTTGGTTTCGTGATCTCGCTGGCGGCATGGAACTTCGTGACGGCTTTGCTGGCCTCGAACCCCATTCTTGGCTGGATCGCCACCGGGCTGATCGGGCTCTTCCTTCTGGCCGCGCTGCTGGTGGCCCTGCGCGAGGCGGCATCGTTCTTCAGCCTCGGGCGGCTCGACGGGTTGCAGAAAGCGGCTGAATCCGCCCTTGCCACCAGTGACCTGAAGGCCGCGCAGAAGGTATCGGATGACCTCGTCGCGCTGTACAAGTCGCGGCCCGAGCTGCGTCTGGGACGAGAGGCTCTGGCCGCCCGCAAGGACGATATCTTCGATGCGGATGCGGTCCTGCATCTGGCCGAGGATCACCTGCTCGCCCCGCTCGACGCCGCAGCGCGGGCCGAGGTCGAGGCCGCGACGCGACAGGTTGCGACGGTCACCGCTCTGGTGCCTCTGGCGCTTGCCGATGTCGTTGCCGCGCTGACCGCAAATTTGCGGATGATCCGGCGCATCGCGGAAATCTACGGGGGTCGCGCGGGAACCCTTGGCGGATGGCGTCTGACGCGCACGGTGATCACCCATCTGGTTGCCACTGGTATGGTGGCCGTTGGCGACGACATGCTGGAGCCCATTATCGGCAGCGGCCTTGTCGGCAAAATCTCGCGCCGCTTTGGCGAGGGCGTCGTCAATGGCGCGCTCACCGCCCGCGTGGGGGTTGCCGCGATGGAGGTCTGCCGCCCGCTGCCCTTCCGCAAATCGACCCGGCCTTCCGTCACCGGCCTCGTGCGCCGGGCACTGTCAGGGCTGTTCGGCAAAGGGGATGCAACATGACCGGGGACCGCCCGCTTCTGGGCATTCTCTTCATGCTGGGGTTCTGCGTGCTGATCCCGTTCGGCGACGCGCTGGCCAAACTGCTCGGGGACAGCGTGCCGCTGATCGTGCTGGTTCTGGTGCGGTTCGGCGCGCAGGCGTTGCTGCTGGTGCCGCTTCTCTGGCTGATGGGCGGTACCCTGCGGATGAGTCCGCGCACCTTTCGCCTGACCGCCTTTCGGTCGATCCTGCAGATCCTTGGCATCTCCTTCATGTTCCTCAGCCTGCGCTATCTGCCGCTGGCCGATGCGGTGGCGATTGCCTTCGTGATGCCCTTCATCATGCTGATCATGGGTCATTTCATCCTGGGGGAAGAGGTCGGCATCCGCCGGATCGCTGCCTGCGGGGTGGGCTTTGTCGGCACGCTGATGGTGATCCAACCAAGCTTTTCCGAGGTGGGTTGGATCGCGACGCTGCCCCTGTCGGTGGCCTTCATCTTCTCGGTCTTCATGCTGGTCACAAGACAGATCGCAAAAGAGGCGGACCCGCTGGCCTTGCAGGCCGTCGGCGGTCTGGTCGGCGTGCCGATCCTGCTGGCGCTGCTGCTGTTGCCTATTGACCTGCCGGATCTGACGCCGGGCTGGCCGTCGGGGTCGGATGCGTGGCTGCTGGTGGCCATGGGCGTGCTTGGCACGGTCGCGCATCTGCTGATGACGTGGTCGCTGCGGTTTGCGCCCTCTGCCACGCTGGCCCCGATGCAGTATCTGGAAATTCCGGTGGCGACGCTTCTGGGGCTGATCTTCTTCGACGATCTGCCTGATGGCCTGGCCGCGGCGGGAATAGCCCTGACCGTGGGGGCAGGGCTCTATATCATCTGGCGGGAACGGGTCACATCCCGCGCGCAACCGGCGTAAGTGCGGGCATCGGCGGGACAAGGTCGCCGCAGACCAGCCGTGTCAGGATACCTGGAACGGGCCATATGCGTGACATCGGCGCAAGAACGCGGTCCCGGATCACCGGCAGGACCCGGCTGTCGGACTGGTATTGCGGCGTGAACGAGGCGCTGAGCGCCTGATAGGTGGCCACATGCCAGCGCCGCGCCCCGGCATAGAGACGCAGGGCCTCCTCCCCTTCGGCCATTGCAAGCGCGTGCTGCAGGGCCAGGGCATCCAGCAAGGCCATATTCGCCCCTTGCCCCAGTTGCGGACTGGCCCGGTGTGCCGCATCGCCGATATGCACGATCCCCTCGCCATAGGGTTTCGCCAGCGACCCGTGCGTGTAGCTGGCGAAGGTGAAGGCGTCATGGCCCGCGACCCAGCCAAGGAACGGGGCGAAATCGGGCCAGAGCCTGATGGCCTGCTGTCGCCAATGGGCAAAGTCAGCGCGGGACCAGTCCTCGAACCCCGAGACGGGCAGAGAGTAGAAGATGGCGGCAAGCTGCTGACCGGGCTGGTCCGGCATGGCCCCCACGGGCAGGACACCGAACATCCGGTCCGCGCGCCGATAGCATTGCGTCAGCCGATCCTGCGGCAGCGGGCTGTCCTCTGGCCATGGAACGGTGGCCCAGACCGCGCCGTAGGGCAGGGGGCGGCTGATTAGCGGGGAAAGATGCGAGCCCGCGCCGCAGGCATCGACAATCAGGTCAAACGGGTCTGACAGCCGGTCGTCGAAACGAAGCGCCTGCCCCTCGCGCCCCAGAACCCGGTGCGAGGGTACCAGCCGCGCGCCTGCATCCTGTGCTGCGTCAAGAAGCAGGGAAAACAGCGTTGCGCGATGAATGCCAAGGCCCTTGCGATCCGGGGCGTTCCCGTAGCTGACAGACAGAACGACGCGATGGTTTTCCGCCTCGTGCCCGAACATCGACGAGATCCGTGCCCCAAGGCGGCGTGCCTTGTCGCCCACGCCAATCCTGTCGAGCACGGACAGGCCGACAGGCTGGATCACGAGGCCCGACCCCACGGGCTGCGGTGCGTCGAACTGGTCGAACACGGCGACCGAGTGCCCGTCGCGTGCCAGAAGGGCCGCTGCCGCCAACCCGCCGATTCCGGCACCTGCAATTCCGATTTTCATCCGCTCCTCGCCCTCTTTGCCCCTGACCCGTGCGCCGAAACGGTGCAAGCCTGCCCGGTGATGCTTGACCGATGCGGGTGTTCAGCGCAACCTGAACGGGTTTCAATCATCACTTTCAGGAGATTATCATGAGTTGGAGCAGCCTGTCGGGGGCCAGCAAAGCGGCCCTCATTTTCGCGGTCCTCGGCTTCGTCATCAGCTTCACGACCTTGTCGACCAGTTCGATCAACGGTGTGCGAACCTGTTCCTACATGGACTACGGCGCGCTTCTGTTCGGGGCGCTGGCCATGCTGGCAGGGTCATCCGGGCTGATGCGGATGCGCGATCTGGCACCTGATGCGCGCACCTTGAACCTCGTCGTCTGTGTGGCGGCCGATGTTGTCGGCGTGGTCCATATCCTGCGCGGGATCGGCATGGTGGGTGGCCCCTGCGGCTGACCTTGCCGCCTGGCGCGGGCAAGATTTTTGAAAAATCTTGAAAGGATCTTGCAAGATCCTTCCCCGCGCCCGGCAGTACCGGTCCGCGTTATCTCAGCTTCGGGATGCCGCCGGGCAGGGTGTCCCGATCCACCACACCGGCCCTCAGCGAGCGCCCGATCCGATGTGCCAGTGCCGACCACCTGGCCGCCTGATCTTCGGTCAGTTCCTCCGCCAGAACGCTGTCGAACAGCTTTAGCCACGGCTCGAACATGCCCGGCCGGACATTGCCTGCCTGCATATGCTTGACCATCGGATTGCCGTCATAGCCCCGTTCGCCCAGGATCGCATTGGCCCAGAACCGGGCAATCTTGGCCTCATGCGGGGGCCAATCCGTCACATGCGCGGCAAAGACCGGCCCCAGAACCGGATGCGCCCGCACACCGGCATAGAAGCGGGCGACGACCCGTTCGATCTCGGGGCGGGTGATGTCGAACTTGGCGAGCGGCGTGGGTGTCATGCGATCAGTCTGGGACCGCGGCGCGCAGTTCGCCAGTGGCCATCTGGTCGCGCCACGGCCCTCTGGACGCCTCCCGCCCGCAGGCCTATAAGACGCGTCATGACCCGCCCATTCGTGCGCATCATTATTCGAATTATCGGCCCGGCTCTCTGAGACCAAGAGACGCCGGGACAAGGTGTTTGATTTTTCGCACCGCCCTGATAACCCCATCCCGACAGACTATCTGAAGGACGCCGATCCATGTGCGCCGATACGACCGGGCAAATGCCCGACTACAAAGACACGCTGAACCTGCCCAAAACCGATTTCCCCATGCGCGCGGGCCTGCCCAAGCGCGAGCCGGAATGGCTGGAACGTTGGGAAAAGATGGGCATCTATGACCGCCTGCGCGCCAAGGAGGGCCGCACGCCCTTCACGCTGCATGACGGCCCTCCTTACGCCAACGGCCACCTGCATATCGGCCACGCGCTGAACAAGACGATCAAGGATATGATCGTGCGGTCGCATCAGATGATGGGCCATGACAGCCGCTATATCCCCGGCTGGGACTGTCACGGGCTGCCCATTGAATGGAAGATCGAGGAACAGTACCGCGCCAAGGGGCAGAACAAGGACGACGTGGATGTCGTGGCCTTCCGCCAGGAATGCCGCAAATTCGCCGAAGGCTGGGTCGATATCCAGCGCGATGAATTCAAGCGTCTTGGCATCACCGGCAACTGGGCTGATCCCTACCTGACCATGGCCTATCACGCTGAGCGGGTGATCGCCGAGGAATTCATGAAGTTCCTGATGAACGGCACGCTTTATCAGGGGTCCAAGCCCGTGATGTGGAGCCCCGTTGAAAAGACCGCGCTCGCTGAGGCCGAGATCGAGTATCACGACCACAAGAGCCACACGATCTGGGTGCCGTTCAAGTCGACGAACGGGCAGGGCGACCTGCAAGGCGTCAAGGCCGTCATCTGGACGACGACCCCCTGGACAATCCCGTCGAACAAGGCCGTGGCCTTCAACCCGGCGATCTCTTACGGGCTTTACGAAGTCACCGGGCGGCCCGAGGAGTGCTGGTGCCGGATCGGCGACCGCTATCTGCTGGCTGACAATCTGGCTGGTGAAGTGCTGTCCAAATCGCGCCTCGATGACAGCATGTATCGCCGCCTGCGCGACGTAAGCGCGGATGAACTCGGCGCGCTGATGCTGCAACATCCCTTCCACGGGCTCGACGGGGCCGATGGCTTCTGGGATTACGACGTGCCGATGATCGACGGTGATCATGTGACCGACGATGCGGGGACGGGCTTTGTCCATACCGCGCCCTCGCACGGGGCCGACGACTATGAATGCTTCATGAAGCGCAACTGGCTCGACCGGATGACCCACAACGTGGGCGAGGAATCAGAATTCCTGCCGCATGTGCCCTTCTTCGCGGGCCTCCAGGTCTTCGATCGCAAGGGCAAGGAAGGCAAGGCCAATGCCGCCGTGATCGACAAGCTGGTCGAGGCCGGTGCCATCATCGCGCGCGGCCGAGTGACCCACAGCTACCCGCATAGCTGGCGGTCCAAGGCACCGGTCATCTTCCGCAACACGCCGCAATGGTTTGCTGCCATCGACAAGCCCGTGGGCGACGCTCAGGACCAGTACGGCACAACCATCCGCGAACGGGCCCTGACCTCGATCGACAAGCTGGTGAAATGGACCCCGCAGACCGGGCGCAACCGGCTTTATTCCATGATCGAGGCCCGGCCCGACTGGGTTCTGTCGCGTCAACGGGCCTGGGGCGTGCCGCTGACCTGTTTCACGAAAAAGGGCGCGCTGCCGACCGACGCGGATTTCCTGCTGCGCAATGCAGAGGTCAACGCCCGCATTGCCGAGGCGTTCGAGGCCGAGGGCGCGGATGTCTGGTACATGGACGGCGCGAAGGAGCGGTTCCTTGGTGGCATCGTGAACCCTGACGAGTACGAGCAGGTTTTTGACGTTCTGGATGTGTGGTTCGACTCCGGCTCCACCCATGCGTTCGTTCTGCGTGACCGGGAAGACGGCACCGAAGACGGCATCGCCGATGTCTATATGGAAGGGACCGACCAGCATCGCGGCTGGTTCCATTCCTCGCTGCTGCAAGCCTGCGGCACGCTTGGCCGCGCGCCCTATCGCAACGTGGTGACCCATGGCTTCACGCTGGACGAAAAGGGCATGAAGATGTCCAAGTCTCTGGGCAACACCATCGTGCCCGAGGCGGTCGTCAAGCAATACGGGGCCGATATCCTGCGGCTCTGGGTGGCGCAGGCGGACTACACAAACGATCAACGGATCGGGCCGGAGATCCTGAAAGGCACCGCCGACAGCTATCGCCGGTTGCGCAACACCATGCGCTTCATGCTGGGGTCTTTGTCCGACTTCAGCGAAGCGGACCGGGTTGATCCCGCCGAGATGCCGGAACTGGAACGGTGGGTGCTGCACCGTCTGGCGCAGCTGGATCATACCGTGCGGGCGGGCTATGCCTCGTTCGACTTCCAGGGCGTGTTCCAGGCGCTGTTCAACTTCGCCACCACGGATCTGTCGGCCTTCTATTTCGACATCCGCAAGGACGCGCTTTATTGCGACGGCGACACCCTGAACCGCCGCGCGGCGCGGACGGTGCTGGATATCCTGTTCCACCGGCTGACCACCTGGCTGGCCCCGATCCTTGTCTTCACAATGGAGGAGGTCTGGCTGGAACGGTTCCCGGGCGAGGATAGCTCGGTCCACCTCGTGGACTTCCCCGAGACACCCGCCGACTGGCTGGACGAGCCGCTGGCCGCCAAATGGGCCAAGGTGCGTCGCGCCCGTCGGGTCGTCACCGCCGCGCTGGAAATCCAGCGCCGCGAGAAGGTGATCGGCGCCTCGCTGGAGGCCGCGCCGGTGGTGCATGTGCGCGATGCGGAGATCCTGACAGCCCTGCGCTCGGTCAACTTCGCCGATGTCGTGATCACCTCGGATGTCAGCCTGACCGGCGATCCCCTGCCGCAGGAGGCGTTCCGCCTGCCCGAGGTCGAGGGCGTAGGCGTGGTGTTTGAGACCGCAGAGGGCGAGAAATGCCAGCGCTGCTGGAAGATCCTGCCCGATGTTGGGACGCATGCCCACACGGGCACCTGCAAACGCTGTGACGAGGCGCTTGGTTGAACCGGCATTTGCATTCTGAACAAAGGGCGTTCCAATGGGGCGCCCTTTCCACTTACTCCATCAACCCGCGCAGGTAGTCCGGGTCTGCAAAGCTGCCCCAGCCAAAGGCCATCCGGCCCCGCCCGCGTGTCGTGTCGATCCCGTCCACATAGGTGCCGCGCACGGCAATCGGGTACATGCCGGTCGGAACCACCCGCTCTTCGGAATAGATCACCGCGCCGGTGCCATCGCGGCAGGTCATGATGCCTGCGCCCGACCGGTCCCGCCGCAACTCCATCGGCATCTCGCACGTGATCCCGTCGCCTGACAGCCGGGTCACTGAGGACAGTTCGAAATCGGTCTGGATATCGCCCGTCAGAACCCACTCGGTCCCGTCCGCCAGCTGCATGACGGCGGCGGCCTGGGTGCGCAGGGTCTGGGAACAGGCCGCAAGGCCCAAGAGGGCCGCGGCCATAACAAGCGTCGTTCTCAAGCTTGGCATCTGTGCCTCCTGCCCGTTGTTTTGGCGTCACTCTCTGCCGCAAGCCATCCCCTTGCAACGGCAATCCCAGAGGCCCGAGCGGACCGGCGGTGTTCAGCGCATGGGGGATGTGCGAATTCGCAGGGTCACCCGCGCCTTTCGCTTGGCGCCTTCGCGCCCTATCTTTCGTCAACGCAAGCGCGATTCATTTGAAAACAGGATATCCCCATGACCGACCCCAAACCCTATGAGCCCCCCAAGGTCTGGACCTGGGACAAGGAAAGCGGCGGAACCTTCGCCTCGATCAACCGACCCATTGCCGGGGCCACCCACGAGAAGGCGCTGCCGGTCGGCAAACATCCATTCCAGCTCTATTCCCAGGGCACGCCCAACGGGGTGAAGGTGACCGTGATGCTGGAGGAGCTTCTGGCCGCCGGGCACGATGCCGAATACGACGCCTGGCTGATTAGCATTGGTAAGGGCGATCAGTTCGGGTCCGGCTTTGTCGGGGCCAATCCCAATTCCAAGATCCCGGCGCTTGTGGACCATACCGGAGCGGAGCCGGTGCGCGTCTTCGAATCCGCCTCGATCCTGATGCATCTGGCCGAGAAGTTCGGGGCCTTCCTGCCCGCCTCCGGCCCCGCGCGGACGGAAACGCTGAACTGGCTCTTCTGGCAGATGGGCAGCGCGCCCTATCTGGGCGGCGGCTTCGGCCATTTCTACGCCTATGCGCCCGAGAAATGGGAATACCCGATCAATCGCTTTGCCATGGAGGTGAAGCGCCAATTGGATGTGCTGGACCGGCACCTTGCGGACAATGAATGGATGGCGGGTGGTGACTACTCCATCGCCGATATGGCGATCTGGCCCTGGTATGGCGGGCTGGTGAAGGGCTGGCAGTATGGCGCGGCGGAGTTCCTGGACGTGGCCAGCTACACCAACGTGGTCGAATGGGCCGAGCGCATCTATGCCCGCCCCGCCGTCAAGCGGGGCCGGATGGTGAACCGCACGGCGGGCGATCCGGCAACGCAGCTGCATGAACGCCACGATGCCTCGGATTTCGAGTTGCGCACGCAGGACAAGCTCGACGCTGCCGAATGATCGCTTGCGTGGATAGCCCCGTGGGTCGGCTGACCCTGACCGAACAGGAGGGGGCTATCACGGCGCTTGAGTGGCGGGACGAGGATGCCCCGCCCGAGACGGATCTGATGTGGCGGGCGGCCGGGGAACTGGCCGCCTATTTCGCGGGGAAGCTGACCTGCTTTACCCTTCCACTCGCCCCGCGCGGGTCGGATTTTCAGCAGGTTTTCTACCGCGCGCTCTGCGCCATTCCGCATGGCGAAACCCGGACCTATGGAGAACTGGCCACAGAACTTGGCGTCTCTGCACAGGCCATCGGGCAAGCCTGTGGTGCCAATCCGATTCCCGTCCTGATCCCCTGTCACCGGGTCTTGTCCTCGACCGGGCTTGGCGGTTTCTCTGGCGCGGGTGGGGTCGAGACAAAGGTGGCGCTTCTCAGGCTGGAAGGCGCGGCCTCGCTCCTCATCTGACCGGAGGGGGCGATGTTCGGGTTTCATGCTGTTTACGGCAGGCGGCATTCTTTACCTGATCTTCGAGGATATCCAAAGCCAAAGAGGCCCGATATATCCAAACATGAAGCCACCCAAACACTCGACCCCGATACGGCCTTGCGCCTGTTGGAAGAGTCCTTGCCCTGCATCACCCCGGTCCCGGTTCCGAAAGCCACAGCGCAGGACGACGAGGACCAGCCCGCCGCGGCCTGATCTCAAAGGGCTTGGGTGACTCGCGCAATAGCTGCTATTCTTCCGGGGTATTCCACCCCTGCGCGAGATTTCCCATGCCTCAATCCATTACTGTCCTCGTCGGCACCACCAAGGGCGCTTTCCTGATCTCTGGCGGCGCGGACCGCAGCGATTGGCGGGTCAGCGGCCCCCATTGCGGCGGCTGGCCGATCAATCACATGGTGGGCGACCCGGTTACCGGCACGATCTGGGCGGGGGGCGGCGGCGACTGGCATGGGGCGGGCGTCTGGCGGTCAGAGGACGGCGGCGAAACATGGCAGCTTGCCAAGCTCTCCTCCGGGCAGATGGATGAATGGGCCGCGAACGACGCCGAATTCGCCGCGATGATCGGCTGGACCGATACACCGCCCCCGTTCGGGGACGATCTGCACTCGGTCTGGTCGCTGCATCAGGCGCATGGGGTGCTCTATGCAGGCGTGAAGCCCGGCACCCTTCTGGAAAGCCGCGATGGCGGGCAGAGCTGGACCCGCAACGAAGGCCTCGCCAGTCACGAAAGCCGCGAAGGCTGGGGCCCCGGCGCGGTAGGGCTGACGTTGCACACCATTGTCTCTCACCCTGCCGACCTGGCAAAACTGTGGATCGCGATCTCTGCCGCCGGGGTCTTCGCCAGCGAGGATGGCGGCCAAAGCTGGGACCGGCGCAATCGCCTGTCCAACGCGGAAAGCTGCGCCCATCACGACCACCCCGCCGCGCCGCGTGACGGGCAGACCGGGTACTGTGTTCACAACATGCAACGCGCCAGCGACGGAACGCTCTACCAGCAGAACCACCACGGCGTGTTCCGCAGCCGCGACGAGGGCCGGTCCTGGGACGATATCACCGACGGCCTGCCCTCGACCTTCGGCTTTCCCATTGCCGTCAATCCCCATGACCCGGCGATGATCTGGACGATCCCCCTCAATGGCGACATGGCGGGCCGTTTCCCGCCCGATGCCGCCGCCGCTGTCTGGCGATCCTGCGACGGGGGCGACAGTTGGCAGGCGATGCGCGCTGGCCTGCCGCAAACCGCCTGTTTCTTCACCGTCCTGCGCCAGTCCATGTCCACCGATCGGGCCGATCCCGCAGGCGTCTATTTCGGCACCAATACCGGGTCGGTTTTCGCCAGTTTCGACGAAGGCGCAACCTGGTCCGAGATCGCCCGCCACCTGCCGACGGTCCTGGGGCTGGAGGTTCTGCACCGAACCTGACGCAAGGGCGGGTTTTGCGAAACCGGGCGGACGGGGTAGCCTTCGGCGAGGGGAGGACGGGGAATGGACGCAGATGTGATCGTCGTTGGCGGCGGGCTGGCCGGCATGGTCGCGGCCTGGCATGCGGCGGAACGTGGGCGCAGCGTGATCCTGCTCGATCAGGAAGGGCCGCAATCGCTTGGCGGGCAGGCCTGGTGGAGCCTAGGCGGGCTCTTCATGGTGAACACCCCCGAACAGCGTCGGCTTGGCCTGAAAGACAGCCGCGACCTGGCCCGCGCCGACTGGATGGGATCCGCGCAGTTTGATCGGGCGGTGGATGACATGCCGCGTCAATGGGCCGAGGCCTATCTGGATTTCGCCGCCGGTCCGATGCGGTCTTACCTGCACGGGCTCGGCATGCGCTGGTTTCCCGTGGTGGGATGGGCCGAACGCGGCGGCGCGCTGGCGGGTGGGCATGGCAATTCCATCCCGCGGTTTCACATCACATGGGGTACCGGGACGGGCGTGGTGCGGCCTTATGCGGACCGCATCCGCGCCCATGACAGGATCGCGCTGCGCTTTCGCCACCGGGTGACCGGGCTGATCATCGAGGGCGACGAGGTGCAGGGGGTGCATGGGGTCTCGCTGGCCAATGACGATGCCCCGCGCGGTGCCCCGACCAATCGCGAGGTGGAAGGAGAGTTCACCCTACGCGCCGGGGCCGTTGTGCTGACAACCGGCGGCATTGGCGGCAACCACGAGCTGGTGCGCGACTATTGGCCCCGCGACCGGTTGGGGATGCCGCCCGAGCAGATGGTGTCGGGCGTGCCGGACTATGTGGACGGGCAGATGCAACTGGTGGCCGAGCGCACGGGTGCCGCCGTCATCAACAAGGACCGCATGTGGCATTATTGCGAGGGGGTGCGGAACTGGGATCCGATCTGGCCGGGCCACGGTATCCGCATCCTGCCCGGGCCGTCCTCGCTGTGGTTCGACGCCAATGGTGACCGGATGCAGGCACCGTTCTTCCCCGGCTTCGACACGCTCGGCACGCTGAAACGCATCCTGTCCACGGGGCATTCCCATAGCTGGTTCATCCTGACCCAGAAGATCATCGAAAAGGAGTTCGCCCTGTCCGGGTCGGAACAGAATCCCGACCTGACATCGGGCCGTTGGCGGGCGGTTCTGAAAGAAAGACTGGGAAAAGGGGCCACCGGTGCGGTCGAGGCGTTCAAGGAAAAGGGCGAAGATTTCGTCGTGGCGGGCAGGCTGGAGGATCTGGTGGCGGGGATGAACCGCATCAATCCCGGCCCGGAACTCTCGTTTGATCATATTCGCGGGCAGATCGAGGACCGGGATCGGCAGATTGCGAACAAGGTCGCAAAGGACACGCAGGTGACCGCGATCCGGGGCGCGCGGGCCTATCCGGGCGACAAGCTGATCCGAACGGCGAAGCCGCACCGCATACTTGATCCCAAAGCCGGGCCGCTGATCGGGGTGCGTCTGAATGTGCTGACGCGGAAATCGCTTGGCGGGATTCACACGGATCTGACCGGCCGGGCCCTGCGCGGTGATGGCACGGTTTTGCCGGGGTTGTGGTCGGCGGGGGAG
>NZ_JASHJX010000068.1 GCF_030732985.1 Nioella sp. MMSF_3534
ATCAGACATGTTACCGCTCGTTTTTTCGAGCCGTGAATCATGCCGCCAGACGGAAATCAATGGGTCCTGAGCCTAGGCCAGCCCGGCGGCCTGCATCAGCACCGCGCGTTCGCGTTCGATCATCACATCCTCGGCGCGGCCTTTGACGGGGACTTTGCCGACCTCCAGAAACAGGGGCGCGGCCAGCGGGGTGACGCGGGAAAGGTCCAGATGGTCGATGCGGGGGCCGATGCGGTCGAGCATTTCCTCCACCCGCCCGAAATCCACCAGCCCGCGCATGGCCTCTTCCCGCGTGATATCCAGCATCAGGTGATCGGGGTCGTATTTGCGCAGCGTGTCATAAAGGATGTCGGTGGAAAACGTCGCCTGGCGCCCGGATTTGCGCTTGCCGCCGGGGCTGTTGCGGTCGATGAGGCCCGCCACGATCGCCGAGGTCTTGAAGGTGCGTTTCATGACGGCGTTTTCAGCCAGCCAGCCCTCCAGCGCCTGATGCAGCCCCTCGCGTGACAGCAGCGGGGCAGGGTCCGTCACCGGGTCGAGACCCCATATGAGCGTGGCATAGTCGGTGGCAACGAAGCCCATGGGGTTGAGGCCCTGTTCCTCCATCCGCTGCGTGACCAGAAGGCCAAGGGTCTGCTGCGCGTTCTTGCCCGCGAAGCCGTAAAGACACAGGTGGTGCAGCCCGTCATGGGGGAAGGTCTCGACCAGCAGCCGGTCGCGTTCGGGCAGCCTGGAAACCTCTCGTTGCAGGGCCAGCCAATCAGCGGTGTGAGGTGGCAGGTTGGGCCAACTGTCCTGCCGGAACATCGCCAGGATGCGGTCGGAAAGCTGAGTGGAGGTGGCGAATTTGGTGCCCGAGAAGACAGCGATCTTCGGTTTGCGGCCCTTGTCGCGGCTGACCTCGACGACCATTTCGCGCAAGCCTTCGTAGCGGACGATATGGCCACCGATCAGGAAGGTGTCGCCTTGGGTGAGCGTGGCGGCGAAGGCCTCCTCAACCTCGCCCAAGGGCCTGCCGCCGCGCCGGTGTTTCAGCTGAACCTTCAGCTTGTCGCTGTCGGTGATGGTGCCGATATTCATGCGGATGCGGGCGGCCCCGCGCGGGTCGCGCAGCTGCCATTGCCCGTCGGGGCGCTGCACCAGCCGCTGCCACTGATCATAGGCCCGCAGGGCATAGCCGCCGGTCGCCGCGAAATCGAGACAACGGTCGAATGTGGCGCGCGGCAGGTTGGCGTAGGCGCCGACGGTCTTGACCTCTTCGAACAGCGTGTCGGCATCAAAGGGACCGGCGGCAGCGCGGATCAGGATATGTTGGCAGAGCACGTCCAAAGGCCCCGGCCCGCGCGGCTCGCCATCAAGTTCATGTGCCTTCACAGCTTCCAGCGCTGCCACGCATTCCACCACTTCAAACCGGTTGGCGGGCACCAGCAGCGCCTTTGACGGCGCGTTGTAGCGGTGGTTCGCGCGGCCGATCCGCTGCACCAGCCGCTTGACGTTCTTGGGCGCGCCGACCTGAATGACAAGGTCCACATCGCCCCAGTCGATGCCCAGATCAAGCGTGCCGGTGCAGACGATGGCGCGCAGATCGCCCGCCACCATCGCGGCCTCCACCTTTTCGCGCTGTTCGCGGGCAAGGGCGCCGTGGTGGATGCCGATGGGCAACCCGTCCTCATTGGCAAGCCACAGATTATGAAAGAAAATCTCGGCCTGAGCGCGGGTGTTGTGGAAGATAAGCGTGGTCTTGTGCCGCTTGATCTGGTCAGTGACCGCCGGGATCGCATAGGCCCCACCACCGCCAGACCACGGCGGGCGTTCCTCGGTTTCCAGCATGGCGATGTCGGGGTCGGGTCCGGGATCGGCATGAAGGATCGGGCAGGGGTCCGGCGCGCGGGCCAGGAGTTTCGCCAGTGCCGGCGGGTCCTCGACCGTGGCCGACAGGCCCACGCGGCGCAGGCCGGGGGCGAGGGTTTCCAGCCGCGAGAGGGCGAGGAAAAGCTGGTCGCCGCGTTTGCTTTCCGCAAGCGCATGGATTTCATCAACGATGATCCGCTTGAGGCCCCGGAACATATGCGCCGCATCCTCGTAGGAGGTCAGCAGGGCGAGGCTTTCCGGGGTCGTCAGCAGGACATGCGGCGGGTCGGCGCGCTGGCGTTTGCGGCGGCTTTGGGGGGTGTCGCCGGTGCGGTCCTCGATGCGGATCGGCAGGCCCATCTCCTCGACCGGGCGGCGCAGGTTACGCTTGATATCGGCGGCAAGCGCCTTCAAGGGCGAGACATAGAGCGTGTGCAGCCCCTCATGGCTGCCATTTGTTAGCTCGGCCAGCGTGGGCAGGAACCCGGCCATGGTCTTGCCGCCACCGGTGGGGGCGATGAGCATCAAAGCGGGGTCGCCGGACCGGTCGAACATGGCGCGCTGATGGGGGTGGAGATCCCATCCCCGTTGGGCAAACCAGTCTTCGATGATCGGGGGCAGGGCGGTCATGTCCCAGAGATAGGGCAAAGAGCCGGGCCGGGGAAGGCGCGCGGTGATCTGCCCGCACCTCCGTTCGAATGGGGCGCGGGGACGCGTTTTGAAAACGCGTTGAAGGATTTTGCAAAATCCTTCTGGCGCTAGTGGGCGATGGCTTCCTGCTTGACGAAGAGGTTTTCCCAGGCCCGGTCCACCAGGTCGGGGCGCATCTGGTAGGGGATGCCCTCGAACTCGCAGATGGCGATGATCTGGTCCAGCAGGAACGGCGCGTGGTAGTTGGCGTAGATATTGTCCACCGTCGGATATTTCTTCTTCAGCAGATGCAGCAGCGATGCCTCGTCCAGCGGCACCTTCTTCTTCTTCGCGACCATGGCGAAGATCTTGAGGAACTCGGACTGGCTCGGCCCGTCGATCTTGACCTTGAAGAAGATCCGCCTGAGCGCCGCGCCGTCGAAGAGGTCATTGGGGTGGAAGTTGGTCGAGAAAACAACCAGCGTGTCGAAGGGCACCTCGAATTTCTCGCCCGATTGCAGGGTCAGGATGTCGTAGCCCACCTCCATCGGGACGATCCAGCGGTTGATCAGGGCCTGCGGCGGTTCTTCCTGGCGGCCAAGGTCGTCGACGATGAAGACGCCGCCGGTGGATTTCAATTGCAGCGACGCCTGATAGGTGCGTGAGGTCTTGTTGTAGTTGAGGTCGAGCATGGACAGCGACAGCTCGCCCCCCGTCATCACCGTCGGCCGCTTGCACATGATGTAGCGGGTGTCGTAGCGGCTGGACTGGCGGCGCAGGCTGCTGCCCTCGGCTGTGGGCTGTGCCACGGGGGTGTGCACGATCGGGTCAAATAGGGTGATGACCTGACCCGCATAGGAAATGGCGCGCGGCACGTAGATCGTATCGCCAAGCGCGGCGCGGATGCCTTCCGCGATGGAGGATTTGCCGTTGCCCGGCGGGCCATACATCAGCACTGACCGGCCCGAGCTGACGGCGGGTCCAAGCTGGTCGATCAGGCCCGCGGGCAGAATGAGGTGACCCATGGACCCGTTCAGCGCATCGCGGGTGATCTGGACGTTCTTCACCGACTGGCGCTTGGTCTGTTCCTTGTAGGCCTCCAGCGGGATCGGCATGGCCCCATAGTATTCCGACTGCGACAGCGCATCGAGGGCGCGCGCCTTGCCCGCGTCAGTCAGCTGATAGCCCATTTCCGAGGAGGATGTGGCATGCAGCGTGCCCATGGCCTGCAACAGCCCCATATCGCGCAGCATGTCGACCAGCTGTTGTGTCAGCGGCATCGGCAGGCAGATCGCCTCGGCAATTGCGCTGGTCTGTTCGATGCTTTTGCGGAAGATGGTTTTCAGCAGGATGTCCCGCATCATCACCATCTGAAGGCCTGTATCCTCCAGCTTGCGCAGCATCGGCGGCGCAAAGGAGTTCATGTCAGCAGCTTGCATATTCATCGGGCGTTACCCTTTCGCCAGAAAATGCCCCCGGATCCGTCTTATACCCCGTCTTGATTGCGGGGCCGTTAAGCCCCGCTGCCCATGGCGCCAAGCGCCAGGTAAACCACCAGAGCCCCAGCCAGGGCGACGCCCATGGGGAAGAGCTTGCCCCGGTCCCACGACACCCAGTCAGGCGTTGCGCGACGCACGGCGGGCACCATTCCGGCCCCCCGATGGGTGATCCAGGACCCGATCAGGACCGCCGCGAAGAGCGTCAGGAACAGCAGGTAATCGCCGGGGGCGACGAACGGCGCCATGGCGGCGGCGAACTTGGAGTCGCCCGCGCCCGCCAGCCCGATCGAGGTGATGATGAACCCCGCGATCAGCACGATCACCAGTTGCGCAAGGCGCATGTACCAGGTGCTGAAGGCCATGACATCCATGGCGACCTGCGCCAGACCAACGACAAGGAACACCCCCGCCAGCGACAGAACGCTGACATTGGGAATGCGCATTTCACGCAGGTCCGACCAGGCGACCCAGATACAGATCGGCAGGACGAAGGGCAGGAACCAGAGGGCTTCCATTTGGCTGATGGCAAGGGTCATGGTCGTCTCCTCAGCTCTGCAGCGTGCGAAGCGCACGGACGGCGGCTTCGAAATGTTGCGGATGGGTGTCGATGGCGTCTTCCAGCAGGCCGCGGCCGATATCCACGTCCCCGCGGCGGATAGCAGCAATGGCCATGGTGTGCAGCAGCTGCGCGCGTTCCACCTGGGTCATCTGCACCAGCGGCAGGGTGTACTGACCGCGAGAGGCGCGGGCGAGCACAAGGTTGTTCTTGGCGGTGAAAAGGTCGGGGTCATAGTTGATGGCCTCGACGAACATCCGTTCGGCGGCGTCGAAATCGCCCCGAGTGAGGTAGGAGAAGCCCCAGTTGTTCAGCACGCCTGCGGGCCGCATGGTCAGGCCGACGGCGGTTTCATAGAAACTGTCGGCGCGATCCCATTCCTCGTTGCTGTCGGCGATCATCGCTTCCAGCCGGTAGCGTTCATAGGTCTCGAAAGTGGGGGGCACGGCGTCGAGCTGCTGTTCGGCCTCTTCCCAGTCATTGGTGCGGATCAGGGCACCTGCATAGTCCACACGGTCCTGATCGGTGGCCTCGTCGCTGTTGACGACGGCCCGCCAAACAGTGACGCCCTCGGTATGATGACCGGCGCGGATCAGGCTGGCGGCCAGCCCCCGGCGCAGGTCGATGCGGTCGGGGTTTTCCCGGCTGGCGCGGCGGAAATAGGTCACCGCCTCATCGGGGTCGGCCGATGTCAGCATGATGTCGTTAAGATTGGTTTCGTCGATGACGTTGACGCCGTCCAGCGCACGATCGACATCGGCAGACCGGGTCTGGTCGCAGGCCGCCAAGGCAAGCCCGACAGACACCACTGCCGTGATCCGGATAATAGGGCGCATTCGCTGCCTCTTGCTGCTCGTTCTTGCCCCGTTCATGGCGCGTAAAGCAGGAGGTATCGCCCCCCACCCCGACGCTCCAGGTCGAAGCTTTGATTTGTATGGTCTTGACTATAGCCCGGATTTTCCATTCGCGCGATAGCCAAGCGCAGGTTTTCGCGAATCGAGTCGCTTTCGCCACTGTCGAGCGCATAGGCCTGGCGGAAAACCTGCCGGGCTTCGCCGTATTCGCCCTGTTCCATCAGCACCACGCCGAGGTTGTTCCAGGCCGGGACGAAATCGGGATCGACCTCGACCGCGCGGCGCAGAAGCTCTTCGGCTTGGCCAAGCCGCCCAAGTTGCAGGTTGGCCGATCCAAGCGAAGAAAGGGTTTCGCCGGTCATGCCCCGGTCACCGGCCGCACGCAGGTAACTGCGCAGGGCAAGGTCGTATTCGCCCGCCTCCATCAGCCGATGACCCACGATCAGCGGATCCACCCCGTCGCTGAGCACGTTGAGATCCTCGGGCGCGTCGAGCCCCTCGTTCAACGGCGCAAGCCGCGGCGAGGGTTCGCACGCGGCCAGACCGAGAACGGTCATGATTGCCAGTAATGTCTTGCCCCACCTCATGTCTGTCAGAAGCCTCCTCCTCCTGAAAGGTTTTGTGCGATGCCGTAGACCGACGGGCCGATCAGGATGATCAGAAGCGGCGGCAGACAGAACATCATCGTGCCAAGCGTCAGCTTCGTCGGCAGTTTGTTGGCCTTTTCTTCGGCGCGCATCACGCGTTTGTCACGCATCTCTTCGGCATAGACCCGCAGTGCATCGGCGATCGAGGTGCCGAAGGTGGCCGACTGGATCAGCACGGTGACGAAGCTGTTCACATCCTGCACGCCGCAGCGTTCGCCGAAATCGCGCAGCACCTTCACCTTGTCCTTGCCGGCCTTCATCTCGTAGGCGACGATCTCGAACTCGTCGGCCAGCGATTCAAATGACGGCCGGATTTCCTTGGCAACACGGATAATGGCCTGGTCCAGCGATTGCCCCGCCTCGACGCAGACCAGCATCAGGTCGAGCGAGTCCGGGAAGCCCTGGGTGATTTCCTCTTCGCGCTTCTGCACGCGCTTGGTGACCCAGTATTTCGGCAGGTAATAGCCCACGGCACCGGGGATCAGCACGCTGAGAATGCTCTTCTGGGTACCCATGTCGGGGGCGATCAGCGTGTAGATCACGCCAAGTGCCAGAAACCCCATGCCAAGCGCGAATTGCGCGAAGTGGAAGGTCTGGACCGCGCCCTTGGACCGGTAGCCTGCCCGCATCAGGGTCAGCTGGATCTGGCTGAACTCTTCCTGGTTCTGCGGTTCGAGGAACTGGGCGAACTTGTCCAGCTTCTCGTTCTTGCCGCCGATGCGCAGCGCCTTCTGAACCTCTGGCGAAGTGCCCTCGCGGTTCATGTCGCGCAGCTTGGTCAGCGGGTCTTTCTTGCGGAAGACGATGGCGGAAAGACCCATGGCCACAAGCAGCAGCCCGAGGAAGCCGACCACGAACAGGGGGCCGAGCGGTCCGAGATAGCTGACGATAAGGTCGTTGATCTGGTTCATCTATCCGTTCCTCAGACCTTGATGTTGACCATCAGGCGCATGAAAAAGAAGTTCGCCGCCAGCATGACCGCCACCACGGCACAGGCCGGGATGAAAGCGGGGGTTTCCATGACGTCGGAATAATAGTCGGGCTGCATCACGTTGATGCCGATCAGCGCCAGCAACGGGAAGGCGGACAGGAACATGCCCGACCACTTGGCCTCGGCGGTGATGGCCTTGACGCGGCGGAACAGCTTGAAACGCGCGCGGATCACCTTTGACAGGCCATTGAGGATCTCGGCAAGGTTGCCGCCCGATTTCTGCTGGATGCCGACGGCCACCGCCAGAAAGCGAAGATCCTGCATGTCCAGCCGTTCGGCCATTGCGGCAATGGCTTCGCTGACATCGCGGCCATAGGCGGCTTCGTCGGCGATGATGCCAAGCTCGGACCCAAGGGGGTCGGCAACCTCTTTCGAGACGGTGTTGATGGCCGATACGAACGGGTGGCCGACACGCAGGGACCGCACCAGCAGATCCACCGCGTCGGGCAATTGTTCCTCGATCATCGCAAGACGCTTCTTGGCCTTGGAGTTGACCCACATGAACACGCCGCCAATCCCCATGATCACCGAGACAAGCACCCGAATGGGCAGCGAAGCACCGGTCATCAATGTCAGCATGACAAAGGCGGCGATGCCGAGGGCGATCATGACCAGGATCAGCTGCTGCGGGGTGAAGGCGATGCTGGCTTTCTGCGCCTTGCTGGCGATCAGGGAATAGAGCGGGATCGTGCGCGACCCGGTGTGCTGGTCCAGTTCCTTGCGCAGCTTGGCCAGCACGTCTTCGCGGTTGGCCCCCTTGTTGAGAAGGTCCAGACGGCGATTGACGCGGGAATTCAGGCTGATCGACTTGCCGAAGACCATCAGGTAGATGCCTTCGACCAACATCAGGATACCGACGAAGATGCCGATATAGATGAGCGGTTCGATACTCAGTTCCATGGCTGTCAGTCCCCCGCGGGTTCATAGATCGAGGCCGGCAGGTCATAGCCCCACTGGCGGAAACGTTCGGAATAGTGCGACCGCACCCCGCAGGCGGTGAAACGGCCGATGATGGTGCCGTCGGGCTTGAGGCCGAGACGTTCGTAGCGGAACACCTCCTGCATCGAGATCACATCGCCCTCCATGCCGGTCACTTCCGTGATCGAGACCATGCGGCGGCTGCCGTCCTGAAGGCGGCTGGCCTGCACGATGAGGTTCACGGCGCTGGCGATCTGGCTGCGCACGGCCTTGATCGGCATCTCGATCCCGGCCATGGCGATCATGTTTTCAAGACGCGACACGCCATCGCGGGCACTGTTGGCGTGGATCGTCGTCATCGACCCGTCGTGGCCGGTGTTCATGGCCTGCAACATGTCGATCACTTCCTCGCCGCGCGTTTCCCCGACGATGATGCGGTCGGGACGCATCCGCAGGGCGTTGCGAAGACAGTCGCGCTGCGTGACCGCGCCCTTGCCTTCGACGTTTGGCGGGCGGCTTTCCATCCGGCCCACATGCTCCTGCTGAAGCTGAAGTTCCGCCGTATCCTCGATGGTCAGGATACGTTCGGAATTGTCGATGAAGGACGACAGCGCATTGAGCGTGGTGGTCTTACCGGACCCCGTCCCGCCCGACACGATCACGTTGAGGCGCGTTGCGACGGCGGCCTGAAGATAGGCGGCCATTTCCTCGTTGAAGGCGCCGAACTTGACCAGGTCGTCAATGCCGAGCTTGTCCTTCTTGAACTTACGAATGGACACGAGCGAGCCGTCCACGCCCACGGGCGGCACCATCGCGTTGAAACGCGAGCCGTCTTTCAGACGGGCGTCCACGTAAGGATTGGATTCATCGACGCGGCGGCCCACGGCGGACACGATCTTGTCGATGATCCGCAACAGGTGGCGTTCGTCCTTGAACCGGCAATCCGACTTTTGCAGCTTGCCCGCCCGTTCGATGAAGACGTTGAAGGGGCCATTGATCAGAATATCGTTGACAGTGTCGTCTTTCAGCAGCGGCTCCAGCGGGCCGAGGCCCGTCACCTCGTCAAAGAGCTCGGTCTGAAGGGTCTGCCGATCCTCGCGGTTCAGAACCACGCCCATATCGGTCAGCTCGTCATTGGTGATCGAGTTGATTTCGGCGCGCAGTTCGCTTTCCTTGGCCTTTTCCAGCGCGGACAGGTTCAGGTTGTCCAGAAGGCGCGAATGCATCTCGGTCTTGATTTCGTCAAGACGGGCACGGCGCTTGGCCTCCTTGTCGAGGGCGACAGGTTCCGCCGGGGCGACGCTTGGCTTTGGCTTGGGCCTGCGCGCGATCTTGGGGGCCGCGTCGCCGGCAGCCGCCGGGCCGGGGGTTCCGGCACTTGGCTCCGGGTCCGTTGTCAGGGCCGGGTGAACGGGGCTGGCGGGACCGTTTTTCTTGTAGCGGGAAAACATCTATCGCTCCTCAGCCTGCCGTTGCTTCGGCACGGATTGCGTCATGCAGGGTTTTCGCCAGCTTGGCGATTTCCTTGCGCAGCGCATTTTTCTTCGCAAACAGGGCCAGCGGGGTCCCGTGATCGCAGGCCTGGGTGACCTGCTTGGTGCCATCGGGCAGTTGCGTGTTCAGCTCGATATTCAGGCTTTCCGCCAGGTGCTTGACGCGGCTCTTGCCGCTCATGTCGAGCCCCTTGGGCGCGCGATTCAGCACGTAATGGACCTTGTCGATCGGCAGGTCTTCGGCCTGAAGCGCCTTGATGAAGCGCAGGGTGTTCTGGGCGGACCGCATGTCCAGTTCCAGCGTGGTAAAATAGACATCCGCCGCGTTCAGCACGGTTTCGGTCCATTGCACGATGGTGGTGGGCATGTCGACGATGACCACATCGAAGCATTCCTGCGCCAGTTTGATCAGCGCCTCCACCTCGGTCGGGCCGATCAGGTCGAGCGGCAGGATGTCGGCGGGCGCGGTAAAGACCGACAGCTTGCCGTCATAGGTCTGAAGCGCCTGCTTGAAGGCGTCCACATCCATGGACTGCGCCTCGGACAGCACTTCAAAGATCACTTCACGGCGTGTCAGGTCCAGATAGGTCGATGTCGAGCCGAATTGCAGGTCGAGGTCGATCAGGCAGACCGAAGGCGGGTTCTTCTTGTCCGCGGTTGCGATCTCCCACGCCAGGTTCACGGCCAGGGTGCTGGCGCCGGTGCCGCCTGCCATGCTTTGCACGGCGAAGACCACACGGTCGCCCATGCTGGTTGTGGGGGTGCGGATCTGGGCCGGGGCCTGCGGTTCTGCCGGTGTGGCGGTTTCCGGTGCAACAGCAGCTGCGGGCGCGGGCGCGGGCGGTTCAGCGGCAGGGGCTTCCGCGATGGATTGACCCGCGCGAATCCGTTCCACCGATTGGTGGAAGGCCATTTCCGGCAGCGGGTAGGGCACGAAATCATCGGTGCCCGCGTTCAGCAGGCGGTGCAGGATCGGCGGGCTGACGTCTTCAGCGATCAGGATGACCTTCACGCCCTTGGACTTGGCCTGTTCGATCACCCGGATGATCAGTTCGATATCCTGCTCATCCTCGTCATCGACGGCCACGGCGACGAATTCAAGGTCGTCCGCCTCCGGCTGCACGAAGAAGGCTTGTGCCTCCATGAAATTCAGGTCGCCCCAGGCTTCGCCCAGTTCGGCCTCTATATCGTCGATCAGCAAATCAAACGTCTGAACGTCGCGGGCAATGGTGCATGCCACGATCGGTGCAGGAGTCGATTTCAGCGCAAGGCCTCCACTCATCGTTTATACCCCGGAATGCCCGGATTTGTCCGGGTCGGTTGTCGTTTCGGTCGCGGCAGAAGTGCTGCTTACCGGAAGGTCAGGCTTGATTCCCGCTCGATCAGGACCTCGCCACTCTGCCTCCGATGTTCTGTGTGGCCCTCAAGTTGGGCAACAATACGACCAAAAAACCGAAACTATTGGGTATTTACCCGGGGTTGCGCGGTTGCGAGGGCGATCAGTCGCCGCCCCCGGTGCGCGGTCCGGCATAGGCGCGATAGACGATATCGGCGTAGCGCCCGTCCAGCACCAATGGGTCGTTCTGCACGAAACCGCTGACCTCGGTGACTGTCCGGCGATTGCGCAGTTCGCGGTCCTGGGTGGCGACAAGCGGTTGGGTTTCCCCAAGCGACACAAGGGCGTCCAGTCGGCTGCGGGCGATTCCCTGGCTGACAAGGTAGTTCACGGCAGCCTGCGCGCGGCGACGGCCAAGGCTGTGGTTATAGGCGTCGGACCCGACCAGATCGGTATGGCCGTAGACGCTGAACCGCACCTCTGGGAATTGCAGGATCCACTGGGCCTGTTGGCGCAGAACGGCACGGGACTGGGAATCGAGCGCGGCGCTGTTGAAGGCGAAGTTGATCGTTGTGGGGACTTCCTGCGCGAAGCGGGTCGACAGCTCTTCGACATAGGATCGCTGCCCGGTCATCACCAGAACGTTGTTCATGGTCGGGTCGCCAAAGCCGCCCTCATCCATGAAGCTGCCTGCCTCGCCCACATTGCGGATGCGGTCACAGCCGGTCAGCGCAAGCGCCGCGACGCCGGCCAGAAGGAGTGTTTTCATCGGGATTCCCATGGTCTTACTCCATCACATAGCCGTAGGAGCCGCCGAAATCCTGCTGCGCGACATCGCCCGCGGGGGTGCCCGCATCAGGCACGCGTCCGGCGGTTAGGCCAAGCAGGAACAGCTCGTTTTCCGTGGGAATGCGGATGCGGTCGGTTGGCAGCGCCAGCGCCTCGCCCCGCGTGGGCGACACCAGATGCGCGCTGACGATGATCACCAGTTCCGATTGTTCGCGCTGATAGCTGGCGCTGCGGAACAGCGCGCCCAGAACCGGGATATCGCCAAGCCACGGCACCTGGCCGATGGAATCGCGGAAGTCGTCCTGCAACAGCCCGGCGATGGCAAAGCTTTCCCCGTCGCGCATTTCCACCGTGGTCGAGGCTGACCGGGTGCGCAGGCCGGGAACGCCGTTCACCGTCGGAACGAGCGTGTCGATGGCCGAAACCTCGGCTGACAGTTGCAGGTTGATGGTTTCATCCGAAACAACGGTCGGGGTGAAGTTCATCACCACGCCGAAGGGGCGGAACTCGACGGAGACACCGTTTTCCGTTTGCACCGGAACAGCAAATTCGCCGCCTGCATTGAAGGTTGCGGTGGCACCGGACAGGGCGCTGAGACTGGGTTCTGCCAGCGTGCGGACCACGCCGTTGGCCTCCAGCGCTTCCAGCATGACCGAGAGTTGCAGGCTGTTGGTGCCAAAGCTGACCCCGAGCGCGCCGTTGCGGCCGGTGGTGTTCGGAGCAAGCGTTTGACCGACGCCGAACGTGGCCGGACCCGTGACATTTGCACCACCCGTTCCAAGGGTCGCGCCACCGTCGCCGCCGAAGACCGAGCCGGCAATGCCAAGCGAGGCCCCAAGCTCGCGGCTGACGCTGCGCGACATTTCGGCGAAGCGCACCCGCAGCATGACCTGCTGGCTGCCGCCGACCATCATCATGTTGGAAACCCGGCCCGGCGCATAACGGCTGGCCAGTTCAAGCGCCCGGTCCAGCACCTGACCGGAAGACACGGTTCCTGAAAGCACGATACCGTCATTGGCGGTGCGCACCTCGATTTCTTCGTTTGGCAGGATCTCTTGCAGGCGTTCACGGAACTCGGCCAGATCGGGCACGACCTGGATCTCGACATTCGCGATCAGCTGCCCTTCGATGCTGAGCAGGGTCATCGTGGTGCGACCCGGCGCGCGGCCAAGCACGTAGATCGTGCGTTCGGACAGCGTGGCGATATCGGCGATGTTGGGGTTCGCGACGGAAAGTTCGGCAAACAGCGCCTCGCTTTCGACCACAACGGCCCGGTTCATCGGCACGCGCAGCGTTGCGGACGTGGCCCCTTCCAACACACGGAGGGCCTGTGAATGCGAACTCGTCGGTATCGATACGACCAGCGCACATCCCACAAGGACGGCGCAGATATGGCGCAAAATGCTCATTGTGATCCTGCCTCTCTGATCACGTTTTCGGGTGGGCTCTGACGGCCCCTTTCGGCGCACAATGCCCGAAAACGCTTTCTGGCGCAAGAATCAGCATCTTGCAGGCCGATATTCATGTTGTCGGGAAAGCACGATGGCCCAGTCTTGGGCCGAAACGGCAAACGGCCCCCAAGATGATGGGGGCCGAAAGTCGGTATCGGGTGGATCAGTTGGTGCACGGGACCTGGGTCACGATGACCTCTGCCCCGCGACGGTTGCGGACGGTGCAGATCCGCGGGCCGGTTTCGACGGGGTTGTCGGGCACCCCGAGCAGGGTATCCTGCGTGATCTCGATCGTGTCCGATTGCGTGTCATCGCGGACACCGACCAGCGCCAGTGTCAGGCTGCCCGTCGCCTGTGCCTGGGCCAGAGCCGCGATCTGGTCCGGCGGTGCTTCGACCGTGATGGTGCGCGCGATGGTCGGGTTGTTGCGATCCTGGTCATCCGTCTGGTCGATGGCGATGATTTGCAGCGACGCCTGGATCAGGCGCGTCACGTTTTCTCCGCGCGCGACGCCGGTCCAGTACACGTCCACCCGGTCGCCGGGACGCAGGAAACCGGACACACCGCTGGCCACATCGACGCGCAGCGCAAAAGCGCGCATGCCGCGTTCCAGCCGCGAGGCGACGCCGGCATCTTCGCCCGGAGCGGTCACTTTCGAGACCAGAACGGGTTCGTTGCGTTCCATCACGCGCAAGACGGTGCGCGGTTCATCGGAGTCCGCCGGGAAAAGGTCCTCGGCGCTTGTGAACGCGCCGAACGGGACGAATTCCTCGGGCCACTCGATGGCCCGCACATCCTGTGGTCGCAACTGTTCACCATAGCGAACCTGCCGCGTCACGACATAGACGGTGGTTGTCGGTACGATTTCGCCCCGCTGCGATTCCAGCGCGGCCTGGTATTGCGTGAAACGGTCCTTCGCCACGTAGACCGCAAAGCCCGCGAGGCCAATGCCTATGATAAGGACAAGTCCGAATATGACTCGCATGCTACTGCCCCTCGATTTGTTCTGCCTGGCATGCCGGTCCGTGCCGACATGCTCTCATCTGGCTGATCCTTGCAAAGAAATTGGGCAAAAGAATGGTCGGCTCTCGACCATCTGTCGGCACGGATCGCGGCCCGGGGGGCCGTCCGGCGGCCCCTCAGGCGGGCGCAGGGCGCCTTAGTCGGTCGTGGTCGTGGTTGTTGATGTCGACGTGCTGCTGGAGAATCCGGCAGTCACGTGGTCGGCTTCCAGCTGTGTCTGGATATCGCCGGACAGGTTCTCGAGACCGCTCGACACAACCGAGATCACGGCCAGGCCGAGGCCGACCAGCGCAGCGGTCAGAACGACCCAGTCAACGGTGACGGCACCCGATTCGTCGGACAGAAAAGACATAAGGGATTTCATGGACATGGCGTGCTCCTGCTTTGCCTTGTGTGGGGTAGCCCGCAAGTGGGCGGGTAAGCAGCGCATTCTGTCGCGAACCCTCTGAGGGGCAGGGGGACTATGGCCCCCCGGACAGGGCAGAAACAAGGCAGAGCAGGGACAGCGCGACGCCAAATCCCTAAAGATCTAGGCGATTTTGACCGGTTCCGCCTGGCAGGGAGGAACCGAAGGCATCAGTTGAATTCTTCGACGATATGGTCACGTTCCAACTGGGTGCGAATTTCGTTGGACAGGTCTTCCAGACCGGCAGCAACGGTGTTGGTCACGGCAAGGCCGACACCGACCATGGCAGCGGTCAGCACGACCCAATCGACGGTGACGACACCGGATTCACAAAGGGCAAACGATTTCAGGCGGGCAATTGCACGCATGGCAGATCCTCCAGGGTTTAAGGGATGTGGCAGCATCCCGAGCAGACCATGGCAAGATCGCGGCGAACTGAGGCGAAAATGCGGCAGAAATGCGCAATTATGGACAAAATGCGGCGGTAATTGGGAAACAGAAAACCCCGATCGTCACTGATCCGGAAACGCAAAAGGGGCCACGCACATGGCGTAGCCCCTTAAAGAATTATATCTATCAGCGACTTAGTCGGCAGCGGCCGGGAAGGCGGTGGTGATGTGGCCGGTTTCCAGCTGCGTCTGGATATCGCCGGACAGGTCCTGCACGCCAGCGGACACGACGGCCATGACGGCGAGGCCCAGGCCCACGATAGCTGCGGTCAGCACGACCCAGTCAACAGTCACGGCACCGGATTCGGAATTCAGGAAGGTCTTGATCATTGTCTTGCTCCAGGTTTGGTCTTTTTAAGTTTGCCCTTAGGTGTCTGCCCCCTTGGGATGAGATGACTATCCCGCCGAATCCGGGCGCGAATGGGGCAATGGAAAGAAATTGTCGGGATTTTTAATCGTTTTCTTCCTGTCCATCGGGACAAAGGAAAAGGGCCGCAACCCGAAGGCGCGGCCCTTTCGCAATGGTGGTCGCGTGCGACTTAGTCGGCAGCGGCCGGGAAGGCGGTGGTGATGTGGCCGGTTTCCAGCTGCGTCTGGATATCGCCGGACAG
>NZ_JASHJX010000069.1:0-12500 GCF_030732985.1 Nioella sp. MMSF_3534
TGTACACCCCCCGTGCAGACCGGTCCGCCCAAAAAAGCTCCTTTCCTTAACAAATCCTTTTCATCTTGGCCCAAATACCTCAGGGGGTGTACGCCCGGTGCACGGGGGGTGCCGGGGGGATTTCGGGTTCAGCCGCGCAGGGCCTGGGTCATCAGGTCGAGCCCCTGCTGGATGTCCTGTTCGATGGCGCGGGCGGCGGCGGCGGCGTCTCGGCGGTGCAGGGCCTCGATGGTTTCGGAATGCATGTCGGGCAGGTTCGAGGTGCCGAACCGGCCGCTGACCACGCGCAGCGAGGGGCCGAATTGCAGCCAGAGCGATGTGACGATCTTGCGCAGGATGGGGGTGCCCGCCATGTCGTAAAGCGCGAAGTGAAAGCGGAAATTGCTTTCCAGGTAAGCCTCGATATTGCCGGTGGCGATGGCCTGATCCACCTGTGCATCAAGGGCTTCGAGCCGGGCGATGCCCTCGTCGGTGATCTGTTCGGCGGCCAGTTGCGCCATCTTCGGTTCCAGCGCGAAGCGGGCGTAATAGATTTCGTCGATGCGCTGAGGGGACAGCTCCGGCACGCAGACCCGCCGGTTGCCAAGCGCCTCCAGCGCGCCCTCCGCCGTGAGCCTGCGGATCGCCTCGCGCACCGGCGTAACCCCCGCCCCGACCGCATCCTTGAGCCCCAGAATCGTGACGCCCTGACCCGGCAGAACCTCGCCGAACAGAATCATGTTGCGGATCTTTTTGTAGATCGCCTCATGTTCAGGCAGTTTCGGATCACTTGCAGTCACGGCGCGGGCCTTTCATGATGAAATCCTGGTCATGGTTACCCGATCTGGCGGGTTTGGGGAGTGATTCTCATAAAATTCTTGCGCCGAATCGGGTTTTTGATCAAATAAAAAAGAAATCACTCAATCCAACGGGAGAATTTCGGATGTCTAACAGGGTACTCATGCTGGCGGCTGCGGGGTCGATGATCGCGCTCTCGGCGGCGGCAGAAGAAGTGCGGGTCTACAACTGGTCCGACTATATCGACGAGGCACTTCTGGCGCAGTTCGAGGAAGAGACCGGCTATGAGCTCGTCTATGACGTGTTCGACTCGAACGAGCTTCTGGAAACCCGGATGCTGGCGGGCGGCTCGGGCTATGATGTTGTGGTGCCGACCGGCACGTTCCTGCAGCGACAGATCCAGGCGGGGGCGTTCCAGCCGCTCGATTACGACCTGTTGCCCAATGCCGGCAACATGTGGGACGTGATCATGGACCGGACCGCCCAGTACGATCCGGGGAATGAGCACGCGATCAACTATATGTGGGGGACCACCGGGCTCGGCGTGAATGTGGGCCGGGTGCGCGAGATCCTCGGCGAAGATGCTCCGGTCAACTCTCTGGAACTGGTCTTCAACCCTGAGAACATGGAACGTCTGGCAGAGTGCGGCGTGTATTTCCTTGATGCACCGACCGAGATGATCCCCGCTGCCCTGACCTATATCGGAGAAGATCCCGACAGCCACGACCCCGATGTCATCGCGCTGGCAGAGCCGGTGCTGACCGCCGTGCGCCCCTATGTGCAGAACTTCCACAGTTCCGAATACATCAACGCGCTGGCCAATGGTGACATCTGCGTTGCGATCGGCTGGTCCGGCGATGTGTTGCAGGCGCGGGCGCGCGCAGAGGAGGCGGGCAATGGGGTCGTGATCGAGTATCATGCCCCGGTCGAAGGTGCGCAGATGTGGTTCGACATGATGGCGATCCCGGTCGACGCGCCGAACCCGGCGGGCGCCCATGCCTTCCTCAACTTCATCATGGACGCCGAAAACATGGCCGCCGCCTCGAACTACGTGTTCTTCGCGAACGGCAACCTCGCAAGCCAGGAATTTCTGGTATCCGAGGTGATCGACGATACGGCCGTGTACCCGGATGAAGTGACCATGGCCGCAACCTATACGACCCGGCCCTATGACGCGCGTGTGCAGCGTCTGGTGACCCGCATGTGGACCCGGATCAAATCGGGCACCTGAGACCCGCGTTGAACCAGACAATCGTCGCGCCCGGTGACTGCACCGGGCGTGATGCCCCGTACGGGCCAAGGAGCCATCATGAAACCCGCCGCCAAACCTGCCGAGTTCGCCCCGTGGCTGGACCCGAATGAAACGCCCCTGATCCGCTTTGACGGGGTCACCAAGCGCTTCGGCGATTTCACCGCGATCGACAACATCGACCTCAAAATCTACCGCAAGGAATTCTATGCGCTGCTCGGGCCATCGGGTTGCGGCAAGACCACCCTGATGCGGATGCTGGCCGGGTTCGAGACGCCCACAGAGGGCACGATCACCATCGGCGGGCAGGATATGAAGGGCATTCCGCCCAACCGGCGCGAGGTGAACATGATGTTCCAGTCCTATGCGCTGTTCCCGCATCTGACGGTCTGGGACAATATCGCCTTTGGACTGAAACGCTCGAAGATGGGGAAGGAAGAGATCCCCGAACGGGTGAAGGAAATGCTGCGCCTGACGCGGCTGGAGAAATTCGCCAAGCGCAAGCCGCACCAGATTTCCGGCGGTCAGCGGCAGCGCGTGGCGCTGGCCCGGTCGCTGGCCAAGGCGCCGAAGCTTTTGCTGCTCGACGAACCGCTCGGCGCGCTTGACGCGAAGCTGCGCCAGCAGACCCAGTTCGAGCTGATGGATATCCAGGAAAAGACCGGTACGACCTTCGTGATCGTGACCCATGACCAGGAAGAGGCAATGACAGTGGCCAGCCGCGTGGCGGTGATGGACAATGGCAAGGTCATCCAGGTCGACACGCCCGCCCGCATCTACGAGACGCCCAATTCCGTCTATGTGGCCGATTTCATCGGCGATGTGAACCTGATCACCGGCAATGCCACGCTGAAGGACGAGGGCCTTGCCGCCCTGTCCTGGGCGGAAGGCCAGCCCGAGATTATCGGCACGGCGGGCGAGGGGCTGTCAGCGGGCAATGCCACCTTCGTGATCCGGCCCGAGAAAGTGGCGATCAGCGCCGAGCGTCCCGAGGGCATGAACAATGTCGTGCAGGGCCGCATCCATGACATCGCCTATCTGGGCAATATCTCCACCTACCATGTCGCGCTGCCCGACGGCACGATGATGAAGGCGCAGGCGGCCAATAACCGCCGTCTGTCCCGGCGCAGTTTCACCTGGGAAGACGAGGTCTGGCTGTCCTGGACGGATACCGCCGGCCTTGTGCTGGCCAGGTAGGGGGGCATCATGAACCTCGCCCGCCGCACCCTGATCGGGATTCCCTATCTCTGGCTTCTGCTGCTGTTCCTCGTGCCCTTCGGGATCATCTTCAAGATCTCGCTGTCGGATTACGCGGTGTCGATCCCACCCTATACGCCGACGCTGGACCTGTCCGAAGGCTGGCAGGGCATCCGCGGCTTTTTTGCCGCGCTGGACTGGGAAAACTATGTCTTCCTGACCGAGGACGATCTCTATTGGCGGGCCTATCTGTCGTCGCTGAAGATCGCCGTGATCTCGACCTTCCTGACCCTTCTGGTGGGCTATCCGATTGCCTATGGCATGGCGAAATCTGCCCCGGAATGGCGCCCGATGCTGATGATGCTGGTGATCCTGCCGTTCTGGACCAGCTTTCTCATTCGCGTCTACGCCTGGATCGGCATTCTGTCGAACGAGGGCTATCTGAACCAGCTGCTGCTGTGGACCGGCATCATTTCCGACCCGCTTCAGATCATGAACACGCCCACGGCGGTCTATATCGGCATCGTCTACACCTACCTGCCGTTCATGATCCTGCCCATCTACGCGACGCTGGAACGCATGGATGACAGCCTGCTGGAAGCGGCCGAGGATCTGGGCTGTTCGCGCCTGTCGGCCTTCTGGATCATCACCCTGCCGCTGTCACGCTCCGGCATCATCGCGGGCAGTTTCCTTGTCTTCATCCCAGCCTTGGGTGAATTCGTGATCCCCTCGCTTCTTGGCGGGTCGTCCACTCTGATGATCGGCAAGGTGCTGTGGGAGGAGTTCTTCTCAAATCGGGATTGGCCGGTGGCGAGCGCCGTGGCGATCATCCTGCTGCTGATCCTCGTGATCCCGATCATCCTGTTCCAGAAGAACCAGGAAAAGAACCAGGAGGCCGACGCATGAGACGGTTTTCCTGGTTCAACGCCACCGCACTGACGGCGGGCTTCGCCTTCCTCTACATCCCGATGATCATTCTGGTGATCTACAGCTTCAACGAAAGCCGGCTGGTGACGGTCTGGGCCGGGTTCTCGACCCATTGGTATGGCGAGCTCTTTCGCGATCAGGCCTTCCTCGACGCGGCCTGGGTGACGCTGCGGGTGGCCTTCGTGTCCTCGACCATCGCGACGATCCTGGGCACCATGGCGGCCTATGTGCTGGTGCGCGGCGGCAAGTTCATGGGGCGGACGCTGTTTTCGGGCATGATCTATGCGCCGCTGGTGATGCCAGAGGTGATCACCGGCCTGTCGCTGCTGCTGCTGTTCATCTCGATCGGGTTGGATCGTGGCATCTTCACCATCATCCTCGCGCATACGACCTTTTCGATGTGCTACGTGTCGGTCGTGGTGTCCTCGCGTCTGGTCAGCTTTGACCGGTCGGTGGAGGAAGCGGCGCTCGATCTGGGCTGCACGCCCTTCGATGCGTTCAGATCCGTGACCCTGCCGCTGATTGCCCCTGCCGTCATCGCCGGTTGGCTCTTGGCCTTCACCCTGTCGCTGGACGATCTGGTGATCGCGTCCTTCACCGCCGGACCGTCGGCCACCACGCTGCCGATCAAGATCTTCTCGTCGGTGCGCCTTGGCGTCAGCCCGGAAATCAACGCGCTGTCGACGATCCTCATCCTCATCGTGACCATCGGGGTGATCTCTGCCTCGCTGGTCAGCAAACGCCGGATCGTGCAGCAGCAGCGCGACGAACAAATGGCGGAACAGGCACAGCAATGAACCAGGAATACGAGGCCTATTGCGCAGCGCACGGGCGGCCCGAGCGCATCGAGCTGATGCTGTGCGATATCAACGCGGTGTTGCGCGGCAAATGGCTGCCGGGCGACGCCATCGGCAAGCTGGAGGCGGGCACCGTTCGATTGCCCTATTCCACCTACGCGCCCGCGATCATGGGCAATGAGGTAGAGGCAACCGGGCTTGGCATCGTCGTTGGGGACCCTGACGGGGTTTTGGTGCCCGTGCCCGGTACGTTGTGCCCGGTGCCGTGGATGCCCGGCAACGTGGCGCAGCTTCAGGTGGAAATGCTGACGCCAGAGGGCGGGGCCAGCCCGATTTCCCCTCGCGAATTGCTCAAGAGCATGCTGGCGCGCTTCAAGGAGCGCGGCTGGCATCCGGTTGTCGCAACCGAGCTGGAGTTCTACATCCTGCGCCCGCGCGAACGTGGCGACGACGCGCCCATACCGCCTGCGCGCACCCCCATGGCCCAGAACTACGATCTGGAGGTTGTCTCGCGGCAAGAGGCGATCCTGACCGAGATTCTCAACGCCTGCGAAACGCAAGGTCTGGAGACCGACACGCTGATCGCCGAATACGGCCCCGGCCAGTTCGAGGTGAATTTCCACCATACCGACGACGTCCTGCGCGCCGCCGAGACCGCGATTTTCTTTCGCCGTCTGGTGCGCGGGATCGTGGCGCGGCACGGGATGGAAGCCACCTTCATGGCCAAACCCTATGCCGATGCGCCGGGCAACGGAATGCATGTGCATTGCTCGGTTCTCGATGATGAGGGCAACAATATCTTCACCCCCGAACCCGGACAGAGCGGCCCGTCGCCGGTTCTCAAACAGGCGGTGGCTGGCGTGCTGGACACCATGGCCGATCTTCAGGTGATCTTCGCGCCGCATATGAATTCTTACCGCCGGTTCCAGAGGATGAGCTTCGCACCCTCCGGCCCCGATTGGGGGCTCGACAACAGGTCCGCCGGGGTGCGCCTGCCGGAGATTGGCGGCAAAGGCGCGCGGCTGGAGCATCGGATCGCCGGGGCCGATGTGAACCCCTATCTGGTGCTGACCGCGATCCTGGGGGGCATTCTGCACGGCATCGACACCGACCCCGAACTGCCACCGTCTCTGGATGAACCGGGGGCAGAGCCCGCCGATCCCCTGGGCCATGACTGGTTTGACGCGGTGGAACGGTTCGCGGAGTCCGACCACGCGGCGGAGATCTTCGGGGAGGAATACCGCTTCATCTACACCGCCGTGAAAAATGACGAGGTGCAGACCCTGACCAGCCTGATCACGCCCGTGGAATATCGCTACTATCTCAGCCGCCTCTGACCCCATGCGCCGCCTCTATGAACCGATGGCCTACGGGCCAGAGCCAATCGCCCACAGCTTCTGGCCCGCCACGGTCGAGGCCGTGCCGGCGCATTCCCCCGTTGAGGCTGCGCATGAGGTGGACATTGCCATCATCGGCGCGGGATTCACCGGGCTCAATGCCGCGCTTGCGCTGGCCGAGGCGGGGCGCGACGTGGTGGTTCTGGAGGCCGAACAGCCGGGATGGGGCGCCTCGGGGCGCAATGGCGGGTTCTGCTGCCTGGGTGGGGCCAAGGCTGGCCCGTCGCAATTGCTGAAACGGTTTGGCGAGGCCGACACGCAGGCCTACTACCACGCTGAACGCGCGGCAGTGGATCATGTCGCGGCACTGCTCGACCGGCACGGGATCGAGGCCGACACCCATTCCGACGGCGAAACCCTGCTGGCCTTCCGGCCCAAGGATATCGCGGTGCTGCGCGATCTGTCGGCAGAAATGCGCCGCTTGCAGCAAGTGGAATGCGAGCTGATCCCGCGAGAGGCACTGGCAGAGCGGGGCTTTGCCAGCCCCGAGTTTCACGGCGCGCTGACCACCCCCATCGGCTTCGCACTCAACCCGATGAAATACGTGCTTGGGCTGGCGGGCGCTGTGACCCAAGCCGGGGGGCGGATTTTCGGCGGCTCACCTGTGACCCGCATCGGGTCGGAAAACGGGCGGCACGTGCTGACCACGCCAGGGGGCAGCGTTAAGGCGAAAACGCTGATCGTGGCCACCAACGGCTACAGCGCCGACGATTTGCCCGGCTGGCTGGCGGGGCGCTATCTGCCGGTGCAATCGAACGTGCTGGTGACCCGTCCGCTAAGCGAAGAGGAACTGACCGCGCAGGGCTGGACCAGTCACCAGATGTGTTACGATACCCGCCACCTGCTGCATTATTTCCGCCTGATGCCGGACAGGCGCATGCTTTTCGGCCTGCGCGGCGCGATGAAGACAACACCCCGCGCCCATGCCCAGACCCGTGCCATCGCGCGCGCCGATTTCGATCGAATCTTCCCCAAATGGCGGCATGTGGAGACCCCGCATTTCTGGTCGGGCCTGCTGGCGCTGGCGCGCGATCTGGTGCCCTATGCGGGGCCAATCGAGGGGATGGACAACGCCTGGACCGCCATGTGTTACCACGGCAATGGCGTCGCCATGGGCAGCTATGCCGGGCGGCTTCTGGCCGCGCAGATCATGGGCGAGGGGCCCGCCACACCCGCCCCCTTGCGTTCCGCGCCAAGACGGTTTGAACTGGGCCGCTGGCGGCGCGCCGTGCTGCCCTTCGCCTATACGTTTTACGGCCTTCAGGACCGGGGATAAGAGATGAGCAAACAACCCGTGATCGGCATTCTGGAAACCGGCCGCCCGCCCGAGCATCTGGCGCCGGACCATGGCAATTACCCGATGATGGTGCAGGACTGGCTGGACCTGCCGGAGGCGCGGTTCATCAGCTTTGCGGCGCTTGATGGGGTGCTGCCCGAAGACCCGCGCGCCGCTGACCTCTGGGTCATCACCGGATCGCGTTTCGGGGTCTACGAAGGGCATCCCTGGATCGCCCCGCTGGAGGCCTTCATCCGCGCCTGCCGCGATGCGGGTGTGCCCATGGTGGGCATCTGCTTCGGCCATCAGGTGATCGCGCAGGCGCTTGGCGGGGATGTGGGGAAATCCGATAAGGGTTGGGGCCTTGGCGTACATGACTATACCCCCCATGACTGGCCCGAGGCGCTTGGACAAGCCCCTGAAAAGATTGCGATTCAGGCCTATCATCAGGATCAGGTCTTCACCCCGCCCGACGGGGCCGAAACGATTGCCAGCAGCGATTTCTGCGAACATGCGGCGCTGTGGTATCCCGGTTTCGCGCTGACCGTGCAGGGCCATCCGGAGTTCGGCAAACCCTATACGCAGGCTCTGCTGGAGAGCCGCCGGGGGACGGTGCTGAAATCTGAAGAGGTGGATGTGGCGCAGGGCACCATGGGCAGGGACGTGACGCGATCCGATCTGGCGCGGATCGTGCGCGAGTATCTGCTGTCGGCAAGGTCATGAGCGACGCGGAGGCCATTGCCGCGAACCGCGCGGCATGGGACCACTCGGCGCGGCATCACCGGGGCAATGCGGAATGGCAGCGGTTGGTGGCGGGCTTTGCCGACCCCGGCTTTTTCTGTTTTGACGCGACCGCGACGGAGGCCCTGCAAGCCGTTGGTGTGGAAGGGAAATCCTGCGTTCAGATCGGCTGCAACAATGGCCGCGAATGCCTGTCGCTGAGGGCGCTCGGCGCGGGCCGGGTGCTGGGGATCGACCAGTCGCAGGCCTTTCTCGATCAGGCGCGGGATCTGGCTGCGATCTCGGGGCGTGAGGTGGCGTTCCTCTGCGCTGATATCCATGATCTTCCCGATGGGGTAGGGCAGTTTGACCGCGCGCTCATCACCATTGGCGTTCTCAACTGGATGCCAGATTTGTCGCGGTTTTTCAACGCGGTGGCGGGGTTGATCGCGCCGGGCGGGGCGTTGGTGATCTACGAAACCCACCCGTTTCTGGAAATGTATGATCCCGATGCCGCGGACCCATTCACGCCCACGATCAGCTATTTCCCGGATGGCCCTGATGTGGCGGCGGAAAGCATCACCTATGACGGCAGCACGCCTGCGGGGGAGCCGCCCGTCAGCTACTGGTTCGCGCATTCAATGGGGCAGGTGATCAGCGCCGTGGCAGGGGCGGGGCTGCGGATCGAGCGGTTGGAAGAGCATCCGCATTGCAACCGGGAGGTGGCCTATGAGCGGTATGAGAACCGCCCCGCGCAACTGCCGCTGTGCTATGTGCTGACCGCTCGGAAAACCGGCTGAAAACAGGGGGTGCCATGCGTACACCCCCTGTACACCCCCCGTACACCCCCCGTACAGACCAAACGCGGGTTCCGGGCGGGGGACGGCTGTTCGAACAGCCGTGAAAAGATCCTTCGAAGGATCTTCCCCGCGCCCCGTTCAGCCGGGTGCGATCTCCTCGGCCAGCCAGTCGCGCAATGAAACGAGCGGCGGGTAGTCCGCGCCGGCCTCGGGCCAGACCAGGTAGTAGGCGCCAAATCGACCAGCCTCGGACTGGGGCAGCGCCTGAAGCACGCCGCTGGCCAGATCCGCCTCGACCAGAAACCGGGGCACGAGCGCCGCGCCCAATCCCTGTTTGGCGGCCTCGATCATCGTGGCGAACTGGTCGAACTGCACCGCGATCCGGTCTTCTGTTCCCAGGCCATGCGCCATGAACCAGCGCCGCCACGCGCCCTTGCGGCTTTCGATCTGAAGCCGGGGCAGGGGGGCGACATCCGACGGGGCCTCTACCTTGCGGCCCGCCAGCAGCGCGGGCGCGGCCACGGCCATGTTTTCCTCCTCCATCAGCTTCAGAAACCCCGCGCCGGGCCAGTCGCGCTGGCCGAAATGAATCGCGGCGTGGAAATCTTCGCGCGCGAAGTCGAACGGATGCGTGCGGGTGGCGAGGTTTACCGTCACGCCGGGATGGGCGGCCATGAAGCGGGGCAGGCGCGGGGCCAGCCAATAGGTGCCGAAGGCGGGCAGAATCGCGAGGTTGAGCAGGCCCCCATGCGGGTTCGAGCTGAGCGAAAGGGTCGCGCTGGCGATGGTGGCAAGCGCGCCGCGCAATTCCTTGGCGTAGGTCGCGCCCGCCGGGGTCAGGATCAGTCGCTGGCGGTCGCGGGTGAAGAGCCGTTGCCCGAGCCGATCCTCAAGCTTTTGCACCTGTCGGCTGACCGCGCCTTGCGAGAGGTCAAGCTCGGCCGCCGCTTCGGTGACGGATCCAAGCCGGGCCACGGCCTCAAACGCCGAGAGCCAGGGCAGCGGGGGAAGGAAGCGTCGGGGAAAAGTCATTCCGTTTTGTAATGATTGTCTGCCGGATTGTCGATGGATTGTGTCATCTGCCTGCGCTATCCCATGCGCAATCGTCAAAAAGGTTCCCTGTGATGACTGATTTCCGCCGTTCCCGCCGCGCCAGCAACCTCGCCCTGTCCGAGATCGTGCGCATTTCCGAAGCTGCGCGGGCGCTGCGCGCCGAGGGGCGCGACGTGCTGACCTTTGGTACCGGGGAGCCGGATTTCCCGACGCCGGGTCCTGTGATCGAGGCTGCGCATCAGGCGGCGCTGAACGGCGAAACGACCTATCCGCCGACGCAAGGCACGCCCGCGCTGCGCAAGGCGATTGCGGACAGCGCCGGGTTCGCCGCCGATCCGGGGCAGGTGATCGTCTCCACGGGTGCAAAGCAGGTCATCGCCAACGCGTTCCTTGCCACGCTTGATCCGGGCGAAGAGGTGATCCTGCCCGCGCCCTACTGGACGAGCTATGCCGATATCCTGACCGTCTGCGAGGCGGAGCTTGTCGCGCCGAAATGCGGGGCGGAAACGGGTTTCAAACTGACGGCGGACGCTTTGGATGCCGCGATCACGCCCAAGACGCGGTGGCTTCTGCTCAACAACCCCGGCAACCCGTCCGGGGCGCTCTATTCCAAGGCCGATCTGGAGGCGCTGGCCGAGGTGCTGCGCGCGAACCCGCATGTCTGGGTCATTGCCGACGAGATCTACGAACATATCGCCTTCGACCCCTTCACCTCCTTCCGCAATGCCGCGCCGGACCTTGCCGCGCGCACGCTGGTGGTCAATGGCGCCTCCAAGGCTTACGCAATGACCGGCTGGCGGCTTGGCTGGGGGATCGGGCCGGTGCCGCTGATCAAGGCAATGGTGGCGGTGCAGGGCACGTCCACCTCGGGCGCGTCCTCCATCTCGCAGGCCGCTGCGCTGGCCGCATTGACCGGGCCGCAGGACCTGCTGGCAGAGCGCTGCGCCGCCTTCCGCGCGCGGCGGGACATGGTGGTATCGGCCCTGAACGCGATCCCCGGCATCGACTGCCCCGAACCCGGCGGGGCGTTCTACGTCTTCCCCTCCTGCACGGGGCTGATCGGCAAGCGCCGTCCCTCGGGCGAGCTTCTGGAAACCGATGCGGATGTCTGTGACTACATCCTGTCTGAAGTGGCGGTGGCCCTCGTGCCGGGCCGCGCCTTCGGGCTGCCGGGCCATTTCCGCCTGTCCTATGCCTATTCCACCGATGACCTGACCGAAGGCCTGAGCCGGATCGCCCGCGCCGTGGCCGCCCTGACCTGAGGAGATCCGAGATGACCTTGAAAGCCAAAGACCGCCCCGACCTGTCGAGCTTCCAGTGGGACGACGCGCTGATGCTGGAAACCCAGCTGACCGAAGACGAACGCATGCTGCGCGACGCGGCGCGGGAGTTCGCCCAGTCCGAATTGCAGCCCCGCGTGATCAAGGCCTATGCCGAGGAAACCGTTGCGCCGGAGCTGTTTCCGCTGATGGGGCAGGCGGGGCTTCTTGGCGCGACGCTGCCCGAGGAATATGGCGGGCTTGGCGCGAACTATGTCACCTATGGCCTGATCGCGCGGGAGATCGAGCGGGTGGATTCCGGCTATCGGTCGATGATGTCGGTGCAATCCAGCCTCGTGATCTACCCGATCTACGCCTACGGCTCGGAAGAGCAGCGCCAGAAATACCTGCCGGGGCTGTGCTCCGGTGACCTCATCGGCTGTTTCGGCCTGACGGAACCCGATGCGGGGTCGGATCCGGCGGGCATGAAGACGCGGGCGGAGAAGACCGACGCCGGGTATCGCCTGACGGGCTCCAAGATGTGGATTTCCAACGCGCCGATCGCAGATGTCTTCGTGGTCTGGGCGAAATCCGAGGCGCATGGCGGCAAGATCCGGGGCTTCGTGCTGGAAAAGGGCATGGCGGGGCTGTCTGCGCCCAAGATCGCGGGCAAGCAGTCGCTGCGGGCATCCGTGACGGGCGAGATCGTGATGGACGGTGTCGAGGTGGGCGAAGACGCTTTGCTGCCGAATGTGCAGGGTCTGAAGGGGCCGTTCGGCTGCCTCAACCGCGCGCGCTATGGCATCGCCTGGGGTGTGATGGGCGCGGCGGAGTTCAGCTGGCACGCGGCACGGCAGTATGGGCTGGACCGCAAGCAGTTTGGGCGACCGCTCGCGCAGACGCAGCTGTTCCAGAAGAAGCTGGCGGATATGCAGACCGAGATCACCCTTGGCCTTCAGGCGGCGCTGCGGGTGGGGCGGTTGGTGGACGAGGCCGCCGCCGCGCCCGAGATGATTTCCCTCATCAAGCGCAACAATTGCGGCAAGGC
>NZ_JASHJX010000006.1 GCF_030732985.1 Nioella sp. MMSF_3534
GATCTGACCCCGAGCCGGAGGCCACCGAGCCCGCCGATGCCCTCGCCAACGAGGAACACCGCTTTCCCTGTAACCAATGCGGCTCGGATTTCCGCTTCGACCCGGAAGAGGGCAAGCTGATCTGCGACCATTGCGGCAATGAGCAGGATTTCGAGACCGCCGACCTGCCCGAGATCCGCGAGATGGATTTCGAAACCGCGCTGCGCTCGGGCCTCGACAGCGCCGAGATGGAGGAGATCCGCGTCACCCCCTGCCCCAATTGCGGCGCGCAGGTGGAGTTCAACTCGGACGTCCATTCCACCGAATGCCCCTTCTGCGCCACACCGGTGGTGACCGACACCGGCACCCACAGGCATATCAAGCCCAAGGCCGTTCTGCCCTTCAAGCTGGAAGAACGCGACGCCCACAAGGCCATGACCGCCTGGCTTGGGCGGCTCTGGTTCGCGCCGAACGGGCTCAAGGAATATGCCCGCCAGGGCCGCAGCCTCGACGGCATCTATGTGCCCTACTGGACCTATGACGCCCAAACCGCCAGCCGCTATCAGGGCCAGCGCGGGACGATCTACTACGTGACCCGCACGGTGATGCGCGAGGGCAAGCCGACACAGGTCCGGGAACAGAAAATCCGCTGGACCAATGTCCGGGGCCGCGTCAGCCGCTTCTTCGACGATATCCTGATCCTCGGCTCGCGCTCGCTGCCGAAAAGCTACACCGACAATCTCAAGCCCTGGAACCTGAGCGAGCTGGAGCCCTATCAGCCCCATTACCTCGCTGGCTTCATGGCCGAGGGCTACACAGTCGATGTGGAAGAAGGGTTCGAGGAAGCGCGCGACATCATGGATGCGCAGATCCGCCGCGACATCAATGCCGATATCGGCGGCGACCGGCAGCGCATCAGCCATGTGAACACGGATGTGTCCGAGATCACCTTCAAACATGTGCTGCTGCCGGTCTGGATGGCCGCCTATAAATACAAGGGCCAAAGCTATCGCTTCGTGGTCAATGGCCAGACCGGCAAGGTACAGGGCGAGCGGCCCTGGTCGGCGATCAAGATCGCCATTGCCGTCGTCATCGGGGCGGCGCTGGCCGCAGGGGCGGCCTATCTCTATATGATGACTCAGCAATGAGCGACGCCGAGGCGCTGACCCGCATTCTGGACGACCGGTATTCCTGCCGGGCGTTCCGGTCTGATCCCCTGCCGCGCGACCTGATCGAAGAGATCGTGAGCGACGCGCAAAAGGTCGCCAGCTGGTGCAACGCGCAGCCCTGGCAATTGGTGGTGACGAGAGCCGAGGAGACCGACCGCCTACGTGAAGCTCTGGCCGAGGAGATGACAGCAGCCAGCCACACGCCCGACATCCCCTTCCCCGAGCGGTATTCCGGCATCTACAAGGAACGTCGGTCGACCTGCGGCTGGCAGCTATACGGGGCTGTAGGCGTGCAGAAGGGCGACCGCGAGGGATCGCACCGGCAGATGATGGAGAACTTCCGCTTCTTCGGTGCGCCGCATGTGGCGGTCCTGACCTCGGAGGCAGAGCTTGGCCCTTACGGGCTTGTCGATTGCGGCGGCTTCCTGACCGCCCTGACCCTGGCGGCCACCGCGCGCGGCGTCGCCACCATCCCGCAGGCGGCGCTGGCGAGTTACGCGCCCTTCCTGCACCGGTTCTTTGACCTGCCCGAGAACCGTACCATCGTCTGCGCGATCAGCATGGGCCGGGCGGATGAGGACCACCCGGCCAACAGCTTCCGCACCACGCGCGCAGGCCTTGACGAAACACTCCGCTGGCAAGGCTAGGCGCGGCCAACGTCCTTGCAAGGACGTTATAAGGGGCTTGCAAGCCCCTTCCCCGCGCCCGACCTCAGCCTTTGCGCACCTCGATCCGCTTGGTCTCGGGGCTGGCGGGCGCAGATTTCGCCACCGACACCGTCAAAACCCCATCCTTCAGATCGGCACTCACAGCCCCCTCATCCGCGTCGGGCGGCAGCCGGAAACTGCGGGAAAACGCCCCATATTGCCGTTCGCTGAAGTACCAAGTCTCTCCCTTTTCCTCGCGGCTCGACCTCTTCTCGCCCTTCACGGTCAACACCCCGTCATGGACGCTCACATCGATATCCTTGTCCTCAACACCGGGCAGTTCCACCACGATCCTGTAACTGGCCTCATCCACAGCCGCCTCTGACGCCGGCGCAAACCAGTCGGCCACTTGCCGACCCATTGTGCGGAAAGGCTCGAAAACCGAAGGCCATCCGCCGGATGTATGCGATTTCTCAACCATAGCGATCCTCCTTGATGCGCGGCAGATCACGCCTCTGCCTGCGTCCCGGAGTCTCTCCCATCCCGCTTGGATTCGCCTTGATTCCGGTCAAGAAACCCGCACTCTCCCCCGGATCAGCGAAAGGACCCAACATGCGCGCCCTCATCCAACGCATCAGCGAAGCCGCCGTCCGCGTCGACGGAGAAATCATCGGCCAGTCCGGCCCCGGCCTGCTGATCCTCGTCTGCGCGATGCAGGGCGATGGCGAGGCGCAGGCGGAAACGCTCGCCACCAAGATCTCGAAACTCAGGATCTTCACCGACGAGGCGGGCAAGATGAACCGCTCAATCCTCGACATGGGTGGCTCGGCCCTCGTGGTCAGCCAGTTCACGCTGGCCGCCGACACCTCGCGCGGCAACCGCCCCGGCTTCTCCACCGCTGCCCCACCGGCAGAGGGCGACCGGCTCTATCAGCATTTCGCGGCGCATCTGTCAGGGCTCGGCATCCCGACCGAAACCGGCAAGTTCGGGGCCGATATGAAGGTCTCGCTTGTCAATGACGGGCCGGTCACGATCTGGATCGACACCGAGGCCAACTGACCCCCTACCCCTTCTTCTTGGCCCAAATACTCCCGCCGGAGGCATCCCGACCGACCACCCCGCGCAGGCGACAGGACCGCAAACCTAACCCACCCGATATCCCGCGGCAGCGCGGCCTCCGCCATTCGGGGGCAGGTTGAGCCGGGCCGCTCCCCGTCGCTCAGATCACCCCGTCGCGCGCCAGCCGCTCCAGCTCTGCCGTATCCAGCCCGAGCGCACCGAAGACCTCCGCCGCATCGGCCCCAAGCGCGGGCGGCCCCTTCGCCACCTCGGGCGCGGCCCCATCCAGTTTCACACCCGGTCGCAGGACCCGTACCGGCCCGTCCACGCCCGGCACATCCTCGAATGAGGCCACCAGCCCCCGGTCGGCCACCTGTGGATGCGCCAGCGCCTCGGGCACCGAAAGAACCGCCCCGGCCGGCACGCCCAATGCGTTCAACTCCCTCGCCCAGTCCCGCGCGGATTTCGCCTCCAAGCGCGCCTCGATCAGCGACCTCAGCGCATAGCGGTTTCGCTTGCGATCCTCCCGCGTGGCGTAGTCGGGATCGTCCAGCAGCGCCTCCAGCCCCAGATGCCGGGCCAGCGCCTCCCACTGCTCATCCTTGTTGGCGGCGATGTTCACCAGTCCGCCCTTGCAGCGGAAGGCACCCGAGGGGGCGGAGGTCGTGTTCTCGTTGCCATGGGCGCCCGGCTCCACCCCCGCGATCAGGTAGTTCGACACCGCCCATCCCATCGTGGCCAGCACCGCCTCCAGCATCGACACGTCGATGACGCAGCCCCGCTCGGGCGCGTTCAGGGCGGACGCAATCGCCATCGCCGCCGTCAGCCCGCCGATCGTGTCGGCAATCGGATAGCCCACCCGCAAAGGCGCGCTTTCTGCGTCCCCGGTGATCGACATCACGCCCGCCACCCCCTGCACGATCTGGTCATAGGCGGGGCGGTCGACCCATGGCCCATCCTGCCCGAACCCCGAAATCGCGCAGTAGATCAGCCGGGGGTTTTCGGCCCGCAACACGTCAGGCCCTATACCCAGACGGTCCATCACGCCGGGGCGGAAATTCTCCACCAGCACATCCGCGCCCCGCACCAGTGCCTTCAAAAGCGCCACCCCGCGCGGATGCTTCAGGTTCAGCGTCACCGATTTCTTCCCGGCATTCTGCGCCAGAAAGGACACGCCCATGCCCTTGGCGTTCAGCGCCGGATCGGCCCCCAACTGCCGCGCCAGATCGCCCCGGCCCGGAGCCTCCACCTTGATCACCTCGGCCCCCATATGGGCCAGTTGATGGCAGGCGAAGGGACCGGCCAGCACATTGGTCAGGTCCAGCACGCGAATACCGGCAAGGGGCTTGGGGGCGGTCATGTCTCGGGCTCCGATCTGGGCAGGAAGGCGGGCACGAGAAAGGTCAGCAGCAGGATGCGGAATGCGTGGTGGAAGGCCACGAAGGCCGGATCGGCATCCAGCATCACCGACATCGCGGCCATGGTCTCCAACCCGCCGGGGGCATAGGCAATCAGCAGGTTGGTGACAGGCAGGCCCAGGGCCCAGTGCATGGACAGCGCCGCCCCCACGGTGGCGATCAGCGCCAGCGTCGTCAGCACCGCCGCCGCGCCCGAGGCCCGCCGGATCTGGGCCAGCGAGATGCCTGAAAAGCGGGTGCCGATCAAAGTGCCCATGATGGCAAATCCGGGGATCGTCACCCATCCGGGCACCAGCCCAGGGGTTGCTCCGGTGCCGTGACTGACCGCCGAAACGATGAAGCCGCCCATCAGGAAGGCCGCCGGCATGTTCAGGCGTTTCAGCACTGCGCCAAGCGCCGCGGCCAGCACCATGATCACCCCCAGATGCACCAGTGACATCACAGCGTCGGGGCGCGCCGACATGCTCAGATCCACATCGGTCAGCAGGGCAACAGCCAGCGGCACCAGCAATGTCAGGATGAGCACCCGCAGGGATTGCGCCACGGTGATGGTCGAAAGCTCCGATTTGGTATCTGCAGACAGGGACAGGATATAGCTCAGATGTCCGGGCGTCGCCGCCAAGAGGGCCGATATGCGGTCGAATTCAAGCCAGCGCTGCAAGAGCGTGGCACCGCCCAGAAAAATGACCAGAAGCGCCGATGCAAGCGCCGCGAGGCTCAGGGGCCATTGCGCTGCGGCGGCCAGGATCTCGGGGTTCACGCCGGCCCCCATGGACGTGCCGATGACCAGGAAGCAGCCATCCCTCAGCGGCAGCGGCACCCGCGTGCGCAAGCCCAAGACACCCGCCAGCGTCACCAACGCGGCAGGCCCGGTCAGGTAGGGGGCTGGAACGTGCAGCAAGACCGCCGCCATCGCACCAATAGCGCCCACGGCCAGCGTGGTGACGAGCGTTGCGGGATCTGGGGGCAGCCAGGTGTTCATACCCCTGTGATACGCCTGTGGAGGGGCCGCGCAAAGAGGATGAGACCGGCGTTGCGCATCGTGCAACGGACTTCAAGAGCACTTGACGGGAAAGAAAAAGAAGATGCCCGGTCCGGGGGAGGACCGGGCATCGGGGCACCGAACTAAGGACGGGGGGTGTTCAGCGCCGGGAAAGCAGCCGTCAGACGGAAAACAAGTGGCTGCGATATTGGAAAATGATTTCGTCATCACCACTGATCGCCTGGCCATAACAAGCGGGCAGCGGTTGCCAGAAATCCAAGGCAATCGGGGAAGGAACGCGTTTCACACTGACCGAGACAAATGTCAGCATGCACTTGAGAAATCGTGACACGTTGTGCTCCCTCACCTGCAGCGCAGACTATCTGCGCGATACAGGGATAGGTCGGGGGGCGCGTCGAGTTGGTTCAAAGTTTTTTCTGTTTTTTTTCGATCCACGCGCCGAGCTGGCGGACCCCGTACAAAAAAGGCCCGCACTCTTGAAGAATGCGGGCCGTAAAGGTGCCGATCAAAGCGGAAAAGCGGGATCGGTCAGACGAGGGACAAGCCCGTGGCAAGTAACGGTGGCCACGGGAACACCGGTGGTTCAGCCCTGAATGGCGCGGCGGAAGTTGCTCAGCCGGGCGCGGGACGCAGGCGCGGTGTCGCGGGTGGGCACAGCCACCAGGTCACGCTGCGACCCGGCGGCAATGCTGCGGACCCGAAGGTGATCGCCCGCGATGACGCGGCGGGCGGCAGAGGAAAAGGGGGCAAGAAAACGGGTCATGGCTTGGGTCCTGATCGCTATGGCATCCGGCGGGAAAAACCGCCCTTATACCTGTTGGTCGGACGGGGGCTGGCCTCGGTTCAAAATCCCACCCAGATTACACCGTGACAAAACCCGAAAACGCAAGAAACCGGCCTGCAACAGGCCGGTTCCCCAAGGCTCACTCTTGCAATATGCGGTTTCAGCAGCCGCCGCGCACAAGACCCCAACCGAACTCGGAATCGAAGCCATCGGGCCCAAGATCCACCGCCGAACCGCGCAGGCGGTCACGAATCTGGCTCAGGCTCAAACCGCCGCCTGCCCCCAGCCGAGCCGCCAATGCGGTGACGATGGGGGCGGCATAGGAGGTGCCGGAGGCGTAGTTGCCGCCGCGCGAGGAGGCGACGTAGAGATCGACACCAGGGGCCGAGAACTCGATATGGTCGCCGTAATTGGCATCGCGATACCGGCGGAAAGCGGCGTCCACGGCGGTTACGGCGATGACCGAAGAGTGCGCCGCCGGATAGGCCGCCCGTTCGCGCCCGTCATTGCCCGCAGCGGCGATCATGATCGCCCCGCGTGCGGCGGCACTGTCCAGCACAGCCGTCAGCACGGTGTTTTCCGGCCCCGCGAAGGACATGTTGATCAGTCGCACATCCTGTTGCAGCAGCCATTCGATGGCGGTGGCAATGCGTTCGATATCCGCGCCGACGTCACCGCGCGACTCCGTGAAGGCCGATACGGCGTACAGCGCGGCACCGGGGGCAAAGCCGCCAAGCGCGCCGGACGGGTCCTGCCCCACGATCAGCGCCGCCACGGCGGTTCCATGATTGCCCGCAGGCGGGTGTTCCCCATCGCCGAGGAAGCTCTGAGTCACGATCTGCGCCCCGGCCAGTGCCGGATGGTCGGGGTCAACCGGCCCGTCGATAAGACCGATCGACCGGCGCCCGACCGGGCAGGCCCCGGGGGAGGCATCCCCAATCATGTCGGCGGCGTAAACGCGGGGGCGGGCTTGCGACAGCTCATAGATATGGTGACGCCCCACCTGGGTATTCGGGGCCACATCGTCGAGAATCATGTTGGCCCGGCGCACACCAAGGCGCAGGCGGAAATCGTAGATGGCGATGCGGATGCCGAGCAGAGGCAGATCTCGATAGCGCAACAGCTGCGCCCCGGCTTCGGTCAGGCCATTCCGCGAGGCGTCGAATTCCGAGATCGGACCGCTGACGATGTATTCGGGAAGGCCCGAAGGAGATGTCACCACGCGAGGCTGTGCCGAACGGTCGGCATCCACCCGTTCATCTTCATGATCATATCCGTCTTGGTAATCGTCGGGGTAGCACGGCCCGTCACACTCTCCGGGGCTGGTCGGTCCCCCGGTTGCCGGGTCGGTGGGTTCGATCTGGGCTTGCGCAGCCCCCACCTGAAGCATGAGCAGAAAAGCTGCGGCGACTAGGATGATCAGACGATACATAAGCAGGGCCTTCGAAAGGGACTATTGCACGTCCTCGACAATAGCCGAAGCCGACAGCGCTGCAAATGCGGCATCCGAGGTTTCTGCGTCGATCAGGCCAAGCCCGTAGATGCCAAGCGCCGAAGGGCCGGAAACGATCTCCAGACCGGCCTGCAGCAGAAGGGAACGCATCTCGGCCTCGGTGGCGTCGGGGGCGAAGACCACGGTGAAGTCGGCTGCGGCACCGCCACTGGCCAGGGTAAAGCCTGCCGGTTCAGCGCTGTCCATGGGCGCGGTGGAGGGTCCGAATTGCGGCAGGTTGAACCCGATGCCCACAGCCAGCACCACGGCGGCGGCGACCTGCCAGATACGCAGGCGCATCAGCGGCACCACGTTGTCATTGGCGGCGACAGGCGCGGCCACACGGGTTTCGGCATCGACATCGCGCATCAGCCGGGCAAGTCCGAAATCACCGGGGCTGGCGACCTCTTCGGCCCGCATCGTGGCGCGGATGGCGGTCAGCGCCGCCAGTTCGGCGCGCAGGTCGGCATCCTCGGCCAGGGCCGCGTCCACGGCGGCCAGATCGGCGCCGTCTAGGGTTCCGTTCGCCCGGAAGGGCAGCAATTCGTGAATATCCTGGTAGGTCATGCCACACCCCTTTCCACGCGACCAGACAGGCAGCGCATCAACAGTTTCTTGGCATGGAAGATACGGGTCTTGATCGTGCCCTCGGGCACCCCCGCGACCTCGGCGATCTCGCCATAGGTCATGTCCTGGTAGAACGCGAGCGTGATCGCCGAACGGTGATCGTCCTTCAGCGTCTCCAGGCAGTGCCTCACATGTTCGGCCTCCTGGCCGGCTGCAAGGCAGGTCTCCTGGTCGGGGCCGTCATCTGCCATGTCCGGTGTTTCATCGGTCAGGTCCATACGGCCGCGCTTGCGCATCGCGTCGATGCTCTTTCGGTAGGCTATGCCCATAATCCAAGTTTGCACCTTCGATCTCCCTTCAAAGCGGCCGGCGGAACACCAGACATCCATGAACACTTCATGGAGTATGTCGCTCGCCTCGTGGGGATCGTTCAATCTGGACACGATAAACTTGTAGACGGGCCGTTCGAGCGCACGGTAAAGCGCCGCCAAGGCCTGCTTGTCGCCCTGCGCGATCTGCTCGATCAGGAACTTGTGGTCTGCACTCATGTCTAAAGGCCCGTCCTGCCTACAAGAGTCAGACTTAACCGTTTTGGCTTGCCGCGCCAAGTGGGGCTGAGGTCAGGTTTCCCAGACAGTGGTGCCGTTTGACAGAAGACCCGAGCCGCAAAAGGTTTGGCGAAGGCAGATCGATCAAGACCACGCGGCAGTTGAGGCGGCTATGGCTGTTCTGTCCCGTCATCTGCAAGATCCGGACATCACAGCCAGACAGTCTCATCCCAGATCCGATCCAGAAGAGGCCAAGGATCCAATCCAGAAGAGGCCAAGATTGGACGACGAGCGTACTGTACTTCGATTTCTTGACCAGTGTCCTCTCATTCCTCCGTTGAGAGAATTCTGCTTTCAAACGCCCCGAATCTCCGGGGGGATAACGGTAGGCGCTCCGACTACTTTCATGCACCATCGGCACTACAGCAATCCGATAGATGCACATAACAGGGGCTTGCTCTAACTGCCACAATTGAAGGACTCATGATGTTGCCTTGCGACCAGTGACTCGAAAAGTAGCGTGCAAGCTCCCCGCGTCCGGGTTCAGAAAGGAACGTATCCAGCTTCGTTCGGTGGATTTGTATGATAGTTTAAGATGGGGCCAAACGCCATTTCGTAGCAGATTGATGGAAACGATACAGACCCCAGGCAAGAGCAATCCCGCCTCGTCGGTTCCCACCTTCGCGACCGCCCGTGTTATGGCACCCGGCCCTGTGCTCAGCCAAAGGATTTCCCCCTGTGGCCCGCCAAAGGCATTAACGGCATCATCCAGAGCAGCGCGGATGATCGGGTCGCGTGGCTGAACGGCGAGAAAACTGTTACCTACGCTCATCTGCGGTTCCTGATAGCCCAGAAAGCGGAGCGAGTGGTCTATGAATGTATCCAGAGGGACGGTGCAACGGTCGTCTGCATCCAGGTAGATTCCACCTTCGTGCCAAAGCACGACCAATCGGAAGATATCAGCCTTGCCGGCGGCATTCGGCGCCAGCCGAAACGCTTCAATGGCCGCCTGTTCACCCTTTTCCTGCAAGTACTCGCGCGCGGATTTCTGATCGAAGCGCCGATAGCTGTAACCCGGGTTGGCAAGGCGGTTCTCTTCCATCAGATCTGCAACTTGATGGGGCGGAGCCGGCTCATCCCAGAACTGGAAGATCTTACGCGGAATCCGATCTGGGACGGGCTGCAGTTCAGCCTCGTCAAACGCTTTATCCAGCACCTCGCCGCAGCGGCGCAGGGATACCATCAGCCCCAAGGCCAATGCCGTGCTTGACGGGTTGCCCATCAGGCTGCGTTTGTACGCTCGTGCTGCAATCCGCTGGTCTAGGCCTGGGCGGCTTAGTGCAAGCGCGGGATCATCACCCAGCAAGCGGTATTCATTCATGATCTGACCGTTCAGGGAACGTTTGACCTTTTTGGTCAGCTTGCCTGTCTTGTCCTGCATCCAGCGCAAGTTGACCCATGTCCGATGACTATCCCAAGCTGAATCCACATCACCTGCCATAAGTTCTGCTTGTGCCTTGCGTGACCAGCCATAGACATCGTCTGGGTTGTCCAGAACCGTCGCTTGCGCCAGTTCCAAAGCGCTTTCCACATCGGCCCTTCCAAGGGCCATGTCAGCCAAGCGATCACGTCTGCGTTTTTCATCGTCTCGATTGCGCACAGAAATACTGTCCAGCGCGGCCCTTGCGCCATCGTAGTCGCAAACGGCTTGTCTAAATTTAACCAGTTCGACTACTGCATACGCGTTGGTTTCTGAACCACAGGCCAGCGGTTCGATCAGGCTCATGGCTTCATCGTTGAGGCCGAGGTGATGACAGGCAACGGCCAATGTCCTGTCGAGTGAGGCTGAGGACCCATTTTTTTTTCGCGTTGCCATTAGGAGGTTCCGCGCCCCGATGGCATCCTTCTGCTGCAACAGATAGTTCGCCCGAACGACAGCACCTTGCTGATTGTCCGGGTCCGCGTGCTCGATTCTCTCACTTGCATTCTTACAGCCGTCCTCGTCTTCCATTAGCGACAAGAATTGCAACGCCTTGATCTGAACCTGCACGGACCCGGGCCAGTCGGTTTGTGCGCTATAGCAGGCTTGAATGGCTGCTTCACGACCTTGAAGGCCCGATAACAAACGCCAGTACTGTGCCAAGAGATTCGGATCGCCCTGAAAGCGCTGAAGCCCCTTTTCCACAGCGTCCAGTGCGCTAACCTGCCGCCCGTCTTCTTCGTAGGCCTGAACCAGGAGGCTCTGCATATCAGCATTGGTCGCTTTCGCGTCAGCCAAAGGGGCAAGAAGCCAAACGGCCTTATCCGGTTGGCCCGTCGCCAAATACAATCTCGCCAGTTTGCCCGCGACCGGCGCTGCCACAGCATCGGTTGCGAAGGGGGACAGGATGGATATTGCCTCGTGGATACGGCCAGCACGCTGCAATAGATGCGAAATCTCCAAGGCGAGAAACTGATTCGAAGGTCGAAAGCCGATTGATTTCTCTGCAAATTCAAGAGCTTCCGACGGGCCCATCGTTGCATGGCATATCCGAAGCCGGGACAGCAGGATCGCTGGACGGTTTTGCGCGTCTATTGGCAGGGAAGCGATGAATTCCTCCGCCTCCTTATGGCGTTCGAGCTCGATTAACAGACTACAAACCATGTTCTGTAGTTGTTCATCCAAGGCCTCGGGCGCTAATGAAAAAACGAAATCGAGTGCCTCTTCAGCCCTCCCCAATTCACGAAGAATTCGGGCTTTCATCCAGCACAGATATGAATTGTTTGAGTAACGTTGCTGGCTGCGGTCCAGAACCGCCAGCGCTTCCTCTGAACGGCCCTTTTCTTCCAGCGCTCGCGCCAGATCATAGAACAGCCCGGGCGGGGGGTTTTGAAGGTCCCGTTCCGCATCCTCCATGACAGAAATCGCCCAGATGAGATAGCCCGCCTTTTTGCACACCCGCGCAAACTGTTTTCGATGCGGCCAAGGCGCATCCGGCGTGATCAGTGGTTCAAGGCAATCGATGGCCTCGTGGCAGCGATCCAGGTCTTCCAGCAATCCAGCCAAACGCAAGATGAGTTCCTGGCGGTCGGGATGAGCCCGACAAAAAACTTGCGCCTGAGACAGAGCGGCCTCTTTCCCTTCAATGATTTCGGTCACGCGTATCCGAGCCATCTGGTATGGCTGTCGGGCACGAGTATCTGCGGTCGCCTCGTTCAGCAGCTCGTTTGCCTCCTGCAATCGCTCCGTTTCGATCAGCAAGACAACCATTCGGTTGACAAGCCAACTCGCCAAAAGCTCTCGCGGCAAGGTTTCGGAAAAGGTTAAAGTGAGCTCTGGCCCTTCCATGGCCCGAAGTGTCGCTATTTTTAAGTCGCACAGACTGGCGTTGAACGGAAACTGGGCAAGACCGTCTTCTGCAATTCGAAGCGCCGCAGAATGGTCTTTGGCGTGAAAGTGCCGCCGGGCATCAAGCAAATAATCCTGTGCAGTTTTTTCAGATGACATTTCCACTTTGGCCCATTGCCCAAACAACTAATTTTGATAGTTTTCTTTTACGCCACTGGATGCCGTTTTCCAACTGGTTTGGACATTGACAGATTTGCGTGCGACACGCTACGCACCCTTGTCGCTCACGCTTCAGACATCGTTGATCGGAGAGAACTGAGACGGGCAGGTCAGGACCAGCCGACGGAAGGAAAGGGCGTTTAAGAGACCCTATGTCCGCCGCCCAGAGATCACCGAATTCAATTCATGGACCAACGCGACGCAAAGTCTTTCGTACTCTGCCTCGATAGCCTGCCTGTCATCGAAAAGACGCGCCAGATATTCCTGGGTTCTGGCGTAGCCTTCGCAGGTCTTTTGGTCGACAGGCTGTTCTGCATCGAAAACCGGAATTGTATCGTTGTGATCAAAGAAATTGCGCCAGCCATCGGTTCCAAGAAGTCGGGACACGCGATGGTCAGACGAGGCGTAGTAAAGCGGTATAGCGCCAACCGCGAAGGCATCATAGATCTTCTCGGAGACGTAGTCGGGATGATGCGTGTTTTCAAAAGCTGACATGTATCGGCAAGAATGATCGAACCTGACCAGCTTGTCTTGGTGCCAGTCGTCCAACTCCTGCCGTGGAGGCGCGTCCTCCCACCCCTGACCTTTGCGAACCACGCTTCGACCGATGCATTGCGCCGCAAACTTGCTGCGATACACGGAAAGGGCCCACATGTCAGCAGCGACAAAGCACGGAGAAAAAACTTGCCCCGTGCGTCGAATGTTCAAGAACACTGCATCAGCGCGCGCCTGGGAAAAATGATGATGCCATGCTCTCGCCGACATCCCTGCATTGCGGGCAGTCATGGGGCGATAATGCGCAATATAGCGCGGGTCGGTCAGCAGAAAATATGGAACTCTTTCCGATTTGTAGATGTCAGATGTCACATGATTGAGGACCGTGAAAGGGAGAACGCCGTGCACCGTTTCGCGGACTTGATGGCGTGATACCGGATCTGGCATCCAGATGCTGTCCCAGAAAGGTTCTTCCGACAGCAATACCAGACGAAGGTTCGGCACCGCCGCTAGCATCTCGTAGATCTGACTGCCGAAAAGGTCGAAATCCGCATGGTGGCTGATGACGAGAAGGCGGGCATCTGCCGGAGTGTCAACCAAGCTCACCCTGTCACCGAGCCTGGTTCGGATTGCATCATAGCTCAATGGGTTCCGGTCTCGGTACCCGCCAAAGCAATAGACAGGGATCATACCTTTACTTGGCACCTTTCCTGAGGAGTCGCCATGGTGCTCAAGAGTCCGCCTGACTGCTTGGCTCCGCCTCACGTATTGGGGCAACCAACAACCGAACCTGCCTTAGCGGCTTGGTAATCCGCCAGGACCGCGACTCATAAATCTCGGTCATTTGCTGACTGAGGATGTTTCGCTCCGCTTCAACCGAAGCAAGGCGCGCTTCGGTGTCCTGCAACCGCGCTTGCAGGGAATTACGCTCTCTCGCTTCGCGGCGCAGATCGGTCAGGGCCCGAGACAGCGCGCGCTCGGATTCATACGCGGCCTTGTCGCGAAGCTCCTCCTTGCGAAGTCCATCTTCTTCGCGCCTTGCGATCTCGGCAAGTTGCACACCAAGTTGGTCGCGCAGCAAGCTGATTTCCTTTTCGCACCTCGACATTTCGGCAAGTTGCACACCAAGTTCATCACGCAGCAAGCTGATTTCCTGTGCATGCGCCTCGGCAGATGAGACTGTCGTCGCAAGCTCAGCGCTCAAGCGCGCACAGTCGGCCTTTGCCGCAGCAAGCGCTCTGTCGTCCTGTTCCGTCTTGTCCTTCAGGTCTAAGGACAATTGGCGAATGCGCCGCAACCCTTGTGCAGCCGGTTCGAGCCATGACGTCGCCAATGCATCGTTTCCGGAGGTCAGACTGTTTGCTTCCAGTTCGTCAAGACAGTCACGCAACATGTCCAGGCGGGAAAGGGTCAGAACTGCCAGCATTTGTGACACGGTATCGTCAGGTCCGTCCCCACCAAGCTGCACCTCCGGCAAACTCGCCAGACCAAGGGCAGACGCGAGCCTTTCTCGGTCAGAAGGCTCGGCTTGTGGCGATACGAGGCGGGCATCAAGCAGCTTCAACTCTCGGCGGTGACGGCGCATCAGCGACAGCAGACCACGCATCCTATCAAGCCAGTCGGTTATTATTTCTACCGCTTGTCCCTCGTTTCGGAGCGCGGACGCCACAGTCTCCGACGGGATATCCCAAAACAGGGAAATTTGCCCGGTGCCCCCCTCCAACCTTTCGCGGAGTTGTTCGGTATCAATCCGTTCAACACCGAGTCCAGCACCCAGTAGCGCCTGCAAGACGAGACCAGGAACATCCTCGGTCACAAGAACGGTTGAAGCGGACAATAATGAGCCAGTTTGCATGGATTGAACGGGCTTTCCGGTGTCTAATATCTGTTTCATGCTTTCTAGTCCCATTTACCGGCCTTGTCGACGCATCTGCGGGCTTCACAGATCAAGGTTCGTAGTCGAGTTTCTCACAAAGGATGGTGTAGGCCTCAGAACAGCGCTGTGACTCAACTGCTTCTGGTACGGGCCTACGCGGGCGGGCACCGATGACCGGGCTGCTTCGGCCACTGTCCCCGCTGATCCGGACTGCGCCTATCAGATCCAGAGCCAACGGTTCATAGGGCAGCGAGAGGATCTCGCAAATCCGTTCCAGTTGTCCTTCGGGATCAGCGATGAACTGCTCGTATTTTATCAGCGGGGAAGACTCGTGCCGATTCAGGAAGGCCATTGTCCTCAGACTGTACTCTTCCAGCGTATCCGGCTCGAAACCGATCCAACCGTTGCTGGCAAGAGCCAGATAGGTATCGAGCGGATGGCGCACACTGACCAGGGACAGTGTGGGAAAGGCGGTGCGGAGGATCTCCAACACGGTCGGACGTGCGGTGTAATCAACACCAGTATGGAACTGTGAATGCGGGTGGTCGCGCAGCACCATGCGCATCCCGCGTCGTTCCAAACCTGTCAGCACGCTGTCTATGCTGGCACGGAAGGCCGCCATACGGATCTCGTCATCGACCTTTCGGTTCGCATGATTGAGCGCGTGGATAACATCGGTCGGTGCGAATTTGGGCTTTTCACCCAGGTCTGCGACCTGCATGCGGCTGAGCGGGTCAATCTCACTGAGTAGCATGACATTCGGCAGAGCAGCGATGCATTTGGAAATCAACGTGCCGCCGGAACATGCAAGATGGTGAATACTGCGCACCGGTTCAGGTGGGGCGAAGTCCTCGCACAACGCCTGACATTGCTCCAGAAGGCTCGGCAGCGGCTCTGCCACCGCGTTCGCTCCGTCTTGACGATAGTCTTCCAGCATTGCCAGCGCATCCGCCAGTTCGCCTGCCAGAACATCCGTAGTTATGTCGGACGCCATCCTCAGTTCCCCTGCTTGGATGCGGCCGCACTCCGACGTTGCTTGGTCGAAGCTTTTTTGGCCCCAGGCCTCTTTTTCGCAGACCTAGGAGCTGCTTGTTCCTCCACCTTGGGCGTCTTTTCGGCTTGGGCGAGTTGTAGAAGCTGAAGATGTTCAGACGCTTGAGTCAGCTTAGGAGTTAATTTGCGCAGCAGTTCCTCCTGTTGGCGGCGTTTGCCTTCGCTGATTTCAAATCGGGTGCGTAGATTGTCTAGGTCGACCTGCAACATGGCGTTGACCCTGGTTTGGAAGGCTTGTTCAGTCGTGGCCTGTTCGGCACGCCGCTCGGCCCTTTCGAGGGCTGGTGTGACTTCGGCCAACCTCGCCTCGATGTCGGACAGCTGGTCCGCACACTCGGTGAGTTCGGCCTCACCAGCCGCCACCTTCGCCTGCAACTTCGAGATGACGGCATCGCGCTCCGCAAGATGCCCTTCTAGCTCTTCACGTTTCTGCGAATGCCCCTCAACGACCTGCGCTTGGTCCTGCAGTTCCGATTGCAGCGCGGAGAGGTCAGCCTTGAGCTGTTCTTCAGCTTTCTTCCGCTCCGCCAGGATGGCATCGCGCTCCGCAAGATGCCCTTCTAGCTCTTCACGTTTCTGCGAGTGCCCCTCAACGACCTGCGCTTGGTCCTGCAGTTCCGATTGCAGCGCGGAGAGGTCAGCCTTGAGCTGCTCTTCAGCATTCTTCCGCTCCGCCAGGATGGCATCGCGCTCTGCCAAAGCCGATTGCGCGCTTGACACGGCAGTTTTCAGATCCGCCGTTGCCTGCCGAGCCTCTTCCAGGGCTTCGTCCCGCATTGCCAAAGCCATTTGCGTTTTCGCCAGGGCTTCGCTCTTCTCAGTCAGGTCATCTCTGACCGCCGCCAGTTCTTCGCTTAAGACAGCAATCGACTGATCCCGCTCTGCGAGCGCCGCTTCCTTCGATTCTAGCGACGCCCTAGTATTTTCAAGCGCAACGGTCTTGTCCTTCAGTTGTTTGTTCAGTTCATCCAGCTCTTTTCTGACTGAATGCAGAGACTTATCGCGATCCACGATCTCTGCACTGTGGTCAGCCAATGCCTGATTTCGTTCATCCAGCAATGCCTGCTTCTGGGAAAGCTGGCGACGTAGATCGGCAAGATCTACACCTACATTCTCAAGCGCTTCGCGTTTGCTGGAGAGCTCCTGCTCCTTGCCTTCAAGCTTCTGGTTTGCTTCGTCATTCGCTGCAAGGCTGGCAGCCAAAGCGCGGCTTGCCTCGTCAAGTTCACTATTTGCCCGGGACAGTGCCTCCTCAGACTTTTCAAGCTCCGAGGCCCTGCTGGCGAGTTCAGCATTTGTTCTGTCGAGGTCGCCGCCGACTTCCTCAATCTCAAGGGTGCGGGCATCAAGCTGCTTCCTGAGCGTCGCGATTTCTTTGTCACGCTGCTCGACCGCCTTGGTTTGTTTTTGCAGGTCAGCCCGCGCTTTCTTCAGGCTTTGGTCACGATTGGACAGTTTCGCGCTGAGTGATCTCACCTTGGTCTTGAGCTCACTGTTGGTTGCCTGCAGGGCCTTTTCCCGTTCTGACAACTCGCCTACGGATTGTTCGACCTCAAGCGTGCGAGCAGCTAGCTGCTCCCTGAGCGTCGCGATTTCCTTGTCGCGCTGCTCGCCCTCCTCGGCCTGCGCTTGCAGATCCGCCTGCGCTTTCTTCAGGCTTTGGTCACGGTCCGACAGGGTCGAACCGAGTGAGCTTAGCTCACTCTCCAACTCGGCAAGTCGGCGCGCCTTGGGATCGGCAGTGAAATGCAGTTCCGGCCAGTCGGAATCGTCCGTGTTCACACTTCGCAACGCAAAGCCACCCTCGATGAGCCGGCTCTCGATCTCTTCACTGGCCAATGCTCCATCGAAAAACTGCTCCACGCCGCAGCGCACGCAAAGAGAGGAAAGTCTCTGCAGCAGGCCCGCGGCGTCCAGCGCATCAAGGATCTCGGCTTCGCCTCCGGGCAGATCGATCACGCAATTCACAGGATCAGGCAAATCGCCCAGCTGCGCAGCAAGGTCCTTGCCGATTATTCGGTCCGCCGATGTCCTGTTCCGTTCCTTCAGGCCCGGGAAGAGTGCCATCAGAGCCTCTGTCGGTTGACCGAGACCCACGAGTCCCGGCAGCGAATAGTGGATCACCTCAGCCTTGCCTGACCTGGGACCCGGAACCGCGAGGATTTGTGTCGGCCCGAGTTCATTGAGCGAGTCGGGCAAGTGGTTGGTCGCTTCGGCAACTGGATCAAACAGGGCAATCTGGCCCACGGGCCCAATCTTCTGACCGATCCTCGGCAGCATCTCAGACTCGCCGCCACACCCGACAATGATCAGGCTCCCTGCCGCCATGTGAGGGCTTTTTTCCATCTCCGCCCGAGCCTCCGTCTTTCCCATCGGTTCAGATCGCATGATACAGGCTCGGTATTCCGAACTTCGCCTGACCTCGACTTTTCTACTTGCAAGCGCACCCTGCGTTCTACTGTCTGTATTCGTTCTATGCCAGCAGGCGTCCCAAAACCAGTAGGGGCATTGTTCAGCCTCTGAAGCTGCCCTGATTGTCGAGGAACCATTGATAAGTCTCGGCAATCCCGTCTTCGAGTCCTATGCGCGCAGTCCAACCCATATTGGCAAGGCGGCCTACGTCCATGAGCTTTCGCATGGTGCCATCCGGTTTGCTCGTGTCGTTGGTAATTCGGCCCTCGAAACCGGTCACTCTGGCCACCATCCGACCCAGATCTCCAATGCTAACATCCGTGCCGCTACCAACATTGATATGGCTCAGCATCGGCTGAGTGTTGGCGCTGTAGCTCGTCTTGTCCAAGTCAAGGACGAACAGGCTCGCCTCGGCCATGTCGTCCACATGCAGGAATTCGCGCATCGGCTTGCCCGTACCCCACATGACGACCTCGTCGCTGCCTTCCTGAACGGCTTCATGAAAACGCCGGATCAGCGCAGGGAGAACGTGCGAATTCTCGGGATGGAAGTTGTCACCTGGTCCATAAAGATTGGTCGGCATAACCGAACGGTAGTCCGTTCCATGCTGCCTGTTATAGCTTTCGCAAAGCTTGATCCCGGCAATCTTGGCAATGGCATAAGGCTCATTCGTGGGTTCCAGGGTGCCCGTCAGCAGTGCATCCTCTCGCATTGGCTGCGGAATGCCCTTGGGATAGATGCAGGATGATCCAAGCTGCAGCAGGCGCTGTACGCCAGCGGCAAAGGCCTGATGGATGACATTGCATTCAATCATCAAGTTTTCGTAAATGAAATCTGCGGGGTAGGTATTGTTGGCGTGAATGCCGCCCACTTTTGCAGCAGCCAGAATGACGACATCCGGCCGTTCCGCCTGCATGAATTCCCGCACTGCCGTCTGATCCGTCAGATCAAGCTGCGAGGATATGCGGGTAACAATCTCGATCTTCTCTCCCGCATGCACACGCGCTTCAAGCTTGCGCAGGATCGCGCCTCCAACCATGCCACGGTGGCCCGCAACGTAAATTTTCTGCATGACCTTTGATATCCTCAAGTCGATTGCGACGGAAAACTGGAGAATGGATCGCCTGGGTCCTTGCGACGGTATAGGCAATCTCGAGTGTACTTTCTTTCAGACAGCTTCGCTATCCGTTCATACCCATGTTGAATCAAGAATGTTCCCACATCGTCAGAATAATCATCTTCAGCAAGAATATGACGAGGCGCATGACGAGCGAAATCCAGCCCACGCAAGACATCAATCTCTGCCCCCTCGACGTCAAGCAACAGCAGATCGAGCCGCTCAACCTGTCGCTCGTCCAGCAACCTGCTCATCGGAATCGCTGGAACCTCTATATCCTGTCGTGGCATCCCTGCGGATCGTTCGCCTCTGGAAATCCAGATCTCTCGATCCTCAGACTCCAACATGCTCCGGTCCGTCATGCCCATCAGGCCGACATCGGTCAGCGTCACATGACTGCCCTCAAAATCAGATGCGACGCAGGCCGCATGCGCCGTCATCATATTCGGGCGCGTTCGGACACATCGGGCATAGCTCGCAGGATTAGCTTCTATAAGAAGGCCCGACCATCCAAGCTTTTCAAGCAGCACGGAATTGCTCTGTCGAAGACCGTCATTTGCACCGATCTCGACCAGAAACCCCGGAGGCTCATCGCCAAGCGCATCCACAAGACGCAAATCAAGCCCTTCAAGTCCATAGCTTTCACGCGAGAAGTCGCAGGGTATCGATCTGCGATCATACTGCGCCCAGGCTTCATTCAGCGTAATCATATTGAACGGAGGGCGACGAAAGAACGGAATATCGCGATTGAAATGTCCGACCTCTGCCACAATACCGGTGTTCGCAATACTGGCTTCCTGCGTGCGACGGTGCTTCATGCCCCGCTCAGCGGATAGAAAGGACACGGCAGAGTCCCAGGAGTAACCGCGCCCAAGCACCTTGAGGACATCGCGCCCCGGGGTCACGTCCAGCCTCGCCTGAATGTCGTCCGTCATTCGGCTTGCGATCTCGGCGCAGTAGGTTTCTTCATCCAGCAGAAACAGCCGCTTCAACTCCGGTAGAAGCGCCAACAGCTGCTCCGAATGAGCCGCCCACCCCCATCCTTGGAAACGCGAGAAGTCACCATCATCCGGATCTTCGCACCCAAAATGGTGCCCATAAACAGAAAAGTAATTTGGGTTCTTCTCGATTCTCGCTAGCTCGGATTCGAAGGCACCGACAGCACCCTGTTTGGGAAAACAGTCGTCTTCCAGCACCAACACGCAATCATACTTCGCTGCCATACACTCCAATCCATCGAGCATCAGCTTTTCAATGCCCAGATGGGAATGATGTACTCTCAGCTCCGCCAAATCGTAGCGTTCCGCGAGTGCGATGCTCTCTTCGTTGACACCAGCCAGTTCGGCACGTCCCTTCGTCCCGTCGATCCAAACATGGGTGGAACCCAGCCTGTCCTGCTGTCGAAGGCTTTCGAGTACTGATTGCAGGTGGTGCGGGCGGCTATAGCCGAGGACCAGGATCCCCAGTTTCGGTTTCCGTAGGGCCTCAACCTCAACTTGCCGCGCGTCCTCGAACCAACGGACACTGGTGAAGTTCCGATATGCGTAGAAGACCGAAGTGCACCAAGCATAGGGATTGATCGGACCGAGCCCCCCAAAGTCTATGCGCCGATAGCCGGAGTCCGCCAGAAGATCGAATGCGGGCTGATAAAAATCCCGATCCGAATTGTCGAACACGATGAACCCGCCGCGCCGAAAATGCTGGATCGCCGCCCAGGTCGACAGCACGCGCGCCATTCCGTCGATGACCACCACATCGAAACTATCCGGCGGATTGTCCAGAATTTGCAGCGCATAGGTTCGGAAGGCGTTATTCAACTGACCGCTACGGTATGATCGAACGCTCCGTTCAGGGTCTACGAGCACCGGGTGACCCTGTGCCCGTTCCTCCAGCAGTCGGGGCAAGGGTGCCGCTTCCTCGACAATCCGGAATTCAGCATGGGGCGGCAGCTGCGGCTGTATCAATGCACCGAATGCCGGATCATGATCGATACTGACAAGTCGGCGAAGACGGCCGGCCCAGTAAACCGATGACTGCCCCCCACCATATTCGAACATGGACAGGTCAGTGGGCAGTTCGCGTTCCAGGAACTCGATGGCACCGTAGGTGAACCAGGGCAGCGGCGCTCCTTCACGGACCGAGAGTTTCCGGTCCGCGCTGTCGAGCCATCCAGAGTCCTTCAGGAAACCATTTCGGAGCGCCTGCTCCATATCGGCAAGGGACTTACCTTGGTAGTACAGCGGCAGAGGCATGGGCGCAGGTGTCAAGTTACAAGTCCTCGCTCACGATATGGACCAGCCGTTCTCCAGGCTAATTGGCAGGTCCATTCCATGCTCCTTAAGCAGTGCGTGACGTTTAGCGGTCTTAAGATCCTCGGAGACCATTTCCGCACACATTTCCTGTGTGGATATTTCCGGCACCCAACCCAATCTCTCCTTGGCCAGGGACGGATCGCCAAGCAGCGTTTCCACCTCGGCGGGACGAAAGTAACGTGGATCAATACGCACAATCACATCGCCAGGCTTGACCGCAGGAGCATTGGCCCCTTCAACCGAATCCACAACTCCGACTTCGTCCACACCATCGCCCTCGAAGCGCAGCTTAACGCCCAGTTCCGCAGCCGACCACGAAATGAACTGGCGCACCGAGAACTGCTGGCCGGTTGCAATCACGAAGTCTTGCGGCTCGTCTTGCTGCAGCATCATCCACTGCATGCGAACATAGTCCTTGGCATGGCCCCAGTCACGCAGTGCATCGATGTTGCCCATATAAAGGCATGGCTCAAGACCCTGCGCGATATTTGCCAAACCCCGGGTGATCTTTCGGGTCACGAATGTTTCGCCGCGGCGCGGACTCTCGTGATTGAAGAGAATACCGTTGCAGGCAAACATATCGTAGGCTTCACGGTAGTTCACGCAGATCCAATAGGCGTAGAGCTTGGCCACGGCATAAGGCGAACGGGGATAGAACGGAGTTGTCTCACGCTGAGGCGTTTCCTGCACCAGGCCATAAAGCTCGGAGGTTGAGGCCTGATAGAACCGCGTTGTCTTTTCCAGCCCGAGAAAGCGGATCGCCTCCAGCAGTCTCAGGGTCCCGATCGCGTCCACATCGGCGGTATATTCCGGCGCCTCGAAGCTGACGGCGACATGGGATTGCGCTCCCAGATTGTAAACCTCGTCCGGCTGCACCTCCGACAAGATGCGTGTCAGGTTGGAGGTATCGGTCAGGTCACCATAGTGGAGTTTGAGATGTGCATGGTTGGAATGCGGATCCTCGTAGATATGGTCGATCCGCTGCGTGTTGAACGAGGAGGCGCGGCGTTTGATGCCATGCACCTCGTAGCCTTTTTCGAGCAGGAACTCAGCGAGGTAGGATCCGTCCTGTCCGGTGATGCCGGTAATCAGCGCTTTTTTGGTCATTTGGGTATAGAGCCTGAATTCTAATTGGAGGACTTGGACCGCCGAAATCCGAGCAATCCAAGCCTGCTGTGTCGATCGAGCCGGTCACGGTCGTTCCGGGTGCTGAACCCAGCCCCGAGAATAGCCTACTTATCGACCGACGCCTTGGCTTTTTCAACCATTGACATCGCATCTGAAAGCGTCTTCTGGATAATCCAGGGGTTATCCGTTTCCCAACGGCCGTCAACTGTGCGATGACCGTTCAGAATTGCAAGCTCTTTGAACACCTCAATAACAATTGCATCTTGCATCTCGTTCACTCCTTCCTTTGCAACTGATTTTACTGATCTTTTACTGGTTTGCCTAGTCATGGTCACTCCTTCTCACTCATTTGGAAACTGTTGCTAGATCCTGATCAAATACTGGACAAAACGACAACATCGGGAAAGCGATACGCGCCTAAATGACCTTTAAAGAAAAAATCCGCTCAAACTCTCTTGTGAAAACGACGTTCTCAGATAGGGATCCATTTGAGAGAAACCAATTTCCAAATTCATATTTACACTCCTTCATCTCCGCAATCAAACCCTCAGCGCCATTTAGGACGCCGAAACCGAAAGTGCTTGTGAATGACATTTCGAGACGCCCTGCCCTTTTCTCGCTAATTCACTTCTCTGGTGGAAATTCCAGCTACCGAGGCTACGTCTGAAATTCTTGAATATAATTCTCTTCTGCGGCTTTTGTAAGTCGAACTGTCAAACTCAACCCGCTTCCAAGCGTCTTCTACGGTTTCGCAATTCTCAAGGAAATCTTCTATTCCGATATGCGGCAATGCCATGGTTTCAGACAGTTCCTGTGTGCGTGAATCGTGCGTGATCCATAGTGCAGGTGTGCCAGCCTGCCAAGCGGCCATATTCCCATGAAGTCGCAATCCAACGGAAAAGTCGAAATGGCTGCTGTCTTCTAGCCATTGATCGACGCTGAAGTAGGTGCGCATTTTGGTCGCCATGAAGGTCCGGAACGTCTCGATCTCTTCCCCTGGCATCAACGCTCTTGCGAGACTAGCTTCGAACTTTGGCTCCTTATTATTGAGCGCAAACGGATTTTTTTGGCGTAAGAAGGTTATCATCTCTGGAACGGCCTGCTGGACCATTATTCCGGGTCCTCCGGCAGCCCAGGATACAAGACGCCTTTCAACTTGAGCCTTAGTAGGTTTTTTCGGCCAGGGTTCATCCGCATGGGCGATGAAATTCCTCATGGGCGATGTCAGTTTTCTTGCAATTATGTCGCCAAGACTAGGAGACGGGTTAATAAAATTTGAGGGGCATCCAGTGATTTCAAAATTGTTGAGGCGATATTTTTCCAGTACCCGCGCAGTGAATTCGCCACGGATGGAAATCTTGGGACTGCGTTCCCGCATTAGGTCGGTCAGACGAAGAATACTCGAATGGAAATCGAAACTGCTTTTGTTGAAATCGTCGGCTTGCGCACCTAGGCCGAGAAAGACCAGAGGAAGGTCACATTTCTCAAGAAATGAGACAAAACCGCTCATGTCAAAGTTTTCGCGAAGAAAGTTTGCAGATGGAATCACGACGGCCTTGTGATCTTTCTTTATGCGATCAGGTTGCCACGGAATGTCCTGACCGATCACATTGATAGGATCGTTTATGATGCTGCAGGCTGCATATTGAAAAACAAGGTTGCCGCAATTATTTCCGACGCGCTGCATTGCGGTCGCGGTGTCCATGAAAGGTAGGCCGGGCACATGGCCACGGGTTCCAGAGAGAGCTACAGGTTTCATATTTGACTGCTTTCAAGAATGGATGCCGAGGCCACTAAAAATCCTTCCCGCTCATCTCTACCGCCATCCCCCCCGGTGCCAGCCGCATGGCCAATTCCGAGAACGAACTCCAGGTGCTGCCCAGCATCAGTGGCGCCCGCGATAGCAGGATTGCGTCAGCCATCGCATAACGCAACTGTTCTGCCGACCGGTCATAGGCTGTGCGCGGCAGGAAGGCAACACGAGACCCGTAGCGAGCGGTGAAGGCGTCGTAGGTTTCCGGCCGGTCCGCAGCCACGAAGATCCGCTCAGCACGCCCTTCGGCCGTCAATTGATCGAGTCGCTTCATGAAATGCGCGAAATGGCTCTTGGCGCGCCATTCTGCGATAAGGTCATGGTCTTCCTGCGTCCAGTTCTCCGCACTTTCATAGGGCAAATGCTCGAACTGTTTGCCACCTTCCATGCGCACATGGGCAGTGACGTCATTGGGATTGCGCACGCTGGCCACGAGGTCTCGGATCATCTTGACCGGGGTCAGCGACTGGATGAACGTGTTCTCGGCAGTCCAGTGACTGTGCTCGGAGTTCAGGACGAAAGCTGCGCGGGCGTAGACCCCGCGACCGTCATTGAGACTTATCAGCGCATTTTTCTCAGCGCCGGGTTCGGAGGTCATGTAGTTATAGACATCGCAACCGATCTCATCGGCGTCGCTCAGGAAGCCCTTGTCGATTACGGCGCCATCAAAGTCGAACAGGTCCCCGAAATGACAGTCACAATGGTGATCGGGTTCCCAAACGATCACCAGTTCCCGGTCCGTTGCTTCGGCGATTGCGGCGGCCGATCCGATTGCGCGCAGGCGGTTGCCTAGCCCGTGCTGTGCGTCGATGAAAATCTTGTTCCGGGGCACTGCGACTGCGGGCATTGGCGGAACCGCGTCAGGTGGGCTGGCCATCGCGTTGAGGAAGGCCTGCTTGGATAGCTCCCCGAGTGGGCGCTGCATCACGCGCTCAAAGGCTTCGGCGTTCAGGTCACGCACTTCCGGACCATAGTCCCAAGACATGAGTTCCTGCAGCATCTGGCGCGACGCCGCGTCGAATACGTGAGCGGGCACGACGTTTTCATGATGTCCGGCACGGGTCAGACTGCTGATGCGATGGTCTTGCTGCGTGAACCTGAGCGGCAGCAATTGTCGCTGGCCATTCCAGTCCGGCATCATATCGCACAGGATGCGGTTGCGCTGGATCATGAAGCGCGGGCTGGCAGAGATCACGTCACGAGCAGGGCGCTGCTCATTGTCGCCTTCTCCGGTGCGTTCTTCATCAGAGTGATCCAGGTGGTGGATCGTGTCCGGTGCCACATCCCGGCGGATGAATCCCGCAGATTCTAGCCGAGTGTAAAGGTCATCGTCATCCCAGCCATATGTGGTGATGAATTCGTTGAATCCCCCCACTGCCGCCAGCGCCGAGCGCGACGTGTAGAAGAAACCGTTCACATGCACCTGATCTGCCGCAGCCGTGCGCCAGTTGCCTGCGATGAAGGTGTCGAGGTTTGGCAGCTGATTGCTGTCGAAGAATCCATCTGAGATCACGATATCCGCATCAGCCTTCAATATCCGTTCGCACCTGGCCATACGGAAGCCGACATTGAACGCGTAGGACAGGATCCAGCGAGGCTCATCCTCGACGCGGATCACCCGGATGCGTGGGTCGTCGAACCCTGCGTCCTCCAAAGACTGTGAAACCGGCACACGAGAGCTCCAATCCACGATGATCACTTCGGAGACCTGCGAATGTGCCAGCCAGCTGCCGAGAGCCTTGAGTAGGTTATCCGTTCGGTTCATGGCGCAGGTCACGAGGCTGACGCCCGGTGCGCCGCCAAACTCGATACCACCGAGCATGATATCGCGCTGCATCGCGCCCCCGTCCAGGGCTGCTTCCGGCAGCGTCAAACAGACTTCACGCACCGAAGCATATCCTGCGATCAATCGCGAGAAGTTCAGATAGGACTGTCGAATGTACTGCGGTGCATCTGGAGAGATCTTGTCCCGGATGCACGAGAGCTTGCGGTCTACATCGTGAACCCGCTTTTCGACCACTGCACTATATAGTTCGTAGAGCTCACTACTGAGCGGAAGAGAATCCTTCATGAACCAAACCTAAACCTTGTTTCGCGTAAAAGTCGTCTTTTTTTCAACTAATTAAAGCGAGAGGTGATCTGTCTTCGACACTATATGTCACTTGACCTATTCGCACCTTTGCCCCCTGCACCATAGCCCGATTCCGCGAAGCAGTTCTTTGCACAGAGAAACGGGTGTTGCAACAGTACTGGCCAGGCTTGGACCGCGGTCTGCGGTTGGTTGCCGAAATACAGTGCGCATTGTCGGCAGCCTGGTATTTTTTTACTCGGTTCCTACTCCGGGCGACTTCGCCAGACGGGCTCATTGTCTATCCGCATTCTGCTGGCGGAATAGTTCGCCTGCCGATAGAGTCGTAGCCGTTGAACCCTGCCCGTTTCGCGTCCTTTGCGGAATAGACGTTGCGCAAATCAGCCAAGCGCGGCGTGGCCATGCGGCGAGCCAACTTCTTGAGGTCCAGCGCTCGGAACTCGTTCCATTCTGTAAGGACCACCAGCAGGTCGGCATTGTTCGCAGCCTTGTAGGGGTCCTCTGTCCAGATTACGCCGGGAAGCAGGGCCTCGCCCTCGCGCCGCCCCTGTGGATCGACGACGCGCACCTTGGCACCCGACCCAACGAGCGCCGGAATAATCGTCAACGATGGCGCTTCGCGCATGTCGTCGGTATTGGGTTTGAAGGTCACGCCAAGGATTGCGATGGTCTTGCCGTTGAAGCTGCCACCACAGAGATCTCGCAGTTTCTCGACCATGCGCTGCTTGACCGAGTCGTTCACGCGGATCACCGTCTCGACAATATTCTGCGGTACCGCGTTTTCCTGACCAATCCGGGCCAAGGCCGATGTGTCCTTTGGAAAGCACGATCCCCCATAGCCGGGACCGGCATGCAGGAAATGCTGCCCGATGCGGCCATCAAGCCCCATTCCACGCGCCACCTCCTTTACGTCGGCCCCAACCCGTTCGCACAGGGCAGCGATCTCGTTGATGAACGTGATCTTCGTGGCGAGAAAACCGTTTGCAGCGTATTTGATCATCTCGGCGCTTTCCAGATCGGTGGTCACAATCGGAAATTCGCGCAGATATAGAGGGCGATAGATCTCTTCCATGACCTCGGCTGCGCGTTCGCTCTGGACTCCGACGATCACCCTGTCAGGCTTCATGAAATCGTCGATTGCCGCCCCTTCGCGCAGGAATTCCGGGTTCGAGGCCACGTCGAATTCGGCATCAGGATTGGCCTTGGCAATCACCTGCTTGACCTTTCGGTTGGTTCCTACCGGAACGGTAGATTTCGTCACGATCACAGCATAGCCCGTCAATGCCTTGGCGATCTCCTCGGCAACGGCCATCACATAGGTCAGGTCGGCGTGCCCGTCTCCGCGGCGTGTCGGCGTGCCAACAGCGATGAAAACCGCATCGGCCCCGTCAATCGCCTTGTTCAGATCCGTCGAGAAGGTCAGGCGTCCGGCAGCCACGTTGCGCACCATCACATCTTCCAGGCCTGGCTCGAAAATCGGCACCTCGCCGGCATCAAGCCGCGCGATCTTCTCGGCGTCCTTATCGACGCAAATCACGTCATGGCCGAAATCCGAAAAACACACTCCGGAAACAAGCCCGACATAGCCCGTTCCGATCATCGCAATACGCATCTGAACCCGATCCCTCTAACCCAATCGCCTGCCCGCATCCTTAGCGCGACTATGCCTAGCACCGACCTTTGCGAATTACGAGTGAAAGCAGGCACCTCGACGTCCCGAACCACTTGCCGGACTGTTTGGAAGCACCATAGGGCCAATGCAGGCGGGGGCACTGACGCAGGATCACCCGCGTTCGACAGAAGGTAGCATATAAGGCCTCCACGAATCCGGCCACGCGCTTTGAGGACAGGGGACTGTCTCTTTTCGGCGCATCTGCCCATGTGATCGGAGTGTGGTACCGCCTCCCCGGCTTGAACGGGGGACCTCTGGATCCACAATCCAGCGCTCTAACCAACTGAGCTAAGGCGGCACTGGCGGGGTGGATAGCCCCCGTTGCGCCGGAATGCAAGCCTCTCTGTCATGTCAATTTCAGCTTCCATGTCTGTTCTTCCAGCCGCTGCCCAAACGAGGTGACCGGATGACTGTCGGTGCAGGTGAACCCGGCCTTTTCATAGAGCGCGCAGGCGGCCCGGTGGCTGGCATGGGTCCAGAGCACCAATTCCCCGTAACCTCTTTCGCGGGCATAGGCGATGCAGGCGTCAAGCAGCCGTTTGCCAAGCCCTTTACCGCGCGCAGACGGGGTCAGCAGGAACAGCCGCAGCTTGGCCTGCCCCGGTTCCGGCCCTTTGACACAGAAGATGGAGCCGAGCCTCTGCTCCCCGTCCCAGGCAATCCAGGCCCGTTCGCAGGCAGGGTCGCGGGTGCGGAGATAGGCGGCAAGGATTTCGGCCACCAGCGGCTCGAAACTGGCGTCGAACCCTTCCTCTCGAGCATAGAGCTCCGCATGTTGCTGGATCAGCCAGCCGGCATCGCCGATGGCCAGATCCCGCAGCTCGATCTCGTCATTCATGCGATTTCCCCTTTGTGGATGCCGCGCAGTTCCAGTATTTTGCCTTGTATCGTAATGGGCAAGGGTCTAGGCCGCTCGCCAGCCCCTATCGAGGGGAAAACCGGTTTCTCGGAGGATATCATGGGCATCGACAGCGAAAGCGACATCGCCGCCAATCTGCAGATCGGCCCCACCACCCTGGGCATGGTCCGCATCTATATAGAGGCCGACGGCGTCGACCTGCCGCTGGATTTCGACCCGGAAGAAGCCCTGGAAATCGCCGAGGAACTGCGCGTCGCGGCGGAAACCATCCGCAAGGGCGCCAAGGGCTGATCCCCTGCCCCACGGCATCGTCGCTTGATGGCCTGTCATACGAGGGGCGCTGCCCCTCGCGCTCCCCGGAGTATTTGGGCCAAGAAGAAGGGGGCGGGGACAGTTTTAGTCAAATGCTGCCCGGTTTGGGGTCGCGGTAGCCGTGCAGACGCTGCGCGGCGGTGCGGGCGAATTTCTGCGTCAGCACCTTGCGCCGGGCGGGGGCGAGCTTGGTTTCGGGTCCGAAGCGCAGGATTTCCGCATCATAGGCATCGGCGATGATCAGCCCCGTGCCCTCTGGCAGCAAATCGGTCGGAAATTCCTGATCCACGGCCCAGAAATACCGGTCGCACCATTCCAGGTAGCCATCCCATTTCGAATCGGATGTGAAGTCGACGCGGCTCGATTTGCACTCGATCACCCAGATTTCCCCTTTGGGGCCAAGCGCCATGACATCCACCCGCTTGCCCCGCTCCGGCACGAATTCCTCCAGGCTGGCGAAATCATGCTGGCGCAGATGACGGCAGACGCCCCGGGCCAGCAACTGGCCGGGCATGAGATCGGGAAAGAGAGCGTCGTTTGCCATGCCACCAGATTGGAACAATTCAAGAACAAATGCAATTGCCTGCATTGGCCTTGTCGGACTCCGTGGAAGGGCCTATGTGGGGAACTGACGGGGTCTGCCCTTCTCGTATCGGGTAATATTCCGGTGGCCTTAAGCAAATCCGAGGGAGCTGGCTCTGTGCGGGCCGTGGTCCGTTTACCTGGCGCCCACCTGTATATACAGGTCCTCGGGAATTGAATTCCCAACGGTTGTGGTGGTCCCGTCACCTTTGAAAGACCAAGGCCCGAGGCGCATGCTTCGGGCCTTCTTTCTTGTGGGGGGCTAGTGGTCGGTGATCCGAACCGGAAGCGCGACCGGATCGGCCACGGGCAAGGCATCGCGCTTGCCGCCGCTTTGGTCGTCATCCTCGTCACCCATGGACATGATCTTGTAGCCGATCTGCGCCGACCCGAAGGTGATGGTGCCGAACACGATCAGCATCAGAACCGCCACCGGCCCTTCTGACGTGTGGGTTACAAGGTGCCACAGGTTGCCGACATTGAAGGCGAGGATCATCACCGTGAAGGCGACCGAGATCCCGAAGCCGATGAACGCGTGGCGAATGATCATCCTGATATGGTCTGGCATGATGTCCTCCTTGACCTTGTCAATCATGTTAGCACTGGTTGCTTGCTCTGCAACCCGCAAGCCTGCGGCAGAGCCGCCCATGGGCCACATTTCGCCCGTCTGAAAAGCGCTTGCCTGCCATGGGGGCAGCGTCCTAGCGTCGTGCTGAAAACGGAGGCAGGCATGACGGCGGCAAAAGACACGGCGCGGGCAGCGGTCAGGGCGCGTATGGGCGAGATTTCCCGCTGGACGCGCGACATCTGGGAGTTCGGAGAAACCGCCTGGCGCGAATACAAATCCTGCGCCTATTACGTGGACCTTCTGCGCCGCGAGGGCTTCGAGGTCGAGGAAGGCAGCGCCGGCATGCCCACGGCCTTCTGCGCCACATGGTCAAACGGCGACGGGCCGGTGATCGGCGGCTACGCGGAATATGACGGCATTCCTGGCAACTGCCAGGCGGCAGAGCCGCGGAAAGCTCCCCGTCCTGGCCTCGGCCCCCATGCGGGTGGCCATACCGATCCGCATTCCGCGCTTGGCATGGGATCACTCGGCGGCTTCCTCGCGGCCAAGGCGGCGATGGAGGCACATAACATCCCCGGGCGGCTCAAGTTCTTCGGCGAACCGGCGGAAAAGGTCAGGGGATCAAAACCCATTCACGCGGCAGCGGGCTATTACGACGACCTCGATGCCGCGATCAGCTTTCACCCGTTCTACATGGCGCCCTTGTGCAACACCGTCAGGTGGGACACCCATTGCGGCGTGGGCTACGGCGTCATCTACGAATTCACCTGTGATGCACCCGAAACCTGGATGGCGGGCGAAGATGCCTCGCCCATCCCCGCCAGCCACGCCGCGGCCCGCGCGCCGGGGGCCACGGATGCGATGGTGCAGATGTATCAATCGGCCAAAGCCCTGCGCGAACACGTGATGGCGCCGGGGCAAAGCTGGTCGATGAACGAAACCATCCTCAGCCACGGGCAGGCCACCGCCGACAACATCCCCGCGCAGATCGCGCAGATCCAGTATTTTATCCGCATCAGCGAGGTCAGCGAGGCCGAACATATCATCCGTGGGCTTGATCATTTCGCCGAGGCTGCGGCACGGCTCTGCCACTGTTCGTGGCGGCGGCACTGGGTGGCGAAATCACGCCCCGGCCTGCCCAACCACGCCATGGCCCGCGCCACCTATGCCAATCTAGAAGCGGTCGGCGCGCCGGTGTGGGGCGAGGAAGCCGCCGCCTTCGCCCGTGCGATTCAGGGCGAACTGGGGCTGGAGCCCATGGAAGCCCCCTTCCTGCCGATGATCTCGGAGCTCATGCCACCTGAAGAGGCCGAACATAGGCTGCGCCGGACCCTGCCGCCCTCGCAACGCCACTTCACTTCGGACGACTACACCGAATATTGCTGGCACGCGCCCACGGTGCGGCTCTATATCGGGCGCCCGGCGCTCGCCGCACCCGAGGGCTTCGCCTACCCGGCCTGGGCGATGAACGCGCTTGGCGGGCATCCGGCAACGATCGACCCGATGACCGAGGTCGCGGCGCAGGTCATCGCCATGACGGCGCTCGACTGCCTGACCGACCCGGCCCTGTTGGAAACGGCACAGGCCGAGTTCCGCAAGCGCACCGCCCAAGAGCATATTCCGCCACTCTGCGATTACGCCCCGCCGCTTCAATTCCGCTGGCCGGAATACATCTCGACAGCGCGGGGCGAGGACTGGGTGATCCCCTCGCGCGGGCAATAGCCCCGGTTTCAACCGCAAGCCCATGCCCATGAACCGGGGTTTATTGCGCCTTTCGCGGCCTTCGGCCTATCCGCAGGCACGACCGTTCAGGCCGATGATTTCTGGAAGGACCCTCCCGCATGCTTATCAATGACCACCTCGCGAACATGGGCGAAACCCTGTTCCGCTGGCGCAGCTTCGTTCTGACACTGTTCATTCCCATCGTTTTCTTTGCCATCTGGCAGGGCGAGGCAATCGAGCTGCGCTTCGGCGACACCGTGGGGGAAATCTACGAGGCGATCTGCCTCGTGCTGGTGCTGACCGGTGTGGGTCTTCGGGCCTTTACGGTGGGATATGTGCCCGCGCGCACCTCGGGGCGGAATACCAAGGGGCAGGTTGCGGATTCGCTCAATACCACCGGGATCTATTCCGTGGTGCGCAACCCGCTCTACCTGGCCAATGCGATCGGCTACATGGGGGTGGCGCTCTATACCCAGTGGCTCTGGGTGGGGGCGCTGATGGCGCTAGTGCTGGTGATCTATTTCGAACGGATCATCGCCGCCGAGGAACGCTTCCTGTCGGACAAGTTCGGCCAGGACTACAGCGACTGGGCCGCGCGCACCCCGGCCTTCTTCCCGCGCCTGTCTGGCTGGGTGAACCCTGCTCTGCCCTTCAGCTGGCGCACCGTCTTCCGCCGCGAGCATCCAAGCTGGCTCAGCACCATGACCATGATGTATGCGCTCGAGATGCTCTCGACCTGGCGCAAGGGTGAGGCCCTGTCAGACGCCACGGCCTGGCATGTGGCGATGCTGGCGGTGATCGCGCTTCAGATCGTGATGATGGCGCTGAAGAAATGGACCCGGTTTTTCCGCGTGGACGGGCGCTGATCGACGCGGAAGAATTTTCCAGAAAATTCTTCCAAGCACCAAATTTTTCTGGAAAAATTTGCAGACCGGAAAACTCTTCTGGAAGAGTTTTCCGTCTCAGAACGCCTCGGGCCGGGCTTCGCGCGCCATGTGGTCAAGAACGGCATTCACGAATTTCGGCTCGCGCCCTTCGGGAAAGAAGGCGCGGGCGACGTCCACGAACTCGGTAATCACCACCTTGGGTGGTGTCGCCGAGTCCAGCAGCTCCGCCCCCGCAGCCCGGAACAAGGCCCGGATCGTCGGGTCGATGCGTGCAATCGGCCATTTCGCAACAAGCGCCCGGTCGGTCATCTGGTCGATCTTCGCCTGCCAGTTCACCGCGTCATCCAGCAGCTTGGTGAAGAGGTCGGGATCGGCCTCGGCCAATTCCTCGCCCGCCACTTCCTGTCCGAAACGGAAATCGAAGAACTCGCGGCGCACCTTCTCCACCGTTTGCCCCGCGGCCTCCATCTGGAAGAGCGCCTGCACGGCGTAAAGCCGGGCCGCCGATTTCATCTGGCGCTTTTCGTCTTTCGTGGGGCCCTTTTGGGTGGTCATGCGCGGCTTGGTCCTTTTGCATCGCCGGCAATCAGCATCTCGCTGCCCGCCGGTTTGAATCCGATGCCGCCTTTAGGCGCTGCGAACTTCCGCGTCAACGCGATAAGGTGGAGCGCCGCCGCAGCAGCCCCGCCGCCCTTGTTCTGATCGGCGGGATCGGCGCGCACTTCCGCCTGTTTGCGGTTTTCCACGGTCAGGATGCCATTGCCGATGCAGGCCCCTTCCAGCCCCAGAAGCTGGATCGCGCGGGAACTGTCATTGCAGACCGTGTCATAATGGGTGGTCTCGCCCCGGATCACGCAACCGATGGCGACGAACCCGTCGAAATTGGCCTGCCGATAGGCGATGCGGATCGCCGTGGGCACCTCCAGCGCGCCGGGCACTTCGATGATCTCATGATCCGCGCCCGCCTCGTCCAGCGTCGCAATCGCACCCGCGATCATGTTGTCGGCGATATCCTTGTAATAGGGCGCGACGACGATCAGCACTTTCACCGGCTTGTCAAAGGACGGCAGGGGCAGCGTGTAGTGGGATTCGGAACCAGCCATAGTGTCAGCCTTTCATGATCGGGCGCGTGCCCACGATGGAAAGCCCGAAGGCGTCGAGACCCAGATAGCGGGTCGAGGGCGAGTCGGTCAGAAGGATCAGCTCGTGCAGGCCCATCTTGGACAGGATCTGCGCGCCCAATCCGGTACGCTTGATGGTGCGGGGCCCGTGTTCATCTTCCGCCGCAAAAGCCTCTTTCCGGGGCGCACGGATCAGGCAGATCGCCCCCCGGCCCTCCTCTGCAATGATCCGCATTGCGGTCGGCAGCTCTGCGGTCGGCTTCGGACCCAGTCCCAACAGATCCGCCCCGGCCTGCAACGCATGGGTGCGGATCAGAACCGGCTCATCGGTGGTGATGTCCCCCTTCACCAGCACCACATGTTCAACGCCATGGGTCTGATCGGTGAAAATCCGCATCTCCCATTCACCACCGAATTCAGAGGTCACCATATCGCGGGCCGTCTCAACGACCAGGTTATCGCTCCGCGAGCGATAGGTAATGAGGTCCGAGATCGTGCCAATCTTCAGCCCGTGTTTCCTTGCATAGTCCACCAGATCAGGCAACCGGGCCATGGTGCCATCTTCCTTCATGATCTCGCAGATCACCGAAGACGGGTAATGCCCCGCCAGTCGCGCTACGTCGCAGCCCGCCTCGGTATGGCCCGCGCGCACCAGCACCCCCCCACGCCGCGCGCGCAGCGGGAAGACATGACCGGGTGTGGCGATATCAGCGGCGGTGCATTGCGGGTCAATCGCAGTCTTCACGGTCAGGGCGCGGTCGGCGGCGGAAATCCCGGTAGACACGCCCTCCCGCGCCTCGATCGACACCGTAAAGGCCGTCTCGTGGCGCGAGGAGTTGTTCACCGTCATCATCGGCAGGCCCAGTTCCTCCACCCGCTCTGCAGGCAGGGTCAGGCAGATCAGCCCGCGCCCATGGGTGGCCATGAAGTTGATCGCCTCCGGTGTCGCGAAATTGGCGGGGATCACAAGATCGCCCTCGTTTTCTCGGTCTTCATGATCGACGAGGATGAACATGCGGCCCTGCCGGGCTTCCTCGATGATCTCCTCGATGGGCGAGATCGCGTCCTTGAAATCGGTCTCGACGGGCCCGGGGGTCTCGAATGTCATTATGGTCCCTTTGCACCTTGGCTTGGGCAGGAGATACCGCAGCCTGCCCCCCGATACCAGTGAAGACCCGCCCAAACAGGTGCTGGACACGACGTCATTGCGCAGCCTAGCCTCCGCAAAACCGCACAGGAAAGGCCCGCGATGCGCTTCTCTCGCATGATCACCGCTGTTGAAGCCCATGCCGAAGGCGAACCGGGTCGCGTCATCACCGGGGGCCTGCCACCGATTCCCGGCCAGACGGTGTTCGAAAAGATGCAGTGGTTGCAGGCAAATGCCGACGATATCCGCCTGCTGATGCTGCGCGAACCGCGCGGAAACCCGGCGCTGTGCTGCAACGCCCTCGTGGAACCCTGCGACCCGGCGGCGGATGCCGGTTTCATCATCATGGAGCAGACCGAATACCCGCCCATGTCGGGCTCGAACACCATCTGCACCGTGACGGTTCTGCTGGAAACCGGCATCCTGCCGATGGTTGAACCGGTGACCGAGCTAACGCTGGAGGCCCCGGCGGGGCTGATCCGGGTCCGTGCCGAGTGCAAGGACGGCAAGGTCACCCGCGTCACCTTTCACAACGTGCCGTCCTTCGCCCTGCATCTCGATGCGGAGATCGAGGTCGAGGGCCATGGACGGGCCCGCGTCGATGTGGCCTGGGGCGGGATGTTCTATGTCATCGCCGACGCGGCCCAGTTCGGTCTGGAGCTGACCCCGGAAAACGGCGCAGAAATGGTGCGCCTGTGCGAGGCCCTGCGGCGCGCCGCCGCCGCGCAACTGCCCGTCACCCACCCCGAGAACCCGGCCATCACCGGCCCCACGATCTCGCAACTGACCGGCCCCGCGCAGCAGGCCGGCAACCACGGGCGCAGCGCCGTCACGGTCTCGAACAGCGTCTCGGCCCCGCCAAGTCCCCTGTCGCTTCCCGGCGCGCTCGACCGGTCCCCTTGCGGCACGGGCACCAGCGCGAAACTGGCCTGCCTGCATGCCCGCGGCCTGCTGGAACCCGGTGAAGACTACATCAATGAAGGCCCCATCGGCACCACCTTCACCGCAAGGATCGAGGGCCTGACCCAGGTCGGCCCCTACCCCGCCATCATCCCCAGCATCGCCGGACAGGCCTGGATCTACGGCACCAGCCAATACATGCTCGACCCCACCGATCCATTCCAACACGGCTTCCGCGTGGGCGATATCTGGGGCTGACGCACAGATCCCCTGCGCCAGTCGGCATTTGGCTTTGGCCGCGTTTGGGTTACCATCCCTCCAACAGAAGGGGAGACGATACCATGCGCAAGCTACAGGTTCAGGGCGTTCACCACATCACGCTGACCGGTGCCGACCGGCAGACCTCGATTGATTTCTGGGAAGGGGTACTTGGCATGCCCTTCATCTTCGACCAGCCCAATCTGGACAATCCGCGCGAAGGCCATCTCTATTTCGATCCCGGCGACGGGCGGCTCATCACCATCTTCACCAATGAAGACCGCACCCCCGATCCGCGCCGCACCCCCACGGAACCCGGCTGCGTCCACCATATCGCCTTCAATGTCAGCAAGGCCGTGTTCAGCCAATGCGTGACCCGGCTCGATGAACGCGGGATCAGCCATTCCGGCCCCAAGGATCGCGGCTTCATGGATTCGATCTATTTCAAGGATCCGATGGGCCTGATGATCGAGCTGGCCTGCTACCGGTTCGAGCCGCCAGTGGGTTGCACCCATGCCGATGTGATGATCGAGGCGCACCGGATGCGCGTCGCGGCGGGCGACTACAACATTCAGGAAAAACATCTCGCCGATGCGATCGAGCTTCTGGTCGAACGCCGCCAGCAGACCCTGTCCGCTGACCGTTCCCCGAAGAATCCCTACTGAGTTTCTTCTTGGCGCCAAATACTCCCGCCGGAGGCACGCAACGGTGCCTCCGGCGGATCGTTTGGTTATCGCGACTCCCTCACCACCCATCCGTGGCAACGCGGCCCGAGGAGGGCCCCGGAGGGGCCTGACGAGGGCCGCCCCCGGATCGATGCCGAAGGCAGCGAAACCGCTCAGTCGTCCGCGACCCCCTCGGCCCGCAGCCGTGCGCGCCGGGCCCGGTAGCTCGGCACAACGACCAGCAGCGCGGCGATGACCAGCAGTGCCAGGGTCATCGGGCGTTCCAGGATGAAGCCGAACCCGCGATAAAGCTGCATGGCCCGTGCGAAATTGTCTTCCAGCATCGTCCCTAGGATGAAGCCGATCAGCAGCGGCGCCAGCGGGTAATCCGCAAACCGCAGGATCGTCGCGACCACCCCGAAGCCCACCAGCAACAGCAGTTCGGTCGAGTTGTTCTGGCCGATATAGGACCCCATCAGGGTGAAGAACAGGATGAACGGGATCAGGTAGTTGCGCGGAATCGCGAGGATCTTCGCGATATAGGGAATAAGCGGCAGGTTCAGCACCAGAAGCACGAGGTTGCCGATATACATCGAGATGATGACCGCCCAGAACACCTCCGGCGTGTCGGTCATCAGCCGTGGCCCCGGCGTGACGTTCAGGGCGATGAGCGCACCAAGCAGGATCGCCGTGGTGCCCGAGCCCGGAATGCCAAGCGTCAGAAGCGGCACGAACGACCCGGTACAGGCGGCATTGTTCGCGGTTTCCGGGGCCGCAAGCCCCTTGACCGAGCCCTTGCCGAATTCCGCCTGTTCCTCGCCCTTGGCGATGTTGCGCTCCACCGCGTAGCCCAGGAACGAGGCGATGGTCGCCCCCGCCCCCGGCAGCACGCCGATGAAGAAGCCCTGCAGCGACTGCCGCCCGATCACGGGGGTAATCGCCTTCGCCTCGGAGCGGCTGATCCGCAGGCCGGTGATCTTGCCGCTTTCCCCCTGTGCCGCGCGGGCCGGGTTCATCACCAGGAACAGTGCCTCGGGCAGGGCGAACATCGCCATGGCCAGCGTGATGAAGGAAAAGCCCGATTGCAGCTCCATCACCCCGAAGGTGAAGCGCGGCATGTTGGACAGGGCGCCCTCGCCCACTGTGCCCATGATCAGGCCGAGGATCGTCATCATCAGCGCCTTGCCCACCTGGCCGGTGCCCGCAAAGGCGGCGATGGCCGACAGGCCCACCACCATCAACGCGAAATATTCCGCCGAATGGAACAGCAGGGCCACGCTGGACAGGGCCGGCGCGAAGATCATCAACAGGATCGCGCCGATGGTGCCGCCCGCGAAGCTGGCGATGGCGGCGATGGTCAGCGCCTTGCCCGCCATGCCCTTCCGGGCCATGGGATAGCCGTCGAAACTGGTCGCAACCGTGCCCGCGACCCCCGGCGCGTTCAGCAGGATCGACGAGGTGGAGCCGCCGAAGATGGCCCCGTAATAGACCCCGGACAGCAGGATCAGGGCCGCCGTCGGATCGCCCAGGCCGATGGCCACGGGGATCATGATCGCGATGATCGACATCGGCCCGAGACCGGGCAACATGCCGATCAGCGTGCCGATGACGCACCCGAACACCACCATCATCAGGTTCACCGGGGTGACGGCGGCGCTCAGACCGAGCAGAAGACCTTCAAGCATCGTGCTGTCTCCTTACAGGAAGCTGGGCAGCGGGCTCAGGTAGATGCCAAGCACCTCCTGCACCAGATACCAGATCGACCCCGCGGCAATGGCCGCGACGGGGATCATGATGTGAAACTTGCGTTCCCCGAGGATCGTCCCTCCGAGAACAAGGAACCCGATTGTGGCCCCCAGAAACCCGAGCGACCGCAGGGTCATCGCATAGGCGACCATCAGCGCCAGCAGGGCGATGGCCTGCCCGACGTGATAGTCCCCGATGCGGCTCAGATCGATCACCCCGTCCTTGGCCTCTTCGCCGTCCTTCGGCGCGGGTTTGGGGGAAAGAAGGACGAACAGGCCGACGATGACGCCCGCGATTGCAAGGATCTTGGGGAAGGTCGAAGGCCAGATCGGGTTGCGCTGAAGGATCGGCGGCAACAGGTGATCCATGGTGAAGAAGGCGGCATAGCCATAGACGCAGCAGATCGCCACGAATGCCAGCGCGATCCAGCGATCAAGCGCCATGTGTCATTCCTCCGTTTTCGATTGAGGCGGGCGGGGTGGGGCCAGAGCGGCGCGGTGCGCGGAAGGGCGGCCGCCCGAATCTCGGTCCGGATCGCGGTCCGGGGCGTATTCCCCCGGTCAGCCTCTGGCCGACCGGGGGCGTGGTTCAGGGCAGGGCTTAGAGGAAGCCGAGATCCCGCATCAGGTCGCCGATCTGGGTTTCCTGCGCTTCAAGGAAGGCTTCGAACTCGTCACCGGGACGGAAGATGTTGACCAGACCCATGCGCGCGCGCACGGCTTCCCATTCCGGAGTGTCCATCATGGTGGCCAGCAGGTTCTGATAGGCGGAGACGGTCTCTTCGGGCATGCCCGGAGCCGCGAAGAAGCCGCGCCAGTTGACGAACTGGGCGTCGATGCCCTGCTCGGCGAAGGTCGGTGCGGCGTCATAGGCGGCCACACGCTCGGGCGCGGTCACGCCGAGGATGCGCACTTCGCCCTGTTCGGCCAGTGCCACCGCTTCCGAGAAGCCGGTGGACAGCGCGTCGATCTCGCCCGACAGAAGCCCGGCCATGGCCTCGCCACCGGCGTCATAGCCGATATAGTTGAAGGCGGTCGGGTCTTCGCCCGCAGCCTGCATCACGATGGCCGCCACCAGGTGGTCCATGCCGCCCGGTACCGAACCGCCGCCAATGGCGAAGTCCATCGGGCTTTCACGATAGTTTGCCAGGGCCTCGTCCATCGAGCTCAGCGGGCTGTCGGCGGAAACGACAAGCGCGGCGTAGTCGCCAACGGTGCCGGCAACCAGCGTCAGGTCGCGGAAGCTCTGTGCGATTTCACCGGTCAGGGCGCGGATCACGATGGGGGTGGAATTCACCATCAGCGTGCCCTGGCTCGACTCTGCGTTCTCGATCAGGTGGGCAATGGCCACGCCACCGCCGCCGCCGGACATGTTCTCGAAGCTGGCCGTGCCGACGAGACCCGAGTTCACCAGCGCCTCGCCGGTGCCGCGCGCGGTGCCGTCCCAGCCACCGCCGGCGCCACCGGGGATCAGGAAGTGGATGCTGTCCATCTGCTGGTGACCATCGGCCAGTGCAGGGGTGCCGAGGCTCATCGCGGCAACCGCCGCAGCCGCAAAGGCCCGACGGGTCAGGTTCATTTTCATCATTGTCTCCTCCCAGTTTGACAAAGAGGGGCGAGTGCCCATGACTGAAGGAAAGCACCCAAACCTGACATTCACCTGTCACGCGCAGAGAAAGGCCCGCCCCGCCGATGAGGTTCCTTCTTGTAGAAGATAACCAGCAACTCGCCGCCGCCGTGCTGGACCGGCTGGCGCTGGATGGCCATGTCGTGGATCACGCAGGCGATCTGGGCATGGCCGAGGACTACATCTCCGCCACCGATTACGACTTGATTTTGTTGGATATCATGCTGCCCGACGGCGATGGCCGCGACTTTCTGAACGCGCAGCGCGCTCGGGGAAAGGACACGCCCGTGATCGTCCTGACCGCCCGATCCGAGGTGTCGGACAGGGTTGGCGCGCTCGACATGGGGGCCGATGACTACATCCCCAAGCCCTTCGATTTCGCGGAACTGGAGGCCCGCTGCCGCGCCGTTCTGCGTCGCCGGACCGGCACCGCGACCAACGTGAAACGATTCGGCAATGTCGCCTTCAACGCGCTTGAGGGCACGCTGACGAATGGCGACCGGGTCATTCCCCTGCGCAATCGAGAACTGCGCCTGCTGGAGGTCTTCTTCGGCGCACCGGGCCAGATCATCCCCAAACCCAAGCTGGTGGACCGGCTGTTTTCCTATGACGAGGACGTGTCCGAGAACGCCATCGAGGTCTATGTGGGCCGCCTGCGCAAGAAGCTGGAGGGCAGCGACGTGTCCATCGTCACCGTGCGCGGGCTCGGCTACCGGCTGGCGGTGCCCTGATGTGGCCCTTTCGCGCCCCCGGCTCGATCCGTCTTCGGCTGACGCTGCAACTGCTGACCGGCGCGGCGGTAATGGCGCTGGTTCTGTTCCTGATCGTCTACAGTTTCGCCCGCCAGATCGGCGCGGAATCGCAGGACCGGATCCTGTCCGCCTCGGCCACCTCGATTCTCGATGCCACCACCGTCCAGTCGGGCAATATCAGCGTCGACATCCCCTATTCCGCCTTCACCATGCTGGACAACTCCGTCGACGACCGGGTGTTCTATCGCATCACCCAGGACGGTGCCGGGCTGACCGGCTATGACGACCTGCCAAGCGCCCGGCAGGATCAGGGCACCGGTCCGGCCTTCGATACCGTCACCTATCGCGGAGAAGAATTGCGCATCGCCACGCTGACCCGCCGCGTCTCGGTCGGGGGCACACCCACAAGGATCGACGTGACGGTTGGCCAGACCCGCGACGCGCAGGCCGACGTTCTGGCCCGCATCCTCAGGATGACCGTTCTGCTCGGCTTCGGCTTCTTCGCCGCCTCTGCCCTGCTGGCGGTACTGGCCGGGCGCAGCACTGCCGCCTCGCTGTCGCGGCTGGCCGAATCGGTATCGCGTCGCGGACCGCAGGATCTGCGCCCGGTTGTGGCAGAGGTGCCAAGCGAGATGCGCCCGCTGGTGGCCTCGCTCAACAGCCTCATCGCCCGGCTTTCCGCCGCCCTGACCCGGACCGAGGATTTCATCGCCGAGGCCGCGCATCGCGTCCGCACCCCGCTCGCCACCGTCCGCGCCCATGGCGAAAACACGCTGCGCCGCGTCAGCAAGGAAGAAAACCGCGTGTCCCTGCGCGAAATGATCCGCGCCATTGATGAGAGCAGCCGCGCGGCAGGGCAGCTTCTGGACCACGCCATGGTGTCCCTGCGCGCCGACCAGCTGGAACTGTCGCCCGTCGCCCTGCGCCCGCTGGTGGCCGACCTCGTGGACCGGCTGCGCCCGGTGGCGGAGCTCAAGGATATGGACCTGCGTTTCGAGGCCAGCGAAGAGCAGGAGGTGATGGGCGACACGATCCTGATCCAGAACGCCGTTCGCAACCTTCTGGACAACGCCATCAAATACGCCCCCCCCGAGACCCCCATCGACGTGGCCCTCACCCGAGACGAAGCAAACGCCACCCTGACCATCCGCGACCGGGGCATCGGCTTTCCCGCGACCGGGGCCGATGCCCTGACAGGCCGCTTCGCGCGGGGCGAAAACGCCACCGGCGTCATCGGCTCGGGCCTTGGCCTGACCATCGCCGATGAGGTCGCCCGCGCCCATGGCGGCACCCTGACCATCGCCAATACCGAAGGAGGCCCCGGCGCATGCGTGCGTTTATCTCTTCCCTTGCGCTGATCCTGTCAGCCCTGCCTGCCCTCGCCTTCGAAATCGAAGAGAACATGCAGTTCCCCGCGGCAAACCAGACGGCTGAATTGCGGGTGATCTCCACCGCCGATGCGGATCTCTTCGCCCCCTTCATCACCGCCTTCCAGGCCCTGAACCCCGGCATCGCGGTGGATTACTTCGTGGTCAGCTCGTCCGAGATCATGGTCGCCCTGCAAGACGAGGGCGAACGCTTCGACCTTGCCATTTCCTCGGCCATGGACCTGCAGATCAAGCTCGCCAATGACGGGCTGGCCCTGCCCTACCGCTCCGGTGCCACGGGCAGCCTGCCGGAATGGGCAATCTGGCGCGACCGGGTCTTCGCCTTCACACAGGAACCGGCGACCATGGTGCTCTCGCGCGCCGATTTCGCGGATATCGACCTGCCCCGCACACGGCAAGAGCTGATCACCGCCCTGCGTGACCACCCCGACCGGTTCCGCGAACGCATCGGCACCTATGACGTGCGCGAAAGCGGACTTGGGTATCTTTTTGCCACCCAGGACGGACGCACGTCGGAAACCTTCTGGCGTCTGGCGCAGGTGATGGGGGGCTTGCAAACGCAGCTCTACCGGGGCTCGTCGGACATGATCGAAGACGTCGCCTCTGGCCGCATCGCGGTGGCCTACAATGTGCTCGGCAGCTACGCGCAGGTGCGCGAAGACCTGCATGACCGCATCCACATTATCGCGCCCGAGGATTTCACCACCGTTATGATGCGCACGGTTCTGGTCCCCGCCAATGCCGAAGCGCCGGAGGAGGCCGGGCGCTTCATCGACCACCTGATCGAAACCGCCTGGACAGAAGGCGGCGGGCGCTTCGCCTTCCCCGGCATCACCCCTGCGCGCCTCTCCGAAAACGCCAGCCTGCGGCCCATCCAGCTTGGCCCCGGCCTTCTGGTCTATCTCGACCGGCTGAAACGGCGGCAGTTCATCGAGGAATGGGAAGCGGCGATGGTGCAGCCCGAGTAATCACCTCTAGCCCGCAGGCGGCTGCCAGCAGATGCAGTTGCGTCGCCAGTGTTCCTGCAGCCGGTCACGGGCTAGCACCAGATCCTCTTCGGCAAGCTGGTAACGGGCGACCAAGATGCGGAAATAGGCCTCCATTTCCATCCAGCCCAGGGCCTCACGCATCTCGGCGCGCAGGTCGAAGAGCGTTTCCAGGTCCATCAGCGCTTCGCCGACGCGAATTGTCTCTCGGATGGCGGTAAAGATGGCGGCCGGGCCCATCACCTCGCCTGCGGTTTCTGGGCCGACGGTGTAGTTCAGTGCGACACGGATGATGCCAACCAAAGACCTCTGCGCCCGGAAAACCGACGAATCCACGCCCACCTCGGTCAGATAGGCCATCAGCGTCGGATCGAGTGGTTCCCCCTCAGTCATGCGCGTGGCATCGAACCAGTTCATCCCGCGCTCATATCTTAGCCGCCAGTTGTATGCCCCTGATTCCGCGCTCAGATGACGAAGTTCCCACAGGTCTAGGTTTCGCCTGACAATCGTCAACTGATCTTCGATCCGGGCAATGGCGGCCTCGCGCTCGGGCTGCGAACACCGGGTCATGCCGCGAAAATCATCAATCCCGCCAATTGCTTCATGAAGGCCCCCGGTCATATCCGAATTGGCCGCGAGATAGAGGTCGAGCCCCCGCATCTCGGCCACCTCGTCTAGATGCGCCACCAACGTCGCGGTCCGGGGATCAGGCTGCAAATCGTCAATATCGCCGGGATGAAACTCCGGGTCCGGCCCGAAATCGGGTGAACTGGGATATTGCGGGTCGTCCGTCAGGCGTTGACCCGTCATCCCCTCGATGGGCAAGGTCAGAGCAAAGAGCCGGTCCCGGATCTCGGCGTAGAGCGTTGCATGGGTCAGCTCTTCGGTCAGCGCGGCATTGCAGCGGGCGAATTGCAGCGATGTGCGCTCGCTCGCGGCCTCTTGCCATGTGCCCTCATGCCAGGCCTCGACATGAATCGTCAGATCGGCCCATTGTTCCAGCGTCGTGTGATCCGGCAACGGTTCTTCGAACTCATAGGTCACAGAGGCCTGCCCGCCCATCACCGGCACCACGCAGGAGGCCAGCGTGCAGCCCTCGGGCCCGACGATCCGCACCTCCGCACCACGGGTCGAGAAGCGAAGCGAGTCGACCTCCGCTTGGGTCGACGCCGTCACCGTGGCGCGCATCAGCTCGGCATGACGGGCGCGGAACCCGTCCGGCAGCGGCAGGGCCAGCGGCTGACCGGTCGGCGTCCCGGCAGAAGCAACGCTGAGCGTAACCCCCGGCAGCGCTTCGACATCATCCCCCAACAACCGGATGCGGGTGATCTCAGCCGCCCGTGCAAGGCGGGGGGTCGGGTCCGCCCCGATCTCGATATGCAAGGCCAGCAAGGCCAGTTCTTGTGTCAGGGACGCAAAGCCGCCGAAGGCCGTGATTTCGGGCAGGAGCGGCGTTTCAGTCCCCGGCGGGGCCGACATCAGCGCCGCCGCGGCCTCCTCAAACAGCGGGCAGTGATAGCTGAAAAACGCAGCTGCCCCTGCAAAGGCCCTTTCTATCTCCGGCCTGGTCTGCGGCTGACCGAACCCCTGCCCGTCATCACAGAGGGGTGAGAGATATATGAACGGGTCAACCAATCCGCCGGGATAGGTGCCGCTGTCCGGGACCTCGGGCAGCACCGTGCGCTCCGGCATGTCGAATTCGGGCTGGAAATTGAATTCGGGGACAGGAGCCAGCTGAATGGTTGGTGGCAAGGGCATAAGGTCCTGCGACCAGGCGGTCGTCGCCAGAAGCTGCGATAAAACGAAAACAAATCTTTTCATGGATCGGCCTGAAAATAGTGTTCTATGGGGGCGACTATACATGCCCACGCCTTGATCGCGAAATGTCGCGCACCACCCGGTCAGACCAGCGGATAAACCGCCAATGCCTCATACCGTGCGCCCTGATCGGTGAGGGTCGACCCCTGAAGCGAGAAGCTGGTGGCGCGCTCTGGTGGCACCTCCACCACCGGCGGCGCTGCGAGGAAGCTTTGCAGCGCCGCCGCCTCGCCCTCCGACATATGCCGCCCGAAGCGCACCAGCGTCACATGCGGTCTGAACGCGCGCCGTTCGGGCTGCATACCCACCCGGCGGGCCTGTCGTTCGACCGCTGCCTGTAGCGCCACCAGCTCCGGCACCGGCTCCACCAGTGCCGCCAGCATCCGCGCCTTGCCCGGCCCGAACCAGTCGATCCCCGCAAAGCGCAACTCGGGCGCGGGCAGCCGCAGGGGCTCCAGCGCCATATGCAACTCCTCCAGCCGCTCCTCGGGCTGGTCATCCAGAAACGAGAGCGTCACATGCAGGTTCTCCCAAGGCACCACCCGCCCGGCCTTGAGGCCCCCCACCATCCGTAAAAGCGGATCGCGGCAGGTGTCGGGAAGGTCGAGGCTGAGGAAGCTGCGCATCGTGTGAGATCGTTCTCCGGGCTGCGGTCAGTGGCCACTCTCCCCCCGACAAGGGGGAGAGACAAGGCCCTTGAGGGGCCTTCCACCGCAACAAACCCGGGCACAAGGCCCGGCTTCGCAAATGCCATTCCGTCTGTACGGGGGGTGTACAGGGGGTGTACGCCCGGTGTACGGGGGGCACCCCCCTTTTTTTAGCCCACGACGTTAAAGCCGGGGCCGTAGGGGTAGCCGGTGATATTCTCGGCCCCATCCTCGGTGATGATCAGGATATCATGTTCCCGATATCCGCCCGCGCCGGGCTGGCCTTCGGGGATAGTGATCATCGGCTCCATGGAAATCACCATGCCCGGTTCCAGCACCGTGTCGATGTCTTCGCGCAGCTCCAGCCCCGCCTCACGACCGTAGTAATGCGAGAGGACGCCGAAGCTGTGGCCATAGCCGAAACTGCGGTATTGCAGCAGGTTCCGCTCCGCGAAGAAGTCATTGATTTTATGGGTAACATCAGAACAGGACACGCCCGGTTTCAGCAGGCTCATGCCATATTCATGGGCGCCCACATTGGCCTCCCAATAGGCCAGAGAGGCGTCGTCCACCTCCTCGACAAACATGGTGCGTTCCAGCGCCGTGTAGTAGCCCGAGATCATCGGGAAGGTGTTGAGGCTGAGGATATCGCCCCGCTGCAGCACCCGGCCCGTGACAGGGTTATGCGCGCCGTCGGTGTTGATCCCGGACTGGAACCAGACCCAGGTGTCGCGGTACTCGGCATCGGGGTAGCGGCGGGCGATTTCCAGCTCCATAGCGTCGCGCCCCGCCATGGCCACGTCAATCTCTCTAACGCCTTGTTTTACGGCGTCTTTAATGGCGTATCCGCCCACGTCGGCAACGGCGGCACCAGCCCGGATCAGCTCAATCTCGGCCGCAGACTTGCGCATCCGCTGCTGCATGGTGTGGCCCGCGAGATCGACCTCGGAGGACGGGTTCAGGAAGGACCGCATCTTGCCCTGTTGCAGCAATGTCAGGTGGTCGGCCTCGCACCCGATAACCTTTCCTTCACCTGTCACATGTAGGATCGCCCGCCAGAAGTTATCGCGCTTCCAGTCGGTATAGGTGATGTTGTCGGTCGCGCCCCGCCGCCAGGGCTGACCGGCATCAATCCCGGCGCTGATGGTCACGGCCTCGGACGCGGTTACAACCAGCGCATAGGGCCGCCCGAAGGCGCAATAGAGAAAGCCCGAGTAATAGGCGATGTTGTGCATCGACGTCATGACGGCAGCATCGACGCCATGGGCGTCCATGATCGCGCGCAGGCCCATCAGGCGGGCGTCATATTCGGCTTGGGTGAACTGAAGGGCAGGTTTGTCGCCATTGTGCAGGCGGTAGAATTCGGGACGGTCCATGGGAAATTCCTTCATATGACCAAGGCCCCGGCGTACAGGGCGGTCGCGGGGAGGGCCCGCAGGCAAGCGGCCATGCCGCCGGGGCGACGCCATCGCCCCTGCCTGATCCGCGCTATAGCGTGATTCAGCCCGCGCCCGCTAGCCTTTTTGCGACACGATCAACTCGCGCGCTTTCGGCCCCTCTGCCCAGGCCAGCAGCAGGTCTTGCACCACCGCCACCGCCCGCTTGGGCCGCCCCTCTGCCCGGCCCAGAAGCAGCCGGATCGGAGGCAGGTCACCCGAAAGCGGCACCGCGGACAGGCCGTCGCCCGCATAGGACCGGTCCGTTCGCGGCCGCATGTTCAGAACAGCGAGCCCCGCCCCCGCGCCCACCATGCTGCGCACCATCTCGGTCGTGTTGGCGCGCGCGGCGATCCGGGGCGCAAGGCCCCGGTCGCGGAACAGGGCCGTCACATAGGGCTCCGCCACCGGCCGGTCGAGCAGCACCAGCGGATAGGCCGCCATATCGGCCAGTGTTGCGCCCCCGCGCGTGATCGGATGACCGAGCGGGGCCAGAGCGTATGGCGGCAGGTCCAGCAGCTTGCGCGTCACGATCCCGGCCCGGACAGGCGCGGCGGCAAAGAGGATCAGGTCGAGCCGCCCGGCCAGCAGCGCCGCCTGCGCCTCGTCTGCGGAACAATCGGTCAATGTGACCTCCAACCCCGGATTCGCCCGTTGCAGCGGAATCAGCAGACCAGGCAGGAAGGCGGGCGCAACCGGTGCGTAATATCCGATCCGCAAGTGGCCCGAGAGCGTCGCCGCCCCGGCGCGCGCATCCTCAAGCACGCTGTCGCAATCCTCCAGCAACGCCCGGAACCGCACCGCAAGCTCCCGGCCCTCCCCGGTCGGCGCAATCCCCTTGGCCCGTGTCCGCACAAGCAGCGCCGCGCCCACCTCGGCCTCGACCTGATCCACCGCCGCCGCCACGGCAGAGGCCGCGATGTTCAATTGCCGCGCCGCGCCCGCGATTGAGCCTGCCTCGACCGTTGCGGCAAAGGCCGCCATCGCGCGCAGGGAGAGGCGGGGGGAGGAGGGCATATCATCTCCGAATCAGGGTTTCATGAGCTGATAATACTAATTTTCCGGTGTTTGACCGCATGGCAGGTTAGGCCCGCGAAACAGGAGACCCATCATGCAGGACAATGCCGACCGCATCCCCGGCTGGAACCATGTTCCAGACGTGCCCATCCAGGTCTCGCCTTTCTTCAGCTGGCCGCCCGACCCCGTCCGCATGGCCCGCTGGCTCGCCGCGCGCTGGCTTGGCATCGCGGAAAACGTTCTGGTGCTGGCACTGGCCACGATCAGCTGGCTCTGGTTTCAGCCGCCGCTGGAGGTCACGGCAACGCTCGCGCCCGGCTGGATCTTCGGCCTGTGGCTGAGGAACATGGCGCTGATGATCCTCGTGGCCGGGTCGCTTCACTGGTTCTTCTACATGCGCAAGGCACAGGGCGAGCGGCTGAAATTCGACCCGCGCGACCTGATGGTGAAGGGCCGCCAGTTCACCTTCGGCGGGCAGGTGCGCGACAACATGTTCTGGAGCCTTGGCAGCGGCGTCGGCTTCTGGACGGCCTATGAGGTGCTGATGTTCTGGGCCATGGGCAACGGCTATGCGCCGATCCTGTCCCCTGCCGAGCATCCGGTGATCTTTGTGCTGTGGTTCCTGCTGACTCCGGTGTGGATTTCCTTCCATTTCTACTGGGTGCACCGGGCGCTGCACTGGGGGCCGCTCTACCGGATCGCCCACGCATTGCATCACCGCAATGTCAATGTGGGGCCATGGTCGGGCCTGTCGATGCACCCGGTCGAACACCTGATCTTCTTCAGCTCGATCCTCATTCACCTGATTGTGCCAGCGCATCCACTGCACATCCTCTTTCACATGCAGCATCAAGCGCTGACCGCAGCGACCTCCCACACCGGCTATGAAAGCCTGCTGGTGGAGGACAGGAAACGCCTCGCGCTTGGCACCTTCCACCACCAGATGCACCACCGCTATTTCGAGGTGAACTACGGCAATCTGGAAATGCCCTGGGACAAGTGGTTCGGCACCTTCCATGACGGCACCAAAACCGCGCATGAGCGGCTGAAATCCCGCCGTGGAAGGCGCGCTTAACCCCTTTCCAACCGCTGCCGTTTCTCTAAGGTGGCGACCATGCTGCGCTATATCCTTGGCCGCCTTCTCTCGCTGTCTCTCAGCCTGATCGTCGCGAGCCTCGTCATCTTCACGGTGATCGAGGTCATCCCCGGCGACCCGGCGGCGTTCATGCTCGGGCTCAACGCGGATGAGGCGACGGTGCAGGCGCTGCGCGCCGATCTGGGGCTCGATGGCTCCAAGGCCGAGCGCTACCTCGCGTGGATCGCAGGCATGATTCAGGGTGATTTCGGCACCTCCTACACCTACCGCGTTCCGGTGGCGGAGCTTGTGGCGGACCGGCTGTGGGTGTCCTTGCCGCTGGCCGTTCTGTCCCTGATCCTGTCCACGGTCATCGCCTTCCCGGTCGGGCTGCTGGCGGCGGCGAACCGGGGGCGGGCGGCGGATTACGGGATCATGGGCGGCACGCAGCTTGGCATCGCGATTCCCAACTTCTGGTTCGGGATGCTACTGGTGCTGGTCTTCGCCGTGAACCTGCGCTGGTTCAGCGCGGGCGGTTTTCCGGGGTGGGAGGAGCCTTTGCTGGCCCTCAAGTCGTTGCTGTTGCCCTCGGTCGCCCTGGCCTTGCCGCAGGCGGCGATCCTCGCCCGTGTCATGCGGTCTGCCCTCATTGAGACACTGGCGCAGGATTACATGCGCACCGCGCGGGCCAAGGGGCTTTCCCGCCGTCAGGCGCTTTTACGCCACGCGCTTCGCAATGCGCTCATTCCGGTGCTGACAATCATCGGGCTGCAATTCTCCTTCCTGCTGGCGGGTGCGATCATCATCGAAAACGTGTTTTTCCTGCCCGGCCTCGGGCGGCTGATTTTCCAGGGCATCACGCAGCGCGATCTGGTGGTGGTGGAATCCGTCACCATGTTGCTGGTCTTTGCGGTGATCGTCGTCACCTTCCTCGTTGACATCGCCTATGCGATTGCCGACCCCCGCCTGAGGCGCCGCGCATGAGCCGCCTGCCCGTCCCCCTGATCCTCGGCGCGGTGCTGTCGTCGGTGTTTCTCGCCATGGCACTGCTGTCCTTCGTCTGGACGCCCCATGACGTGGAGCAACTGGTGATCTCGCAGCGGCTGCAACCGGCCTCCGCTGAATTCCTGCTCGGCACCGATCAGTTTGGGCGCGACTTGCTGTCGATGCTCATGGTGGGCGCGCGGGTGTCTTTGGCCGTCGCATTGGTCGCCGTCGGTATCGGCGTGATCATCGGCGTGCCCCTCGGCCTTGCCGCTGCCGCCACGCGGGGCAGCCTGCTGGATGAGGTCATTATGCGCGGCAACGACCTGATCTTCGCCTTCCCCAGCCTCGTCATCGCGATCCTGATCACCGCCGTTTTCGGCCCCTCTGCCTTCAACGCGATCCTCGCCATCGGCATCTTCAACATCCCTGTCTTCGCGCGTGTCGCGCGGGGTGGGGCGCTCAGCCTCTGGACGCTCGACTACATCCTCGCCGCCCGCGTGGCGGGCAAGGGCAAGGCGCGGATCAGCGCAGAACATATCCTGCCCAATATCGCCAACCTGCTGATCGTGCAGGCGACAATCCAGTTTTCCCTTGGCATCCTCGCGGAAGCCGCCCTGTCCTATGTGGGCCTCTCCGTGCAGCCCCCCACCCCAAGCTGGGGCCGAATGCTGTCGGACGCGCAAACGATGATCTACACCCACCCGATGCTGGCGGTGCTGCCGGGGCTGGCCATCGTGCTGATGGTGTTGGGGCTCAACCTCATGGGCGACGGGCTGCGCGACATGCTGGACCCAAGGTTGCGGAGGGTCCGTCAATGATCGAAGTGGACCGCCTGTCGCTCGACATTCACGGCACGCCCATCCTGCGCGACGTGTCCTTCGCCATGGAACCGGGGAAGACCTTCGGGCTGGTAGGCGAAAGCGGGTCGGGCAAGTCGATGACGGCACTGGCGCTGATGCAGCTTTTGCCGGACGGGTCACGCACCAGCGGGCGAGCCAGCCTTGACGGGATCGACCTGCTGGACCGGCCAGAGGCCGAGATGTGCACCCTGCGCGGCAATCAGCTTGGCATGATCTTTCAGGAGCCGATGACGGCGCTCAACCCCGTGCGCACCATCGGCGATCAGGTGGCCGAGACCCTGCGCATCCACGGGGCGGCCAGCCGTTCCGATGCCCTCGATGTCGCCCGGCAAAAACTCGACCGCGTGGGCCTGCCGCAGATCGCGCTGGACCGCTACCCGCATGAGTTGTCGGGTGGCCAGAGGCAACGTGTCTGCATCGCCACCGCCATCGCGCTCCGCCCCCGGCTGCTGATCGCCGATGAACCCACCACCGCGCTTGACGTCACCACGCAGGCGCAGATCCTCGACCTCCTGCGCGGGTTGGTCGACGAAGAAGACATGGCGCTCCTTCTCATCACCCACGACCTTGCCGTCGTGGCAGACATGGCCGACCATGTGGCGGTGATGAAAACCGGAGAGATCGTCGAACAGGGCGCGACCCGCGACGTGCTGAGCCAGCAGCGCCACGCCTATACGCGCGCGCTTTTCGAGGCCTCGCATCACCGACCGGGGCGCACCCCCCGCCCCGCCGGCGCCCCCCTGCTGACCGGACAGGCCATCGACCGCCACTACCCCGGCCCGCGGATCGGCCTTTTGCGCCGGGGTGATGCCATCCACGCGGTGAACGATGTCAGCCTGACGCTGAAGGAGGGCGAGAGCCTCGGGCTGGTGGGCGAATCCGGCTGTGGGAAATCCACGCTTACTCGCGCCATTCTCGGCCTTGACCCCATTCAGGGCGGCGAGATCCGGGCCCTTGGCAACGCCATTTCCCCCGCCATGCCCCACGCCATGCGCGCGGGTATCCAGGTCGTGTTCCAGGACCCGTATGGCAGCTTCAACCCCCGCTGGACGGTGGAGCATCTGGTGGCCGAGCCCTACCACCTGCTGCCCGCAAAACCTTCTCGCGCTGAACAGAAGGCCGAGGTCGCCAAGGCACTGGAAGCCGTGGGGCTGCAAGCCGCCGACATGGACAAATACCCGCACGAGTTTTCCGGCGGCCAGCGTCAGCGCATCGCCATTGCGCGGGCGCTGATCACCCATCCGAAGATCCTTGTTCTCGACGAGGCCGTGTCGGCCCTCGATGTCCGCGTCCGCGCCCAGATCCTCGACCTGCTGGCCGATCTTCAGGACCGCATGGGGCTGAGCTATCTGTTCATTTCCCACGACCTGACCGTCGTGCGTGCGATCACCGACCGGGTGATGGTGATGCAGGCCGGGCAGATCGTGGAGGAAGGCCCGACAGACACCGTCTTCGCCACCCCCGAACATCCCTACACGCAGGCCCTTCTGGCCGCCGCGCCGCGCCTGCCCGACTATGCACGAAAGGACTGATCCCATGCAGCTCTGGTTCGACCCCGCAGAAGTGTTCATCGGGGGCCGCTGGTTCCTGCCCGCCAGCGGCGAGACGCTGCCGCTGGAAAACCCCTCGACCGGCGAAGAAATCGGCCGCATCGCGCGGGGCAATGCGGTAGATATCGACAACGCGGTCAGCGCCGCGGAGGAGGTACTGGCAGGCGAATGGGGCGCGCTGACCGCCGCCGAGCGGGGGCGCATCCTGATGCGGCTGTCGTGGCTCATCACCCAGAAAGTGGACGCACTGGCTGAGATCGAGGCAACCGACGTGGGCAAGCCGCTGGCGCAGGCCAAGAACGACGCGATCGCGCTGGCCCGCTACATGGAATTCTACGGGGGCGCGGCTGACAAGCTGATGGGCGAGACGATCCCGTTCCAGAACGGCTTTACCGTCTACACCTTACGCGAACCGCATGGGGTGACGGGGCATATCGTGCCGTGGAACTACCCGATGCAGATCATTGGCCGGTCCGTGGGCGCGGCTTTGGCCATGGGCAATGCCTGCGTGCTGAAACCGGCGGAAGAGGCCTGCCTGTCGGCGCTGGCCTTCGCGGACCTCGCCCGACAGGCGGGGCTGCCCGATGGCGCTTTGAACGTGGTGCCGGGATTGGGCGAAGAAGCAGGCGCGGCCCTGACCGCGCATAAGGGCGTCAAGCACCTGTCCTTCACCGGGTCGGTTGGCGTCGGCAAGCTGGTGCAGGCAGCGGCGGCGCAGAACATCGTGCCCGTGACGCTGGAACTTGGCGGCAAGTCCCCGCAGGTGGTGTTCGAGGATGCGGATCTTGAAAAAGCGCTGCCCTTCCTTGTGAACGCAGGCATCCAGAACGCGGGCCAGACCTGCTCGGCCTCGTCGCGGATCCTGGTGCATGAGAGCCTTTATGACGAGCTTTGCACCCATATGGCGGCGGCCTATGACGGGCTGAAGGTGGGGCCTGCGTTGGATGATCTGAATGTGGGCCCGCTGATTTCGGCACGCCAGAAGGAGATCGTCGAAAGCTTCCTCGCGATGACGGACGAAAACCACATTCTCAGCCGGGGACGGATTGTCGAGGACGCGCCGGCGGGCGGGCACTATGTTGCCCCCACCCTGATCTCTGGCGTAGGGCCGGATCACAGCCTGTCGCAGGACGAGATCTTCGGGCCTGTTCAGGTGATCATCCCCTTCCGCGACGAGGATCACGCGGTCGAGATTGCCAATGGCACGGAATACGGGCTGGTCGCCTCGGTCTGGTCAAAGGATGGCGGGCGCTGCATGCGGATGGCGAAGAAGCTGCGCGCGGGGCAGGTTTTCATCAACAATTACGGGGCGGCGGGAGGCGTGGAACTTCCCTTCGGCGGGGTGGGCCATTCCGGCCATGGGCGCGAAAAGGGGTTCGAGGCCCTTTACGGCTTCTCCGTGCTCAAGACCGTCGCGGCCCATCACGGCTAGGCGCGGGGACGGGCTTTGCAAAGCCCGTGACAAGCGGTTTCGAAACCGCTTCCAACGGCTTTTCGAAAAGCCGTCCCCCGCCCTTGATCAAACCGCGTGCGGACGTTAACCCCGCGCCAACCAATGCAAGAGGACGCCGCCCATGCCCTTCGACCGCTCCATCAAGATCGCCCCGTCGATCCTGTCTGCCGATTTCGCCAATTTTGGCCAGGAGATCCGTGCCATCGAGGACCAGGGCGCCGATTGGGTCCATGTGGACGTGATGGACGGGCATTTCGTGCCCAACCTCACCTTCGGCCCGCCTGCGGTTAAGGCCTTCCGCCCGCATGTCAAAACCTTCATGGACGTGCACCTGATGATCGCGCCGGTCGACCCCTATGTCGAGGCCTATGCCGAGGCGGGCGCCGACATGATCACCGCCCATGTCGAGGCGGGGCCGCATATCCACCGCACCCTTCAGGCGATCAAGGCCACGGGCAAGATGGCAGGCGTCAGCCTGAACCCCGGCACGCCGCTGGACAGCATCGAACATGTGCTCGACCTTGTGGACATGGTCTTGATCATGACGGTGAACCCCGGCTTTGGCGGGCAGAAATTCATCCATTCGGGCGTCGAGAAAACCCGCCGGCTGCGGCAGATGATCGGCGACCGGCCGATCCATATCCAGATCGACGGCGGCGTGACCACCGAAACCGCCCCCCTTGTGGCGGCGGCGGGGGCCGATGTGCTGGTGGCGGGATCGGCTGTCTTCAAGGGCGGCTCGGTTGCGCAACCGCAGGTTTACGGCGAGAACATCCGCGCCATCCGGGCTGCTGCCGAAGCCGCGCGCTGAGCCCCCTATCCGGCGGCGTCGAGCCGATCCTGGGCGGCGACAATCATCGGCAGGAACCGATCGAAGGCTGCCTGCCAGCTGCACTGCATCTCCGATGTAAACGCGTCTCCCAGACAATCGCCGAACGCGCCCAATATGGCCATGGCCATGTGGCACAGCTGGTCTTCGGAGATATGGAACCGGGCATGAGAGCGCGCAAGCCCCTCCGCCAGGCGGATCAGATCCGCATCCGACCCCGTGGCCCGCACCGTGTAGGACAGGGCCTGCATGATCTTGGCCCGTTGCCCGGCCAGATCGGCACTGAACAAATGGCGCGTCTGCGGTTCCAGTTCGAAGAAGCGCTCGTAGACCCGCAGCGCGAGCCGCGCCTTCACAGGAAGCACCAGGGCAAAGCTTTCGCTGATCAGGGCCGCCTGGTCGGGCGGCAGCGGGGCGGAGGGCTGTGCGACATCGGTCATGGCCCCGCCAGACTGGCAGACCCGCCTTTCCAAGCCCTTAACGGGTGATCAGTTCATCGCCAGCCCAAAGGGCACGTCCTCGCCTGCCGCACGATACCAGCGGCGAATGAGGGCGCGTTCCTCTTCCTCCATATAGGACACATTCGCAGGCGGCATCGCATCGGTCACACCGGCCTGCAGGTAGATTTCGCGCGCCGCACGGGCGATGTCGGCAGGTGTTTCCAGCAGGATCCCACGCGGGGCCTGCCGAATACCGGGCCAGGAGGGTTCGCGCGCATGGCACATGGCGCAGCGGCCCGGAATGGTCCAGCTGACATCCTCGAACCCCTCCGCGGCCATCAGCATCTCTTCGCGATGCGTCAGGTCGCGGGCCTCGCTGTCTTCGTAGCTGTCATATTCGCTGCCCGCCGTGGACAGCCACGCGATGCAGATGAACAGGATCACGGTCACCGCCCAGGTCCACCAGGGCATCCCCTTGCGCGCATGCATCGAATTGAAGAAGTGCCGGATCGTGACCCCCATCAGGAAGACAAGCGCCGCGATGATCCAGTTATACTCGGTGGCGAAGGCCAGCGGGTAGTGGTTCGACAGCATCAGGAAGACCACGGGCAGGGTCAGGTAATTGTTATGGGTCGAGCGCAGCTTGGCGATCTTGCCGTATTTCGGGTCGGGCGCACGGCCCGCCTTCAGGTCCGCCACCACGATCCGCTGATTGGGCATGATGATGAAGAAGACATTGGCCGTCATGATCGTGGCCGTGAACGCCCCCAGATGCAGCATCATCGCGCGTCCGGTGAAGATCTGGTTGTAGCCATAGCCCATGATGACAAGCAGCACGAACAGAAGCAGCATCAGCACCGTGGGCTGCTCGCCAAGCGGCGATTTGCACAGGAAGTCATAGACCAGCCACCCGATGGTCAGCGACGCGGCAGAGATCAGGATGCCCTGCCAGGTGCTCAGATCCGCCTTGGCGGGGTCGATAAGGTAGAGCTCTGCCCCCGCCCAATAGACCAGCATCAATAGCGCCGCACCGGAGAGCCAGGTGGAATAGCTTTCCCATTTGAACCAGGTCAGGTGGTCGGGCATCGCCTCGGGCGCCACCAGGTATTTGCGGATATGGTAGAAGCCGCCGCCATGGACCTGCCATTCCTCGCCATCTGCCCCGCGCAGGTCGCCCTCGCGCCGCAGGCCAAGGTCGAGCGCGATGAAATAGAAGCTCGATCCGATCCAGGCGATTGCCGTGATGACATGCAGCCACCGAACGGCGGTCTCCAGCCAGTCCCACATGATCAGGAAATCCTGCATCCCCGTTCCCTTTTTGGTTCTTTCATTCCAGTTTAGACCTATCGCAGCGCATGTTTAGCCGGTATTGCAAGAAATTACCGATCTGTTTCAAATAAAGGCTACGAATTCACATGGCCTATCTGGACAATGTGCGCACCTTTGTGCGGGTGTTCGAACTCGGGTCGATGTCGGCCGCGGCGCGCGATCAGCGTATCTCGGCGGCGGTGGCCTCGTCTCGCATCTCGCAGCTTGAAGAGCACCTGAATGTGCGTCTTTTCCAGCGAACGACGCGGCAGTTGAACCCGACGGAACAAGGGGTGATCTTCTATCGCGGGGCTTGCAAGATCCTCGAAGCGGTGGAGGAAGCCGAGGCCGAGATCAACAAGGTCACGCAGACCCCGCGCGGCACGCTGTATATCGCGGCGCCGCTTGGGGTCGGACGCCGGCTGGTCGCGCCTGCGATGCCGGCCTTCAAGGAAAAATACCCGCTCATCGACATCCGCCTGCGCCTGTCGGACCGGCGGCTCGACGTGGCCAAGGAAGGGCTCGACGTTGCCTTCTTTCTGGGCGTGCCCGAGGACAGCACGCTGCGCATCCGCAAGATCGCCGATTGCCCCAGGGTGCTGTGCGCCTCGCCGGATTATGTCGCGCGAAAGGGCATGCCCCGAAGCGGCGCCGATCTGATCGGGGGGAAACATGACTGCCTCAACCTGCGCTACCCCGGTGCGCCGGAGTTCCAGTGGCCGCTGCAAACGCCCGACGGGATCAGGCGGATTGCCGTGCAAGGGCCCTTCGAATCGGATGACGGGGATGTCCTGACAGGATGGGCTCTGGCCGGACAGGGGATCGTGCTGAAGCCCGTCTTCGAAGTGGCCGAGCAACTGGCTGCCGGAACGCTGGTGCCGGTGCTGGAGAATGAGCCGCCGGTGCCGATCCAGATGGCCTGTCTCTACATGCACCGCAAGCGGCAGGACCCCAAGGCGCGCCTGCTGATCGACTTCATGTCAGATCACATCAGGCGCGAATTGCCGTAAGGGGCGCGGGGAAGGATCTTCGAAGATCCTTTCAATGCCCTTGCAAGGGCATTCCCCCGCCTAGCTGCCCCGGTAGGTGGAATACCCGTAGGGCGAGAGCAGGAGCGGCACGTGGTAATGCGCCTCTGCGTCCGACATGCCGAAGCGGATCGGCACCTGATCGAGGAACAGCGGCTCATCTCCGCCCTGCCCCGATGCTCGCAGATAGTCACCCGCAAAGAACACCAGCTCATAGCTGCCGGTCGCAAAGCTCCCTTGGGGCAGGATCGGGCTGTCGGTGCGGCCATCGTCGTTGGTGACCATCTCGACCAGCAACGCCGGGGCGTCCCCGTCGATCGAGTAAAGCGCAATCTTCAGCCCCGCGGCGGGGCAGCCCCGCGCCGTGTCCAGCACATGTGTCGTCAGATATCCGGCCATCGCCCTCTCCTTGGTCCTTGCGCCTGTTTATGCAGCGTTGCGACGCTCTGCGCACTGCCGCTCCGACAACAGCAGTTTCAAAAATCTCCAGAAAGTCAAAAGGCATTCCCTATTATATGGTAACAAAAACGCGACAAGGACAGACCCCCCGTGACACGCTATATCAGAGACATGCGCGGCCATGGCCCCGACGCGCCCGATCCGAAATGGCCGGGCGGCGCGAAGATCGCCGTGCAGATCGTGCTGAACTACGAAGAGGGCGGCGAGAACTGCATCCTGCATGGCGATGCGGCGTCAGAGGCCTTCCTGTCGGAAATCGTAGGCGCCGCCCAATGGCCGGGTCAGCGTCACTGGAATATGGAATCGATCTATGAATACGGCGCGCGCGCCGGGTTCTGGCGGCTGCATCGGCTGTTCACCTCGATGAGCATTCCGCTCACGGTCTACGGCGTCGCCTCGGCCCTCGCCCGCAGCCCCGAACAGGTGCGTGCCATGCAACTGGCGGGGTGGGAGATTGCCAGCCACGGACTGAAATGGGTCGAACACAAGGACATGCCAGAGGAGGAGGAGCGCGCGCAGATCGCCGAGGCCATCCGCCTGCACACGGAAGTGACGGGCGACCGGCCTCGCGGCTGGTACACCGGGCGCTGTTCGGTGAACACCGTTGCCTTGGCCGCCGAGGCGGGGATGGACTATATCTCCGACACCTATGCCGACGACCTGCCCTATTGGGTGAAGATTGCCGACAAGGATCAGTTGATCATCCCCTACACGCTCGACTGCAACGACATGCGTTTCGCCACGCCGCAGGGGTTCAATTCGGGCGACCAGTTCTTTGCCTACCTGAAAGACAGCTTCGACTCGCTTTATGCCGAAGGCGAGGCCGGACAGGCCAAGATGCTGTCCATCGGGCTGCATTGCCGCCTCATTGGCCGACCGGGCCGGGTGATGGCGTTGAAGCGCTTCCTCGACTATGCCGCCGGGCATGAGGGCGTCTGGTTCGCCCGCCGCATCGACATCGCCGACCATTGGGCGCGGGAACATCCCCCCATGGACAGCCCCCTGCCCTCGCAGATGAGCCGCGAAGACTTCGTCGCGGCCTATGGCGGCATCTTCGAACATTCCCCCTGGATCGCGGAACGGGCCTGGGGGCTGGAGCTTGGCCCCGCCCATGACTGCGCCGCAGGGGTGCACAACGCGCTGGCCCGTGCCTTCCGCAGCGCCAGCCGTGAAGAACGGCTCGGTGTGCTGCGCGCCCACCCCGATCTGGCCGGGAAACTGGCGGCGGCGGGCAGGCTGACGGCGGAATCGACCTCGGAACAGGCGGGCGCGGGGCTCAACATGCTGACCGACGAGGAACGCGAGGCCTTCACCGGGCTGAACACGGCCTATGTGGACAAGCACGGCTTTCCCTTCATCATCGCGGTGCGCGATCATGACAAGGCCAGCATCCGTGCCAATTTCGAACGCCGCATCGACAATGACACCGAGACCGAATTCGCCGAGGCCTGCCGACAGGTCGAGCGCATCGCGGAATTCAGGCTGATGGACCTTCTGCCGTGACTCTGCTGACCCCACGCCCCCTGACGCAGGCCGAATTCGCGCCCTTCGGGGACGTGGTCGAGCTGAAGGACGCGCCCGATAAGATCATCAATCAGGGGATGTGCGGGCGGCACCATGACCTCGCCAGCCTCGATTTCGCCGATGGCCATGCGGGGATCAGCCTATTCGACGCCGAGGCGCGGCACCTGCCCTGCGAGGTTGCCATGGTCGAGCGTCACCCGCTTGGGTCACAGGCTTTCATTCCCATCTCGGGCACCCCATTCCTCGTGATCGTGGCCGAGGATGACGGCGGCACGCCCGTCAACATCCGGGCTTTCGTCACCCATCCCCGCCAGTCCGTGAACCTCCATCGCGGGGTCTGGCACGGGGTACTCTGCCCGCTTGGGGAACGCGGGCTCTACGCCGTGGTCGACCGTATCGGCCCCGGCGACAACCTGGAGGAGCATTGGTTCGATCAACCGCTGAAGGTCGGCCCGATGATCTGAACCCGCCAGCAAGAGCGGGATTTTCGGCACCATCAAACAATAGGGAAACGAGAGATGGCTGACACGTCAATCGGGACCGCAGAACAACTGCGCGATCCCAACTACACACCGCCGCTGGCCAAGGCTGTGCCACTCGGCATCCAGCATGTGCTGGCGATGTTCGTCTCGAACGTCACACCGGCAATTATCGTCTGCGGCGCGGCCGGGTTCGGGTTCGGCTCGAACTCGCCCGACTTCCCGCAGATGATCTACATGATCCAGATGTCGATGTTCTTTGCGGGCGTCGCGACACTGATCCAGACGATCGGGATCGGCCCCATGGGTGCGCGGCTGCCAATCGTGCAGGGCACGTCCTTTGCCTTCATCCCGATCATGATCCCGCTGGTCGCGGGCCAGGGCGTCGATGCGATTGCCGTGCTGATGGGCGGCATTCTTGTGGGTGGCCTCTTCCATGCCTGCCTTGGCCTCTTCATCGGCAAGATCCGCTTTGCCCTGCCGCCGCTGGTGACCGGTCTTGTCGTCACCATGATCGGTCTGGCACTGGTCAAGGTCGGTATCCAGTATGCCGCGGGCGGCGTGCCCGCCATCGGGACCGAAGAATACGGGTCGCTTCAGAACTGGACGGTTGCGGGCGTGGTGATCCTCGTCACCCTCGGGCTCAAGTTCTTCACCCGTGGCATGCTGTCCGTGTCTGCGGTGCTGCTCGGGCTGATCGCTGGCTATGTCGTGGCCATGGCCATGGGAATGGTCAACTTCAGCGGCATCGGCCGCGCAGCCAGCTTCGCGCTGCCCAACCCGCTGCATTTCGGGCTGGAATTCAGCGTCGCCGCCATTGTCGGATTCTGCCTGATGAGCTTTGTTTCAGCGGTCGAAACCGTGGGCGACGTCAGCGGCATCACCAAGGGGGGCGCGGGCCGCGAGGCGACCGATACCGAGATCCAGGGCGCAACCTTCGCGGACGGGATCGGCACGGCTGTCTCCGGCCTCTTTGGCGCGCTGCCCAACACCTCGTTCAGCCAGAATGTGGGTCTCATCGCCATGACCGGCGTGATGAGCCGCCACGTGGTGACCATCGGGGCGATCTTCCTGATTGCCTGTGGCCTGGTGCCCAAGATCGGTGCCGCCATATCAACGGTGCCGATCGAAGTGCTTGGCGGCGGCGTGATCGTCATGTTCGGCATGGTGGTCGCGGCCGGGGTCTCGATGCTGTCGGACGTGAACTGGAACCGCCGCAACATGGTGATCTTCGCAATCGCCCTGTCGCTCGGGCTTGGCCTGCAACTGGAACCCGGTGCGCTGCAGTACCTGCCGCCCACGCTGAAGGTTCTGGCCACCTCCGGCATCCTGCCAGCGGCCCTGATCGCCATCGTGCTGAACCTGGTTCTTCCGCAGGAACTGGCCGCTGAGGCAACCGAGGAAGTCTCGGGCGGCATGTCCGGCCACGGTCGGTAAGCCAAGCTGCACATCGCAGACGTGAAAGGGCCGCGCCTAACCACAGGCGCGGCCCAATTTTCTTGCAAGAAAATTCAAAAGGATCTTGGAAGATCCTTCCCCCGCCCCATGTGAGACGTCAGAGCACCGCGTGCCGGTTCACATCCTTGTAGAGCAGGTAACGGAACGGCCCCGGACCGCCAGCGTAACAAGCCTGAGGGCAAAACGCGCGCAGCCACATGAAATCGCCCGCCTCGACCTCGACCCAGTCCCGGTTCAGCCGGTAGGCACCCTTGCCTTCCAGCACGTAAAGCCCGTGTTCCATCACGTGGGTTTCCAGGAAGGGAATGACCGCCCCGGCTTGCAGCGTCACGATGGTGACGTGCATGTCATGGCGCAGATCGTCATGATCCATGAAGCGCGTCGTGGCCCAGGCTCCGTCCGTGTCCGGCATGACATTGGGCGCTATCGCCGCCTCGTTCGCCACTACGAACGGGTCCGGCAGCCCCAGCCCATCCACCGGCTGGTAGGCCTTGCGTATCCAGTGGAACCGGGCCGGCACCCCTGCCATGGCCCGCAGGCGCCACTCGGTACCGGCAGGAACAAAGGCAAATCCGCCGGCACCGATCTCGTAATCCGTCCCGGCAATGGTGATCGCCAGATGACCTTCCATGACGAAAATGGCGGCCTCTGCGCGGGGGTCCGTCTCGGGCCGGTCGCTGCCACCGCCTGGCTGGACCTCGGCAATATATTGCGAGAAGGTCTCGGAAAACCCGGACATGGGACGAGCGATCACCCAAAAGCGCGACTGTTCCCAGAACGGCAATTGCGAGGTGACGATGTCAGAGAAGCAACCGCGCGGGATGACCGCGTAGGCCTCGGTGAACACGGCCCGATCCGTCAGCAATTGCGTTTGCGGCGGCAAGCCGCCCGTGGGGGCATGGTAGGTGCGGGGGGGCATTCTGGGCAGGCTCCGATCAGGACAGTCAGATCCCATCAAACCCGAAGCCCGGCCCCCGCACCACAGTCAAATGCGCCCTGTCTTGGCTGAAGGTATCCGTGGCAGAAGCTGATAATCCGCCTCTTGACCCCGGTCAGGCCCCGGCGGCGTTCCGCATAGGCAGCCCGCCGATCCGCGCAATCTGATCGACGACCCCGTCCACCCCCTTGCGATGTTTGAGCTGCGCGAAGAGGAAAGGCCGCCCGGCCCGCATCCGGGTGGCGTCACGGTCCATCACGTCAAGGCGCGCCCCCACGTAAGGCGCCAGATCGGTCTTGTTGATGATCAGAAGGTCCGACTTCGTGATCGCGGGCCCGCCCTTGCGCGGGATCTCCTCTCCGGCCGCCACGTCGATGACGTATAGCGTGATATCCGCCAGTTCCGGGCTGAACGTGGCCGACAGGTTGTCGCCCCCGCTTTCGATCAGCACCACGTCGAGATCGGGAATGCGCGCGGTCAGCTCGGCGATGGCGGCAAGGTTGATCGAGGCATCCTCGCGGATCGCGGTATGCGGGCAGCCGCCGGTTTCGACGCCCATGATCCGTTCCTGCGGCAGGACCTGCAGGCGCATCAGTGCCTCGGCGTCCTCCTGCGTGTAGATGTCGTTGGTGATCGCGGCGATGGACCAGCGATCTCGCATCGCCTCGCACAGGGCCGCAGTGAGCGTGGTCTTGCCAGCGCCGACGGGGCCGCCGATGCCGACGCGAAGGGGGCCGTTCATGCTCATGATCTGAATATCCTCGAATACAGGGTTTCATGGCGCATCGATGCGATATCGGCCAGGAAGGCACAGCTGCCGATATCGTCGAGCGTGTCTTGCAGGGCCTCGGCGGCGATCGCGGAGCAAAGCCGCGACAGCCGCGCCAGTGCCGCCTGCCCCTCGGTCTGGCCAAGCGGCACGATGCGGATCGCGGCGGAGGTCAGGTTCGCGGCGAAGGCATGCAGGTAGAGCGTGGCGACGGTTGCCGGCGCGAAGCCCATCAGCCGCGCCGCCCGCCCTACGGCGACGGGATAGGTCAGAACCGGCAGATCCCCGCCCCAGATCGCGCGGGTGGTCTGCGCGAAGGACTGGCCCTGCTGCACGGTTTCCAGAAGCCGTTCCCTCGACGGGGCCAGCGCGCGGGCAAGCGCGTCGATCCGCACCAACGCCGGGGCGTCGGCGTCATGGGCCGCCCGCAGCAGGGTGATATCGGTGCGCGGACTGCCGAGGGTCAGCACCTCGCCGATCCACCGCTCGGCGCTGGCCGCATCGCTGACGCGCCCCTCGGCAACGGCCTGTTCCAGCCCATGGGAATAGGCGAAGGCCCCGACCGGGTAGGCAGGCGAAAACCATTGCATGAGCGTCAGAAGGGTCGCGGCGTCGGTCATCGGGTCAGTGGGCGTGGCCGTGATCATGGCCGTGGGTGCGCCCGTGGCCATAGGCGCCCCCTTCGGGGGTGAAGGGTTCGAGAACCTCGCGCGTCGTAGCCCCGAGCCGCGCCAGCATGTCGGCGATCACGTGATCGGGCTGGATCAGCAGCCGCCCGGCCTCGATCTGGCAGGGGGTGTGGCGATTGCCCACGTGCCACGCGATGCGGGCCAGATCGGGCGCTGTGATCTCCAGCAGCGGCTCGGGCGCGGCCTCGATGGCGATCTCGCCCTCGGGCGTCACCAGCACCCCGCCATGATCGAGCGAGGTCGTCTTGGGCAGGTCCACCAGCAGCGCCCGGCCATCGGTCAGGCTCAGCACCTTGCGGCGCAGGAACCGCCCCTCGTAATCCAGCCGGACGGTGCCGACGGGCGTTGCATGGGCATGGCCGTGATAGGCGGTGGCGGTGAGGTCGGTCATGGTTGGAACTCCGAAAAAGCAGGGCGCAAGGCCCGCGGGCGGTTAACCGGGCGTTCATCTTCGCGTGACAGGATGCCCGCATGAACAGAAGCCACCCGACACCGCGCGACCTCGCCGATGCGCTTGGCGCGGTCCGCGAAGACATCAAGGCGCTGAAGCAGCGCGAGGCGGAGCTGCGCGCCGCCCTGCTCGATGCGCGCAACAACGGCCCGGTCGCGGGCAGCCGTTTTGTCGTGACGGTCCGTGAAAGCAGCCGGCGCAGCATCGACATGAACGCCCTGCCCGACGCCATTCACCGCGACGACAGGTATTGGAAAACCAGCACGACGCGGACGGTCGTCACCAAGCCCCTTCCGCGACCGGGGCCGGTCCCGCAGGAGGAGGACATCGAACTGATCGAACCCTGGTAACATCCGCGCGCCTCAGAACAGGAAATACCGCTGCGCCATCGGCAGCACCTCGGCGGGCTGGCAGGTCAGCAACTCGCCATCCGCGCGCACCTCGTAGGTTTCGGGATGCACTTCGACCTGCGGCAGCGCATCGTTCAGCCGAAGGTCGCGCTTGCCGATGCCGCGCGTATTGACCACCGGCAGCGTATCCTTGGCCAGCCCGAGCGTCCGACCGATCCCGTCCTCCTGCGCGGCGGCGGAGACGAAGGTCACGGCAGAGCGTTCAACCGACCGGCCATAGGCCCCGAACATGGGCCGCGTATAGACCGGTTGCGGCGTGGGGATCGAGGCGTTCGGGTCCCCCATCTGCGCCACGGCGATGGTGCCCCCAAGAAGAACCATCTCGGGCTTCACGCCGAAAAACGCGGGCGACCACAGCACCAGATCAGCGCGCTTGCCTTCCTCGATGCTGCCCACATGGGCGCTGATCCCGTGGGCGATCGCCGGGTTGATCGTGTATTTCGCCACGTAGCGGCGGACGCGGAAATTGTCGTTCTGACCGGTCTCATCCGCCAGCCGCCCGCGCTGTTTCCTCATCTTGTCGGCGGTCTGCCAGGTGCGGATCACGACCTCGCCCACCCGGCCCATGGCCTGACTGTCCGAGGCGATGATCGAAAACGCCCCCATGTCGTGCAGGATATCCTCGGCGGCGATGGTTTCGCGCCGGATGCGGCTTTCGGCGAAGGCCACATCCTCGGGGATCGACTTGTCGAGGTGGTGACAGACCATGAGCATGTCCAGATGCTCTTCCAGCGTGTTCACCGTGAAGGGCCGCGTCGGATTGGTCGAGGAGGGCAGCACGTGCTCCTCGCCACAGATCTTGATGATATCAGGCGCATGGCCGCCGCCCGCGCCCTCGGTGTGGAAGGCGTGGATCGTGCGGCCCTTCATGGCCTTCACGGTGTTTTCCACGAAGCCCGACTCGTTCAGCGTGTCGGTGTGGATCATCACCTGCACATCCATGGCGTCCGCAACCGACAGGCAGCAGTCGATGGCACCCGGCGTCGTGCCCCAGTCCTCGTGCAGCTTCAGGCAGGACGCGCCCGCAAGCACCTGTTCCTCCAGCGCGGCGGGCAGCGAGGCGTTGCCCTTCCCCGCAAAGGCAAGGTTCATCGGGAAGGCATCGGCGGCCTGCAGCATCCGCCCGATATGCCACGGCCCCGGCGTGCAGGTGGTGGCGAGCGTGCCATGCGCGGGTCCGGTGCCGCCGCCGATCATGGTGGTCAGGCCCGAATGCAGCGCATCCTCGATCTGCTGCGGGCAGATGAAGTGGATGTGGCTGTCGATGCCCCCCGCCGTCAGGATGCGCCCCTCGCCCGCGATGACCTCGGTCCCCGGGCCGACAACGATGGTCACCCCCGGCTGCGTGTCGGGGTTGCCCGCCTTGCCGATCTTGTGGATGCGCCCGTCCTTCAGGCCCACATCGGCCTTGTAGATCCCGGTCCAGTCCACGATCAGCGCGTTGGTGATCACGGTATCGACCGCGCCCTCGGCCCGCGTCGCCTGCCCCTGCCCCATGCCGTCGCGGATCACCTTGCCGCCGCCGAACTTGACCTCTTCGCCATAGGGGCCGGTCAGGTCGCGTTCGACCTCGATGATCAGGTCGGTATCGGCCAGCCGCAGCCGGTCGCCCGTGGTGGGGCCGAACATGGCGGCATGGTCGCGGCGGGATAGGGTGGCGGGCATCGGAGGCTCCTGGTTTGGGCCGGTCGTTATGCGCGGAACGCCTCGTCCACGGGCACCTGCAGCATGTTGGCCAGCGCATTCGTGCTGCTGGCCATGGCCACGACCGACATCAGTTCATTGTACATCTCGGACGTCATCCCCTTGGCGCGGGCCGAGGCCGCGTGGGAATGACAGCAATATTCGCAGGCATTGGCGGCCGAGACGGCGATATAGATCATCTCTTTCACCAGCGGGTCCAGCGCGCCGGGGCCCATGACGGGCTTCAACCCTTCCCACGTCGCCTTCAGCTGCGCCGGGTTATGGGCCAGCGCGCGCCAGAAGTTGTTGACGTACTCCGTGCCGCGCGTGGCGCGGATATCGGCAAAGACCGCCGCCGCTTCGGGCGTCAGCTGATCGTCGGTCAGAAGGGGTAGTGTTGCCATCAGAGCTCTCCCATCACCTGTTGGTTGAAGCCGAAGACGCGGCGTGCGCCCCCGATGGGGATGAGATTGACCTCGCGCCGCTGTCCCGGTTCGAAGCGTACGGCGGTGCCCGCGGCAATGTCGAGCCTGTGCCCGCGCGCGGCGGTGCGGTCGAACTCGAGCGCACTGTTGGCCTCGGCGAAATGGTAGTGGCTGCCCACCTGCACGGGCCGGTCGCCGGTGTTGGCCACCATAAGCGTGATCGCCTCGCGCCCCTCGTTCAGAACCAGATCGCCCTCGGCGGGAAACAGCTCTCCGGGGATCATCGGCGGACCCGGCCGATCAGGTAGCCGCCCGCCAACCCCGCCGCCAGCAAAAGCGCGCCCGCGAACCATCCGTTGGCCTCATGCGGGTGCAGGTGGCCGCCCTCATGGGCCTGCGCGGCAGTGGCGAGGATCAGTCCAAGACCCGGCAACAGGTATTTCATCGGTGACTCCTTTCAGCGAATGGGGTTGTGAACGGTGACGAGCTTCGTGCCGTCGGGGAAGGTGGCCTCGACCTGCACTTCGTGGATCATCTCGGGGATGCCCTCCATGCACTGGTCGCGGGTGATCACCTGGGCGCCCGCCTCCATCATGTCGGCGACGCTGCGCCCGTCGCGCGCGCCCTCGACCACCGCGTCGGTGATCAGGGCGATGGCCTCGGGGTGGTTCAGCTTGACGCCGCGCGCCAGCCGCTTGCGGGCAATCTCGGCAGCCATGGCGATCAGCAGCTTGTCCTTTTCGCGGGGGGTCAGGTTCATGTCACAACATCCATGTTCGGGGCAGGTCCGCCCGGTGCAAAAGGGAGATGACAGGGATCAGGCTGGCGCGCAGGGCGAAGCTGTCTTCGGCCAGAATGCGGATGAACAGCAGATCGGGGCGGATCAGGCTTGCACCACCGGTTTCCGGCAGCAGATCGCGGACATCGCCCAAAAACGCCTCGGCCCCCGGCGCGGCGAAGATCACCGTTGCCAGTGCCGTCGCGCCGTGACCGATGGCATGGCCCTGCATCAGCCCGCACACATCGCCGGTCAACCGGGTGGCATCGGTGAAGAGACGCGCGCCACCACGGAAAATCTCGATCCGGTCAGACAGGCGAATGTCGTGCAGCACCTCACCCATGGCACGGCGACCGAAGACCAGCGGTTCCACGACCAGAAGGCTGGCGTCTTTGGCCATGGTCACCGACAGACGCCGGCGCAGGCTGCTTCGGTCAAACAGGATGGTTTCCTGCGGCAGCCAGTCGATGCGTCCGCCCGCGCCGATGGTCAGGCGCGCGTCCACATGTCCGGTTTCCCCCGGCTGCGCCCGGTAGATGCGTTCGGCGGCCTGCGTGGTCAGGGTCAGGCGCGCGGCGGGCTCTGCGTCGGCCTCGACGGTGAAGCAGTCACCGCCCGTCACCCCGCCCGAGGTGTTCAGCAGCACCGCCTGCGGCCAGCCCGGCGTCTGTCGCGGGAACAGCACGCGCATCGACCCGGATTGCCGCAATCCGCGCAATCCTGACGGCCCGACGGTCAATCGTGCCGCGCCGATTGCCCTTGGCTGGCTTGCGACCCCGGACAGGTCATGCGCTGAGAGCGGCTTGTTGATGGGAGCCTCCGTCGGGTTGTCCGACACCAGAGGTGCCCCCGATGTCGCCAGAGTCGGAAGGCCGAGCATAAAATCCGGGCGTTCCCCCATACATGGATGCTGAATGGTCGGGCAGTCCAGCCGTGAATGCCCAAAATCCGGGCATCGGGCAGACGGATCAGGTGAACTTGCGAAACAGCCGGGTCATATCGAAAAGCTCGTCCAGACGGTCATAGCGGTCCTTTGTATCGGGCCAGCTTTTTTCCTGAGTGGCAGCGATCAGCGCCTCGACCAGCATCATGGTGGCGATGTTGGAATCCCAGGCCGACGGGATTTCCACCCAGCAATTGAACACCTGCCCCGCCACCTTGGCCACGGGCGAAGCCCATTGATCGGTGATCAGGATGATGTTCACCCCGCGCGGGGCCACCAGATCGGCCAGCCGTTCCAGATTGGTTTCATAGCGGCGCACGTCGAACATCAGCAGCGTGTCGCCTTCGACCATGTCCAGCACGTAATGCGGCCAGGTGGCAGAGGACGATGTCATATGGGTGACGCGCGGTCGAATCGCCTGGAAATGGGTGAAGGAATAGTCGGCCAAAGCCCGCGTGATGCGCCCGCCGACCACGTAAAGCCGCCCGGATGTATCGGACAGCCGTTCAACCGCCTGATCGAACTTCGCGGTGTCGATATTCTCGAAGGTCTGCCCGATATTCTGCTGCACCGCCTCGGCGAACCGGTTCAGCATATGGGTATCCGGCGCCGCCGCCGCCCATGTGGCCCGGCGCTGTGTAGGGCCGGATGCCCGCGCCTCAAGCTCCTTCAACAGAGCCTGATGAAACTGCGGATATCCTTTGAACCCAAGCTTTTGCACCATCCGCGCCACTGTCGGCGTGGAGACGCCCGCATTGGCGGCAACGGCAGTGATCGAGGCCAAACCGGCGGAAGGATAGTTTTCCAACAGCGCATTGGCGAATTTGCGCTCTGACTGGGTCAGCAGGGAATAGTGTTCGCGGATCAGCTCCCGGACGGTCGTTGCGGCCATGAAGTCCCTCCACCAGACAGGTTCTGCCGAAATCCCGGGCAGGTTGGCTGCAGTTCTTAGCAGTTGGCGCAGCCCGGTCCAAGCGCTCTGGAAATATATTGACAGAAACGACGCACAAGGAAACAATATTTACAGAACAGGGACGGAATCGGCATGTCTGCGGCACTCGACATGACAGAGAGCGATGCGGTTGAGGTGATCAATCGCGGGGGCAAAGGCCCCGTCGTCTTGCTGTGCGAACATGCCTCGCATCACATTCCCGCCCGCTATGACGGCCTTGGGCTGGCCCCACAGGACCGGCATAGCCATGCCGCGTGGGACCCCGGCGCGCTTGGCGTCGCGCGGGAATTGTCCAACCTGTTGGATGCGCCTCTCGTGGCCAGCCGCGTGTCGCGCCTTGTCTACGATTGCAACCGCCCGCCCGAGGCCGCCAGCGCCATGCCCGCCCGGTCCGAAGCCATAGACGTGCCTGGAAATCATGGCCTTTCAGCCGATCAACGGGCCGAGCGGGAAGCCACGGTCTACCGCCCTTTCTGCGATGCGGTCGGGGCGGTTCTGGACGGTCGCCGGGTCAGCCAGTCTCCCACTGCGCTGGTGACCGTCCACAGCTTCACCCCGGTGTTTCACGGACGCACCCGTGCGGTTGAGATCGGCATTCTGCACGACACCGACAGCCGCGTTGCCAATGCGATGCTGGACCGTGCCACCGCTTTGCCGCACCGGCGCGTTGACCGCAATGAACCCTACGGCCCCGCCGATGGCGTCACCCATTCCCTGCGCCTGCACGGGATCGACCGGGATCTGCCGAATGTGATGATCGAGATTCGCAACGACCTGCTGGCGAATGAGGCCGATCAGGCCGCGCTTGCCCGTGAAATCCACCTGCTTCTGGTCCCCGCGCTGGCGGCTTTGGGCCTGACCGACCGGGAGGCCGGGAATGCCTAGGGTCATCCTCGCCTATATCCGCGCCATCGACCGGATGAACCGTTTCATCGGGCGCATCGCGATGTACCTGATCTTCGTCCTGATCGGCATTCTGCTGTGGAGCTCGATTTCCAAGACCTTCTTCAACCCGGCGCAATGGACGCTGGAAACCGCGCAATTCGTGATGGTGGCCTATTACATCCTTGGCGGTCCCTATTCGATCCAACTGGGGTCGAATGTGCGGATGGACCTGTTCTACGGCAACTGGAGCCCGCGCACCAAAGCCTGGGTCGATGCCTTCACCGTGTTGTTCCTGATGTACTACCTCGTCGTGCTGTTCATCGGCGCGGTCAGTTCCACCGCCTATGCGCTTGGCTATTTCGGGATGGAGCCCTTCACCTTCTTCCGCGATCTGGCCTGGGCGTTCCTGACCGGCGGGTTCAGCGGCGCGGCAGAGGAAATCGGCTTTCTCGAACGCAGCCCCACGGCGTGGCGTCCCATCCTGTGGCCCATCAAGGTCACGCTTTGCATCGGTGTCTTCCTCATGATCCTTCAGGCCTCGGCTGAATTCTTCCGCGATATCGGCCGCATTCGCGGGGAGGATCTGTGATGTCCTATGAACTCATCGCCATCATGATGTTCAGCTCGATGATGCTGATGCTGTTCACCGGGCAGCGCGTCTTCGGGGCCATCGGCTTTGTTGCGGCTTTGTCGGGCGTGCTGCTTTGGGGTGTGGGCGGCATCGAGATCCCCTTCGCCAACGCGATGAAGCTGATGCGGTGGTATCCGCTGCTGACGCTGCCGATGTTCATCTTCATGGGCTACATCCTGTCGGAATCGAAGATCGCCGACGATCTTTACAAGATGTTCCATGTCTGGATGGGGCCTGTCCGGGGCGGTCTGGCCATCGGCACGATCGGGCTGATGGTGCTGATCTCTGCCATGAACGGGCTGTCGGTCGCGGGCATGGCCATCGGGGCCACCATCGCGCTGCCGGAACTGCTGCGCCGGGGTTATGACAAGATCATGGTGACAGGGGTCATTCAGGCCGGGTCGTCGCTCGGTATCCTCGTGCCGCCTTCGGTCGTGCTGGTCCTATACGCGATGATCGCGCGCCAGCCGGTGGGCCAGCTGTGGCTGGCGGGCGTGTTGCCGGGTCTGATGATGGCGGCGATGTTCATCATCTACATCTATATCCGCTGCCGCATTCAGCCGAACCTAGGCCCCGTCCTGCCGGAAGAGGAACGCAACGTTCCCATGGCCGAGAAACTGCGCCTGCTGCGCGCGGGGCTGCTGCCCTTGGTGATCTTCGCGACGATGATGATCCCCTTCGTCAATGGCTGGACATCGCTGGTGGAAAGCTCTGCCATAGGGGCGCTGACGGCCTTCGTGGCCGCCGTGCTGAAGGGGCGGATGACGAAAGAGGTGTTCGAGACCTCGGTGCGCAATACGCTTGGCATTTCCTGCATGTTCATGTGGATCATCCTGGCCGCACTTGGCTTTGGCGCGATCTTCGACGGGCTTGGCGCGGTGAACGCGATTGAGAGCCTCTTCACCGAACAATGGGGACTGTCGCCTTGGATGATCCTCATCCTGATGCAGCTTTCCTTCATCGTGATGGGCACGTTTCTGGATGACACCGCGATGCTGGTGATCGTTGCGCCGCTTTACGTGCCGCTGGTCGATGAGCTTGGCTTCAACCTGATCTGGTACGGCGTGCTCTATACGATCACCACGCAGATCGCCTATATGACGCCACCCTTCGGCTATAACCTCTTCCTGATGCGCGCCATGGCCCCGCCCGAGATCGGCCTGCGCGACATCTACCGATCCATCATTCCCTTCGCGCTCGTGATGGTGCTGGCCCTGACGCTGGTCATGGTCTTCCCGCAGATCGCGCTGTGGCTGCCAGACTATGTCTACAACCGATAGCAAACAGACCCCGCGAACCGGGGCACCCCATCAACAAGGAGAAGTGACATGACGACAAGACGTAAGTTCCTGCAAACCGCAGGTGTCGGCGCGGCGGCGGCCGGGCTGGCAACGCCTGCCATCGCTCAGAACACCATCACCTGGCGGATGCAGACCTATGCCGGTGCGGCGCTGGCCGAGCATGTGATCACCCCGGCGATCAACATGTTCAACCAGATTGCCGGCGACCGGATGCAGATCGAGCTGTTCTATGCCGATCAGCTGGTGCCCACGGGTGAGCTGTTCCGCGCCATGCAGCGCGGCACGATCGACGCGGTGCAGTCGGACGACGACTCCATGGCCTCGCCCACGGAAGTGACGGTGTTCGGTGGCTACTTCCCCTTCGCCTCGCGCTACTCGCTCGACGTGCCGGTGCTGTTCAACCAGTACGGGCTGAACGAGATCTGGGACGAAGCCTATTCGGCGGTTGGTGTGAAACACATTTCCGCCGGTGCCTGGGACCCCTGCCATTTCGCCACCGTCGACCCGATCCGCAGCCTCGCCGATCTTCAGGGCAAGCGGGTCTTCACCTTCCCGACCGCGGGCCGCTTCCTCAGCCAGTTCGGCGTTGTGCCGGTGACCCTGCCCTGGGAAGATATCGAGGTGGCTGTTCAAACCGGCGAACTGGACGGCATCGCCTGGTCGGGCATCACCGAGGATTACACCGTCGGGTGGGCCAACGTGACCAACTACTTCCTAACCAACAACATCTCTGGCGCATGGGCCGGATCGTTCTTTGCCAATATGGATCGCTGGAACGAACTGCCCGAAGACCTGCAGACCCTGTTCCGCGTCTGCTGTGACCAGTCGCACTACTACCGCCAGTGGTGGTACTGGGGCGGTGAGGCCGCGCTGCGCGTCCACGGGACCGAGATGGAACTGACCTCTATCCCCGATGAGGAATGGGCCCAGGTCGAAGCTGCTGCACAGGACTTCTGGGAAGAAATCGCAGCCGAGTCGGAAACGAAACGGCGTGTGGTGGAAATCTTCCGGCAGTATAACGCCGATATGCAGGCCGCTGGCCGGCCCTATCGCTACACCTGATCAAACGCTTGCCTCGGCCCGCCACCGGGCCGGGGCATCCCCACTGCCTTACAGGAACACACCATGTCCGCCATCCTGAGTTTCGATGCCCTGAAAGACCAAGTTGCAAACGGTTCGGTCGACACCGTTCTTGTCTGCGCGGTCGATATGCAGGGCCGCCTGATGGGCAAGCGCTTCCATGCCGTGAACTTCGTCGAAAGCGCGTGGAAGGAAACCCATTGCTGCAACTACCTGCTGGCCACCGATCTGGAAATGGCAACGCCCGATGGCTACGCCTCGACCAGCTGGCGCGCGGGCTATGGCGACTATGTGATGAAGCCGGACCTGACCACGCTGCGCCCGGTTCCGTGGCTTGAGGGAACCGTCATGGTGCTGTGCGATCTGCTCGATCACCACACCCATGAGGACGTGCCGCACTCGCCCCGGGCGATCCTGAAGAAACAGGTCAAGCGGCTGGAGGCCATGGGCTATGACGCCATGATGGCGACCGAGATCGAGTTCTTCCTCTTCGAGAAGAGCTTTGACGAGATCCGCAAATCGGGCTTCCGCGACATGCAGCCGATCAGCGGCTATAACGAGGATTACCACATCTTCCAGACCACCAAGGAAGAACACGTGATGCGGCCGATCCGCAATCACCTCTATGCTGCGGGCATCCCGGTGGAAAATTCGAAAGGTGAGGCCGAAACCGGCCAGGAAGAGCTGAACATCCGCTATTCCGCGGCGCTCGACACCGCCGACAACCACACCATCGCCAAGAATGCGGTGAAGGAAATCGCCTGGCAAAACGGCCATGCGGTGACGTTCCTGCCCAAGTGGCATCACGACAAGGTGGGCAGTTCCAGCCATGTGCACCAGTCGCTGTGGAAGGACGGCGCGCCGGTCTTCTACGATGAAACCGACCCGCTCGGCATGTCGGCGCTGATGAAAAGCTACATGGCCGGGCTGATCAAATATGCCAGCGACTACACGTGTTTCCTGGCCCCCTATATCAACAGCTACAAGCGCTTCCAGAAGGGCAGCTTCGCGCCCACCCGCACCGTCTGGTCGGTGGACAACCGCACTGCGGGCTTCCGCCTGTGCGGCGATGGCAGCAAGGCCGTGCGCGTGGAATGCCGCATCGGCGGGTCCGACATGAATCCCTATCTGGCCATGGCCGCGATGCTGGCCGCTGGCATCAAGGGCATCGAGGACAAGCTGGAGCTTGAGGCCCCCTTCAAGGGCGACGCCTATGAGGGCAATGTGGGCCATATCCCCGGCACCCTGCGCGACGCGGCAGAGACGCTGCGCAATTCAGCCATGCTGCGCGAGGCCATGGGCGATTGGGTGGTCGACCACTACACCCGCGCCGCCGAGGTGGAGATCGAGGATTTCGACCGCGTGGTGACCGATTACGAGGTCGCGCGCGGGTTCGAGCGGGCCTGATCGCATGTCGGCCCGCGCCCTGCTGCAAGAGGTACTCGACAGCTATCTGCAAGCCTACACGGCCCACGATGCTGCGGGCTGTGCCGCGGCCTACACGCGCGACGGGCAGATCTTTTCACCCTACGGGCCGCCGGTCACGGGGACCGCCGCCATTGTCGCAACCCATGAGGCATGGTTTTCCGAAGGAGAGACCGACAAGAAGATGACCATCCTGGAGGCGCGGGTTGATGGCGATATTGCGTTCTGTTCGCTGATCTATTCCGCGCATGTCCCGGTCGAGGGCGGCAATACCGAGCGCGTCTTTGGTTCCAGCCTTAACACCTTTCTCCGGCAGCCCGATGGCCACTGGAAAATTCGCCACACCAGCCTCAATGAGCTTGAGGATGACCAGACAGGAATCTCCGAATGAGTGTTCTGAAGTGTATTTCACCCATTGACGGATCGGTGTTCGCCGAACGCACAACCCTAGAAGCCGGGGCTGCCCGTGCGCTTGTGGACCGTGCCCGCGCGGCGCAGGCGGATTGGGCCGCCCGGCCTCTGTCCGAGCGTGCTGAACTGGTCATGGCCGGTGTCGCTGCCGTGGGTGCCATGAATGACGAGATCGTGCCGGAACTGGCCCATATGATGGGCCGCCCGGTGCGCTATGGCGGCGAATTCGGCGGCTTCAACGAACGCGCCAGCCACATGGCCGCGATTGCCGAGGAGGCGCTGACCGATATCGCCGTGGGAGAGGACGCCACCTTCAAGCGCTACATCAGGCGGGTGCCGCATGGCGTCGTCTTCGTCGTGGCGCCGTGGAACTACCCCTACATGACCGCCATCAACACGGTCGCGCCTGCCCTGATCGCGGGCAACACGGTGGTGCTGAAACATGCCACGCAAACGCTGCTGGTTGGCGAACGCATGGCCCGCGCTTTCCAGTCTGCGGGCGTGCCGGAGGATGTGTTCATGAACGTCTTCCTTGACCATGACACGACATCCGCGCTGATCGCTGACAGAGCCTTCGACTTCGTCAACTTCACCGGGTCTGTCGGGGGCGGCCAGGCCATGGAACGGGCAGCGGCGGGGACGTTTACCGGCCTTGGGCTGGAGCTTGGTGGCAAGGACCCCGGCTATGTGATGGAAGACGCGGATCTGGACGCCGCCGTCGCCACGCTGATTGACGGGGCGATGTTCAATTCCGGCCAGTGCTGCTGCGGGATCGAGCGGATTTACGTCCACGAAAGCCTGTTCGACGCCTTCGTCGAAAAATCCGTGGCGCTGGTCAACACCTACAGGCTCGGCAATCCGCTGGACCCGGAAACCACGCTTGGCCCCATGGCCAGCACCCGCTTTGCCGACGAGGTGCGCGCGCAGGTGGCCGAGGCCGTCGCGGCAGGCGCAACCGCCCATATCCCCACCTTCGCCGAGGATGACGGCGGTGCCTACCTGACCCCGCAAATCTTGACCAATGTCACCCATGACATGCGCGTCATGCGCGATGAAAGCTTCGGCCCCGTCGTCGGCATCATGCCCGTAATAGACGACGAAGAGGCCATCGCCCTGATGAATGACAGCGAGTTCGGCCTGACCGCCAGTCTCTGGACCGCCGATATCGACCGGGCCATGGCCGTGGGCGACCGGGTGGAAACAGGCACCGTCTTCCTCAACCGCGCCGACTATCTCGACCCGGGCCTGTGCTGGACCGGCTGCAAGAACACCGGGCGCGGCGGTGGCCTGTCGGTCATCGGCTACCACAACCTGACGCGTCCCAAATCCTACCATCTCAAGAAGGTGACCAAATGAGTCTCACCGGAAACTGGTCCTACCCGACCGCGATCAAATTCGGCGCAGGCCGCATTGCAGAACTGCCCGAGGCCTGCGCCCAAACCGGCATGAAACGCCCGCTTCTGGTCACCGACCGGGGCCTGCGCGATCTGCCGATCACCACGGCGGCGTTGGATATCATGGAAGCCGCCGGGCTAGGCCGCGCGATCTTCGCCGATGTGGACCCGAACCCGAACGAGATGAACCTCGCAGCGGGCCTGGAGGTCTACAAGGCGGGCGGGCATGACGGGGTCATCGCCTTCGGCGGCGGCTCGGGGCTCGACCTTGGCAAGATGGTCGCCTTCATGTCCGGCCAGACCCGGCCCGTCTGGGATTACGAGGATATCGGCGACTGGTGGACGCGGGCAGACCCCGATGGCATTGCACCGATCATCGCCGTTCCCACGACGGCTGGCACAGGGTCCGAGGTGGGGCGCGCCAGCGTCATCACCAATTCCGTGACCCATGTGAAGAAGATCATCTTCCACCCCAAAGTGCTGCCTTCTGTCGTCATCGCCGACCCGGAACTGACCGTCGGTATGCCTCAGGCGATCACGGCAGGTACCGGGCTTGATGCCTTCGCCCATTGCGTGGAGGCATTCAGCAGCCCGCATTACCACCCGATGAGCCAGGGGATCGCGCTGGAAGGCATGCGGCTGGTGAAGGAGTTCCTACCGCGCGCCTACGCCATCGGCACCGATATCGAGGCCCGCGCCCAGATGATGAGCGCCGCCGCCATGGGCGCGACTGCCTTCCAGAAGGGTCTTGGCGCGATCCATGCGCTGAGCCACCCCATTGGCGCGGTCTACGGCACCCATCACGGCACCACCAACGCCGTCTGCATGCCCGCCGTCCTGCGCCTCAATGCGCCCGCCATCGAGCAACGCTTCGACCGCGCCGCCGCCTATCTGGGCATCGAGGGCGGGTTTGCCGGGTTCCAGACCTTCGTGCAGGCGTTCAACGACAGCCTCGGCATACCGCACAGTCTGTCCGAGATGGGCGTCGGTCGCGACCGCATCGACGAGCTGACCGCCATGGCGCTGGAAGATCCGTCCTGCGGCGGCAATCCGGTCACGTTGACGGCAGAGAACGTCAAAGCGCTGTTCGAAGAGATCATCTGAGCGGCAGTTTTCCCGTTTGATCATTCCCCCGAGGCGGGTCTACTCTGCGCCTCGGGTTTTTTGCGACCATAGGACAGCAGATATGAACAGCGCAGCACCAGAGAGCGGAATCGACTGGGAAGACGCCTTCACCAACGCCGATCACATTCCCGGCGGCGACGGCTTTCCGGCGATCTGGGAACAGCGCGCCCATGCCTTCCGCGACAGCTGGCCCCATGCGGAAACCGATATCGCCTATGGGGACGCCGCGCGCGAACGGTTCGATCTGTTCCGCCCGGATGGGCTGACCAGAGGCCTCGTCGTCTTTGTCCATGGCGGCTACTGGATGCGGATGCACAAGGGACTGTATTCCGACCTGGCCGCCGGTCCGCTTGCCCATGGATGGGCCGTGGCGATGCCGAGTTATACGCTGGCCCCCGAGACCAGGATCGCGGGCATCACACGCCAGATCGGCGCGGCTATCAGCAAGGCTGCCACGATGGTCGACGGGCCGATCCGGTTGGCCGGGCATTCCGCTGGCGGGCATCTGGTGACACGGATGATCTGCGAAGGCGGACCATTGCCCACGTCGGTCAGCGACCGTATCGATCGCGTTGTCTCGATCAGCGGCGTCCACGATCTGCGCCCCGTGCGCCTGCATTCGATGAACGAAACACTGCAGATTGATGGGCATGAGGCCAAGAGCGAAAGCCCTGTGCTGCTCGACCCTCTGCCCGGCAAATCCGTGACCTGCTGGACCGGCGCATTGGAACGTCCGGAGTTCCTGCGCCAGTCGCAGATCCTGGCAGAAGCCTGGGCCGAAAAGACGAACCTCTCTCCCGCGGTCTACGATCCCGGCCGTCACCATTTCGATGTCATCGACGGGTTGAAACAGGCAGACCACCCCCTGACACAATCGCTGCTTGGCTGAGCGGGCGCGGAAAAATCTTCCAGAAGATTTTTCTCGCAGACCATGAAGACTTTTCCAGAAAAGTCTTCCTACCTTCGCCGCAAGATTTTTCCGGAAAAATCTTGCTGGCTAAAGCGCGCCGACATCTTCAGGCGCTATGGCCACCGTCTTGATCACCGCATGGCAGGACGTTCCCGGCACCAGCGAAAGCGATGCGACTGACCTGCGGGTGACCCTTGCCAGCACCACCCCTGCGGCAGTGTCGAGCGACAGGATAGCGCCGGGCCCGTCGCCTGCCCGGATATCCCGCACGGTCCCCGGCAGGATGTTCAACGCCGACAGCCCCTCTGGCCTTACGCGCGACAAAATCACGTCATGCGCCGCGATGCGAATGCGGACCGCATGGCCCGGCGGTTGCGGAATGCGCGGCAGAAACAGCGGACATCCCCCGGCATCAAGCTGTGTCAACCCGTCGTCATGATGGGCAACCACCCTAGCCATCAGCAGTGCCCCGGCGGATCGCGCCCCGAGCGGGGTAACGGCAGGATCGGACAGCACCTCGGCCGCGGCCCCCTGCCGGATCACCCGCCCGTTTTCAAGCGCCACCACCGTTGTCGCCAGACGCGCCACCTCGGCAGCCGAATGACTGACATAGAGGATCGGAATTTCAACCTCGTCGCGCAACCGTTCCAGAAAGGGCAGGATCTCGGCCTTGCGTGCCTCGTCGAGGGCAGCAAGCGGTTCATCCGCCACGATCAGCCGTGGCGCGGACAACAAGGCCCGACCGATTGCCACCCGCTGCTTTTCACCGCCTGACAGCGCTCCGGGGCGACGGGTCAGCAGGTTCCCGATCCCAAGAAGATCGACCACATGCGCCAAGTCCTCGATCCGTGCGCCCTTGGGGGCGAACCAGCGGCCATAGGCCAGGTTCTGGCGCACGGTCAGATGTGGAAACAGCCGTCCCTCCTGAAAGACATAGCCGATCCGGCGCCTGTTCGGCGCCACCCACAGGCCCCGGTCGCTATCCATCAGCACCTGATCCGCGGCCACAATCCGCCCCCGGTCTGGCCGAAGCAGCCCCGCCACCGCGTTGGCGATCGTGGTCTTGCCGGACCCGGACCGCCCGAACAGCACCGTTATGCCGGGCGGAGCGTCGAACTCCGCGTCCAGCAGAAACCCCGGCAAAGCGTGGCGAAGGGAGACCGACAGGGTCATGTGCCGGACACCCTTGCGGCAATCTTCCGCGCGATGACTTCCGAAACAAGCAGCGCGGTCATGGCCACGGCGACCGAGACCAGCACAAGCCGCATCGCCGCGTCTTCACCGCCCGGCACTTGCAGGAAGGCATAGATTGCGGAGGGCACGGTGCGGGTCTGGCCGGGGATGTTGGACACGAAAGTAATCGTCGCGCCGAATTCCCCCATGGCCTTGGCAAAGGCCAGGATCGCGCCCGCGATGATGCCGGGCAGGATCATCGGCAAGGTCACGGTGGCAAAGACCCAAAGGCGAGAGGCCCCGAGCGTGGCGGCCGCCTGTTCCAGCTTGGGATCGACGGCTTCGATCGACAGGCGAATGGCGCGCACCATCAGCGGAAAGGCCATGACGGCGGCAGCCAGCGCCGCACCGGTCCAGCGGAAGGCCAGGACAATGCCTATGTCTTGCAGAACCGACCCGACAGGCCCGCGCGTCCCGAAGGTCAGGAGCAACAGGTAACCGGTGACCACGGGCGGCAGGATCAGCGGCAGGTGTACCAGTCCGTTGACCAAACCATGCCCCGGAAACCTCCAGCGCGCCAGCGCATAGGCGGTAAAGATGCCAAGCGGCAGGCTGGCCAGCGTCGCCCAAAGCGACACGCGCAGCGACAGGGCCACCGCTTGCCATTCTTCCGGTCCCAGCCAGTCCACCGGCCTAGTCCCCCAACACTGTGAAGCCCTCAGCCTCGAACACCGCGCGGGCATCGGGGCCTAGAAGGAAGGTCAGGAACCCTCCGGCCTCCTCTCCGGCCGGACCGTATAACAGGGCAGCCGGATAGGTGATCTGCGGGTGGCTGTCCGGGGGGAATGTCGCGATCACGTGAACCTCGGGATTGGCCCGTGCATCGGTCGCATAGACCACGCCAAGCGGGGCCTCGCCAAGCGCAACCAACGCCAGCGCCGCCCGGACATTATCCGTCTCGACCACCTGCGTGGCCACCTGATCCCACAGCCCAAGCGTGTTCAGCGCCGCGCGTCCGTAGATCCCTGCGGGCACGGCTTGCGTCAGCGCCATGGCGAGGCGACCGGGGCCGAGCAGCGCGGAGAGATCCAGGTCAGCGTTTAGGTCGACATGGTCGATTGGCTCATGCGCGATCAGCACAAGGCTATTGCCCAACAGGTCAGTTCGGCTGTCGGGGTCGATCAGATCCCCCGCCTGCAGAAGGTCCATCCAATCGGGGTTGGCGGAAATGAAGATATCGGCAGGGGCGCCTAGCTGAATCTGGCGCGCAAGGGCCGACGATCCCGCGAAGGAAAGCGCGATCTCCCCGCCTTCTGTGTCTTCATACTGCTCCGCAACCTGCGTCAGCGCCGTGGTCAGGCTGGCGGCAGCGAAGACCGTCACCGTTTCGGCTGCTGCCGGGGCAGAGGCCAAGATCATGGCCAACAAAGATGCCATGAAACAGACAAGGCGCGCGGGTCCGGGTTGATGAGTGATCCCCTCCACGTTATGGCCACTGAAACACATCGCTGACATCAGCCGTGCCCCTGATTGTCCGGGGCGGCATCCCCGGTCTTCAACAGATCCGATATGGCATTGATCCGCGCGGCACCTGCCTCGGCAGCGATGTCTTCCAGTTTCCGATAATGCTTCAGCACTTGTTCCCCGGCTTCGGTCAATCTTGCACCGCCGCCTTTCGCCCCGCCCCGAACGCTGTCGACGAGCGGCGTTCGAAACGCGCCATTCATCTGATCTACAAGGGTCCACGCCCTTTTGTAGCTCATGGACATGGCCCGTCCGGCAGCGGCAATCGAACCGGTGTCGCGTATGCCCTCCAGCAGATCCGCCTTGCCGGGGCCAAGCATCAGGTCATCTCCGAAGAGAAGTCTGAGGCGCAAGCGGGAGGGTGGTGATGGCAACTGGTCGGGGTGGGACATGAAAAGGAGTTAGCCGCATGAGCCGCCCGATGGCAAGGGCTCATTATGTCTCAGAGAATATATCGAATGTGCCAGAACTCCGCCCTCATGGCAGGACAAGCCCGGACCGCTGACCGCATCATGTGGCTGCGCCCCTCAACGCCCGGCGGCATAGGCTTGCATCAGGCGCGGCGTTGCAGCGGCGGACATGATCCCGTCAGGCCGGATGCGCGCGGCGGTCAGCCGCCCGATGGCCCATGGGTCCGAGACCTCCAGCCGGTGGCCGCGCCGGTCCAGTTCGGCCAGCGTCGCCTTGGGGAAGTTCGGCTCGATCACCAGACGTCCGGGCCTGGTGCCGCGCGGATAGAAGCTTTCCAGCAGGTGGCCCGTGTGGAAAAGCGGCCCGTCGATGGCCTCTTGCATGTTCATGCCGTGATGGATCAGCCGCAGCAGAAAGGTCAGCTGCCATTGATCCTGCTGATCCCCGCCCGGTGTGCCAAAGGCCAGCCTCGCCCCGTCCGGGGCCTGGGCCATCGAGGGCGACAGTGTCGTGCGCGGCCTGCGACCGGGGGCGAGCGAGGTGGGCAACCCCTCCTCCAACCAGAACATCTGCGCACGGGTGTTGAGCGGAACCCCAAGCCCCGGCACCACGGGCGAGGATTTCAGCCATCCGCCCGACGGTGTCGCAGACACCATGTTGCCCCATTGGTCCACCACATCGACGTGGCAGGTATCGCCTTTTTTCGCCGTCATATGCGCCATTGTCGGCTCACCGATGCCGATACCGGTATTGTCCGGCACGGGTTCCGCCACGTGGGCGCGGAAGGCATTGGCCCATCCCTCATATCCCGCGATGGAGCCCGGCCGGAAATCGAAACTGGCGTTATCCCCGATTTCGGCCCGCCGCGCCACGCCGTACTCGGCTGACAGAAGCGTTTTCAGCGGCAGATCCTTGCCATTCGGCTCTCCCAGATAGGCGTCGCGATCCGCGAAGGCGAGCTTCAGCGCCTCGGTGACGAGGTGAACGACCTCCGCCCCCATCGGGTCCATCCCGGCCAGATCGTCGCCGCGCAGCATTTGCAGGCATTGCAACAGCACCGGACCCTGGGTCCAGCCGCCGCATTTCCAGACGGTCCAGCCCGCATGATCGACCGAGATCGGGGCCTCAAAGCTCGCCCGCCAATCGGCCATGTCCTGCCCGGTCATCACGCCCTTGTGGCGTTGGCCCGAGGCGTCCAGCACCTCGGCATCGCGCAGGAAATCGTCAATCGCTTCTGCGACAAACCCTTCGTAGAAAGCAACCCGCGCCGCTTCGATCTGCGCCACCCGGTCCACGCCCGCGCCCTTGGCCTCATCGACCAGCCTCTCCCAGAAATCGGCCAGTGCGGGGTTGGCGAAGAGCGCGCCTGCTTGGGGTGCTGATCCACCGGGCAGCCAGACCGGGGCGGAGGTTGGCCATTCCGTTCGGAACACATCCGCCATGCCCGCAATCTCATTCGCGACACGCGGCAGGATCGGATGCCCATGGCGCGCATAGTGGATCGCGGGGGCCAGCACGTCGGCCAGCGGCAGGCGACCGTGGTCGCGGAGCAGCAACATCCACGCGTCAAAAGCCCCCGGCACGACAGTGGCCAGCAGGCCGGAACCGGGGATACGGGTCAGCCCCTGGGCGCGGTAATGGTCAATCGTCGCCCCGGCAGGCGCGGTCCCCTGCCCGCAGATCACAACGGGTTCCTCCGCCCCGGCAGCGCGGAAAAGCAGCGGCATGTCGCCCAAAGGCCCGTTCAGATGCGGCTCCACCACGTTCAAAACAAAGCCCGTGGCCACCGCCGCATCAGCTGCACTACCGCCCGCCTCCAGCATCTTCATGCCTGCCGCCGTGGCCAGCCAATGGGTGCTGGTGACCATGCCGAACGTGCCGGAGATTTCGGGCCGCGTGGTGAATGTCATGAGGCTTGCTTTCAGTTGGACGACTGTCCCCAAGTCAAAGCGCAGATGGGCGCGACAGGCAATGCCCCGTCAGCCGAGCGCGGTGAAGGCCCGGTCGAGCCCTTCCGCCACCTCGTCCACATCTGCCAAAGACAGGCACATCGGCGGCACCATGCGCAGCACCGATTGCGTGGGCCCGGATTTGGACAGGATCAGGCGCGAGGCGCGGCAGTTCTCGAACACCGCCGATGTGGTGTCGCGGTCGGGTTCCTTGCTGCGCCGGTCCTTCACCATCTCGATGGCCAGCATCAGCCCCCTGCCCCGCACGTCGCCAATGGCCTCGTGCTTGTCCTTCAACTCATGCAGGCGCTTGAGCAGTGCCGCGCCGACCGTTCGGGCGTTTTCCTGCACCTTGTCCTCGCGGATGACCTTCAGCACCGCGCGTCCCGCCGCGCAGCTGGTGGGATTGGCGCCATAGGTGTGGAACATGAACTTTTCCGCCATCGGCGCGGCGATGTCCTTTCGGGTCACCACGGCCCCAAGCGGGAAGCCATTGCCGATCCCCTTGGCCATGACGACGATATCGGGCACCACGCCATCGGCCTCGAACCCCCACATGTGATCGCCCGTGCGCCCGAAACCCGATTGCACCTCATCCGCGATGTAAAGCCCGCCCGCTGCGCGCACCCGCTCCGCCGCGCCGGACATGTAGCCCTTGGGCATCTCGATGATGCCGCCATAGCCCTGCACGCTTTCCACCAGCATCCCGGCGATCCTGCCGGAGGTCGCGGTGGCAATAGTGCGCTCGATCTCATCCAGATACGGGGCCGCCCCCGCGTTTTCCCCGAAGATCCCGCGATACTGGTTGGGGTCGGCCACAAAGGCGACGTTGCCGGGCATGCCGGGGTGGCGCCAGGTAGAAATGCCGGTGACGGATTGCGCGGCGGCGGTCGGCCCGTGATAGGCGGTGCGCAGCGCCAGCAGGTCAAGATTGCCCGTATAGGTCCGCGCGATGGTCATGGCGAGGTCGATGGCCTCGGCCCCGGAATTGGTGAAATGCACCACCCAGTCATGGCCCTTGGGCATGGTCGCGGCCAGTTCCTCCGCCAGATGGGCAGGAACCGGGTGATAGAACATCGTCGTGCAATGGGTCAGATCGGCGGCCTGCGCTTGGGCGGCGGCGACCACCTTGGGGTGCGAATGGCCGACCGAGATGCAGACGTTCATGCCCAGAAGGTCGGTATACTTGTTGCCCTCCGCATCCCACAGGTATTGCATCTGCCCTTTGCGGAAGACGATCGGATCCTTGAAGGGCACGAATTTCGTCTGTGTTGCCGCGTAATAGGCGTCGCGGCGGCGAGCGGTGCCTTCGGTCGTCCAGTCAATGGGTAGGTCGGTCATCTTGGGCTCCTTTCACGCGCGCAGGCGGCTGTTGTCGGGGTCGAAGGGCGGGCGGTCCAGCACGGTGGCGGTGCGGCGCTGGCCCAGGATTTCGATACTCAGGGCCTCACCCGACAGCGGTTCGCGCAGCAAAGCAAGGGCCAGAGCCTGACCAACCCTATGGCCAAACCCGCCCGAGGTGACGATGCCGATGATCCGGTCGCCCTGCCGGACAGGGTGGGCATAGAACGGATCGGTCCGACCGTCCTCGATTCGCAGCAGGACAGACTGCCAATCGTTGGGGCGCGTCAGCAGGGCCTGCCGTCCGGGGAAGTCGCGGCCCTCGCTCTTTGTGAAGGCGGCAAGCCCGCTTTCCAGCGGAGAGCGTTCGGTGGTCAGGTCCGCGCCCCACCCGCGATAGCCTTTTTCGAGCCGCATGGAATTGGCGGCATAGGCCCCGTAAAAGCCAATCCCATGGGGCTGGCCAGCCTCTTCAAACGCATCGAAAAGCGCGGGCAGGTGCGCTGCCTCGGCATGCAGTTCCCACCCCAATTCGCCAAGATAGGAGACGCGAAGCGCCCGCACCGGCAGACCCGCGACGGTGATCTCCTGCACGGCAAGCCACGGGAAGCCGTCGCCAAGGTCTGCATCGGTCAGCGCCCCCAGAACATCGCGCGATTTTGGCCCCATCAGGCCGATGACCCCGAGCCGCTCGGTGACATTCGTCACGGCCACATTGAAGCCCGACGCATGCGTGTTCAACAGGTCGAGGTCGATCTCCTCCGCCGCTGCGGCGCTGGTCAGATAGGCGTGATCCTTGGCCAGCCGGGCCACGGTAAATTCCGACAACACGCCCCCTGCCGGGGTCAGCGCATGGATCAGCCCGATCCGACCGATGCGCGGCGGCCTGTTGGCCCCGAGCGTATCGAGGAAGTCTGACGTACCTGGCCCGGTGACCTCGAATTTCGAGAAAACCGACAGATCGGCCAGCGCCACTCTGTTCGTCACACAGGCGACCTCCCGCGCGACGGGCTCGAACCAGTTTGTCCGCTGGAAACTCTCCCTCGCATGATCATCGGGCCTGTCGGAGAACCAGTTGGGCCGCTCCCAGCCATGCGCCGCGCCCATGACGGCACCGCGCGCAACCATGCGGTCATGCAACGGCGACAGGCGCAACCCGCGCCCGGCGGGGCGTTCCTCATACGGGTAGTGCACGCCGAATTGCAGGCCGAAGCATTCCACCGCCTTGGCCACGCGGAAGTCACGATCCGCCCAAGCCCCGAAACGGCGGCTGTCCACGGCAAGCGCATCCATCGGCGGTGCCCCATGCGTCATCCAATGGGCCAGGAACCAGCCCGCGCCGCCGCCTTCCATCACCCCCATGGAAGACCCTGTCAGCAACCACGCCCCCGGCACCCCATGGGCTGGACCGATCAGCGGATTGGCGTCGGGGGTGAAGGTAATCGGGCCGTTCACCACCGTCTTGACCCCGCCATTCCCCACGGCTGGAACGCGGGCCATCGCGGCCTCGATGATATGCTCCACCCGGTCCAGATCGGGCGGCATCAGCTCGGCCCCGAACTCCGGCGGAACGCCATCGACAGACCAAACCTGCGCTTCTTTCTCGTAGGGGCCAAGGATCAGCCCGTCGCGTTCCTGCCGCAGATACCAGCTTTCTTCCGGGTCGCGGATCATGGGCAGTTCGGGCAGACCTGCCGCGATACGCTCGGCCACGTCGGGCACGGTGTCGGTGACAAGGTACTGGTGCAGCACGGGGACGGAGGGCACGTTCACCCCCATCATCTGGCCGACCTCGAAGCCCCAGGTTCCGGCGGCATTCACGATCTGGCGGGCGCGGATTGTTCCTTTGGGCGTTTCCACGATCCAGGCCTTGTCCTCGCGCGCAATGGACAGAACCGGGTTCTGGCGCAGGATCGTGGCCCCGTTCCGCTGCGCAACCTGCGCCATCGCGTTGGTGGCCAGCGAGGGGTCGACATGGCCGTCATCGGGCTCATATATCCCGCCCAACAGACCGTCGAGCCGCGCCAGCGGGTGCAGTTCCGCGATCCGGTCCGGCGTCAGTACCTCCAGCGGGTAACCGGTAAAGGCCGAGAGCCCCGCCACATGGCGGAACTCGTCCATCCGGTCGGGGTTCTTCGTTACCCGCATGGCGCCGGACCGATGGAACCCACAGCTTTGCCCGGTCTCTTCCGGCAGCACGTCACGATATAGCTTCACCGAATGCGCCCGAAGCGCCTGGATCGTGGCGCTATGGGCGAAATGGGTGCACAGCCCCGCCGCGTGCCAGGTCGAGCCATGGGTCAGGTCGTTCTTTTCCGTCAGCACCACGTCGGACCAGCCCGCCTTGGCGAGGTGATAGGCCAGCGACACGCCCATGGCGCCGCCGCCAATAATGAAAACCTGCGCCTCGGTCATGCGCGCATCCTTTCGCCTTTGGGGTCATAGGGGGGCTGTGGCAGCACCTTCGCCGGATAGCGTGCCCCCGCGATGTCGATCTCGAACAGCCGGTCTGAGAGAGGCGTGTCAGTCAGGTCCAGCAGCGCGAAGGCCAGTGTCTGCCCGGTCCGCGCGCCGCGCCCGCCAGAGGTGGTCAGACCGACGACGCGGCCCGCTTCCCATACCGGTTCGTCGTGCAGGGCAAGCGGATCGCCCTCGACCTGCAACAGCACCAGCTTGCGGGTGAGATTGCCGCGCTGTGCCACAAGCGCAGGCTTGCCGGTAAAGTCCTTCGACCAATCGACGCAGAAACCCACCCCGGCCTCCAGTGGCGTGATCTCCGGCCCGACGTCATGGCCCCAGTGGACGAAGCCCTTTTCCAGCCGGCAGGCATCCACCGCGTAATGCCCCATGGGCCGCGCCCCTGCCGCGATCAACTGATCGAAAAGCGGCCCGGCCACATCAGGCGTGGCACTCAGCTCCCATCCCAATTCGCCCACGAAGCTGATCCGCGTGGCGCGAAAATCCTTGCGGGCGAAGGGGATCGTGCGGGCGGTAGCGAAGGGAAAATCCTGCCAGTGATCGCCCGCCACCACCGTCAGCAGATCCCGCGCGCCCGCGCCCATGACGCCGATCACGCAGGTTTCTTCGGTTACATCCGTCACGGTCACGTCGAAGCCACGGGACGCCCGGCGCAAGTACGCCCCATCCCGCCAGCGTGTTACCGCGCCCGAGGTCAGGCGGAAGCGGTCGGCGGCCAGCCGCGTCACGGTCACATCCGCCTCGATCCCGCCTTTCGCGTTCAGAAGCTGGGTGTAGACGACCTTGCACTCGGACACGTCCATCCGGGAACAGGCGATCTGCTCCATGAAAGCCAGCGCCTCTGGCCCGTGGATGTGGAATTTGCTGAACGGCGAGAGATCGAGCAGGACGGTGCCGGTCTCCATCCGCGCGGCTTCCCGCGCGACGATGGGCTCCCATGGCTGCGCGCCGATGGAATAGGGCAAGCTGCGCTCGGCTTCGCTCTCGGCATACCACAACCCGCGCTCCCACCCGGCGGTCAGGCCAAAGACAGCACCTTGCGCCTGCCAGCGATCGTGCAGCGGTGACAGCCGCAATCCCCGCCCGGCCTTGGGCTGTTTGAACGGCCAGTGCAGGGCAAAGAGGTCGGCCACCGCCTCTTCCATCCGCGCGGCCATGTGGGTGTCACTGGCGGCAAGCGGATCGCAGCGGGCGATATCGACTTCCCAAAGATCCATGGGCGGGGTTCCGTCCACGATCCAATCGGCCAGCACGCGGCCCACGCCCGCCGACGACATGACACCGACCGAATTCATCCCCGCCGCCACGAAGAGCCCGTCCATGCCGGGTGCCTGCCCAATGAGTGGTTTGGTATCTGCGGTGAAACTCTCCGGCCCGTTCATGAAATGCTGGATGCCAGTCGTTTCAAGCGCCGGAATCAGATCCAGCGCCGCCTCCATGAAGGGGGTGAACTGATCCCAATCCTCGGCCATCTCAAGAAAAGGGCGGTTGCCTTCCGGCCCATGCGGGTCCCAGCATTTGGCATTCGGCTCAAACCCACCGATCACCAGCTTGCCCGTGTCGCCCTTGATGTAGATCCCCCGGTCGAGGTCACGCAACACGGGGAAGCCCGCGAACTCTGGCCGGGGTTCGGTGACCACATACATGTGCTCAACCGGCTGCAAGGTCAGCGCCAGCCCCGCCGTGGCGGCCAGCCGCTTGGACCAAGCGCCCGCGCAGAGCGCCACGTGGTCGGCCTGCATCTCGGTGCCATCCGCCAGCCTCACGCCAGTTACCCGGCCCCCGTCGATCAGCAGACGCTCCACGCCCGTGTTTTCCCGAATCTCCACCCCCGCCGCCCTGGCCGCCCGCGCATAGGCCATGCACAGGTCCACCGGATTGACGCTGGCATCCTCGGCCACGTCCATCACACCGACCAGACCAGCGGGATCGACGCAAGGTACATCGCGGGCCAGATCATCGGGACCGACCATCCGGGGTGACAACCCGAGATGCCGCCCGAGGGCTGCAATCCGGTGCAACTCATCCATCCGTTCCGGCACCCGCGCCAGCCAATAGCCGCCGGTCTTGCGATAGCCGGTCGATTGCCCCGTCTCGGCCTCCAGCCGTGGAAACAACTCTCCGGCATACATCGCCAGCCGCGTCAAATTGGGCGTTGCGCGCAGGGGGCCAACGATCCCCGCCGCGTGCCAGCTGGTGCCGGAGGTCAGCTGGTTGCGTTCCAGCAGCACCACATCGCGCGCCCCACGCTGCGCCAGGTGATACGCCAATGACAGGCCAATCGCCCCGCCGCCGATGATGATGGTACGGCTCATGCGGGGCCTCCTATCGCGGGGAATTGACAGGGCGTTCGAACCGGCGCAGCTTCGCAGGCATGACCATTCACGCGCTCTGGTGCCACCCCCGCTCCGTCTCGACCGCCTTTGAACGCATCATGAGGCAAAGGGGCGATCTGACCGTCCTGCATGAACCCTTCATGTATGACTACTATATCGGTGCGGGGAACAAACCCTTCGAGAATTTCGAGCCGGAACCGGGCCATCCGACCGACTACGCGGGCATCCGAGACATGATCCTGCGCCTTGGCGCGGACCGCCCGGTCTTCTTCAAGGACATGGCCTACTACGTGCAGGACAGCCTGCCCGCCGACCCGGACTTCATGCGCGCCATGAGCCATGCGTTTCTGGTCCGCGATCCGGCTGAAAGCATCCTGTCCTACCACCGCAAGGACCCCGGTTTCGCCTGCGAAGAGGTCGGCATCGAGGGGCTGTGGCGGCTTTACGAACAGTTGCGCGCGGCGGGGCTGAAGCCGGTCGTCATCCGCTCGGCGGCGCTGCGCGCGGATCCCGCGGGGCAGATGGCGCGCTATTGGCAGGCCGTGGGGTTGCCCGACTGCCCCGAGGCGCTGAGCTGGGACAGCGACGTGCCCGAGGGCTGGAAATCGGTCGAGGCGTGGCATGCGGAGGTGCTGTCCTCCACGGGGATCAAACCGGCAGAGGATCGGGATTACCGGGCGGAGCTTGCGGCGCTCGGTGCGCCCTATACCGACTACGACGCGCATCACAGGCCCTTCTTCGATCTGCTCTGCCAGGCGGCGGACGAGGACGCGCATCAGAAATAGGCCCTGTCTTCGGTCTCGGACTTGCGGCGTGCGATATAGTCTTGCAGTTCCTCGTCTACGGCAGGGTCCAGCCCCGGATCATCATACTCCGCAAGCCGCTGTTTCCACAGCCCATTCGCCCGCTGCGCCATGTCAAACGCACCCGCCCCGGACCAATGCTCATAGGAATTGTTGTCGGGCAGGTCGGGCCGGAACAGCGCCCCGAGGAAATTTGCCTGCGTATGCTCGGACCCCAGGAAATGCTTGCCCGGCCCGGTTTCGGCAATCGCCTCCATCGCCTGCGCGTTCTCGGACAGGTCGATGCCGTCGAAGAACCTTGCAACCTTGCCGCACAGATCCGCGTCCATCATGGTTTTCTCATATCCCGTGACCAGCCCACCCTCCAGCCAGCCGGTGGCGTGATTGATCATATTGGCCCCCGCGAACATCGACATGAGCAGGCCCCAGGTGCCTTCCTGCTGGCTTTGCCCGTCCGGCAATTTCGACGCGGACAGCGTGCCAACGGTATGAAACGGCACCCCAAGCCGCCGCGCCAGTTGCCCCGCGGCCAGCACCATCTGCCCCGCTTCCGGTGTACCGAAGGTAGGCGCGCCGGTCTGCATCGACATGGTGGAGGCAAAAGAGCCCATCAGGCAGGGCGCGCCGGGATTGACCAGCTGCACCAGCGCAAGGCAGGCTATCGCCTCTGCCAGCACCTGCGCCAGCGTTCCGGCGACGGTCGTGGGGCTCATCGCGCCGGTCAGGGTCCAGGGCGTGCAGGCCACGGGCTGGCCCGCGCGGGCATAGGTTTTCAGCGCGCCCGACATATGCGCATCCATCACCAGCGGCGCGTTGGTGTTCGACACGCAGTAGAGCACCGGGTTCTCGGCCACGTAGTCCGCCCCGAACAAGATGCGCGCCATATCAATCGCGTGCCCCGCCCGTTCCGCCCCGATAAAGGCCCCCATGAAGGGCCGATCGGACCAGCGGATATGGGCGTAAAGCATGTCGAGATGGCGCTTGTTGGCGGGCAGATCCACCGGTTCGCAGACCACGCCGCCGGAATGGTGCAGCCAGGGGATCATATGGTGCAGCTTCACCAGATCGGTGAAATCATCGTAGGACGCATAGCGCCGCCCCCGGTCAAGGTCTTGCACGAAGGGAGGGCCCCAGGACGGGCAGAGCACGCTGGTACTGCCGCCCACACGGACCGATTTCGCGGGGTTGCGGGCATGTTGCGAGTAGCTGGCGGGGGCTGTCGCGGTGATGGTCCGGCGGCAGAAACCGGGCGCGAACCGCACCCGTGTGCCGTCGATATCGCACCCGGCCTCCTCGAAAATCTGTAGAATCTCTGGATCGTCGTGAAACTCCATGCCCGTTTCGGCAAGGATGCGGTCGGCATTGGCCTCGATCAGCTCCAGCCCTTCCTGCGACAGGACCGGCAGCGGCCCGATCTTGCGATCAATATAAGGCGCGCGAATGGTGCTTTGATCCACCTCTCGTCTCTTGCCACGCCTTGCCATGCCAAACCCCTGTTTCGCCTCACCAGAGCTTGACCCAACGGCCCGCACCACGGCAAATGAAACCACACAGCATTAGGTATTCTTATGATGCAGGAAAAACTGTCCTCGCGGCTGCTGTCCGACAAGAACCTTGTCACCGCACTGGAGGTCTTCGTGGCCATTGCCGAAACCCGCCAGGTGACCCGCGCGGCGAAACTGCTTGGCATCACCCAATCTGCGGCGTCGCAGCAACTGGCCTCGCTGGAAGAGGCCTGCGACGCACGGCTGGTGGACCGGTCCGTCAGGCCGCTCAGACTGACACAGGCGGGCGAGCTATGCCTGCGCCACGCACAGCGCATCCTGAACAGCATCGAAGACCTCGCAACCTCCATGCGCCATGAAGGCCCCCGCCCGATCAGCGTGCTGCGGGTGGGAATGCTGGCCTCCATCGCCACCACCCTGACCCCGCCGCTGGTCAACCTGACCAAGGCCGATTTCGGGGTCGAGGATCTGACCCTGCATGCGGGCCAAAGCGGTGATCACGAAGCACTGTTGCGCAGCAAACGCGCCGATCTGGTGGTCACCTCGAACCCGTTCTACGACATGGACGGGCTGGAACGGCACGATGTGCTGACCGAGACCTTTCTGCTGGTCCTGCCCGAACGCTACCGTGGCCCAAGCGGGTCGCTGTCCGACATCCTCGACAACCTGCCCTTGGTTCGATTTGCCGCCACCACCAGTGTCGGGCGGCGCACCGAACAGCATCTGCGGCGGCTGAAACTGGCGGTGCCCCGGGTCATTCAGGCGGACCGGTCCAGCATGGTCACCGCCTGTGTGGCGCAGGGCTTGGGCTTTACCATCCTGACCCCAAGCCTGCTGATCGACGGGTTTGTCGAACAGATGCCTCTGTCACTGCGCCCGCTGCCTGCGGCCAGCTTCTCACGATCCATCACCGTTGTCGCTCGGGCCGGGGAACTGGGGAACCTGCCGGAACGGGTGGCCCACATGGCCGCACAAAGCCTGACAGACCAGATCACCCGGCAGATGGGACCGGTCGGACGAGAGGCCCTGAGCCTGCCCTAGCCTTCCGCCTGAAACGCGCGCAGCAGGTCCATTCGGGTGATGATGCCCACAAGCCGCCCGTCCTGCATCACCGGATAGCGGCGGTGATTGCTGTCCATGAACGCCTGCGCGGCGGCGACGACGCCCATACCGCTGTCGAGCGTTGTCACATCGGCGGTCATGTAACCCGCGACAGTGTCGCCAAGCTCCTGATGGTAATGGGCATGCAGCACCGCGCGGAAACAGTCCCTGGCGGTCAGGATGCCCACCAGACGGCCCAGATCATCCACCACCGGAGCGGCGGAAATGTCATGTTCGATCAGCGTGGCAACCGCGCGGGTCACCTCCATATCCGGCGACAGGGTCACGAGGTTGCGGCTCATGTAGCGGTCTATCGTGGCGCCTTGGGTCATTCGGTGGCCCTCTTTCTCGGGCAGGTCTCACAGGCCCCGCAAGACAGACCGCCGCAACTGCCCTGCACGGGTTTTCCCCCGAACAGAAGCCCAAGGCCAAGGCCAAGGGCCGCCAGAAGGAAGACGGCCAGAACCGCCAGAAAGACACCCATCAGCCCAACCCTCCTGTCTCGACGAAACTCTGTGCCGCGCCGGTGACGGTGACGCCTCCGCCGCGTGCCACGAGGACCGTGGCCAGCCCGTTGGCTTGTGCATACTGCGCTGCCCGCGCAGCCCCCATCACAAAGAGCGCGGTGGCCAGCCCGTCCGCCATCATCGCCCGGTCATGGAAGACCGAGACCGAGGCCAGGGTGTCGCCCGCGGGTGCGCCGGTGATCGGGTCAATCAGGTGGCCATAACGCCCTTGCCCGACGGCATAGCTCTGATCCCACAGCCCCGAGGTGGCAACGGCCATCCCGTCGAACCGCGCCACACCGGCAAGACCGCCCGCACCATCCTCGATGCCCACCTGCCATGGGCGGCCCTCCGGGTGCTGGCCACGGGCGACCACTTCGCCGCCCAGTTCCAGAACGAAGCCCCCTGCCCCGGCAATCTCCAGCTCATCCGCCATCCGGTCCAGCGCATGCCCCTTTGCGATGCCGCACAGATCCAGCGTTATGCCCTCTGCCACGCGGGTCAGCCGGTCGCCGGACAGGCTCAGCGCCTGCCAGCCCGCCCGCTCGGCCCCTTCGATCGGGCCGAACCCGTAGCGCGCTACCAATGGCCCGACGGTGGGGTCAAACGCCCCGCCCGTGTCCGACGCGATCTGCAACGCGGCGCGGGTGGTCTCGGCCACGTCCCCGGACAGGGCTGCTTGGCCCGCACGGTTGAACACCGACAGTTCCGATCCCGGCTGATAGGGCGACATCTGCGCGTCCACATCGGCCACGACCCTGCTGATCAGAGCCGAGACATCGCCCGCGGGCAAATCGCTGCCAAACATCCCGCGCCAGTAGGACCCGAAGGCCTGCCCCCCGATCACCTGCGGGTCCGAGGCGAACGCGGGTCGCGCTGTCAGCGTAGCGGCGGAAAGGGCGAGGAAATGGCGGCGGGTCAGGGTCATGGGTCAGCTCGCAAAATCGTCGAAGAAGATGGCATCCGGCTCGACCCCGAGGTCGTCCAGCATGGTGATCACGGCCCGCATCATCAGGGGCGGACCGCAGAGATAGTAGTCGCAGGCATCGGGCGCGGGATGATTGCCCAGATAGGCGCGCAGGGCGACATCGTGGATAAAGCCGGTTTCGCCGGTCCATCCGTCCTGCGGTAGCGGATCGGACAGGGCGACGGTCCAACTGAAATTCGGATGCGCGGCGGCAAGGGCCTTGAACTCGTCGTCATAGAACAGGTCCGACCGGCTGCGCGCGCCGTAGAAATAGGAGATGCGCCGTGATGCGTCGGGGCCTGCCAGTTGCTCATGGGCAATGGCGCGCAAGGGGGCCATGCCGACCCCGCCGCCGATCAGCACGATCTCCCGGTCGGACGGACGAACGCGGAACGTGCCATAGGGACCAGCCAGGGCCAGCCGGTCGCCGGGCTTCAGGCCGAACAGGTAGGAGGACACGATGCCGGGCGGAACACCGGGTTTGCCCGCAGGCGGCAGCGCGAGGCGGATGTTGAACACCACCTTTCCCGTATCCTCGGGCCGGTTGGCGATGGAATAGGCGCGAGACACCGGTTCGGGGCTGTGGGCTGACAGGCTGCGCAGCCCGCGACGGTCCCAGATATCGGCAAATGCACCCGCGTCGATATCGGTGAAATCGAGCGCGTAGGCAGGGGCGGTCAGTTGCCCGTATTCCCCGGCGGTAAAATCGAAATCGGCCCCATCGGGCAAGGCCAGCACCAGTTCCTTGATCAGCGGGGCAAGCGATTGGTTGGAAATGACCTCGCACTCATATCGCTCCGCCGACAGGATATCCTCGGGCACCTGCACCGCCATCGCCCCGCGCAGGACGGTCTGGCAGGCGAGCCTTTCACCCCTGTCCGTCGCGGGTTTGCCAAGGGTTCCGGTTTCCGTGGCAAGCGGTGGTCCAGCATCTGCCACGGTCACCCGGCACAGCCCGCAGGTGCCCGCCCCGGCGCAACCTGACGGCATCGGGATGCCCCCGGCCTTCAGCGCGTCGAGCAACTTCTCCCCGGTTCGCGCGTCAACATCGCGCCGCCCGTTTACCGTCAGGCGAACGGGGCGCGACGGCACCAGCACCGCCCGCGAGGCCATGACACCAAGCGCCAGCGCCATGATCAGCGCAACCATCAGCAGGGTGGCGAGCAGGATCTGGGTCATGGCGCGGCCATCGTGGCAAAGGCGGTGAACGCCATGGACATGAGGCCCGTGACGATGAAAGTCATTCCAAGCCCGCGCAGACCGGCGGGCATGTCGGCATAGGCCAGCCTTTCCCGGATCGCGGCAAGCGCAACGATGGCCAGCGCCCATCCCAACCCGCTGCCGAAGCCGAAGACGATGGACTCACCGAACCCGTAGCTGCGTTCCGCCATGAACAGGCTGCCCCCCAGGATGGCGCAATTGACCGTGATCAGCGGCAGGTAGATCCCAAGCGCCGCGTATAGTGCCGGGGCGAAGCGGTCGAGCACCATTTCCAGCACCTGCACCATGGCCGCGATGACCCCGATGAAGGCGATGAGCCTGAGAAAGGTCAGGTCGACCTCCCCCGCCCCGATCCAGCCCCATGCGCCGGGGGCCAGCAGCCATGTCAGGATCAACTGGTTCACGGGCACCGTGATGGTCAGGATCACGATGATCGCGGCGCCTAGGCCAAGCGCCGTTTCCACCCGTTTCGACACAGCCAGAAAGGTGCAGACCCCAAGAAAGAAGCTGAGGATCAGGTTGTCGGCGAAGACGGCGCGCAGGAAAAGGTCGGTCATGACAGCGCCTCCTCCCGGTCTACGCGGGTCGTTGCGGGCTCCACCTGCTCCACCCGCCAACTGCGCAGGGCCCAGACCAGCAGGCCAAGCAGCATGAAGGCCGAGGGGGCCAGCAGCATGAAGCCGAAGGGCTGATACCAGCCGCCCTCGGCCACCGTCGGGAAGACGGTCGCTCCGAACAGCGTGCCGAAACCCAGAAGCTCCCGCAAGAAGGCAATGACCATCAGGATCGCGGAATACCCCACCCCGTTGCCAAGCGCGTCAAGGATACTGGGGCCAACCGGGTTCGACATGGCAAAAGCCTCGGCCCGGCCAAGCACGATGCAATTGGTGACAATAAGCGACACGAAGATCGAAAGCCGCTGGCTGATCGCATAGGCATAGGCCTGAAGGATCAGGTCCGCGACGATGACCATGGCAGCGATGATGGTGATTTGCAGGATCAGCCGGATTTGCGCCGGGATATGGCGGCGGATCAGCGAGATCACCGCGCTGGAGGCGACCAGAACGGCGGTCAGGGCCAGGCTCATGGTCAGGGCGGTGGTCATCGAGGTCGTGACCGCGAGGGCCGAGCAGATGCCAAGGATCTGCACCGTGACCGGGTTGTCGCGCAGAAGCGGATCAAAGAGGGGTTTCAGCGCGGCTCTCATGGCAGGTCCCCGCTGCGCAGGGCATCCAGAACCGGACCGAACCCGAGCGGACCGACCCAGAAGCGGATCATGTTCTGGACGCCGTTGGAACTGCGGGTTGCCCCGGTGATCGCGTCGACCTCATATGCCGTCGAACCGCCGCCACGCACCACGGCGACGCGGATTTCACCTGCCTCATCCATCAACTGCGTGCCCGGCCATTGCGCCAGCCAGCCCGGCGTCTGGATCGTCGCGCCAAGCCCCGGTGTCTCGCCCTGTTCGGTGATGGTCAGGCCAATCACGGTGTTCAGGTCCGGCCCAAGCGCCAGATAGCCCCGGATCGTCGATTGATAGCCCTGCCCGTAGACCGGCAGAATGACCAGGGCCAGATCACGCCCGTCGCGGGCCATGAAGATCTGTTGCAGATCGTGCCGCGTCCCGATGCCCGCAATGTCGTCGTCCGGGGTCAGTTCCGTCATCTGCGTGGGGTCCACCGCGTCCGCCAGCGACAGGTCGCGCAGATCCACGGTCAGGACCTCAAGGCTGTCGATGCCGCTGCCCGGCAGCACCTCGGCCAGTCCCGGCGTCTCGGCGATCAGCGCCTCCAGCCGGGCGCGGCGTTCGGCTTCCCGGTTGGCGTCGAGCCTTGGGCCAAGCAGCACCGCCGCGCTGGACACCGCAAGCGCCGCCGCGAAGGACACCAGAAACGCCATGGTCAGCGTCTTGCCCCGGCTGTCATTGGGGGCCGCCAGCAGTCGTTGCCACAGGGATATCGGATTCAGATCAGGCATGTCGCCGCCCCCTTGCATGGCGCTTTGCCGCAAGCACCGCATAGTCGATTGTCGGCGCAAAAACCTGCGCCAGAAGCACCGCGAAGACCGTGGCCCGTTCCGCCCCCGCCAGCCCGTCCGATCCAGCCAGAAGCGCGATCAACGTGCCGCCAAGCAGGCCGTAGACCAGCCGCGCGACTGGCGTTGTCGGCGCCGTGACCGGATCGGCCAGCAGCAGCAAGCCGAAGCCCGCGCCCCCGGCCAGCAGAGCGGTCTCCAACGGCGCGCCGATCAGGGCCATCGCCCCAAGCACGCCCGCGACCCCGCCGAGCAGCGCTGGCAATGGCAGGATGCCAAGCGCCAGAAGCACAGCCCACGAGGCGGCCACAGCCAGCAACATCGTGGTTTCCGCCCCCGGCGCGGCACCGCCCGGCCATGTCAGGAACACCATCGCCAGCGCCACGGGCGCGGCCCCGACCACGTTGCGACCCCAGCCACCGAAAATCAGATCGGCCAGCACGATGCCAAAGCTCGCCCCAAGTGCCAATTGCATGGGCGAGAGGCCCGCCGGGGCCAGCACCGCCATCGACACCGCCAGAACCGCACCCGAGGGCGACCAGGGCACCCCGCGCAGCCTGCGGAACAATAGCTGCCACAACGACGCGACAGCCAGCACCGCGCCCATGCGCAGCACGCCTTCCACCCCTTGCTCGACCACCACGATGGCGGCGGGCGGCAGAAGGGCGGCGACAACCGCCCACCCGATCATGTCCCGTGACCAGAGCCCGCGCGCTGTCATGCTGCCTCCAACCGGTCAAGAACGGCCCGCAGCCGAATGCCAAAATCCTCGCCCCCTCCGGCCAGATAGCTGGCAAGCGCCATGTCATCTTCCAGCAATCCCAGAACCCCCATCCTCTCGGCCTGTTCGACCTCTCCGACGCTGAGCGCCCGCAACAGGGCAACCGCCGGGAAATCCGGGCCGAGAGAGCGGGAGACAGCCGCATTCGGAATCAGCGCCGCACGTTGAAGGGCCGGCCCCGTGCGGCCATGCGGTACAGGGGCTTCGCGCGGGGTCAGGCTGATCTGCACATGCCTGCGACGCAGGAACCGCCCCTCCTGCCCCGACAACACCGGGCCGGACAGAACGCGGTAAGCGGTGCCGCGCGTCTCGCCGCCCGCCAGCGCCTCGATATCCGCCCCGATGGGAAGGCGCAGCAACCGGGGGTCCGCCGCCGCAGGCCCGGACAGGGACACGACCCGGTCAGCTGGCAGCGCGCCATCGCGCAGCACGTGGCCAAGTGCCAAGACGTCCGCATAGCCCATCTGCCAGACAGGATGCGACGCGGTGGCGGGGCACAATCGTTCCACATGCACACCGGGCAATCCTGCGGGATGCGCGCCGGAAAAGACCGCGATGCGCACACGCTCACCAATGCGGGCCAGTTCCGCGCCCGGAGCCTGACAGACGAAGACCGCCCCCCCGCCAAGGCGGCTCAGCGCCTGAATGCCGGTGTTGAAGTTCCCCGCCTCGGCCCGGATCAATGGCGCGGGATCGGCGGCACCGGGGTCGGTGGCCATCGCGGTCACGACAATGGCTGCGGGTGTTTCATCGGGCGATGGCACCCGCCCGAAAGGCCGACGCAGTATTGCCGCCCACAAACCACTGCTCAGCATCAGACGACGCAGACCATCCGGGTCGTCCGCCGTGGCGGGGTCGAATCGCCTTGCTTCTCCCGTTCCGCGCCGGATCACCATCCGCGCCACCTGCCTGCGCGCCCCGATCACGATCTCCTCCACCGTGCCGCTGACCGGGCTGGTCACCACCCTCTCGGGCATGGCATGATCGTGCAGCACGGGTTGACCGGCAGACACCCGATCCCCTTGCGCGACCACCGCGCGCAGCTTCATCCCCGGATAATCCGCCCCGATCAGCCCGACACAATCGGGCAGAGTGACCGGCCCGATCTCCTGCCGGGGTGCGCCCTGATTGGGCAGTCTGACACCTTTGATACGGGGCAATTCGGGATTCTCCGGTGAAATGTCGCGGGCTCTTGTCTGCCCAACATAGCGCCTAACGCCCTGCCCCGGATTGATGGAGGTCAAAGCCAGGACCGAAGCAATCGGGCATATCTGGACCCAAGCTTTTCCCGCCCTGAAGGAGACTGTCATGAAGACCGCCCGCGCCACCCTGTTGGCCCTGCTGACTGCCATTGCACCCTCTGCCATTCTCGCGCAGGAAAACAGTACCGCTGCCGCCGTGCAGGCCTGGGTGCAATCGGCCCATGGCGATGCCGCCGCCGAGGCCTTCGCCCATTGGAACGGCGAAGACGAGGTGCCCGCCGCCTGCGCGGTCTGCCATTCCGGGGCTGGCTTTCGTGATTTTCACGGGCTGGATGGCACGGCCGTGGGCACGGTTGACCAGACCATCGCGCCGGGGGGCGTCGTGGATTGCGACACCTGCCATACGGACGGCGTATCGGCGATTTCCGAGATCACCTTCCCCTCTGGCGTGACCATGACCGCGCTGCCCAATGCGGGCACCTGCCTGACCTGCCACCAGGGCCGGTCGTCCGGCCCGACGCTGCAAGGGCAGTTGGAGGGGATGGACCCGGACACGCCGAATGGCGAGCTGCGCTTCGTGAACCCGCATTATGCGGCGGCGGGTGCGACAACTTTCGGGTCAGAAGTCGCGGGGCTTTATGAATACATGGGCCGGACCTATGACGGGGCCTTCAGCCATACCGGGCCGATCACCACCTGTTCCTCCTGCCACGACCCGCATTCGCTGGAGGTGGTCACCGACGGCTGCCTGACCTGCCACGAAAACGCCGATCCCGAAACGATCCGCATCTCGCGCATCGACTATGATGGCGATGGAGACATCACCGAAGGCATCGCCGCCGAGGTCGAGGGGCTGCGCCTGCTCCTGGCCGCAGAAATCGCCGCCTATGCGGAAACGGTTGCAGGTGCGCCCATCCTCTATGAGCTGCACAGCTACCCGTATTTCTTCAACGACACGAACGGGAATGGAGAGGTGGACGAAGGCGAAGCGATCTTCCCCAACCAATATGCCAGCTGGACCCCGCGCCTGTTGGCGGCTGCCTATAACTTCCAGTTCGTGACGCGCGATCCGGGCGGCTATGCCCACAATCCGAACTACACGCTGCAGGCAATCCATGACAGTATCATGGACCTCGCCGAAGCCGCGGGCCGCCCGGCCCCCGCGATCAACCGGCCCTGAGGCCGCATTGACCCGGCGGCGCTACAGCCCGCCCGCCGGGTCGATCAGCCCTTCACGCAGTGCATAGGCAATCAGCTGCGCGACGGAATGCACGTCGAGCTTCTGCATCAGGCTGGTGCGGTGGCGATCCACGGTTTTGGCGCTGATCCCGAGCGTTTCTGCGATCTCCTTGTTCGACTGGCCTGCGACGATCAGGTTCAGCGTCTGCCGTTCCCGTGCGGTCAGGTCGGGCGCGTCCGGCGCGTCCTCCAGCATGGCCACGAGGCTCGCCGCGATGTGACGGCGCCCGCGCAGGATGTTGGGCAATTGGCGATAGAGCTCGGTATTGTCCTCCCCCTTGGAAAAGAGGCCATCCACACCGCTTGACACCAGTTCGCTGATCTTGCCCACGGACATCACGCCGGTCAGGATCACGATCTTGGTATCGGGCGACCAGCGGCGCGCCTCCAGCAACACCTCCAGCCCGCCCGCATGGGGCATCTGTACGTCTAAAAGCAGCAAATGCGGCCGGTGCTGACGCACGGCGGATATCGCCTGCAACCCGTCCGCCGCCTCGTCCACCACGGCGATGCCGTCGGTTTCCACCATGCCAGGGGTTTCCAGCGCCGTGCGCAACCCCGCCCGGACGATGGCATGATCATCGGCAATAACCGCGTGAAATCTTGGCTCGGGCAAACTAAGCTCCCCCCATTATCTTTTGAAAAGGCAATCTGTTGCGGGCGATCCTATCATTCCTTTCTGTTTGCGCGACCCTGCTTTTCGCAAGCCTTCCGGTAGCCGCGCAAACGCCCCCGGTGATGGAGGTCGACCCGGCCTATTCCTCGCCCGATATCGCGCCCGCCATGCGTTTCGCCCGCGATGTGGGCCAGCCCATTGCCGATATCGTCAACGCCTATATGGACGGCGCCCTGAGCGGCGATTTCGACGCGGTGATCGCACCTGCCACCCCCTATCAGCCGATCTGGGCGCTGACCGAGCTGCTGAACATTGCCCCCGATGAGGGCCGCCCTCCTGACACGTGGATATTGGCCTCTGACACGCACGGGTTGGTGGCGCTTGATGTGTTCCTTGTGCGCGATGGCGGCCTGACCGAGCAACTGCTGGCCCACGACATCCGCGAGCCCTTCGACCCTTCCGATTTCAGCGCCACAAGGCTGAGCAGCGCGCCGGTGGAACTGACTGCCGGGGAACGGGCGCTGCTGATGGTGCGCATGACCTATGGCGCGACCGATCTGGTGGATCTGAGCCTTGAGACCCCCGCCGACCATCAGGCCCGCACCTTCACTGACGGCCTGACGCTGGCCGGGTTCTATGCCTTCCTCGGCTCCTGCATCCTGTTCTTCGCGGTCTTCAGCGCCACCATGCGCAGCGATGTGGGCGGGGCCTATGCGGGGCTTCTGGCCCTTGGGCTGATCTTCATCGCCTATATCGACATTCTGCTGTTCCGCTTTCTCTATCCCGCCCATCCCACCTGGCACCTGCCGGTTGGCCTGTCGCTGCTCTATGCGCTGTGTGCCGCCGGATTTGCCACCGCCGCCCTGTCCTTGGCGCGCTTCGCCCGGCGGCCGAAGCTGAAACAGGCCATGCGGGGGCTGACGTTTGTCTCGATCATCGGCATTGCCCTTGTCTTCATTCTTCCGCCAGAAATCATGGCCCCCGCCTCCTACATCCTGCTTGTGCTGATGCTTGGGAGCCACCTGTTGGCCGGCTTCCAGTGGGACATGGTGACCGGCGCCCGAAGGCCGGTGTTTCGCATCGTGGTGCTGGTCGCCTTCGTCGGGCTTGGCCTGCTGATCCTTCTGGCGCTGGCGCGGCTTGGTTCGGTCGAGATCCCGATGACCTGGGCGATCAAGGCGATCTACGCAATCATCGCGTTCGGCACCATGTCGGGGCTTTCAGTCGGGCTGATCGACATGCGGCGGGAACATGCGGCGGCGCTGGAACGAGAGATGGTGGCGCTTCAGAAAGAGGCGGAGACCACCCGCGAATTGCTGGAGGCCGAGCGCAACTACAGCCACGCCCGCGATCTGGCCGACCGGCGACGGCAGCAGCTTGCCACGATGTCCCACGATATCCGCCAGCCGCTCGCCTCGCTGCGCATGACGATGGAAACCATGACCCGCGACCAGTCACCCGAGATCCGGGAACGGCTGTCCGAGGCGTTCGACTACATGCAGGATCTGGCGCTTGGTCATCTGGAAGATACCCGCCCCGAGGAGGATCTGCCCGGCGAACCAACGCCAGAGGAGCCAGAGGACACACCCGAACCCTATGCCCTGTCGCTGATCCTGAACACGGTCGCCCAGATGTTCCGCGAGGAGGCCGTTTCCAAGGGTCTGCGCCTGCGGATCGTGCCGTCCTCTCTGACCACCACCGTGCCGCCGCTGATCCTGATGCGGATCGTATCGAACCTCGTGTCGAACGCGGTCAAATACACCACCGAGGGAACCGTTCTGGCCGGGGCGCGCCGCAAGGTGGACGGGGCCAGCATCGAGATTCTCGATACAGGTGTTGGCATGACGGCAGACGAACTGGAAAGCTTCCGGCAGGCCTGGTCATCGGGCAAGGACAGCAGCGGCCACGGGCTTGGCCTGTCGATCTGCCACGAACTGGCCGCGCAGCACGGGCTGGCGCTGACGGTGGCCTCCACCCCCGGACAGGGCACCGTTTTTTCTCTCCGCATCCCGGCAGACAGCGTGATAAAGGGGACGTCATGATACGCGTGCTGGTCCTTGTTGTTTCTCTCGTGCTGCCCCTGACCGCCCTTGCCCAGACCGAGGTGGAGGGCGTCGGCCCCGTGACCGAGGGCGAGGTCGATGCCTTTGTAATCGCCGATGAGAACGGCGACGGGATGCTCAGCTTTCCCGAGTTCCGCGAATTCGTGCGCCAGATGGCCCGCACTGGCCAGCCCACGGCGCGGCTGATCCGCAATTTCGCCGCCTATCGCATTGCTTTTCGCCGTGTGGACGCGAACGAGGACGGGTTCGCCAGCCCCTCCGAGCTGCGCAGCGCCGACGACGATTTCCGCGAAAACGGCTAGCCCCGTCTGATTGAGGTATTGGCCCCATGCCCCGGCAGGTATGGGCACCGTATCCCTGATCCCGGCTTCATCATGAAACAGGGACAGCACCTCATGAACAGCGCATCCTCTCTGACCGCTCTCACCGCCGCCCTTGTCATTGCCGTGCTGCTGCCCGTTGCCGCCGCGGTGACGCTGGCCGTCAGCATGCCAGCCTCTGCGCTGACCTTCGAGAACATCGACGCGCGGTCCAGATAGGCCGGGGAACAATTGGGGGATCGCCCTCATCCAGGGTGACCGAAGTCCCGGCTATCTTCTTCCCAGACACCGTCCTACCCGAAAGGCCCACCCCATGACCAATTTCATTCTTGCCGCCCTGCTGGCGCTTTCTGCCGCCCCCGCCCTTGCCCAATCCGCAAGCGGACCGAACGACTACGTCGCCAATCCCGGCATCCCGAATGCCGATACCGGGCCGCGCTATTGCCCGGAACTGGCGCATACCGAACACCCGTTCCGCATTCGATGCCCCTCCTGGCCCGACATCAGCACCGTTGCCATTGGCGCCCCCATCGGGATCAGCGTCGGACAAGGCATCGTCGGCGACAACCGTGGCGTTCTAGTGGAAGAGGGAACGAGCGTCGGCAGCTCTTACAGCATTCTCGAAGAGGAGGACGATCAAAACTGACCACCACCCCCGTGCGCAATCGCGTCATGCAGCCCCGTCAGCCCTGCGCTGGCGGGGTTTTCCTTGCGCTCCACAGCCCCGTTTGGGGGATCGACCCTATCCGCAGCCGGGCATCCGCCCCCTAGGCTGGCCACATACCCCAAACCGAGAAAGGCCCTGCAAATGCCCAGTCCTACCCGCCGCCAGTTGCTGCTCGCGCCTTTCCTGTTGGGGGTGTTTCCCGCAAAGGCCGACCTCTTCCCAACCCATCCCGCAACGCGAACCATCGCGGCACAGGCCGGCATCACCGGGGGAACCTATCTGGGTCAATGGGCCGACGGACAGGAACTGCGTCAGATCCTGCGTGTGATCGGCCCGGACTTGATCACGCTGCAACGGCAGGGCTATTCCTCCCCGCCCGTCCCCTACCACCGCATTGCGTTGGACCGGTTCCAAAGCGGTAATGGCAACAGTCTGACGGTGATCAGCGCCACACGCCTGCGCTGGACGAATGCCAACGGCACCGGCGTGATCTACGATCTGGAGTGACCGGCCATCAGGTTTCCGCCTTTATCGCCCGGTCCAGCATTAGCCGAAACGCCTTGGCCCCGGCATCGAGCCCGAGGTCGATATGGGGTGTCACCGGATTCTTCATGCCCTTGTGAACCTCTTCCAGAACCTCCTTGTCCTCGAGGAAGGCCATCCTGGCACCGTCATTCATGTAGTCCGAGATCGCCTGATCCTCCGCATGATCATTGCGGTGCTGGAACCAGAAATAGCGGGTCCGGTCCTCATCAATCGGGGTCATGAAGTTGTAGGAGATGTTGACGAAGGTCTGCTCCACCTGCGGCTTGCCGTAACCCCCTGTGCCGACGGGCGTGTAGATCGATTTATTCACCCCGATGGCGGGCATGCACATTTCGTAATGCTGGAGCCGGTCGCAATCGCCCTCGAAGCGGACCAGCTTTGCATAATAGGGCGACGGCGGCTTGTTCTCGATCCAGCGGGATACGACGACGCCGTTGTCGTGGCGGTCGATATTGAGCGGCTCGTCATCCGTACCCGCCCCCGCGAAGGAGCTGAGATGCACCCAGGCCACGTGGCTGGGATCGAGCAGGTTGTCGCAGACCCACAGGTAATGGCAGTCGATATCCATGACCCCGCCATCGGTCTTGCCCCAGTTGGGATCGTCGAAATTGGGGATCGGGAAAATGGTATCGGGATCGGCCAGGCCTGGGTCGCCCATCCAGATCCAGAGGAAGCGGTAGCGGTCCACCACCGGGTAGGATTTCACCACCGCCCGGCGCGGGGTCATGCCGCGCTGCGTGGGGCTGTCGGTGCATGTGCCGGTGCAATCGAAGGTCAGCCCATGATAGCCGCATTCCACCGTATCGCCGATCAGGTTGCCCTTGGACAGCGGCAGTTTACGATGCGGGCAGGCGTTTTCCAGCGCCACCGGCGTGCCGTCTTCCTTGCGGTAGAACACGATACGCTCGCCCAGAAAGGTCTCCGCCTTCAGCTCGCGGCCTACATCCTTGCTCCAGGCGGCAACATACCAGCAGTTTCTCAGATACATGGGTGGCGTCCTTTCTTCGGGTGGCTCCGCCCCATCCTGCCGCAAGGCGCAGGGTTGCGCCATGGGGCAGAGGTAATGCACCCATTAGGCAGGCTAATTCATTGGCAAAACAGCGTCCGGCAGGTCCGGTTCCGAGGCGACCTCGGACCTGATCCATGACAGGAAGCTTTGCACCTTGGCGCTGTCCATCCGGTCATGGCGCAGGACCAGCCAATAGGAGAGCGGCGACTGCGCAATCTCGGGGAATGGCCGCACCAGCCGCCCGTCGCACAGCGCGTCGATCACCAGCGGCTTACGCCCGAGCGCCACACCGATCCCCTGAATCGCCGCCTGCACCACGAGGTTCGATTGCCCGAAGCGTCGGGACTTGGCCGGTTTCGGCAGGGTCAGGCCGCAATTCCGCGCCCAGAAGTCCCACGTAGGGGCAGCATTGCCGAAGCTTTCGTTTTCGTCATGCAGCAGGGTGTGATGGGCCAGATCCTGCAATCGGTGCAGGCCGGGCGGGCCATCAAGCAATGCGGGGGCGCAGACGGGTGTCAGGCATTCATGCATCAGGTGATCCACGTGGAAACCGGGGTAGTCACCAAGACCGTACCGAATGCCGATATCGGCATCGGCGGCGGAAAACGGGTGCTGGCCGGTATCCGTCGCAATGGACACGGCCAGATGCGGATGCGTGGTGTCGAAATTGAGCAGGCGGGGGAACAGCCATGTAAAGGCAAAGCCCGGCAAACAACTGATGACAATGGTGTTTTCCGATCGCGTCCGGTCTCGTAGCTGTGCGCAGACGTCCGAGATTCGCCCCAGCCCGTCCGAGATTGCACGGGCCAGCTGATCGCCTTCGCGCGTCGGTTCCGATTTGCGGGCACCACGGATCAACAGCTCATGCCCCAGCCATTCCTCCAGGGTCTTCACATGCTGGCTGACGGCGCTCTGGCTGACGCCCAGTTCCTGCGCGGCGGCTGAGAAGCCCGACAGGCGCACCACCGCCTCGAAAGCACGCAGGGCAGAGAAGGGAAGGTTGATGATCATATAAGTCAGTCTAATGGCACCCATTACGGGAATCAAATAGCTGAATGCAACCAGCGTGATTTAGAGTGACTTCACGATCCGTCAACATTTTTGGTGTAGATCAGGAAAGGAGCCCACCAGATGCCGACCCCGTCCCCGGAAAAAGGTGCGCTCAACCTGCTGCGCAATTGCGCCCATGCGGCGGCGGGTGACAGGCTGCTCATCGCCTATGAGCCACCTGAATATGGCTATTTCGATGCCGATGCCGTCAGTATCGTTTCCCGAGCTGCCGAACGCCTCGGGCTTCGGGTCGATGCGGTCGACGTGGGGTTCAACCCCGACAACCCGCACCTGCCGCCGGAATTGCTGGCCCGGTTCGAAGCGGCCGATATCATCGTCTTCCTTGCACGGCTCGGCGATCAACTGCGCTTTTCCGACATGCCGCAGGGCAAGACCATCATCGTCAGCTTCGCGCTCTCGCGCGATCTGTTCGGGTCGGGCTTTGCCAATGGCCATCACGCGGCGTTTCTGGAATTAAAAGCCGCCGTGAACGAGACGCTGGACCGGGCGGAACATGTGCGGATCACCTGTCCGCTCGGAACCGAGATCACCGGCCGGCCCGAAATGAACCTGACGCCAGAGGGCGACACGACGATCCTGCGCTTTCCGATGTCGGTCTTTACCCCGGTGCCCGCCAATAGCTTCTCGGGCCGCGCGGCGATGAGTTTTCTGACCGGCACCGGTTCGAAGTATTACGACGACTATTCGCCCGAATTCAGCGCACCGGTTTTTGCCCTGATGGAGAACGGTCGCCTGACCGGGTTCGAGGGCGAACCGGCGGATGTCGCCCGCGCCAATGCGCAATACGACCGGGTGTCGTCGATGTTCGGGATCGACCGCGATTTCGTCCATTCCTGGCATGCGGGCATTCATCCCGGCTGCGGCTATCCCTGGGACATGCGCCAGAACTACGAACGGTGGGGCGGCGCGGCCTTCGGCAACCCGCGCATCCTGCATTTCCACACCTGTGGCACCTATGCGCCGGGCGAGATCAGCTGGAACATCTTCGACCCCACGATCGAGGTCGATGGCGTGACCCTGTGGGAAGAGGGCGTCTTCCGCGCCGAGCGTCTGCCCGAGGGGCCCGCGATCCTTGCCCGCTATCCCTGCGCTGCGGCGCTCTTCGCCGCGCCAGACCGGGATATCGGCCTGCGCGCCACCGGGTAGCGGCAGGGGGCTTGCCAGAATCGCGGGCGGCCCCATAATCAATAGGTAATGGGGCCGGTGTGAGGCGGCCCCATGGTGCGGAGCACTCCCGTCTCCGGTGCCGGTCCTGTCCGAGATGGCGCCCCTTGCGGCCCCCGGCACCGGCAGAACTCATGGACCACCAACAATGACACACGGCATCGTCACGCCCCTGACCCAGGCGCTTGCAGAGGGCAAGCTGACCCGGGACGAGCTCAAATCCTTCATGCAACGATCCGACGGCCCGGCGCTGCGGCGGCTGGCGCTTTGGGTGCTGGTGCTGGCCGGCACCACCACGCTGATCGCGCTGGCCTGGGACAGCTGGCTGATCTGGCCCGCCATGTTCCTGCAAGGGATCGTGCTGGTGCACCACTTTTCGCTCCAGCATGAATGCGTGCATTACACCGTGTTCCGGACGCGCAAGCTCAACGATATCGTGGGCCAGATCTGCGGGTTGATCATCCTGCTTCCGCACCGCTTCTTCCGGTATGAGCATTGCGACCACCACACCTATACGCAGCTGACCGGGCAGGACCCCGAACAGATCCCGATGCCGAAGACCTACGGGGAATACTTGCGGTATCTCTCCGCCATTCCCTACTGGCGGGCCAAGTTCACCGAGGTTTTCCGCCATGCCAGCGGGCGGCTTTCCGATGTCGAAAAGCGCTTCATCCCTAAGGAGGAACATGCCGCCGTCTATTGGGACGCGCGGATGATGCTGGGGGTCTATGCGGTGATCTTCGCCGCCATGGCACTGACTGGCTGGTGGGGGCTGGTCTGGTATTGGATCATTCCCCTGTTCCTCGGCGAACCGGTGATGCGCTTCATCCGGATGACCGAACATGTGGGCCGCCCCACCGTGGCGCAGATGAGCGACAACACCCGCACCAACCTCGTCTCCGCCCCCTGGCGCTTCCTGTGCTGGAACATGAACTACCACGCCGAACATCACTACGTGGCCTCGGTGCCCTATCACGCCCTGCCGCGCCTGCACGCGAAGCTGCGCGACCATATCCATGTTGAGCCGCGCGGCTATCTCGGGGCGCATCTCGACATCCTGCGCCAGATCCGCGAGGCCCGGGGATGAGCGGCAAGGACTGGCGCGACGTGATCGCGGTGGCGGATCTGGAGAAGAACTGGGTCACGCGGGTGGAGGTTGGGCGGCGGCTGATTGCCGTCTATGACACACCGAGCGGGGTTTATGCCTCGCTCGCGCTCTGCAATCACGGCGGGGCGGACCTGTGCGACGGGTATTTCGACGGCCATGTCATCGAATGCCCGCTGCACCAGGGCGCCTTCGACGTGCGCGACGGGCGGCCCGTGGCGGCACCTGCGACGCGGCCCATGCGGGTGCTGGAGGCGCGGGTTCAGGACGGTATGGTGCAGGTCAGGATATGACGCGGGTCAGATAATCCGCCACCATCGGGCCGAAGCTTTGCTCGACGGCCAGATCGAATCCGTCCGCGCAGCGGGTGACGAGCGCCTTGAGGCCGAAGGCTTCGGTGAAGCCGGCACCGTCCGGGCCAAAACGGCTAGTGTGCAGGTCCATCGGGCAGGCCACGGCCATGACCTCCGCCGCGTCCGGCCCGGTGATGCGGAACCACGCGAGCGTGTCCGAGACGCGGACGAGGGAGATCTCTGGCGGGGCCTCGGCGGGGCGAAGGGCGGCGTCGAGCGTGCCCTCTCGGGTCAGATCGGCGCGCAGGAGCCAGTGATCGGGGCCAATGAACATCAGCGTCGCCCCCCCGGCTTCGGTTTTCGTGTTGGGCTGGTCGGGGAAGGGCGGCAGCGCGTCGCCCGCCCAGGCCGCAAGCGCCTCCCGCGGGCCCTTGAGATCATGAAGCGCCTGCGTCTCCAACCTTTCAAATGTCACGTCATAGGGCATCGCTCAGGACCTCAGCTTGTCGCCATCGGGGTCGTAATGGCAGGGCGCCGTCACCCGCACCGGGATGACCTCGCCGCCCTTCAGCCGCACATGCGCGGTTTCGCCGTGGCGCGCGTGGCCGCCTTCCAGCAGCGCAAGCCCGACCCACCTCTCATGCACCACGCTCCAGACGCAGGCGGTGACAAACCCTTCGGTCTTTTCCCTGCGTCCGCCCGGCGTCAGCGGCGCACCTTCGGGGATCTGGCGATCGGGCTCGGGGATCACACCCACCAGTTCGCGCCTTGGCGCGGCCCCCTCGCGCCGGATCTGGACCGCGCGTTTGCCGAGGTAGTCGGACTTCTTCTTCGACATCGCCCATCCCATTCCAAGGTCATAGGCGTCAACGGTTCCGTCGACCTCGTGCCCGAGCGACAGGAAGCCCTTTTCGACCCGCAGGACATGGCTCGCCTCGGACCCCACGGGCAGGATGCCGAAGGGGGCGCCTGCCTCCATCACCTTGGCCCATAGCGCGCGCATATGACGGGGGGCGACATTGACCTCAAAGGACAGTTCCCCGGTGAAACTGACGCGCACCACGCGGGCGGGCAGGCCTGCAACGGTGCCGTCGCGGACGGTCATGAAGGGGAAGGCCTCGGGCGAAAGGTCGATATCGGTGCCGAGCGCCGCCATCACCTCCCGCGCTTTCGGGCCGCAGATCGTGGCGTTGTTCCACTGGCTGGTGACGGTGGTGATGAAGACGTTCCACTCGGGGAAACGGGTTTGTAGCATCTCCTCCATATGGCCGTTGATCGCGTCGGCATGGCCGGTGGAGGTGGAGACGATCCAGCGATGGTCATCGAGCCGGAAGCACACGCCGTCATCCATGATCAGCCCGTCATCGGACAGCATCAGCCCGTAGCGCCCGTTGCCCGGTTTCAGCGAAGACATGACGTTGCTGTAGAGATAATCGAGGAAGCGGCCCACGTCGCGGCCCTTCAACTCGAACGTGCCAAGCGGCGAGCCGTCATAGACGCCCACACCAAAGCGCACCGCCCGGCATTCGCGATTGGTGGCCTCCTGCAAGCCTTCGCCCGCGCGCGGGAAGTAACCGGGCCTGCGCCAGCGCGCGCCCGCCTCATACATGAAGGCGCCCTGGGCGAGGTTCCATTCGGTGATCGGCGTGTGCCGGTAGGGCAGCGCGACGGTTTCTTCGCGCAGGCCCCCGATGGCCCCGAAGGAGACGGGCGTATAGGGCGCGCGGAAGGTGGTGGTGCCGACCTGATCCATGGCCAGCCCCTGCGCCAGTGCCACGGTGCCGATGATGTTGATATTGCCGGTCTTTCCCTGATCGAAGCCCATGCCGCCGGTGGTGTAGCGCTTGACGTGCTCGACGTTGGAATAGCCCTCGCGCAGGGCAAGGTGGATGTCGTCCACGGTCACGTCGTTCTGCAGGTCGAGGAAGGCCTTTCCCTTCGCGGTTTCGACGCGCCAGAGCGGCTCCATCGCGTAGGGCAGGTCGGGGGCGTCGGGGATGTCCGGAGGCGTGGTTCCGGCGATCTGCGCGGCGGCTTCCGCGCCGGAGCGCAGCGCGTCTTGCAGGGTGAGCGCGCCATTGGCCGCTCCTGCGGCGCTGATGGGCTGCGCGGGCGTGTCGGGCAGGAAGGTTGCAAGCGGATCGTCATAGCGCAGCGTGCTGCGGGACTGGGACCAGAGGTGCACCGTGGGGTTCCAGCCACCCGACATGGCCAGCAGATCGCAGGAGAGGATCCGCGCCGAGCCGCCGGTTTTCGCGGCGACGGCCACGCTGCGGATCTGCCGTGTGCCCTGAGCCTCGGTCACGCATTTTCCGGCCATGATCTCGATGCCGGGCACGATTGCCCGCGCCTCGTCGGGCACCGCATCACGGCTGTCGGCGATGGCCCTGACCTCGACCCCCGCCGCCGCCAGATCGGCGGCCACCGCATAGGCGGAATTGTTGTTGGTAAAGATCACCGCCCGCTTGCCGGGGGCGACGCCATAGCGGTTGACGTAGGCCTGCACGGCAGAGGCAAGCATCACGCCGGGCCGATCGTTATTGCCGAAGACGAGGCCGCGTTCGATGGCCCCCGTTGCGGTGATCACATGGCCCGCGCGCACCCGCCATGTGCGTTCCAGAAGGCTGGGGTTCGCCGGGGCACGTTCCGTCACCATTAGGTAGTTGTGCTCGCGATAGCCCCAGACGGTCGCATTTTGCAGATGGGTCACGTTGGGCATTGCGTTGAGTTCGGCAAACGTCGCGTCCACCCACTCCATTGCATCTGTGCCACCGATGGTCAGCCTTCGCGACAAAAGCGACCCGCCCGCCTCGCACCCCTCATCCGCGATCATCACCCGCAACCCGGCGCGTGCGACGGTCAGCGCGGCCATCAGCCCCGCCGGGCCTGCCCCCGCGATCAGCACATCGCAATGGCCGTAGCGGGTTTCGTAGTGGCCCTTTGATGGCGGTTCCGAGGGCGCGGCGGCCAGCCCCGCGGCCTTACGGATCGGGCGTTCGTAGAGGTGCCAGTTCGGCCATTTGAACGTCTTGTAATAAAAGCCCGCCGGGATGAAGCGGCTGGCCAGCTGGTTCACCGCGCCGATGTCGAAAGCCAGAGAGGGCCAGCAGTTTACCGCCTTCGCCGCCAGCCCCTCGGTCAACGGCACGGTGGTGGCGGGGCGGTTGCCCGACGCGTCATCGCCCATCAGTTCCACGAGCGTCGCGGGTTCCTCCACGCCCGCGCCGACGATGCCGCGCGGGCGGTGGTATTTGAAGCTGCGCGCGGTGAGCCGCACGCCGTTCGCCAGCAAAGCCGAGGCCAGCGTGTCGCCCTGAAACCCGGTGTAAGCCTTGCCGTTGAAGGTGAAGTGGAGCGGCTTTGACCGGTCGATCCGGCCGCCCGCTGCCAGCCGGTTACCTGCCGCCATCCGGGGCCTCCACGATGTCATGGGTGCGCGTGTCACGCCAGATGGTCAGCCATGTCCCGCAGCCGCGCACGTGCCACCATTGTTCCTGAACGGGGCCGAGCGGGTTGGGCACCTGCGTCAGCCACGCGGTCCAGTCTTCGTCACTGACCGCCGACGGATCAGGACGCGGGGGCTTCACCGGCCCGCCGAAGGAGAACTCGCTTTCATTGCGCGGCCCGCAGAAGGGGCAAGGGATCTGCATCATTTGCCTGTCCTACCTCGCCGTCGTTGTGCCGGTTTCCATCACGTAATCGAGATGGCGGAAGCGGTTGATCCCGAAGGGCTCCATCAGCGGATGCGGCCGCCCGGTCGCCACCAGATGCGCCAGCGTCAGCCCCCCCGCCGGGATCGCCTTGTAGCCGCCCCACCAGCCGGCGGTGATGAAAAGCCCCGGCACATCGGTTTCATCCTGAATGGGCGAGGCGTCATGCGCGATATCCAGATGCCCGCCCCATTGGCGCAGGAATTTGAGCTTCTTGAAGGAGGGGAAGAGCGAGAGCATCGCGGACACCGTATCCTCGAACACCGTCTGCTTGATGTCGCGGCGGAAGCTCTGGCCCGGATCGGGCGCGCCGCCGATGACGAGCGAGCCCTTGTCGGACTGGCTGAGGTAGAAGCCCGCATCGGGGCAGTTCACAATGACATCGACAAGCGGCTTCACCGGCTCCGACACGAAGGCCGTCAGGTTCATGGTGCGCAGGGGCAGTTTCAGCCCCACGGTTTCCGTCAGCGTCGTGGTGTGGCCCGACACGGCCACCGCCACTTTCGGCGCGCGGATCACGCCGCGCGGGGTTTCCACGCCCTCGATGCGCCCATCCGCGCCGCGCAGAAGCTGCGTCACCGGCGTCTGCTGGTGGATCTCGCCGCCCATGGCGTCAATGGCGCGGGCATAGCCCCAGGCCACGGCGTCATGGCGGTTGATCGCGGCATCAGTGTGGACGTAACCGCCGACCACAGGTAGCCGCGCATCGGGGCCACCCCCTGTCAGCGCGGGGATGCGGCGGCGGACCTCGGCCTCGCTGATCTGCTCGTAGGTCGAGCCGTAGATATCCATGATATGCTGCCGACGCCTGCGGTCACGCATCATCGGGTAGTTCTGGATGACGTCGATCATGCTGCGCTTGGAGTGCATCATGTTGAAATTGAGCTCGCGCGTCATCGCCTCGTAAAGCGCGACCGATTTCACGTAGAAGGGGATCGACGCGTCGCGCATGTAGTTCGAGCGGATGGTGATCGTGTTGCGCGCGATATTGCCGCCGCCTAGCCAGCCGCGTTCCAGCACCGCGACATTGGTCAGCCCGTGTTCCTTCGCAAGGTAGTAGGCGGTGGCGAGCCCATGCCCGCCCGCGCCGATGACGATCACGTCATAGCGATCCTTCAGCGGCGGGCTGCGCCAGGCCGGGGCCCAGGTGGTGTGCCGGTTGATCCCATGGCGCAACAGCGAAAAGGCGGAATAGCGTTGCATCACCCTGGCCCCTAGCGGTCGTTTCTTGAACTTCGCCGTTCCAGCCGGCCAAAAAGGCGCGACAGCGAGAAGCAGACGACGAAGTAGAAGGCGGCGGTGGTGATCCAGGCCTCGAAGATCATGCGCGAGGAGGCGACAAGCTCCACCGTTTTGTAGGTCAGCTCCTGCACGGAGATCAGCGAGATGATGGAGCTGTCCTTGATCAGCGTGATGAACTGGTTGGCCAGCGGTGGCACCACCTTTTTCAGCGCTTGCGGCAGCACGATATAGCGCAGTTCCTGCCAGCGGCTCATCCCGATGGAGCGCGCGGCCTCGCGCTGGCCCTTGGGGATCGACTGGATGCCCGCGCGGATGATCTCGCCCACGAAGGCGCTTTCGAACAGCGCCAGCACGATCACGCCGGAAATCAGCGACGGGAAGCGGCGCATTTCGCCGAAGAAGAATTCCCACACGCCATTGTTTTCCTGCCGCGCGATGCCGCGCGCCCATCTTTCGAGGTTCAGGGCGTCAATCAGCTGCTGTGAGAGGAAGAAGAAGAAGATGAAGACCACGACAACGGGCGGGATGTTGCGCAGAAATTCCAGGTAAGTGCGCGCCAGCATCCGCACCGTCAGGTTGGATGAACAGCGCGCGATGCCCAGGATCGTGCCTAGGATCAGCGCCAGAATGGACGCGTAGATCGAAATGCGGATCGTCGCGGCAAGCCCCTGCAGAAGGATATTGGCAAAATACTCTTCACGGGTGGTGTGCCAACCGACGATGTAATTCGGGATCAGGTGCCAGCGCCAGGAATAGTTCAGCGTGCCCTCGATGGTGAACCAGATATAGCTGAAGAACGCCATCAGGACGGCCAGGATCGCCCAATCGGGCCATCTGAATTTTCGAAAGAACCTGATCACGGAGCGGGCCTGCCTGACGAGGGGGAAGGGGCGGCAAAACCGCCCCCTCGCGTTTGGGTTTACTGTGCGACCTGATCGGCCCACTCTTCCGTCGCGAACCAGTAGTCGTGACGCTCTTCCAGCCAGCCGGACCGCCACTGTTGCGCGATCCAGTTGTTGAAGTAGTTCAGCGCATCCGGGTCGCCGCGACGCACGGCGAAGCCTTCGCCACGCGGATCGAAAAGACTGTCGAAGGGCACGTAAAGCACATCGGGATGACGCCCGGCCTCACGGTTCGGGGTCGGCTGCGAGGCCATGGTTGCGTGCGCGTTGCCGTTCAGAACTTCCTGCGCGGCGGCACCGTCCTCATCGAACAGCAGCAGTTGCGCTTCGGGGAAGCGGTCGGCGATCACCACCGCGGGGGTGGCACCGCGGCGGGCCGCGAAGATCACGTCGGGGGAGTTCATGTCCTCCATCGACATGCCCGCCGTCATCTCGCGGTTGGCAAGGATGGCAAGGCCCGAATAGGCATAAGGCTGGGTGAAGTTCACCGTCAGGTTCCGCTGTGCAGTCACCGACATGCCCGAGATGATCACGTCGAAATTGCCCGCCAGCAGGGCCGGAATGATGCCATCCCACGCGGTCGGCACGAATTCCACCTCGACGCCCATATCCTCGGCCAGTTGGCGGCCCACGTCGAGTTCGAAGCCGATGAGGTCGCCGTTCACATCGCGCATGGACCACGGCACGAAGAGCGACAGGCCGATGCGGATCACGCCCTCTTCCTGGATCTGGGTGATGACGCTTTCCGAGGTCAGCGCCTGCGACGCGCTTTGCGCCGCGGCGGGAAGGGCAACGCCCGCCGCCATGGCCGCGCCGAGGGCGGCCCCGAACAGTCTGCGTGTAATCGTCATGTCTTGTCTCCTTGTTGGATCATTAGGGACTTGGTGCTCTTGTTATTGGTCGACGGCGTATCTGCGTTCGAGATACGAGACGCCGACAGACAGGATCAGCGTGACCACCATGTAGACGGCGGCCACCGTGAACCAGATTTCGAAGCTCATGAATGTGTCGGAAATGATGTTGCGCCCGATGGTGGTCAGCTCCGCCACGGCGATGACGCTGACGATGGCAGAGCTCTTGATCAGATGCACCGCCTCGCCGGTCATCGGCGGCAGCATGAAGCGCACGGATTGGGGCAGGATGATATAGCGATAGGTCTGGCCGGTGCTCATCCCGATGGATTTCGCGGCCTCCCACTGGCCCTTGGGAACGGCGTTGATGCCCGCGCGGAAGATCTCGGAAATCAGGGCGGAATGGAACACGGCCAGCGTCAGGATCGAGGCCCAGTAGCGGTCGAACCCGAAGATGGGGCCAAGGACGTAGTAGAACAGGTAAAGCAGCACCAGCAGCGGGATGTTGCGGATCAGTTCGAGAAACCCGATCGACACGGCCGTGCCCATGACCAGCCCCGACAGCCGCAGAAGCGCGACCAGCAGGCCAAGGACGGTGGCAAGCGCAAAGGCGGTGGCGGATAGCTGGATAGTGGCGAACAGACCATAGACGATCTCGCCCAGTTCGAACCCGTCCTCGGTGAAACTGTACAGAAACTGCGGCACCCGGTGCCATTGCCAGTTGTAGCCCATGTTTTGCGCGCCGGTGAACGACCCGTAGATGATCAGCGCCATCACGGCGACATAGATCGCGATGGAGACTGCAGTGGACCCCAGGAACCGCTGAAAAGCCGGGCGTTGCGGCAGCGGCTGGCCCTTGAGGCCGGACAGGTCCGGGGCGCTCATCCCTAGTGCTCCAGGATCTGGTCGAGGAACAGGCGGCAGCGCTCGGACGAAGGGTTGGTGAAGAACGTGTCGGGGGGCGAGACCTCTACGATTTCGCCGGCTTCCATGAACACCATCGTGTCGGCCACCTTGCGGGCGAAGCCCATCTCGTGCGTGACGACGACCATGGTCATGCCGGACTGCGCCAGTTCGACCATGACGTCCAGCACCTCGTTGATCATCTCGGGGTCGAGCGCCGATGTGGGTTCATCAAACAGCATGATCCGCGTTTCCATGCAAAGCGAGCGGGCGATTGCCACGCGCTGTTGCTGGCCGCCGGAAAGCTGCGCGGGATACTTGTCAGCCTGCTCGGGGATGTGCACGCGGTCGAGATACTTGCGCGCGGTGGCCTCGGCCTGTGCACGGCCCTGCCTGCGCACCTTCATCGGGCCGATCATCAGGTTTTCCAGAACTGTCAGGTGCGGAAACAGGTTGAACTGCTGAAAGACCATCCCGACTTCCTGCCGCAGCCTGCGCATGTCCTTGGATTGTTCGTGCACCTCGACACCGTCGATGACCAATCGGCCGGAATTGTGCCATTCCAGCCCGTTGAAACAGCGGATGAGGGTGGACTTGCCGGACCCGGACGGGCCGCAGATCACCATCTTCTCGCCCTGGTGGACTGTCAGGTTGACGTCCTTCAGCGCATGGAAATCGCCATAGAACTTGTCGAGATTCGCGACCTCGATGATTGGGGCGGACGCACCCGTCATGACAGGAAGGCCAAATCGGCGCCACCGACGGGCCACACGGCACCGCCCGGCCTGGCCGCCCCCGATCCTGTGCAGTTCCACCGCATAAGCACTTCCCCAGCCCCTGAATCTGTTGCGCGTCGCTGAATAAGGTTGCGCGAGGCGCAATAATTCGTCAATAAAAAATGTAGCACGAATGTCGATTGCAATCGACGCGCACAGTTTTTGAGCACTGAAACCTGAAGGAGCGACCATGTCCGCCTGGATCAGAATGCTTTCGGACGACGAGGCCGACGCGCCCCTGAAAAAGGCCCTCGACTTCGCCCGGACGCCGCATGGCACCGTCGATAACGTGATGCGCGTGCATTCCCTGCGCCCCAGCACCATGAACGGCCATGTGGTTCTGTATCGCGCCTGCCTGCATGATGACGGCAACACCGTGCCGATGTGGTTTCAGGAGGTCATCAGCTCGTATGTTTCGACGCTCAACGATTGCCCCTATTCCTACGCCAATCACTGGACGAACGCCCGCCACCTGATCGGCGACGACGCCCGCGCGGACATCGTCGAAAACGCCTTGCAGGCGCGGCGCCCGGAAGATGCGTTCGACGGGGCGGAACTGGCCGCATTGCGCTACGCCGCGAAGCTGACGCTGCATCCCGGCAAGATCGAAAAGGCGGATGTGGACGCGCTGCGCGCCGCCGGATGGGATGACGGCGAGATCCTGGAGATCAACCAGATCGTTGGATATTTCAACTACGCCAACAGGTTGCTCAACGGGCTTGGGGTCACGACCGACGGCGACGTCGTGGGCTACTACAAGAAGGACTAGGGGCGCGGCGCATGCAGACAGAGGACCCACCCGGCAAGCTGATCGACAGAGCCATCGGTGCCTCGTTGAAAGAACTGCGCCGCCAGAGGGGTCATTCCGCACGGTCCCTTGCCGATCTATCGGGCGTCTCCGCCGCCATGATCAGCCGTATCGAAAACGGCCTCGTCTCGCCCTCGATCGGCACCCTCGCCGCCTTGGCCGAAGCGCTGGAAGTGCCGATTATCTCGCTGTTCCGAGAAGCCCAGACCGACCATACGGATTTCACGCTGGTGCGTCACGGCGAGGGCCTGAAATCGACCCGCATCACCGATGACCACCAGCACGAATATATCAACCTCGCCATCCATGCCCGCAAGGATCTGCGGTTTCAGGCAAGACGGGTGACCTTGCTGCGCGAGGGCGGCCCGCCCCCCACCTATGTCGGTCATGGCGTTGTCTTCGTTCAGGTGCTGGAAGGTGAAGCGGTCTACCGCTACGGGCAGCAGCACCTGACCCTGCGCGCAGGGGACAGCATCAGCGTGGACGCAGAGCTTAACCACGGCTTTGTCGAAGTCCTGACCCCAGAGTTCACCTTCCTGACCGTTCAGGCCGAAAGACCGTGAGGCTCTGACATGGCACGCCCCATCGACAACGATCTGACCGAAGGGGCCATATCCAGCCACTTCCGCACGCTTGCCATTCCCGGCGCTTTGGGGATGCTGTTCAATACGCTCTACAACATCGTCGACATGTATTTCGCCGGGCTGCTCGGGACCAGCGCACAGGCGGGCATCGCGCTTGGCTTTCAGGCGTTTCACATCGCCATGTCGTTCGGAGTCGGCCTTGGGGCAGCCATGGGTGCACTGGTTGGCAACGCGCTTGGGGCGCGCAACCGGCGTCAGGCCCGGCGCACCATCGCGCAAGGCATCGTCTACGCGGTGACAGCGGCCATAGCACTCGGCCTTGCGGGGCTGTGGTATGGCCCGCTGATCATCCGGCTGGTGTCGGAGGCCGGAGCCTATCAGGACGCGGGCATTCGCTATTTCCAGATCCTCTCGCTGGCCCTGCCCGGCTTTCTGGTTGCCTTCGGCTGCAACGGTGTCTTGCAGGCGCATGGCGACGGTCGGTCGATGCAACGGGCGCTGATGGTAGCCTTCGTCGCCAATATCGGCCTGAACCCACTGTTCATCTATGGCATTCCCGGCCTCTGGTCCGGCATCGGCTTCGACGGGCTGGCGGTTTCAACCGTGGTCAGCCAGACCGGGGTGATGCTCTACATGCTGCGGCAGGTCTTTCGCCTGCGCACCATGGCGCGGCTGAGGGCACGCAACTTTCGCCCGCGCGCCGACCGCTTCCGCGAGATCTCGCTCCAGACGCTGCCAACGGCCACCTCGATGCTGATGATGTTCCTGTCCGGCTTCGTCGTGCAATACGCGCTGAAAGGGTTTGGCGAACATGCCGTGGCGGGCTTCGGGCTCGGGATCAGGCTGGAACAGATCCTGCTGCTGCCGGTCTTCGGCGTGACCGGTGCGCTTCTGCCGATTGCCTCGCAGAATTTCGGCGCCGGGGATTACGAGCGTGTCAGGGAAGCGCTGCGCTTTTGCTGGAAGGTCGGCTTCATCATGACTGCCACGGCCGCACCCATCCTGTGGATTTTCGGCAGCGCCATCCTGTCGGTCTTCACCGATGACCCCGAGGTGATCCGGGTCGGCACCATCTATCTGCGCATCGACGGGGTGATCCTGCCCGTCTACATGATGCTGTTCTCCATCAACGGGCTGCTTCAGGCACTCAAGCGCCCCATGGCGACAGTCTGGATCAGCCTCTACCGTCAGGGGTTCGGCATCGCCTTTTTCATATGGCTTTTCGTCGGCGTCTGGGGCTTTGACGAATACGGCGTCTGGTTCGGCGTGGCCTGTGCGGTGATTTCGGGACTTGGCCTGTCGCTATGGATCGCAACCCGCGTGGCCGCGCAGGAAATGGGCGGGCTGTGGCGCGGTCCCGCGAAGCGGGAGCCGGTGACGTAAACGCCACCGCCCCGCTTCCTCCGCCTGTCTGGCCCCGAGGTGACGCAGCCCCTCAGACCCCCGGCCGCTGCTTCTTGCGGAACTCTTCCTGACCGCTGCGCGCGGCGCGCACGCCCTCACGCCCGGACACCTCTGGCACGCCCACATACCAATCGGCCCCGCCCGGTGTCCACGCATGGGCATCCGAAGCGATGGTCAGAACCGTGGTCCGGTCGGTTCCCTGCGCCCAGTCCATTGCGGCCTCCAGATCGGCGAGGCTGTCGCAATGGCGCGCATAGGCCCCCATGGATTCGGCATGCTTGGCAAAGTCGACATGGAGCGGATCGTCCCTGTTCAGCACCCGCGAATCCTTGAGAAGGTTGTTGAACCCCGCCCCGCCCATGCCGGTTTGCAGCCGGTTGATCACGCCGAAACCACCATTGTCGCAGACCACGACGATCATCTTGTGTCCCGACAGGACCGATGAATAGATATCGGAATTCATCATCATGTAGGACCCGTCGCCGACCATGACGATCGGGGTGCCATCGCCGCCCTTGGCCATCGCATGACCCCAGGCCCCGGCGATCTCGTACCCCATGCAGGAAAAGCCGAACTCGCAATCAAACGTGTTGGGGCTTTTCACCCGCCAGTTCTTGACCGTCTCGCCCGGCAGGCCACCCGCTGCCGTCACCATCGTATCCTCGGGTCTGGCCATCTTGTTCACAACCGCGATGACCTGCGCGTAGCTGGGGGGCGTGCTGTTGGTCGGAGCCTGACCCTCGTCCAGCATCCGGTTCCAATCGGCATAGAGCCGCTGCGCATCCGCCATTCGGGCCGGATCGCAGACCCAATCCCCAAGTGCACCATCCAGATCGGCCAGCGCTTCCAGAGCATCGCCCACAACCGGCAGCGACCGGTGCTTCAGCGCATCGAAACGCGCCGCGTTGATGTTGATGAACCGGGTATCGTCGCCGAAGGTGGTCCAGGATCCGGTGGTGAAATCCTGCAATCGCGTACCGACCGCGATCACCACATCGGCGTTTTCAGCAAGCGCCTTTGCCGCGTCCGTGCCTTCAATCCCCAACGGGCCGACATATGCGGGATGATCGTGCACCACCGCCCCCTTGCCCGCGATGGTTTCCGCCATCGGAATGCCGCGTGCCGTTGCGAACTCCGCCAGCGCTGCGCCTGCACCGGAATAGCGCACCCCGCCCCCCGAGATGATCAGCGGTGCCTTTGCGGTGCGCAACAGCTCCGCCGCTGCCGCGACCTGATCGCGCGACGGGCGCGGGCGCGGGATCGTCCACAGCCGCTCCTCGAAGAATGCCACCGGGTAGTCATAGGCCAGTTCCTGCGTATCCTGCGGCAGGCCAAGGAAGGCCGGGCCGCAATCCGCCGGGTCCAGCATGGTGGCAATGGCCTGCGGCAGCGACGACAGGATCTGCGCGGGATGGGTGATCCGGTCCCAATACCGACTGACCGGCTTGAAGCCATCGTTCACGGTCGTCGTGGGATTTCCGAAATGCTCCACCTGCTGCAACACCGGATCCGGCAGCCGGTTGGTGTAGGTATCGCCAGCCAGCAACAGCAATGGCAGGCGGTTGGCATGGGCCACACCTGCGGCGGTGATCATGTTGGTGGCACCAGGCCCTACCGAGGAGGTTGCAACCATGATCTGCCGCCGCAGCCTGGCCTTGCCGTAACCGATCGCGGCCAGCGCCATGGATTGCTCGTTCTGGCCACGCCAGGTGGGCAGCCGGTCCTGCACCGTCTCCAGCGCCTCTGCCAGACAGGTCACATTGCCATGGCCGAAAATGCCGAACACCCCGGCAAAGAGCGGCACGCGCTCGCCCTCGATTTCCGTGAACTGGTTGCAAAGATAGCGGACCAGGGCCTGCGCCATGGTCAGACGAACCGTTTCGTGGGGCATGCCGCTTCCTCCTGCGATGCTTTTCGACAGTTTATGAAGTGTGTATTGCAATTGCAATAGCTGCGCAATATTCATTGCAGATAATCTGCGCCCCGATGAACAGCCCACAGGAGATACGATCTTCCCGCTGTTCTTTCAGTCCGTCGGCAAGGACTTGGTTCAAGGCCTTTGCTTGGTCAGGTCGAGCCCTTCTTTTCTCTGCACTCGGTGTTGTGGGACAGAGAGTTCTTCAGGAAATCGGAAGAGGCGTGAAGATCTCGGAAGGTCGTGGATGAACCTTGAAAATAAGGGGATAGATACCGCCCAGCGCTACCCACCAGCCGCCAATCATCTGACTTTGCATATGGCACATTATCGGCCAAATGCGTTGCAGAGCTACCCGAATTGCGTCCTGAAGCCCTGCCCTGCCCCATCGTGATCTAACCCCTATAAAATACTGGGATAAACAGACTTCGGGAAGCCTCAGAGGTAGCGGTTTTCTGGGCACAGAGCACTTCGGAAGTGGGACATTGGCATCCCAGAATGGATTGAAGTGTCCCAGATAGAGATTACGGAAATGAAATCAATAGGGTAGATGAAGCATTAACGACGTGAAAGGCTACGCAAACTGGGACGTAATTTCAGGAAGGATCTTCCATGCCGTTTGCCCGTTGGAGCATGGCGACAAGCTCCTCAACTCTCTCCTTGAGATCCAATATCGAGAGGTCAGCACTCTCTGAACAAATGATCTCGGCGGCACCGACCTTGTTCCCCATTTTGTAGGTCTTGTTCCGTCCAGGCTTCTCCGGGTCGTCCCGATAGAAGTAAAAAGCATGATCGAAGCTACCGGTTTTGCCGGCGCTTTTGTAGAGCTGAGGGTGCAGGCCCTGCAGTGCTGACTGAAGCTTCGTGCCGTCAACGTAGTTCTCGATTTCCCTCCCCTCAGTGATCCAAACCAGTCCCTTATGTCCGTCAAACTCATCCACGAGGCGCTGCGCATGGGGTTTCAGGCTGCCACCCTCGTGCTCAATGTCACTGTCGATCACGATTGCCATGTTGCGGTTCATATCCCGCAGCCTGATGAAACGCTCCAGCGCCTCGTCAGAGGCTGACAGGTGACTGATCAGCCCTCCCCCGTAAAACATGATTGTGTAATGGATCCCTTCCTTCAGGTTCGGATCAACTGCAGAGATCCAGTGCTTCAGGTAAATCCGATCCGATGGGCCCTCTACCCATATGACAGCATTCGATTGCAGGATATCCGAGGCCTGGCATCCGAGTTCGTCCAGGATCTCCCTCTGGTCTTCTTTGGTAAGGGCGGGCCGGACATAGGTCTGGCTGCCGTCATTGGTTACGCGGAACACAGAAGAGCCAGGAGTATCGATGAGCACAGAGGAGTGTGTTGCGATGAAGTACTGGCTGCTGGTGTTCTCATTCAGATAGTTCACCAACTTGCGCTGCAGGAGTGGATGCAAGTGCACCTCTGGTTCTTCAATGCATATGATGGATTCATCATAGATCGTGCAGAAGGCTGCGATCAGAATGACCTCGTGAATGCCTGTGCCAAGAGATGAGAGTGGAAGGACCTTGTTGTCCATGTGAACGAGAAGATACTCTCGCTCACTTGGCACCTCTAGAAGCGCCTCCGGCTTCCCGGTCACGTCTCTTACAAACTCATTAATTCGTTGAAACTTTTTCTTGTCCTCCAGTTTTCCGAATGATGGATTTTGAAGCGCCGCGAGGTGATCAATGATCCTGACCTGCTCCCCTGAAAAGTCCCCGGTTTGAGGTTAGCCTGTTCTCCAACTGAGGAGACAGACGATGAAGAGAAGC